>NZ_JBSPCZ010000006.1:0-422203 GCF_056161485.1 Pseudomonas sp. 5Vm1k
TCAAGTGGTTATTTTCAGAAGTTTTCAAAGTTTCCTCTGCAACTTCAACCACTTGCGCTTTCGATCTCTCGTTAGCGGGAGGCGAATTCTACAGCGTTACTCGCTGCTGTCAACACCTCTTTTCTACCGCTTTCGACCGAGAAGATCGAATCGTCAATTAGGCGACAACACACTGCCTGACCGACTCCTTCTGGGCTTCGATTAACTGAAGCAACTCGCTGTCGAAACCTGCGTAACTCTTTGTTTACCAAGGAGTTTTCCGTTTCGACTGCGCCGGAAGTGGGGCGAATTATAGACTTCCAGAATCTGCCGTCAAGCACTGATTTTGCTTTTCTATCAAGAACTTGCAGATAACCGGAAAACCGCCCCCCCCCCCTAAAAAGAAGCGCAATACCACTCTTCTATATAGAAGAGACCTTAAGGGGTAACCGTCCAGCGAAGTCACCTACCCGATCCCTGCGACAAGGGCGATGTTCTCCACTTAAAAATACGTAGACACCATCACCCTTATTGTCAGGATTGCCATGCGCCAACGAACCTCTTATCCCAAACCCTTTAACGCTCAAGCCGTCCAGGAATGCTTGCAACCTGGAGTCTCGATCGCCAGCGCAGCCTTGCACCACGGCATCAATGCCAACCTCGTTCGTAAATGGATACCTGCTTATCGTGATCGTCAGGCGCCGGTGTTGCCCGCTTTCGTTCCGATGAAACTAGAGCCCCGAATACCGCCCGATCAACAAATCTCTGTCAGCATCGAGGTTCCTTTCGGGCAGAAAAAGCTCACTGCGAAGTGGCCATCCTCAGATCCCGATGGGTGCACGCGTTTTATCCGTGAGCTTGCCCAGTGATCCGCATCGACGCCATTTGGCTCATCATCGAGCCCCATGGATATGCGTGCCGGTACCGAGCCCCCCCAGGCCAGAGTGGTTGCCGTGTTCGGTGCGGCGAAACCGCACTGTGCTTATCTCTTCGCCAATCGCCGCGCCAACCGGATGAAAGTTCTCATGCATGACGGTGTGGGCATCTGGCTTGCAGCGCGACGATTAAACCAAGGTAAGTTTCATTGGCCTGGCATCCATCGCGGATCGGAAGTCGAACTCGATAACGAACAACTTCAAGTCTTGGTGTTGGTTTGCCTTGGCAGAGGGTGGGCGGGAGTGGTTCGATCACACGGCTATAGCGCCTGCCATTAGCCTATCGGTTTATCGCCGCTGGCGGCCTGCTCTGGCACAATCAACGGCATGACTTCCTCGCCCAACCTCGACCAGATGACACCGGAACAGCTGCGCGCCTTGACCGAACAGGCCTTGCAGTGCTGTCCCCAGTCGACTCGATGGGCCAGAAAATCCACCGCCTTGAAACGGTCAACGAGCAACTCGCTCATGAGATCGCCATCCTCAAGAGGCACAAGTTTGCCAAACGCAGCGAGCAGCTAAGTCCTGACCAAGGCAGCTTGCTCGATGACTTGCTTGAAACTGACATCGCAGTTATCGAAGCCGAATTGAAGGCGGTCAATCCGCCAGCTACACCGGCCGAGCCAAGTCAGAAGCCCAAGCGTGCGCCGCTGCCAGCGCAGTTCCACGCGTCGTTATCCGTCACGAACCGGAAAATACCCAGTGCGCCTGCGGATGCCAACTTCAGCGCATCGGCGAAGATGTCAGCGAGAAGCTCGATTACACACCCGGCTAGTTCACCGTCGAACAGCATGTGCATGGGAAATGGGCCTGCCGCCAGTGCGAAACACTGATCCAGGCACCGGTACCGGCCCAACTGATCGACAAAGGCATCCCGACCGCAGGCCTGCTGGCTCATGTGATGGTGGCGAAGTTCGCTGACCACTTGCCGCTGTATCGGCCGGAGAAAATCTTTGGCCGCGCCGACCTGATGATTGCCCCCTCGACGCTGGCGCAGCGGGTTGGACAAATCGGTGTGCAGCTTCAGCCTCTGGTCGATGCGCTGCGCGAAGCGGCGCTAGCCGAGGGCGTGATCCACGCGGACGAGCCCCCGGTTCAAATGCTTGCTCCAGGCGAGAAGAAAACCCACCGGACTTATGTCTGGGCCTACAGCACCACGCCGTTTTCGGCACTCAAGGCTGTGGTTTACGACTTCAGCCCAAGCCGAGCGGGCGAGCATGCACGTAACTTCCTCGGCTCCTGGAACGGCAAGCTGGTGTGCGACGACTTTGCTGGCTACAAAGCCGGTTTCGAGAAAGGCATGATCGAAATTGGCTGCATGGCCCATGCTCGCCGCAAGTTTTTCGATCTGCATGTGGAGAAACAAAAGCCAGTTGGCCGAACAGGCACTGCACTCGATTGGAGGCTTGTACGAAGTTGAACACCAGGCACGGGGCATGAGCGATGAAGATCGCTGGCGAATACGGCAGGAAAAAGTTGCTCCGATAATCGCAACACTACATGCCTGGATGTTGGCCCAGAGAGATCTGGTGCCCAACGGATCGGCAACGGCCAAGGCCTTGGATTACAGCCTAATACGCTGAGTAGCGCTGACGCGCTACCTAGACGATGGGGCTGTGCCCATCGACAACAATCAAGTAGAGAACCAAATCCGGCCATGGGCACTTGGACGTTCCAACTGGTTGTTCGCCGGATCGCTGCGCAGTGGTAAGCGGGCTGCGGCGATAATAAGTTTGATCCAGTCCGCGCGTATGAACGGGCATGATCCGTATGCTTATCTGAAGGACGTTCTGACTCGTCTACCTACGCAGCGGGCGAGTGACATCGGCCAGTTACTGCCACATCAATGGATACCTGCTCGAACTATGCAAGCGTGTTCTCCTCCTGCTTAGCCATTTGCTAAGCAAGCACGAACTGCTTCATTGCTGCCATCATCGCGATGACCAAAACGGCTAGCCCAATCGCAGATGTCCATTGGGCTGAAGGGCTTTCTGAAAACCAGGAGCCTTTAGCGGGGTACTTCCCTAGGGTGAGGGCCTTCATCAAAGGCCAGCCGATAGGGAAGCAAATCGCTTGGAAAACAAAGTCAGCCAGTACACCCAATAGTTCACTCAAAGGCCAGATCCCGCTGAATTACCAGTCCTTAAAGCTTAATCATGCTGCTCCAGCCTGGCGATGACAAGGGGAGCCGACGGGCAAACGATACCGAGCAAACTGCTCGCATATCAGTTGATATTTGGTGAAATCACGCAAGGTGACTTGGCTGAACGCCTACCTTAAGGGCACCCCACAGACTACATATCGCAGACAAAAGCTCACGCATACGCATCGATTAAGAAGCCGCAGGGATGCGCTTTATATCTCTCTTATCAGAGATAACAAAGCTGTTAAAACTAATGCTCCATCGCATTATTCTTAAAATAATAAATGCAAGCGATTCATATATCGATTACTAGTCCTTGTATTTTCCAACACGCTTGATTACCTCCGGGGTTCCTGAAGAGGAGCCGAAAAAGGAGCCGGAAGATTCTCGAGTTCAGCTAGGTGAAAACCCTCAGGCCAAGGCTGAGATTTAAAGGACGTATCTGGAACTGCCAGGGATACAGATTTCAAATCTGCCACTTCTGTATTTCAAATCCGAAAGCGTGATGATCCAAAGCCGGGCCATCGTTGGTGTGCTCAAATCTGAGCACACCAGGTGCATGGACGAGATGTGAGCACAACTCCGCGCATCAGGCTAATGCCCTCACGTTGGTGGGAATACCCATCCCCTGGCGCTATGGCAAGAGCAACGACGTGCAGGTCGTCACGCACGAGGCGGCTAAGGAGTGAGGAGTCAAAAGAAATGCTTACCCGGGCGCAGCGCGAATGATCGATGCAACGCCGAAAATTTAGGCTCACAGCAAGCCAGGTGAGCGCAGACAGTACATGATCGGTTTTCGGTCCTGCTCGGAGTATCTGAAAGCGGCTTGAGCCTTTGACCGTCACCCGCCTTTAGGGGAAAAAAATAGTATCCATCGAAGTGGATTATCAATCCTTAATGCAGCATACCCACTCAACAACCATTCGAACCAACGCCACCGCTTATTCCAATTCAATCTATCCCCCCACCACATCCGACACTATACATATAGGGCGAGTCTCTGAAATGACGAGCATTCGATAACAACCAAAGGATTGGAACGCCCCCTCCATATAACACCGCTTAATTCCCGCCTTCACATAAAATCCAAACAGTGCTTTCCACAGTTTTCATGGAGCTAAAAATGATAATCAAGGCAGATCAGAAAGCAGGCTGGCAAAAAATAGGCACCGTCGAACCCGAATATACAACCAAGGGCTTCGTCATCGACGTTTCAGGCACATGGTGCTTCAACACAAACGAAAGAGCAGGGAGAACTTGCCAAGCTGATGGCCGGAGCGGTGCTGGCAATTACTGGCCAATGGAAGTACCTGGAGAAACAAGTTACATTCTTCACGATCAGAATGCAGTCTTGGGAGAGTTGGTTGGTCGGGTCGGAGTTAACGGACAGCCGTTTAGAATTGGAAAACACCATTCTGGGACTTTCGATACCAGCGACATTGGTAAAGATATTTTTGTCAGCATGAATCATGGTTGGCACACAGTAAATAGTGACGGAACTGTAGAAGCCCGCATTTGGGTTAAACTTGACCCACTACCCGACCCAGTGCAAGAGGGAGAAAAGCGTAAAGAAGCGTATTCGTCTGGGTATTTGTACGAAAAAGACTGGAATCACTAACAGTCCATTAGAGCGTTTATAAATCGCCAGCAGTTATGAGGTGGCACGGCGATTCTATTAAGCGCTCTCCAGATGCACTCAGTTTTGAGTGCATCTCCCTCCCCTGGTAAAAGCCCCGCGACACCCCGCTCCCATAGTGAAATAGCGCGATGTGAGACGATTTGATCTAGTCTGCAGTTGCGCGCAGATAGCAAGCTCCGACAGCGTCCTTGCCCTGCTCCCGAGCCGCCGGCACAAGATGTACAAGCGTTCTATTGCAGTCAGCCTCAGAAGCCTTCTGCTCCGTCATGACCGGTTGGCCGCCGATGAACATTACGAAAATCCAGTGGGTAAGCATTTGCGTCCCCTCCGTGAGTTCACCTCGCACTACGAAAGCGGGTAACGGCTACCACAGCTGCGCGGATCGCGTAACTTACGCAAATTATATTTTCTAAAAATTACGGATAAACACTCAATTTGTACGTTATCTTGCAGTATTTGAACTGAATGGTCGGCTTACTGCTGCCTGGCCGGGATACTCCTTTAAAAATCGGACTACCCCAACCACCTCCACCTCCATCAATCAAGTCTCTAATTGGTTGAATTTCATGCTCAGCCTCAAATGCAGAACACATATCGGTTATCTTTTTTTCTGTGGCCGCTGCAATAGCCTGGTCAGCGGCTAGTTTGAGACTTTTCCTATGGGCTTCGATGTCTGGCGAATCGATACTATTGCGTCGATGGGGAACAGATGGGTGGGCCTTCATCTTTCTCATACTGAAGTTGCCGAGCGGCCAGCTAGAATTGCCAGGCATATCGCGGGTAAATTGCACGCCCACCCATTTAAAATGAGTAATCATATCCACAATATCTTCAGCCTCGAGGTTCAGGTGGTATTTCTTAGAGGATGACTCTGCGGCCCCCTTATGCTGGGTTTCGAGCAAAATATGCGCATCAGTAAAAGGCTGGTGAATACCCTTTTTCATGTATACCTCGATCTCTTTTTCAGGATGTCTATACGCATCCCAGAGATCATCGAAGACTACCGGTCGAGCCTTCCCGTCCAAAAGGCTAAACGATTTAAAGATGATAGCTCGGTGCTCATCCTCGCTCATATTGCTATCTTTGTTCAGATTGGTTCTAGTGGCATCATTTGGGTCTATTGATGTTCCGTCCCAGCTAGGGCGTACTTTGATATCACTTTCCTTAATTGGCATTGCGGCAAACTCCTTGTTTGAGCGCGTGGCGGAGGTAAAACCAGTCTAGACACAAGACTCGCAATTCGCAGCTGATCGCACGGCGACCTCGGCGTATAGAGTCTCGTCCACTGGTGTAGCAGTGTTTTGGCGGTTTATGGCTCAGGATCGACTGCAGGGACCACCTGACAGCAGGCTGGAGCAGGCGGTAAACGTGACTATGGCGCAGATTTGCGCCATCAGGACCAAAGTGGGATTTCCTTACTTTGTCCTGGCTGCGAACCGCCTAGGATTTCTCTGTGGTTCGAAAATCCCACCGATCAGGGGTATTCCACCATTGGTGGAATATCCAGATTTGGATGGATGGGCCTACCGGAGATCACACGAAACTCCGTGGCATCTTTTCCGCGACACGTTTTCATAATTCGTAAATCGTGTCGCGACATCTGACCTACCTGAATGGGAGTTCAGGTATTGGCTAGATTTCAAATCCGACCAACTTCCTCAAGTTGAGGGTGTTCCTCAGATTGAGGACGAGCTCACCACCACCACCACCACCACCACCACCACCACCACCACCACCACCACCACCACCACCACCACCACCACCACCACCACCACCCTGTTCCGGGGTAGTGCGCACCTCTACAAAACCTGCCCGTATCACTTTGCCTACTTCAGACTTACTGCAACAAAAACACCCTCCTCGATTCGCTCCAAACCAACTACTTCAGTCCCATTTAATCCGGTTACGTGTAGCACCTTACGTATGCCTATCCAGATACGAGCAGATTTCGCCTTTTTCAGCCTTTTCGCTTTATAAGTAACACCCAAAGCAAAACACTATTAGGAGAACACCCTAACTGATACAGGCACCAATCATGTTCATCCGCGCATACCTCCGAGCATCGACCAAAGTGCAGGACACCGGCCGCGTCCTGAAATCGCTCGGCAGTTCGCCAGCGATCACAACAAGGTCCATTGCCAGTGTGTATCTGGAGAATGCCAGTGGTGCGATCGCAGACCGGCCTGAGCTGCAGCATCTGCTCAAGGATGCGCGCAAGGTGACGTATTGTTGGTGGAGTCGATAGGCCGCCTCTCACGCCTTCCTGTGGAGGATTGTCAGAAGCAGGCTGCGCATCGTCGCGCTCGACCTGCCAACGAGCCACGAGGGCATGCAGGACATTGAAGGCGATGAGCTCACCGGGCGGATGCTGGCAGCGATCAACTCGATGCTGGTGGAAATGATGATCGCTATTGCTCGCAAAGATTACGAGCAGCGCCGCGAGTGCCAGGCCAAGGCTGTCGGAAAGTACCAGGGCTGGCCGATCAACACCGATCTGCACAAGCGCGTGGCCGAGCTGCTGGGAGCAGGTCTCGGAATTCGAGAAACAGCCCGGCGCGCCAATTGCTCGACTACCACTGTATTGAGGATCAGGGATATACCAGATTCAAGAGAGCCATGAAAACGCTGGAGTCGGGTGAGAGGAAATTACATAAGAGAAAACAAGCTCATCTGCCGGCTTACCATGCCCACGGCTCTGCACCTGCTCAATCTTTGCTGCGAGGTAGTAACCCGCTTCATTCCGCATGATGACAATCTCACCGAGCATCGGGCTTCTGTATCTTGAGCTGTAGTTAAGGCCCTCCACATCTCTTAGCTCATTGAAGTCATGGACACCACCAGCCAAAGCTATGGAGACAACACTCGGAGGATTTTGATACACATAGATGGAAGTATTTCCAGCCCTACCCCATCGAGTAAGAAACGCCTTTTCGCCAGCACCGCATAGAAACTGTCCATCATTGTCCGAGTAGTCGAATGCTACCTCGCCAGACATAGAAGCCGAAGCATACCCAGTCAAGCCAGAAAGCACCTTGGAAAGCCCCGCGTTTACAGCTACAACAGAGGGGCGTACAACAAGGTCTTTTCCCTCTGGTACTGGCGCCCCCAAAGTAGCTACGGGAACCGTCTCGTTTTGGAATGGGTTTCTCCCGCGCGCTGGACGCAGCTTCGTTCGCTGACCATAGATATCGCGCAGAAGCTCTCCATACCTATTATCGAAGTCCCCGTCATCCCTAAAGTCCACGTAGAGCTTGGAACTCAGAAACACAGGGACGGTATCGAACTCCTCCGATGTTGCCCGGACTAGAGGGACAATCCTTTCGATGCTCACATCCTTCATCATTTGGGCGGTGAGGATCATGCTCTCGTATCCCACACCACCCTTGCCCGAGCTTGCCTTCTGGACGTAAGACGGAGTGCAAACCGCAATGACCTTATCCGCGGATGCCATCGTGTGCATAAAGCGGGGAAGATCGCCACCGAAGGGAAGATCCCATTGGTCAAGAATGACGTGGATACCATCTTGAGTTAGTCGCGTTGCAAGGGTTTCAACCCAAGCTTTGTGCGCAACATTGTCGTGCGAATACGAGATGAAAAGATTGATAGGGGGTAACTCGTCAGAACTCGTTGGCATTTGTACACCCCAGGCCCAACCATGGCCGAAAGAAAAAAAGAATCTCTGCTGCACCCACCCTGCACCCATAAGGATTTAGCAGAAGGGCTTAAAATTTCTGGAGGCATTGAATTATATGGTGTCCCAGGGCAGGTTCGAACTGCCAACCTTCCCCTTAGGAGGGACATCGCAAGTCCCGCGCACATGGACCTAAACCCTTGTTTACTGTGCAGTCCGTCCGGTTGCGTCCATTAAAACAGGTCCGTATAGTCATTTTTGCTGTCACCCTGCTGTCATGGAGTCGCACCACTTGAAAAGTAAAATCACGCAGAAGCTAATCAACAGCCTATCTGCTGAACCTAAGACATACCGCGTACACGACACTGCGCAGCCAGGTCTCTTTATTCGTGTGCTTCCCAGTGGCCATAAGTCGTTTATGGTCACTTGGGGTCGTAACAAGAACGCAACTCTCGGTCGAGTTGGCGTGCTAACACTCGAACAAGCACGCGCTGAAGCCGCACAGTACCTTTCAGACGCGCGTGCACACGGAGAACCACTAGCCATCGTGCAAGGTCGCAAAGGCGCCGCCCTACCCTCTTTACGCGAGTTTATCGACAACACCTATATGCCGTGGTTTGTAATACACCACAAAGGCCACGAAAAAACCCGCCATACACTCGATAACAACTTTGACGAGATCATGGCTCAGCGACTTGATGCGATCACCGGGCGCGACCTGGAACAAATTCGCACCTCTTGGATGCAGGCTGGCAACAAGGCATCGACGGTGAATCGAAAAATGGGGTCAATGAGTGGTGTATTTAGTCGAGCCGTCGAATGGGAGTACATCAGTGCCAACCCGCTCGCCAGAGTAAAACAACTCAAGGTCGATACACTGGGACAGGTTCGATACCTGAGTGCCGATGAGACAAAACGCTTGCGCGCAGCTTTAGATATTAGACAGGACGAAATGCGTGCAGAACGTGAAAGCGCAAATAGATGGCGATCTGAAAGAAACAAAGAATTAATGCCAAGCCTAGCAACATCACCATTCACTGACCATTTGAAACCGCTAGTTCTTGTATCACTTAATACCGGTATGCGACGCGGGGAGATATTTAACCTCAAATGGTCAGCTGTAAATTTTGACACCAAAACGATAACCGTAAGTGGCGAGACGACCAAAACTAATGATACACGTCACGTACCGATGAACAGAGAAACCTTGAAAACACTTACCGACTGGAAAAAAAACTCTAATGACTCTCAATATGTATTTCCTAGTCAGACAGGTGAGCGCCTGGAAGACGTAAAGAGTGCTTGGTCTAAACTACTTGAGCGATCAAGCATTGAGCGATTCCGATGGCATGATATGCGCCACGACTTTGCCTCACGATTAGTCATGGCTGGCGTACCGCTCAACACTGTACGGGACCTGCTGGGTCATGCGGATATCAAGATGACACTTCGCTACGCTCACCTAGCACCGGCTACAAAGGCCGCAGCAGTCGAATTAATTTAGTTTTACTCGATTCCACGTGCTCTCAGTTTCAAGCGATTCACACCTCGATCTCAAGCCTCTGCACTCTGCTTGGAGACTGATCAGATACTGGTCGCGCTCTAAGATTTTTAGCGAAAGGTTTTCTAATTTCTGTTCTAGACTTTCCCCTGTAGATTCAGACTCTTCTAAAGTGGCGCTGACAGAACCCGACTCCACGAAAACTTTTGCCCACTCCCTTTCAGTTATTGGTTTGAGCTCTCCTGAAACCGAAAGCATGTTCGCACGCTCTTTTACCAACTCCCGCATTAGCAATAAAGCATCAAAATTGACTTTATCGACACCATGATAAACGCGCCTAGTGCTATCAGTGAAACAAAGTGGCTTCGATGCAAGAATGACTGCCTTGATACAAGACTCCTCATGCGTGGCCATATGAGGAACTAAAAAAGCGATATTCACAGCTCGTATGAAATCATCTTCACTCCAAGAAATATTGACTAGCTCGTTAAGTGTTACAGCAGCCCCCTCCTCGACACCGACTTGAACACTACCTTCTAGGGATCTCAGCAAAGCCCACTCCACCGTGCTGGCGAGAGATCGCCGTTGATAGCGCGCCAGAATTTCAGCAGCGAATTTAACCTTTGGATCAAGCCTGAATGAAACCGGGGTGAGCTTCGATTGCTTCGTGTTGAGCTTTGCCATGTCTTAATCTCCTGTAGACCTTCAGCGTAATGCAAAACGCAATCGGCAACAACCGGACGCAACCGTAAAGCATTTTGCTTTACAAAAATCTTTTGTAGTCATAACCTTCTGCCGTGGATAAATACAGATCATCGCCCTCAGGAGAAAACCATGTCGCAAATAGCAAGCTGCCCTCCACTCTCGGTAAGCGTTGAAGAGGCTGCCCGCTTGGTCGGCCACACTCGATCCGGGATTTACGAAGTCATTGCACTGGGTGAGCTGAAGGCATTCAAGCTCGGGAAGCGACGCCTAATTCTGATGACCGAACTCAAGAGCTGGATCGAGCGCGCAGCAAAGGAAGGTGCCCGATGAGCAAAGACACATCACCAAAGGCACAAGAAGAAATTTTAAGCGAGGGGGATCTGAAGCTAGAAAGTGTCGAGTCAGTGTTTGCACCACTGACTCGACTGCCACAAAGCAAATCTGAGCAGACCGCCATGCAACCGACTAAGCATATCATCATCTACTTGCTAGACCACACCGGCTGCATCCTTGGTAGCCGCTGCTTGTCTATCGCTACATCTGTGATAGCACTTGAGTCATTCCGCTCCTACGGAGTCTGCCGAGTAGAAGTGCTATGCCCCCCTCACGCCAAGTTTGATAGGCACTCCCCTGAGTGCACCTGCTACAGCACTCATTACAGTGAAGGTGAGGATTTCAGAACCGCAGGGTATGGCCAATGAACAACGCTCTGAGTTTTGCCCTACCTGAAGACCTGCTCTGCGTTAATCCAAGAGCAGAAGCCGGTGTACCCATCGACGCCATCACCTGCGCCATTGATCGCGCCGACTCGGTGCTAACGCTGCTGGAGGATCACTTCGAAAGCGAATCTTCGCGCCTCGCCAATCATGTCATCGCCGCCGTCCTCTGGGACGTGCGCGGCACTCTCGGCCTGATCAAAACCCTCACCTTGTACGGTGACAACACCTCCGTTCCGGCCGTGCAGAAAGGCGGTGCGCTATGACCACTTCCACCACGCTGGGGCACGCCACCTTTACTCGCGTGAACGCCACCGACTTGAAGTTGTTCCGGGTCAATGCCGGAGTACCAGTCGAGGATGCACTGGAGATGGTTTCCCTCCTGCAGCATCACGCCAACCAACTCAACTTCGACGCCGCCATGAGCGACAGCGGTGAGCGTTTCAGCTGGCCTGCTCTGTACCTTGGCGAGATGGCCAAAGCGTTGATTGATGACATCAACGACGCACTGTTTCTGCCGAGGGCTGACACATGAGCCAGCGCCCGAACAGCAACACAAAACGCCCAAGCTTCGCCGACGTGAAAGCCGCCGCACTGAAAGACATTGATCGTGTCCTGTCGCACTGGCTGCCCAACGGCAAGCGCGTCGACGGCGGCAAGGAATACACCGCTCCCAACCCGACCCGCAGCGATAAGCGCGCCGGTTCGCTCAAAGTCAATCTGAGCAAGGGCACGTGGGCCGACTTCGCCACCGGTGACAAGGGCGGCGATCTGATCGATCTGGTGCGCTATCTAGACGGTGGCACCGACGTCGAAGCCTGCAATAAACTGGCAGACCTGCTTAACGTATCGCCCGGCGCCGCAAACGCGAAGCCAGCGCCTGCCAAGGCAAAAGCGCCTGAGTGGAGTGCCATTCAGCCGATCCCGGCCGAGGCCATGAACAAGTGCCCGGCCAAGCATCGGCAGCACGGCGTGCCGTCCAAGGTGTGGATCTACCGTGATGCTCAGGGCCAGCCGCTAATGGCGCTCTACCGCTTCGACCTCGCCCCTGACGAGGAGGGCAAACCGAAGAAGGTCTTTGCGCCCCTGACATGGTGTCAGTGCACCGATGGCCAAACAACGCAATGGCGCTGGCAGGGTCTACCCGATCCGCGTCCACTGCTGCGCCTGAATGAATTGGTCCAACGCGCTGACGCACCGGTTGTTCTCTGCGAAGGCGAGAAAGCTGCCGATGCCGCCGCAGAACTGATGCCGGGCCTCGTGGCCACCTGCTGGCCTAATGGTTCCAACTCCTGGCACAAAGCCGACCTGACACCGCTCAAGGGTCGTGACGTGTTGTTGTGGCCAGACAATGACGTCAGCGGCACAGCCTGCATGGAAACCGTAGCCGACAAGCTGCGAGAGATCGGCGCCGCGTCGGTGCGAGTCATCGCGCTGGAGGTGTTCAAGCGCAAGCCCACACTGAAGAACGGCGCCGCTGACTTCGCCAAAGGAGGTCAATGGGACGACGGCGACGATGCAGCCGATGCGCTTGCGAAAGGCTGGACAGCGCCCCACTTCACCAAGCTGGAAAGCAGCGGTGAACTGTTCGGTTTGGTTGTGGAAAAGTCGGAGCCTGAGCAGGCCAAGGCTGATCCGGAACCGAAGGCAAAAGCAGCAGCCAAGCGCCCCTCGAAGCCAAAAAATGACCTGATGCTCGGTGGTTTTCGCCTCACGTCCGAAGGTGTTTTTTATGCGGGCGACGACGGCGAAGCGCGGCCAGTGTGTTCGCCTCTGGAAATCCTTGCCCGCACTCGCGACGATAAAGGCCAGAACTGGGGCTTGCTGGTCGAGTTCGACGATCCCGACGGCGCCAAAAAACGCTGGAACATCCCGGCGCGCACTATGACCGGCGACTTCGGCAAGGACGTACTTGGCCCATTGGTGGACATGGGGCTGCGTCTGGCCGGTAGTCGGTCCGGACGCAATGCACGCAACGACCTGCAAAGTTACCTCGGCGGCTTCGACAGCGCGCAACGGGCACGACTTGTTACCCGCTTGGGTTGGCACGACAGCGCCTTTCTGCTGCCCGAGCAACAGGTCGGCACGCACAGCGAACACCTGCATTTCTACGAGGCCGGTTCTCAACTTCCTCCGATCAGCGAAGCGGGCACGCTTGAGCAGTGGCAGGAGCAGATCGGCGAGCTGTGCGTCGGCAACCATCGCTTGGCGTTTGTCGTCGGCGTGGCTTTTGCGGGACCACTGCTACACATGCTTGGCCATGAATCGGGTGGCTTTCACTTGTACGGTGACAGCTCGGGCGGCAAAACCACGCATCTACAAGTCGCCGCCTCGATCTACGGTGGGCCACGTCTGGTGCGTTCGTGGCGCTCCACCGACAACGCGTTGGAATCCATCGCCGCCGCGCACTCCGACGGTCTTTTGGTACTAGATGAAATCGGCATGTGCGATCCGCGCATCATCGGCGAGACGGTGTACATGCTCGGCAACGGCACCGGCAAGGCCCGCGCCAATGACCGAGGCCAAGCAGGCCGACAGGTGCAAGAGTGGCGTTTGCTGTTTCTCTCCACCGGCGAGAAGACGCTGGCCCAGCACATGGCCGAGGCCAACAAAGAACTAAAAGCGGGCATGGAAGTGCGCATGCTCGCGGTCCCGGCCGATGCGAGCAAAGGCCTCGGCATGTTCGACACGCTCAACGGCTTTGAAGATGCGGCGGCACTCGCCGACGCGCTCAAGGCTCGGGTAGCGAAGTATTACGGCACACCGCTTACCGCCTTTCTCACGGCGCTGTGCGAACCGGGCAAGCGCCACGGTTGGTCCGCCATCCTGCGCCGCACGCTGGAAGGGTTTATCGCCCAGTCGCTACCGGCCTCGGCCAGCGGACAGGCACACCGTGCAGCCGCTCGCTTCGGCCTCGCGGCCGCAGCGGGTGAGCTGGCCACCGCGATGGGTATCACCGGCTGGCCGGATGGGACTGCCACTACCGCCGCTCGCGTGTGCCTGAATGCATGGATGAATGAGCGTGGCGGCGCCGGGAACTTCGAGGGTGATGCGATATTGGCGCGGCTGCGCCAAGTCATTGAGCGCTTTGGCGAAAGTCGGTTCACCCGCTGGGAATCGGCGGCGGCAAAGATCGATGAACACGGCCCGCGCACCATCGACCGACTCGGCTTTCGCAAGACGCTGGAGCACGGCTTGGGCGACTCCTTGCACACCACCAACACCTATTACGTGCTGCCCGAAGCATGGCGCTCGGAGATCTTCCGGGGCATGAACATCAATGCAGTGAACAAGGAGCTGCTACAGCGCGGCGCTCTAGAGCCTGGGAGCGATGGCAAGGCATATAGCTTGGTTCGATTACCCGGCCTAGGCCCGCAACGTTGCTACATCGTTAAAACGATTCTCGGAATGGATGAGAGCGAGGCTCGGGCCGCCTGAGGGCATCTCTGCTGATTGAGGTAGCGCCGGCTTTTCCCCGGCCTCGCCAGCCACTCAACCAACCCACAATCGAATCGCACAGAGAATAAACAGATGAACGAGCTTCAAGACCTGAAAGACCAACGCGACCAATTGCGCAGCGAGGCTGAAACGCTGCATGCCGATATGCTGCCACTCGAAACGGTGCTGGAAAGCGGCGACGCTATCGAACCGGATCGCGAGCGCGAACTGCGGAACAAGTACAACGAATTGAAAGGCAAATTCGACTCGCGCAATCTCAATGCCGATCTGTTGGACCGGCGAATCAATCGCCGAGAAAACCTCGCCAATTGCGATTTCCTGATGACGGGTTACATCGAGGCCATGGATAACTGGAAGGCTGATGAGCAGGAGCTAAACGAAAAGCGCCACAGCCTGAGTACCCGCCTGGAACAGATCCAACAACAGGCGGTAGAGGATATGACCAAAGCCCGTCAGGCCGAAACGGACGCTGCCACTGCGTACGCGCAGGCTGTTGCTTGGGGTGACACCGAAGGCGAGAAGACTGCCAATGCCGACGCACAAAAGGCCGCGAAGAACCTGACAACCGCCACTGAACATAACCGTCGGCAAACCCTGATCATGGCCGCGCTGGAGCAGGAGTTGCTCACCGTAGATAAATACATCGCAGAAGCACAGGTAAAGCATAAAGACATTGAGCGCACAGCTCTGTTGCTTTCGCACACGGTACTCGAAGAAAAATGGAATGAGGCCGCTAAGGCGTTGTTCGAGGCGGGCGGAAAGCTATGGGCGAGTTACAACTTGCTTGGCCGAGACCAGATCGGGCTGATGAAGCTTGCCGTTCCTGAACAAGGTGAAAACTTTGGGAAGTGGACGTGGGAAGAGCTGTCAGGTCGCTCACGCCAATACGGCGCGCGGGACTTAATCCAGCTCGACAGCCTGCCGGTACCGCAGCAGCCCGAAGATATGAATAATCCAGAACAACGCAGGGATGAACGTAATGAACAAACCAATACAGAACAGCGCGAGCTGGTCTGACACGCTCAAAACTCGGAAAGCCCATCTCAATGCATTGTTGAAAACCATCGACGCACGAGCGGGTAAAGCCAGTCAAATACAAATGTTGACCATCAACGCGATCAAATCTGAAATGGCGCACATAGATAGCCAACTGAATCGACGGAAATAGTGCTGAACTTGTAACTCGCACTAACATCCAAATATGCGCGTATGACCTCACTGTTCAAGGGAAAAAAACATGTCCAAACTCGCGGAATACCGTCAGCTAGAAAAACACCTCGCCGAGCAGCTCCAGGCACTCGAAGCACTGAAAGGCGATGATGGGCTGAAGAAAGAAATTGAGTTCGAAACGAAGCTGCGTAAGCTCCTTGAGCACTATGGGTTCAGTCTCAAGCACATTATCAACCTGCTCGATCCGCAAACCTCTGCACGGCGCCAATCTGCGACCCCGGCCACAAGCACACGCAAACCACGCGAACTTAAGGTCTACAAAAACCCAAATACTGGCGAAGTAATCGAAACCAAAGGTGGGAACCACAAAGCTTTGAAAGAGTGGAAAGCACAGCACGGAGCGGACATCGTCGAGGGATGGCAGAAGAAGTAAGACAGCTTCACCTGAAAAAGGGCCTAGTCGGGCCCTTTTTAGTGACTACTTGACTGAAGGAGAGCAATTTCGTCGTCTACCCACAGCCGCCTTACGAATCTCATATACGCGGCCCTTAACCGCACTAAGAAGCCCACAATGCAAGGGTGCGTCTTGGGTGCAGCTCTTAGCCCCACACGCTAGGTAGCGAGAGAAGCTCCTTATATGGCGCGCTATACCTAGGGTCAAACACACATATCTGGTTACCGCTAAAATCAGGGTAAGCAATCGTAATGAGGTCAGCGACATTAACCGCTTCAGAAAGAGACTCGGCTAGATCAGACAGGTATACAGTACGCCTCTCCCGAACTTCATGCCAATGGGTCATACCGCCGCCAATGTAAAGGTAGACGCCCGCTTCAGCTGCATTATTTCTCAGGTCTCGCAGAGCTTCAGCATGATTTTTTGCGTCAGCGATCAGGTGATAATTCTCCACCACGATGCTAGAGCCGGCGCCCTGTGCATTGACCAGTTCCAGCAGTTCACCCAGACCAATCGATCCGTTCCGCCATTTCAGCCTGGCTTCAGGATCAGGAAAGAACGGTGGCTCGCCGTCGATGGCCTCCTCCGCCGCTCCTTCGTGCCCATCTAGGAGATTCACGGCACTCGTCAATCTTGGCCAATCATCGTCCTCGAACACTACTTGATCTACAGTGCTGAAATCTATTTTCCCAACCAACGCCACCAGTTGCCTCAGTAGCACAGCTGGATTGTGATTGGCCACCACCAGAGTAGACTTTCCTTTTGGATACTGACTGAGGGAACTGTTGCACATGACCGTCCGAGCAATCAGCCAAGCAAGAATTTCGCGTCTTAATGCGACGGTGCGAGATACAACAATCGCAAGACCTGGAAACTCTATTTCCGGATATTCTACGTTGCCTCTTTTATTACTAGATGGGTCATTGAAAAGAGCATCAATTCTTTCAATTTCCAACGTCATTAAATTTTCAAATTGCTTGCTTGGCATGCACACCCTTATTTACTTCAGGTCATAATATTCGTATAGCCAAACGATTGCGTACGCTATCTGAGTTTCGTCGGCTTCTTATTTACTGTGGCGTCGATGACGCTTCTGGTCGATTGCTGTCGTTCGCAAACGGCAGCTATCGACCCATTGCAGTGTTTCAAAAATACTGACTAGAGATTCGAACCCATTCGTCATCATAGGGCGCTAAGTGTGCACTTGCCCCCACGCTTAGCAACGAGCTAATTATAGAAGTGCCCGCCCCACCAATCAATAATAAAGCCCCTCAAACGCAATATTGGGAAGCTTGCCAACTCATTGAGTAGCCTTACTCCATCAGGCATCAATCGCACCCGCTCCAGCAATATCCCTGTTGCCTTCTTTACTTTCACTGAAGGGTAGGCATCCCCATGACTTTTTAGTAAAAATTTTTGAACTACCGGATCATTAGCTGAATTATACTCAAGCAACCAATGCTTAATCACAAAACGCAAGACCAAATCAAAGTGACTTTTTTCTTCGGCGGAAGATCCGCCTACGTATTCGCAAACCGCTCTAAAATCAAGTAGCTCTACAGTTAAATCCTGCTCAAATACTGATTCAATAACATATGTACTTATGGAAACGGAGGTATGCCTAAATCGACATAAACCAAGAATTGCTTCGACATACGCAGAGGGTGAAATCATTCCATCTTTCATAGCTTCATTGATAAATGATTGCAGCCATGCGCTCGCAGATAATCCATAAGCGTTCTTTGCGAAGTCTCTCGAAAAACCGTCATCCGACATAAGAAGTGCGTTATGTTGCTTTGCTAAGAAATACGGCTCAACTGCTTCGGGGCTGATTTCTAGCAGTAGCTCAGTAAGCTCATCCAGACCACTTGGGAAATCAAAGTGAACAACGGTGCATTGGGTGGCTATTGCATCAGCGCAAGCTGATAGCCTTCTAATCTCTGCAGCGAGTTCAGTCTTGGTATATTCACTCCTTATGAAAATTCCGCGCCTCCATCCTATACTGAATAGAGATCCTTCGCGCTCTTCTGCCTCTCTTACAACCTCACGAACAGATTCTATCGAAGACTGAGCAACCATCACAGTCTCGAAATAGTCTACTAACAACTCTAACAAATTCAGCTCCGCAGCGACCCAAGCGGAGTACGTGTCCAAGACAATAGCCTTGCCTTTATATTCTTGAATTAGCTGAATCGCATGATCCCGCTCCTCCACGGTACCCAGACAGGTATTAATGCTCCCCTGACTTATCCTCATCAAATCTGACACCTGGAATACATTCTTTTTCCACATTCCAGCCGCAATGCCGAGAGGTATATTTTTCTCGGCAACAGTTGATATAAAACCCTCATCTCTTTCTGCCTGGCGTTTTGTAAACTCAAGCAGGGACTGTACGTTTCCATCCTCAACCTTGATGGACCATAATCCACCAGCATCAGGAAACTCACTCTCATACGTGGAGCACACGGTATGGAACGCATCGAGATATTTATGCTTAACCTCTACAAGTTTCCAACTTACAACGCCCTGCAATTTTTCCTGTTCGTACTCAAATCCGGCTTTCTCCCCAAATACCTTTTTGACGTAGGGATCAACACCTTCCGGGTTGAGAGAAAGATCATCCTCTATAGCCTCAGAAACATCCCGCTCAATAACCGTGTTATCTGAGCAGACCAGTTTAATATGACATCCACCACCTACGGCGAGACAATCATCCAACAAGGCGTCTTTGTTGGCATTAAGAAAAACGTGAAAATAGCCCAGCGCAATCGTTGATACCTTTGGATTTCCGGCGTACAAACGGTGCGCAAGCTCTAATCCTTTCTTTGAGTTACCGATCATAACTAGCGCCCTAGCAACGTGCATCCACTGCTCTGGAGGCCCATCAAACTGATCGATATCGTATTTCGAAAAAAGCTCCGACAGAGCTACGGTGTCTCTCTCATTTTTTGCCATATCTATCAACGCGAGAAAACCATAAAGATCAGTTCCGCCCGAACTATAATACTCCCCTATAAATCGTCGAGCCTCCCCGAAAACATTTCTTTTGAAGTAAAATATACCCAGTAATAATTCGAATCCTCTGGGTATCAATGTCAGCTCTTCATAGAAGCGAACAGCTTCTGCCCTCAACGGATGCTCATTTAAAAAAGCAAGTGCAAGTATGTGCTTTAGCTCATAGTTATCAGCCACATCAGGACAAACGCAAAGGTGAGAAATGATTTCTTTCCACATCATTAGCGAGCGTGCAAGCTTCATGTAATGAAAGAACTCAATTACGTCTGTTTTATCATCAACGAATTTTGCCCCATAAACATAAGCGATTTCCGCGATTACTTTGATGCCAGAAGCGCATGCAAACTCAAACAGTATTAAGCGCGATCGACTATCAAGTAAAGATGTGGAAAGCAGATTTTCCAGCTCGCGCTTACCGTTAGAGTCGCCTTTTCGGGCTCTGGCAATGAAGCAAGCAATTTTTGCCTGGCAAAGGAAGTCACCGTCAAACTTGGCTAGCTGATAGTCTTTAAAGCTCGAAAGCGCATCCCAATCTTTTTGGGCAATCAAGATCAGAAATCGTAGTTTTCTAGCGTCCTCAGGGTTACTCAACTTACCAATCGCTTCCCTACAAAGCTCTGGCTCATCCAGATCCAGTAAACATCTGGCTATCGTATCTATTAATCCTTGATCTTCGGAGAACTTCGACAGGGCATATGCGCAAAGCTCCCGTAATTTTTCATAGTTAGCACTAAGCTTGTAAGCTACAATCAACCCTTGAATTGTTTGCAGATCCCAGCCATTCGCCAACCTATCACTACGTTTAAAATCTGACCAGTAATCGTCGAAATGGCCAGCAGCGATCTTTAACTTATCAAGATCAGCGGCCGTAAACTTAAAGCCATTTTTGCTCTGCCGTTCGTCAACGTATGATTGGACTATACCTAGAGCGACCAAAGTCTTTGCAAGCAGATCATCCGGCTCTTCACTCAGATATTCATCAGCCAAGTCTCTCCACGTTTCACAATTTTGCGAAGCAAGGAGATGGATATGCGCAAGACGTACCGATTTAGATTGTTTCAACTGATCAGAAAAACACTCGTATGGATCTTCAAATTGATCAGCGAACTGGTAATGAATCCTGCCGGCCTGCAACACAAACTCTGCCAGAGTTTCATTGTCAGGGTGACGCTCAAGCTCTTTAAGACCGTAGCGAATAGCTTCATCGGTTTTATTTTGCAAAATAAAAGCGAACGCCTTGAAAGCCACTGCACGTTGATCATCCGGTGCGTAAGTACACGCCTCCAATAATAATTGTGCAGCTTCCTCTGGCTTACCAAGCAAATGATTGCATATGCCGATATTTGCTTTGATTCGAAAAATTGAAATAGGCTGAAGATTTTTTGCTTGGTGAGTCAGCAATTCCTTATAAAGATTACAAGCCTCATTTACACGCCCGGAGTTCATCAGATCTCTATAATGATCGATCTGTCGACCTATCTCGCTCTGCAATTCGCCTTCTACGCCAAGGCTTCGCATTTCGGCTTGGCGGGTCATCACCTCTGTTAAAGCGCTTTTGATTTCGTCTCTATCGTTGGAAATGATAGTGCCGTAATTGTCACCATTCACAGCAACTCCGCCTTTGCTCGCTGTGACGGTCGTTTCGCTTCGCGGTTTTATAAGCCCGACGTACTCCAACAAGCTCCGCATTTATTTGCCTTTACGGTATGAGCTCTTGATAGTTCCTTTGTTAGGCCCGTTAACTGCCACACCACCTCGATCAGCCTTGACCGATGTTTTGCTTTTCCAGACCAATTTCACTGTTATTACCACAGCCAGACAAATCCCGATTGCTATCGCTATTGCCAATTGCGGGTTGTCTACTATCGAGAAACTCATGCTCAATCTCCATGACAATATGCGTTGATGGCTCGATGCTACCGCAGCTCAGTGCGCCGCGCTACGCCAGTAGCGTTAACACGTCCGCTTTGGCCGAAAAGCGGGCGCTTGAGAGGGTCCACTCATGGCCGTTATCCGCCTATCGCGACGAACAGAAAACGGCAAAAGCAGTCCCCCCCAGCGACCACAAAACCTATTTGCAAACTTTCAATCGATCTCTATCAGTGCCACTACCTTCACTGGAGTCAATCTCGCCGTTACGGTCAATATGAATCTCCGTTGTCGGCCATTGAGGCGTAATGCTCACGCAACGGTTCAAGCCCTTCGCATTCCACCAGTCCAGACGCATAAAAAACTCATCGTCCGGAAAAATATGCCCTACGTCGCCCGTTGTATTTCCAGGCAGCAGTTCACCGCGAACGATGGTGTGCTGCGTGTTCAGGACGTAACTGATTTTCTTAGTGCCGTCTTTTGCGTAGTAAACGACAACTCGCGGTATAGCTATGTACCAGCAAGCCACCGCACCGATAAGAAGCAGCCCTATCCACCGCCCAATATGCCTGGGTCGTTTTTCACTTGCAGACATGTTTTTGAACACCTGTACCCCAGTCAGCAATTGGCACTGCCAACACCTTGTCCATGATGATTTTCGCGGTTACGCCGCCGTTCGGATACTCCTTGTAGAGCTCCATTCCGAGCATGATCGACACCCTGTCAGGAGCATCGTCCCATGCTCTCATCCCATCAACACCTTCCGTCCTGCGTGGGCCATCAAACCTCTTAGGGTCTTGGAGGAAGCGCCAACTGTCTGAGCCTATTTGCTCAATTCCAGCACCATCCAATTGCACGCTGTCAGAGAGTCCACCGGCTAAGCCGACGTACCCGTAGTGAATGTTCGACCAGATGTCGTAGTAGAAGTCATGCGCCCCTTGCTTGTGCCAAGGCGCACCAAACAGTTTGGCCAATTTGGGCTTGTGATCCCAATCCTGGCCCTGACCCACCTTTTTTGTCCAGATGGCGAAAGCCTTCGCCTTTTTTCCCAGTGCCATATTGTAGAACTGCGGGTCTTGCCCTAAGCGCAGGTAAAGCGGGAGTTCCATGAATTTCTTGGTTTCCGCCTCAGGATCGAAGCTATTTAGTTCTTTCATTTCCAAGACTGCTGGGTCTTTGATATTCCGGTTCATCTCATCGGCGATGTACTCGGCCAGTTGCCCCATCATGTCAGGGTCTTTGCACGCAGTGGGTGCTTCTGGCTCTGTCTTGAGTTCGGTTTTTTCGGCGCTGGCTTGCGGATCTACCAAAGCATTCGCCGCCACAGCCTTCTCTTTCAAATTTGGATCAGCGAGCAAGGTCGCCATCTTTTGATCGTCCACAGTGCCATCTGGGCGGAACGCTCCCAGTGCCATGAAATTGATGATGGTTGCACCACCAGCATCGCCCATCACAAACCCGCCACCCACATCACCTGACCCGGTGATGACGGTTCCGCCATGGCTGGTAGGACTGCCCAGGTGCGCCATAGGACGGCCATTAACCTGAATCGATGGAAACCCTGTGGTGATTACGGCACCACAACCACATGTATCGCCGACACGTGCGGAGCCCATAAAGTTGATATTTACGTCGCCACTGGCGGAGGCAATCGGGGTGGTGCCATGGCCGGGCAATGGGCAGACATGCTTGTCACCCAATCGAGCGGAGGGAGTCATTCGTCGTCCTTGTCGTGCAATCAAAAACCTCGATTAAGAGGTCAAAGCGTTCAATAGTTTTCGAAAGACTACCGTACCAGGCGGGGGCAAGTCTGTAGGAATGGTCTGAGCCTGGCCCCCTGCACGTGCAGGTTTTGTCCAACAGGGGATCTTAAAATCCTGTAACACCGTTCCGCAGTGTTACACCAGACACAAGGTAAACCGCCAGCAGGTGTTACATCGTTTTATCCTTTAAAAACAACTACTTAATCTATGTCGTAACACCTGTAACACTTGTAGCACCACATTTGAAAGGTATCCGTCCCCGCTCCCCGTTAGCAACGCGTTCCACCAGCGATGAGACTCAGCAGGTGCCGGGGCCCCTGTGGCTTTGAGACACATACGGGGTCGGAAACCCGCCGGACTTTATTAGCGGACAGCTGGCCAGCTTAGTGAACAGGTGAACCGGGTGAACACACCGTTCACCAGTGCAATTGCACAAGATCTTGGGAGGTCGCCGGGGACCCTGAGCCTTTATGAATGACACGGGGCATAGAACCCGCGCAATCTTGGTAGTGGCTGATTTTTCTACATTGGTTGACAGGTTGACTCGGTTGACAGCTCGGCGTGTGCGTAATCAGCAACACAAGGGGTCATCATTACCGATGCGGTAACGATGACCTTTTTTCAAATGAATTCTTTCAATTTCAATGACTGAAATTTCAGTAACTTTGGAAA
The DNA here is from genome assembly GCF_056161485.1 of Pseudomonas sp. 5Vm1k. Classification (NCBI taxonomy): domain Bacteria; kingdom Pseudomonadati; phylum Pseudomonadota; class Gammaproteobacteria; order Pseudomonadales; family Pseudomonadaceae; genus Pseudomonas; species Pseudomonas sp. 5Vm1k. The sequence continues at coordinate 23,652 of NZ_JBSPCZ010000006.1, forward strand.
CCTCCCACTAACTCAGTCACGCGGGTTTCCGACCCCGTATAGCGTAAAAGTCCCCAGGGTCCCCAGCAGTTTTTTCGACTGAGATAATCGATAATGGGTCGCCATGCTATGCATACCGATTGAGTGGATGTAGATGCGTAAACGGATTAGCTGTAAAACGCTTGAAACACTTTTCGAGCTGATCAAGGAACAACGTCTCGCTCCGCCAGACCCTCGATACTTATTCCCGGAAGAAGAGGAATTACTGAAGTCTCGAGCAATTCGCTCCGCCTCCCTGGAGGAGCTAATCGAGCGAACAGAACATCGAGGCCACTCTCGCCTAAACCGGCTGATTGAGGACCTGGCTTCCTATTTCGACATCCCCAGTCAGACCATCTATTGGAAACCCAGTAGACCTGATGACGAGGCTCTCGGCTCGGCGGGCTTCACGGCCAGCGATGCAGTGGGATTGCTGATTCATCTGCAAGGTTTAGGGCTGCGCGTGCGGCCTCATGTATTGGTAAAGCGGTTCCTGAAAGGCTTCACCGGCAGAGACCTGCTTACAGACACCGAGATGGAAATCTTCTACTACGAAAAAAAACGGCAACGCCAAATTTACATCCTTCGGTCTGATCATGAAGATCGATACGGCAGTCGGACCGAAGAGACCTTCAAAGATAATAACGGCTACAGATTTGTCATGACGCGTACAAACGGCGAGCCGCTGCAGCTGGAGGTACGCGGCCCGCAATACCGGGCTGTAAAGCAGATCGACAAGACCTGCAACTATTGCGGTGCTGCATACCTTACCAATAGCCCCAGCTCCGCAAGGGCTCACCGCCAAGAGCACACCCGTGTCAGGCATTTGATTGACCCCACTCCAAGTCTTCGCTTCGCAAAGCGCCTAACTGCTCACTCGTGTCCGGAGAAGGTCGATTCAACTGCTCCACTATGGATGCACGAGGAGGTACGCAGGAGAGCCATTCAATTCCGACGAGATTTCCGCTATGACTTTCTGCAATGGGATGGCGGCGCAAATCGGGCTGCAAGCGGGGGTTGTCATGGACACATCTTTGCGGCCAATGACCCCGAACTACAGGGAGTGATTGCTGGCGCATGTGCCTTCTTTCCCGAAAAGGAAGGTCGATGGCGTCTAGGTTGGATTTGGATAGCACCCCAGTATCGTAGGAAGGGAGTTCTCCAAAGCAGATGGAACTCGTTTCTTGAGCAATATGGAGACTTCACAATCGAGCACCCTCTTTCCACAGCCATGCATGAGTTTGTCGTTAAACACGGCACGACTTATCAAAAAGGGCAGCTCAGCACCTTTCACAAGGAAATCACATCCACCGTATAGCCACCGTATTCGTCTAGCAACGAAGCTGTCTCCTCATGACAGCCCCAAAGTGACGTTACGGGTGTTACACACGTTACAGAACCACGCATAGCATTGATAAATATAGCTTTTATTGATGTAACAGGTGTTTAGTCACCCCTTTAGGCAGCATGTTACGCGTCCGACAGGTGTTACAGCGCCAAACCTTACGCCACTCTGCTGGCGGCTCCTCCCTTCCCCGCTGCGACTCAAGCAAGTCGCGGGCTTAGTGGCCCAAATGGGGCATGGGGAGCAGCGAGTTCAATTTGACGGATGTGCAGAGAGATACGTGCAACGCGACGGCAAAGCATCGTGCAAACGAAGGGTGAATTAGTAAGAGTGGAAATCAACGACGCGACTATCGTTGAGCGCGAAAGGCTCAAAGGTTCGATGACTGAGGGGAGTAAAGCGCCAGAGGACAGCTCCCGATCGCCAGATTAAGACGTTCGCTGCTGTCACCCTGCTGTCACAGCTTTCTCTCGGCAAACAAGGATCAGGCTGTAAGCATTGAATTATATGGTGTCCCAGGGCAGGTTCGAACTGCCAACCTTCCCCTTAGGAGGGGGATGCTCTATCCAATTGAGCTACTGAGACACGAAGTCGCCCGCGAGGACCGCGGTACGATGGACGGCGAGCATGTTAACGGTCAGGCCTGCTTTTGTCATGTCGTCCTTAGGCTTTTTAAGTGTAGGCAAACGCCTTATGCCTCCACGACATGGATTACCGTGCAAATTGCACAGCCTCAAAAAGCCATCGTTGCAAATTGCACTGATACCCTTCAGCGGTTTAATCTTAATTCATTGTTTTTAAAGGATTTAATAGCCGCTAGACTCTTGGCATGCCGACTGCTTCAGCTGTTCTACAAGAACAATGGAGAATAACCCTATGAACGGCGCTCTTTTACTCTCGAATGCGATCGCTCTGGCAGTGTTGCTTGGCTTTCAATTTGTCCCTGAGGGTGACGCTCAAGTGGTTGCCCAACGCATGCCTCATTTCCTCCAACTCCAAAAAGCCCCCCAATTGGCGGTCATGAGTGATCAACACGTTTTTGTAAATAAGGAAGTGAGCCAAGAGCCCGACCTGTTACAGACAGCCTCTTCCGATCGATTGGTATTTTGAATCCCCCACCAGGAGCACCGCATGTCCAAATCAGCCGCTGGATTTCTTATCCTGGCCCTGTCGAGCGGCATTTTTCATCTGTGTTTAACCCAGGAAGCGACGTTCACCCCACCCCTTATCGCATGCGGTGTGTTCGGGGCGCTGTTCGTGCTGGCATTGATTGCCGGACGTCGAATCAAATTTGATCCGGTTTTGCGCTGATCCTCAGTAGATGCAACAGATTGTTAACCGTAACGGACAAGTCACCAGAGTTATCGAGTCGATGGATATGCGTATCTCCGATTGAATCGTCAGTTACGAATAGCCCATTGCGCTGAAGTCTGGCTTCAATCTCTTCCAGATGCTCACGCCCCCGTCGCAACAATCGTTCGCGCAGCACATTATCTTTGACTGTCAGCAACACAGGCAGCAGCTCGGGATAACGCTTCAGCGCGACGGGTAGATGACCCCGAGAACCATTGACCAGCACATGGCGGCCATCTCGGAGCCATTGATCGATTTCGACGGGAATACCGTAATCCAGACCATTGGCGCGCCAGGAGAGCGAAAACGCCCCCTCCCCCTTGCGGCGCTCGAACTCGGCCGGAGACACCCCCTCAGCTTCCTCACCCACAGATTCAGCCGAACGCGTAATGACCCGCCGCACCACTTCGCAACCCAGCAACTGCAAAGGCTCTCGAGCTGCGTCGATGAGGCTGTCTTTACCAGACCCGGAAGGCCCCATCAGATAAATCAATCTGCCATCCATCCCGAATTCATCCCGCACTGCGGCTCGCCTCTAGTAAATCGGCCATTTGCCACTATCCTATACAAGGTAAGGAACGCTGATCGAATCCGCATAGCATGCACCTTCAGGCGTCTTTGGACATCACCTGCAGGGCAAGAGGACGCGGTCAGAGAAATGGGCCAGGGAAAACTTTTCAAACCAGTCCGCATTTCTGATAATTGGTGCTGGCATAACGCCTTTATCCAGTTCAATATTTGTCACAGAATTGACGCCAATGAACTGGCAATTTTGAGGCATGATGCGAGCCTCTATCAATTCAGGTTGAACATTTGGCCAGAGTGCTTGTCCTATCAGACATCCTGCGGCCAATCCCGAGAACCGCTCCCCTGAACTAACCGGTTAAATATATGCGCCCATTGAAACAGGCAATTTATTCCAGCCGTACGGCTGACAAGTTCGTCGTACGTCTGCCAGACGGAATGCGTGAACGCATTGCCGAGGTGGCTCGCAATCATCATCGCAGCATGAACTCCGAGATCATTGCGCGCCTTGAGCAGAGTCTTATTCAGGAAGGTGCACTGGGCGAAGAGCTGAGCATGCGCCTGGACAGCCCAGAGCTGTCGTTGCACGAACGCGAACTGCTGCAACGTTTCCGCCAACTCTCCCACCGTCAGCAAAATGCCCTTGTTTCGCTGATTGCCCATGACGCTGAAATGGCCGCAGACGCGTCCTGATTTACCCCAAAAAATTCAAGCCAGCATAATCGCTGGCTTTTTTTTGCCTTGAATTTGAGGCATAAAAAAACCCGCCAATCTGGCGGGTCTTGAAATACGACTCAGAGCAGGAAGATTGTCGCCAACCCAAGGAAGATGAAGAACCCGCCACTGTCAGTCATGGCCGTGATCATCACACTGGCGCCCATTGCCGGGTCGCGCCCCATACGCGCAAGGGTCATAGGGATCAACACCCCAGCCAATGCTGCCAGCAGCAGGTTCAGCGTCATCGCCGCCGTCATCACTACGCCAAGGGACCAACTGCCGTACAGCAGATAGGCGACGACACCAATCACCCCGCCCCAGACCAGACCATTGATCAAACCTACAGCGAGCTCCTTGCGCATCAAACGCGACGTGTTGCCGGTACTGACCTGGTCCAGCGCCATGGCCCGAACGATCATGGTGATCGTCTGGTTACCCGAGTTACCGCCAATCCCCGCCACGATAGGCATCAATGCTGCGAGCGCCACCAGCTTCTCGATGGAGCCTTCAAACAGGCCAATTACCCGGGAGGCTACGAACGCAGTCACCAGGTTCACCGCCAGCCAGGACCAGCGGTTACGCAGGGATTTCCAGACTGACGCAAAAATGTCTTCTTCTTCGCGCAGACCCGCCATGTTGAGAACTTCGTTTTCGCTCTCTTCACGAATCAAGTCGACCATTTCATCGATGGTCAAACGGCCGATCAGCTTGCCGTTCTTATCGACCACCGGCGCAGAGATCAAGTCGTAGCGCTCGAACGCCTGAGCGGCATCGTAGGCGTCTTCGTCCGGGTGAAAACTCACCGGATCGCTGGCCATGACCTCAGAAACCTGTTTATCCGGATCGTTAACCAGGAGCCGCTTGATCGGCAGCACGCCCTTGAGCACGCCGTCGTAGTCAACCACGAACAATTTGTCGGTGTGACCTGGCAACTCTTTGAGGCGACGCAGGTAGCGCAGAACCACTTCGAGACTGACATCCTCGCGGATAGTCACCATCTCGAAGTCCATCAGTGCACCGACCTGCTCCTCGTCATAGGACAACGCGGAGCGAACGCGCTCACGCTGTTGGCCATCGAGGGTTTCCATCAGCTCATGAACGACGTCTCGCGGCAGCTCGGAAGCCAGGTCAGCGAGTTCGTCGGCGTCCATGTCCTTGGCTGCCGCCAGGAGTTCGTGATCGTCCATGTCGGCGATCAGCGTTTCACGAACCGAATCGGATACTTCGAGAAGGATATCGCCGTCACGATCAGCCTTGACCAATTGCCAGAGCGTCAGACGGTCGTCCAGCGGCAAGGCTTCAAGGATGTAGGCAACGTCAGCGGAGTGCAGATCATCGAGCTTGCGTTGCAGCTCGACGAGGTTTTGGCGGTGGACCAGGTTCTCGACCCGGTCGTGATGCGGACCTTCCTGGCGATGAGTCAGGTCTTCGACCACACGCTGGCGCTGCAGCAGCTCAACGACTTGAGCGAGGCGGTCTTGCAGGCTTTCTTGCGTTTTCTTTACTTCAACTTCGGACATAGGCGAACTCCACTCCCAGCAGCGGGGCACGCCGGAAGGATCAATCAGTCAATTCATGATTGGAAAAACGGGGTACTGAGTAACTACTGGGTAAGTCCATGGAGGTTTTCCATAAGCCCCGGCGGGGCTGACGGGCGCAATGATACACCGCCTGACGGTTTTAAACGTTAAAAAATCGTGGTTGAAACAAGCGCTTGCAAGACAAACCTGAGCGCTGCCCTTATCCATCAAACTGCGACGACTTATCCTGAAAAGAAAACACACCACCGCCAAAAAATGCAGCGGCTACCCTTCAGATGAAACGTCATGGAGGACGCCGAATGCCATCGAACACCTACCTTCTTTTGCTAACCACCCTACTCTGCCTGGCGCCCAAGGCGCTTGCCGCAACCATTTACCGTTGCGAGGCATCAGATGGGCGCATCACCTTCACTACGATGAGCTGCAGGGCCGGTGAGAGACTTTCACTTCAGGATGTACAGCCATTCATGCCAGGCAGCACGAGCACGATCATGCCCGAAGCTTCCACCCAGGAATCACCAGGCACGAGCGTTAAAAGGAGAGAACCAACCGTTGTCGGCCAATTCGAGGACAAATGTGGAAACCTGATAGACGCCAAACAACGTCGCGAAGCAATCATCAATCAACGTGTCATTGCCGGCATGAGCCAACAGGATGTCGAAAGCGCTCTCGGCAAACCGGACAAGATCAGTATTCGCAATTCAGCCACGAGCTACCGCTATGACCTCAAGCGAGGCCGAAGTGCTCACATCGATTTTGATGAGAAGGGATGCGTCAAAGGAAAAGCCAAATCCCAGACAGCAAAAAGCCCGCGTTAGACGCAGGCTTTTTGGTGTTTGGTGCACTCGACAGGATTCGAACCTGTGACCGCTCGGTTCGTAGCCGAGTACTCTATCCAGCTGAGCTACGAGTGCATTTTGTGTTTTTAAACCAGACCACAACTGGCTGAAGCAAAGTTGCTCGCATTACTGCAAACAACTCTTAAATGGTGCACTCGACAGGATTCGAACCTGTGACCGCTCGGTTCGTAGCCGAGTACTCTATCCAGCTGAGCTACGAGTGCATTTGTTGCCGCGCATTATAGGCCGTCTAATCTCTATGTCAAACACTTTTTCTAGTAATTTCAACAACTTACCGAAAAAGCCAGATTACAACGTACTAAGCAAATAATGGCGGAGAACGGGGGATTCGAACCCCCGACACCCTTTTGAGGTGTACTCCCTTAGCAGGGGAGCGCCTTCGGCCACTCGGCCAGCTCTCCGCAACACGGGGCGTATCTTAACCAACCTTTTCCCCGTTTGCAAACATAAAAAACGATAAAAATTAATGGCTTGGTTCGTCGTCCTTCTCTTTCTTGATCCGCAAGTAGATTTCCTCACGGTGAACAGCAACCTCTTTAGGCGCGTTTACGCCAATACGCACTTGATTTCCTTTGACGCCGAGCACCGTCACGGTGATTTCGCCATCACCAATAATCAGGCTTTCTGCGCACCGACGAGTCAGAATCAGCATACCTTTCTCCTCACGCATTACAGTTCAGGGACAACAGTCTGCAAAAAAAAGGCACTCGACCTACAACCGATACGATCGCAGCCCTACATGCCTGAGTATTGACCAGCGCGAGCAAAAGAACAGTTCCTGGGTCGCGCTATTCAAAAAAGACGAAGGGCGCGGTCAGACCGCGCCCTTCGGGAACTGCATCACTCACCCTGGCGGGCAGGCGCGTCCAGTTCGAAAGCCGTGTGCAGAGCGCGCACAGCCAGTTCCAGATACTTCTCTTCGATCACGACGGAGACTTTGATTTCCGACGTCGAGATCATCTGGATGTTGATGCTTTCCTTGGCCAGGGATTCGAACATGCGGCTGGCCACACCTGCGTGAGAACGCATGCCGACGCCGACGATCGAGACCTTGGCGATCTTGATGTCACCTACGACTTCACGGGCACCAATCTCGCGAGCGGTGTTTTCCAGCACGGTTTGCGCGGCCTGGAAGTCATTGCGGTGCACGGTGAAGGTGAAGTCGGTGGTGTTATCGTGCGCAACGTTCTGCACGATCATGTCGACTTCAATGTTCGCGCCACTGATTGGCCCAAGAATCTTGAACGCAACACCCGGGGTGTCTGGCACGCCACGGATGGTCAGCTTGGCTTCATCGCGGTTGAAAGCGATGCCGGAAATGATCGGCTGTTCCATGGTTTCCTCTTCATCAATAGTAATGAGGGTGCCCGGACCCTCCTTGAAGCTGTGCAGTACGCGCAGCGGAACGTTGTACTTGCCGGCGAATTCCACCGCACGGATCTGCAACACCTTGGAACCGAGGCTGGCCATTTCCAGCATCTCTTCAAAGGTAATCTTGTCCAGGCGCTGAGCCACGGACACCACGCGTGGGTCGGTGGTGTAGACGCCGTCCACATCGGTGTAGATCTGGCATTCGTCAGCCTTCAAGGCCGCTGCCAGCGCCACGCCGGTGGTGTCGGAACCGCCACGACCAAGGGTGGTGATGTTGCCGTGCTCGTCGACGCCCTGGAAACCGGCGACAACCACCACACGACCTGCCTTCAGATCACCACGAATCTTCTGATCATCAATCTGCAAGATACGCGCTTTATTGTGCGCGCTGTCCGTCAGGATCCGCACCTGATTGCCGGTGTAGGACACCGCAGGCACACCGCGTTTAATCAGCGCCATGGCCAACAGGGCAATTGTCACCTGCTCACCAGTGGAGACAATCACATCCAGCTCTCGCGGAACCGGCTGACTGTCGCCGCTGATTTGCTTGGCCAGATCGATCAGACGGTTGGTCTCGCCGCTCATTGCAGACAGCACAACCACCAGGTCATCGCCGGCATCGCGGAATTTCTTAACCTTGTCGGCGACCTGCTCGATTCTCTCGACAGTGCCGACCGAGGTGCCTCCAAATTTCTGTACGATCAAAGCCATTTCAAAGCCGCCTCTGCCCATGAAGGGCGCCCAATAATCACTCAAACAGTTGCCGAACCCGTCACTAGACCACGGGTTCGGCAAACCGCCTTATAAACCCTGCTCTACAAATGGAACGGTCAGGGCCAATGCCGCGTCCAGCGCGCCGGCGTCTACACCACCGCCCTGCGCCATGTCCGGACGACCACCGCCCTTCCCGCCCACTGCCGCAGCGGCTTGCTTCATCAAATCACCGGCTTTGAGTTGGCCAGTCAGGTCCTTGGTTACGCCTGCAACCAGAACGACCTTTTCCTCATGGACACTGCCGAGCAGGATCACTGCGCGGCCGAGTTTGTTCTTCAATTGATCGACCAGCGCCAGCAGCGCCTTGCCGTCCTGACCGTCCAGACGCACGGCCAGCACTTTCACGCCTTTGACATCCAGGGCAGAGGCCGACAAATCGTCGCCCGCGGCGCTGGCTGCCTTGGCCTGCAACTGCTCGAGTTGCTTCTCCAGCAGACGGTTGCGCTCCAGCACAGCCGACAGCTTGTCGATCAGGTTGTCGCGGCTGCCCTTGACCAGGTTGGCCGCTTCCTTGAGTTGTTCTTCAGCAGCGTTCAAGTATGCCAGCGCCGCGGCGCCGGTGACCGCTTCGATACGACGCACGCCGGAAGCCACACCGCCTTCGCTGATGATTTTCAGCAGGCCGATGTCGCCGGTACGGTTGGCGTGGATGCCACCGCACAGTTCGACGGAGAAATCACCGCCCATGCTCAGCACGCGCACGTTGTCGCCGTACTTCTCGCCAAACAGCGCCATGGCGCCTTTTTGCTTGGCGGTTTCGATATCGGTTTCTTCGGTTTCTACCGCGGAGTTCTTGCGAATCTCGGCGTTGACGATGTCTTCCAGGGCCTTCAACTGCTCAGGCTTGATCGCTTCGAAGTGGCTGAAGTCAAAGCGCAGACGCTGACTGTCGACCAACGAACCTTTCTGCTGAACGTGTTCGCCCAGCACCTGACGCAATGCAGCGTGCAGCAAGTGAGTCGCCGAGTGGTTCAGCGAAGTGGCGTGACGGACTTCGGCATCGACGTGGGTCTCAACCGGCGCGCCGATGGTCAGGCTGCCCAACACCGCCACACCGTGGTGCAGGAAAGCACCGCCAGTCTTGGTGGTATCACGCACGTCGAAACGGCTGCTGCCGACTTGCAGATAACCGCAATCGCCGATCTGGCCGCCGGACTCAGCGTAGAAAGGCGTCTGATTGAGAACGATCACGCCCTCTTCGCCTTCACTTAATACGTCGACCGACTGGCCATCTTTATAGATAGCGACAATCTTCGCCGAACCGCTGGTGGCTTTATAGCCGGTGAACTCAGTCGCCACGTCAACCTTGACCAGCGTGTTGTAGTCCAGGCCGAACGAACTGGCCGAACGGGCACGCACACGTTGGGCTTCCATCTCGCGCTCGAAGCCGACTTCGTCGACCGTCAGGTTGCGTTCGCGGGCGATGTCGGCAGTCAGGTCCATCGGGAAACCGTAGGTGTCATACAGCTTGAACACTACGTCGCCCGGCACCACGGTGCCTTTGAGTTCCAGCAGATCCTGCTCGAGAATCTTCAAGCCGTGCTCCAAGGTCTTGGAGAACTGCTCTTCTTCAGCCTTGAGCACGCGCTCGATGTTGGCTTGTTGCTGCTTGAGTTCCGGGAAGGCTTCGCCCATCTCGGCAACCAGCGCGGCAACGATCTTGTAGAAGAAGCTGCCAGTGGCCCCCAGCTTGTTACCGTGACGGCACGCGCGACGAATGATCCGGCGCAGCACATAACCGCGACCTTCGTTGGAGGGCAGCACGCCGTCGGCGATCAGGAAACCGCACGAACGGATGTGATCGGAAACAACCTTGAGCGAAGACTGGTCGTCATTGCTGCAACCAATCGCCTGGGCCGAAGCGCTCAGCAGGTTCTTGAACAGGTCGATTTCATAGTTGGAGTGAACGTGCTGCATCACCGCACTGATCCGTTCCAGGCCCATGCCGGTGTCTACCGACGGCGCTGGCAGTGGATGCAACACGCCGTCGGCGGTGCGGTTGAACTGCATGAACACGTTGTTCCAGATTTCGATGTAACGGTCGCCATCTTCTTCCGGCGAGCCCGGTGGGCCGCCCCAGATATGGTCGCCGTGATCGTAGAAAATCTCGGTGCAAGGACCGCACGGGCCGGTATCGCCCATGGTCCAGAAGTTGTCGGACGCGTACGGCGCACCCTTGTTGTCGCCGATGCGAATCATGCGCTCGGCCGGTACACCGATCTGCTGGGTCCAGATGTCATAGGCCTCGTCGTCCGAGGCATAGACCGTTACCCAAAGTTTTTCCTTGGGCAGTTTCAGGACACCGGTCAGGAAGGTCCAGGCGTAGGTGATCGCGTCGTGCTTGAAATAGTCACCGAAGCTGAAGTTACCCAGCATTTCAAAAAACGTGTGGTGACGAGCGGTATAACCGACGTTTTCCAGGTCACTGTTCTTGCCACCGGCGCGCACGCATTTCTGGCTGCTGGTCGCGCGGGTGTACGCACGTTTTTCCTGGCCCAGGAAGCAGTCCTTGAACTGGTTCATCCCCGCGTTAGTGAACAGCAGGGTTGGGTCGTTGCCCGGAATCAAAGAGCTGGAGGCTACACGGGTGTGGCCTTGCTCTTCGAAGAAGCGAAGGAAGGCTTCACGGATTTCTGCGCTTTTCATTAGGTTCTTCCACGGAGGCTGCGGCCAAAGGCCTGTGCGAAACGTCAACAGACGAAGCGACGGCAAAGGGCCGCATTATATCGGCCCTGCGCGCGGGGTACAGCGTGTTTATACGATAGAAACGGTCAATTGGACGGCTAACGCTGTCAGTTGCGCGAAAACTCGACGAATGTAGCGATGACCTGCTCGATTTGAGCGTGGCTGACATCCATGTGCGTGACCATGCGCAGACGGCCGGCGGCGCTCAGCTTGATGCCCCGCTCGCCGGCAAATGCCTTGATGGCTTCGGCCTTGTCGCCCATCTGCACGTAAACCATGTTGGTCTGCACCGGTTCGACGTCGTAACCGGCCTTACGCAGGCCTTCGGCCAGAAATTGCGCATTGGCGTGATCGTCGGCCAGGCGCTGAACGTTGTTGTCCAGAGCATACAACCCTGCCGCCGCCAGAATCCCGGCCTGACGCATGCCGCCGCCAACCATTTTACGAAGCCGACGCGCCTTGGCGATCAACTCAGTCGTGCCACAAAGCACCGAACCAATGGGCGCACCCAGTCCTTTGGACAGACAGACTGATACAGAATCGAAGTGCTGGGCGATTTCCCAGGCATCGACACCCAGTTTGACGGCGGCGTTGTAGAGGCGCGCGCCGTCCAGGTGCAGGGCCAGGCCGTGTTCGCGGGTGAAGCTGCGCGCCTTTGCCAGGTACTCCAATGGCAGGACCTTGCCCTGCATGGTGTTTTCCAGGGCCAGCAAGCGAGTGCGCGCGAAATGGAAGTCGTCGGGCTTGATCGCGGCGGCCACGTGAGCCAGGTCCAGCGAGCCATCGGCCTGCACTTCCAGCGGCTGCGGCTGGATCGAACCGAGCACCGCAGCACCGCCACCTTCGTACTTATAGGTGTGAGCCTGCTGACCGACGATGTATTCGTCACCTCGTTCGCAATGCGCCATCAACCCCAGCAGGTTGCTCATGGTGCCCGTGGGGACAAACAGCGCCGCAGCGAACCCCAGCTGTTTTGCCAGTTCAGCTTCCAGACGATTGACCGTCGGATCTTCACCGTAAACGTCGTCACCGGTGGCCGCTTTGGCCATTGCGTCGAGCATCCCTGCGGTCGGTTGGGTGACGGTGTCGCTGCGAAGATCGATAACGCTCATAAATCTGGCCTCGGTAATCAGGGGAAGTCGCTTTCCAAGAGGAATTACTGCGGGCATGCCGGCGAATAATCAACCCTTGGGCGAGGAAATGGCGCATTGCAGCTTCGAAAAACCCGATATCAATCATCAGAAAGCAGCAATGCGCAGGCAAGAAATATGTGGTAAAAACGCTTCGCCGCCAAACAATCTGGCGGCAAAACGTTCTCAGGGCGGGGTGCAACTCCCCACCGGCGGTAATTGCGCGCAATGCGCATAGCCCGCGAGCGCTTGGTGACAGCACAGCTTCGGCGGTGACTGGCGGCAAGGTCAGCAGACCCGGTGTGATCCCGGGGCCGACGGTCATAGTCCGGATGAAGAGAGAACGGGATTGGCGCCAAAGGGCCGTTTGCACGCATTTTTGCGAGCGCGCGTACCCTTAAATCCCATTCGATTCATAAGCCCTGTTTTTCACACAAACAGGAACCAGAACATGCAACCCACCGCAATCGATAGCAAAAGCAAAAACCATCAGGGCGAGCGCGTCGCGTTCATCCAGGCCTGCTGGCACAAGGAAATCGTCGACCAGAGCCGTAAAGGCTTCCTCGCCGAAATGATTGCCCAGGGCTATCAGGAATCGGATATCGATTTCTTCGAAGTCGGCGGCGCCTTTGAAATCCCGTTGCACGCCAAGCTGTTGGCCAAGTCCGGTCGTTATGCCGGCATCGTTGCCGCAGGTTTGGTGGTGGACGGCGGGATCTACCGTCACGAATTCGTCGCCCAATCGGTGATCAGCGGCCTGATGCAGGTTCAGCTGGAAACCGAAGTGCCGGTATTCTCGGTGGTCCTGACCCCGCATCACTTCCATGCAGGCGAAGAACATCAGAAGTTCTTCTTCGAGCATTTCGTGCACAAAGGCCAGGAAGCGGCGAAGACGTGTGCGGATACGCTGCACAAGACGCGAGCATTGCGTCGCAATGAGCCACGCGCGGTAGCGGTCTAAAACGACAATCCTGTGGTTTGGGTGGATTCTTTGAATTCACCCAAACCAAATGTGGGAGCGGGCTTGCTCGCGAAGGCGGACTGTCAGTCGACTACTTTGTTGACTGATCTACCGCTTTCGCGAGCAAGCCCGCTCCCACATTGGTTTTGCGTTGCGCTTAAGCCAGGTTTTCGTCTGTGGTCGGCACGATCAGGATGCCGGCACGCAGGCCGTTCTTCACCTTGGGGTTCGGGAAGATGATCCGGGCGCCCTTCTCTTCGATGATCCAGCGGGTCTGGGCGATGTCTTCGGCCAGCACGTAACCCATCTCCAATTCCGAAAAATTCTCGATGTCCGCTGGCAGGTTCAAGCGGAAGCTGTCGCTGTGCTTGATGATTTCCCGCGCCACGCTAAATAGCTGCAAACCATCCAGCGACGTTTCGGCCAAGGGCGGCTCGTTGCCTTCGATGATCTGTTTGAGGCGGGTTTCCAGCAGATCGACGTTGACGCCGGCGTTCTGCCCGAATGGCCGAGCCTTGCCCAGTTCAAGGGTAAAGGACTCGGCACCGAGCTTGTCGTAGGTGTAGGAGCTGAACACGATGGACGGCTTGTTCTGCAACAGCACTGCTTCCATGCCGGCGGCGCGCAGGCGAGCCAGTTCCCGGCGTGAATGCTGGCGGTCTTCTTTCCACGGATACAGGGCGAACTGCTCGATTTTCGAGCCACGAATCGCGGTGTGCAGGTCGTAGTGCAGACGGTCGCGGTCCGGCAGGCTGAAGAAACTCGCCGCCAGTCGTTCCAGTTCACAAGCACGCAGGGCTTCAGAACCACTGCTTTGCTCGTGACGGCCGTTGAACAGCCGATTGACGTCCTGCTCGATGAAACGCTCGCCGCGGCGAATGGCCTCGGGGTTACCGAACAGGAACAGAATACGTGCGCGCGGCTTGAGGTCGCCGCGGGCGATGTCATGCAACAGGCGGTCAAGCAACTCGATCGGCGCTGTTTCGTTGCCGTGGATACCTGCCGATAGCAGCAAGTCCAGGCCATTGTCGCGAGCTTCAGGTGGCCGGACTTCCAGCGCACCTTCGCTCAACCAGCGCATCCGCACGCCTTCGACAGTCAGTTGAGTCTTCTCCGCCGGTTCGCGGCCGGCGAGGGTCAGTTCAAGCAGTTTGCCGAGGGCGAGCATAGAGCGGTTTCCTTAGTGGTCGTGTGCGCAATCCGGGCCGTGCACGTGGTCTTCGTCACCGACTTCGGCCGGTTCCATTTCCAGTTGCAGACTTACCAGATTAGTCGCCAATGGGCGCAGCAGCAGGTTTGCGTATTCAGCGTCGCCTTCTTCAACGTCCACGCCGATCAGCAATTGGCCGCGGCCGTCTTGCTGGATCCACAGCTCTTTGCCTTGCCACATGACCGCGACGCGGGTGCAGGAGGTTTCCAGTTGCGTGCCGTCGGTGTCTTCAAGGATCAGCTGCAGGGTATCGCTCATGTCTATTACGCTCTCGTTTGGAGATAAAAGCGGCGCTCGAAGCGCCAGCCTTTAATTGATCTGGAATGGATAAACCGCGCCCAGTTTAAGGATTTGCGTCAGTTCATCCAGTGCCGTCCGGCATTCAAGCAGCAATTGCGGGTCCGCAAGATCGTTTTCGGTCATGCGGTCGCGGTAGTGCTTATCGACCCATTCGGTCAGTGTGCCGTACAACGGTGCCGTCATGATAACCCCTGGATTGACCGCCGCCAGTTCGGTTTCGTTGAGGGCCACGCGAAGTCTCAGGCAAGCCGGGCCACCGCCGTTCTGCATGCTCTGCTTCAAATCGAAGACTTTCACTTCGCGGATCAGCCCACCAGAGCTGGTCAAACCTTGCAGGTATTGCCAGACGCGCTCGTTGCCACGGCATTCTTCCGGCACGATCAAGAGCATCGAGCCATCAGGACGCGACAGCAGTTGGCTATTGAACAGGTAGGAACGAACCGCGTCCTCTACGGTGACCGCCGAACGCGGTACGCAGACAGACTGAAATTTCCCACCGACTTTTGCGAGTTTTCCGGAAAGTTCGGCCAGCATCTGTTCGGTGTCGAGGAACGCATCCTCGTGATAGAACAAGACTTCACCGTTACCCACCGCGATCACGTCGTTGTGGAACACGCCCTGATCGATCACCGAAGGGTTCTGTTGGGCATAAACCACGCCGTCATCGCTCAAACCGTGCAAGCGTGCAACGGCCTGGGAAGCTTCGAGGGTCTGGCGTGCCGGATATTTCTGCGGTGCCGGGTAACGGTTATCGAAAGCGCTGCGACCGAACACGAAAAACTCGACACCAGCCTCACCATATTCACGGCAGAAACGGGTGTGGTTGGCCGCGCCTTCGTCACCGAACTGCGCCACGGCCGGCAACGCGGCGTGGTGAGCGAAGTGCTTCTGGTCAGCGAACATCGCGCCCAGCACACGGCTGGTGGTCGGGTGTTCGATGCTGCGGTGGTATTTGCAGTTCAGGTTGGCGGCGGTGAAATGCACGCGGCCATCCGCGGTGTCGGCGCTCGGGCTGACGGTGGCGGCGTTGGCCACCCACATGCTTGATGCCGAGCAACTGGCGACCAGCAATGGCATTGCATCTTTAGCGGCCCGCTCGATGACTTGGGCGTCGGTGCCGCTAAAACCCAAGCGGCGCAAAGCGGCGACGTCCGGGCGTTCTTGCGGCGCCAATACGCCTTGTTGAAAGCCCATTTCCATCAGCGCTTTCATTTTCGCCAGGCCTTGCAACGCCGCTTCTTTCGGGTTCGAAGACTGCTGGCTGTTGCTCTGGGACGCGACGTTGCCGTAGGACAGGCCGCCGTAGTTATGGGTAGGCCCCACTAGACCGTCAAAATTGACTTCATAGGATTTCATCAGCGAGGCTCCACGAGAATCTGTTGTTATAGGCATCAGGTAACAATTCAATAAGACCGAGGCGCGGCTTTCGCGGGCAAGCCTTGCTCCTACAGGTTTGGTGTCGTCCGCATGATCGGCACACACCATAAATCCTGTAGGAGCGAGGCTTGCCCGCGAATGGCCGTTACGCCATCCGCACGCCAGGCGTCAGGGTCGCAGGCATCACCAGGCTCGGTGTTTCCAGCGAAGCCACCGGGTACGCGCAGTAATCCGCCGCGTAGTAAGCGCTGGCGCGGTGGTTGCCCGAGGCACCCACGCCGCCGAATGGCGCGCTGCTCGCAGCACCGGTCAGCTGTTTGTTCCAGTTGACGATACCGGCGCGGCTTTCCAGCCAGAACTGCTGATAACGCGCTTCGGAATCCGAAAGCAAACCGGCCGCCAAGCCGTAATCGGTGTCGTTGGCTTCAGCAATCGCCGCTTCAAAATCAGCGTAGCGGATCACTTGCAGCAACGGGCCGAACAACTCTTCGTCAGGACGATCAGCAACGGCGGTAACGTCCAGAATGCCCGGGGTCAGCAACGCCGCTTGAGCCTGGGGCTGAGTCATTTCCAGCAGTGCCACGGCACCGTTGGCCAACAGATGTTCCTGGGCATCCATCAGCGCTTTCGCGGCGCCGAGGGAAATCACCGAGCCCATGAACGGCGCCGGCGTCTGGTCAAACGCACCGACGTCAATCGTCGAGCTGACCGCCACCAGACGCGCCAGCAACGTGTCGCCCCAAGCGCCTTGCGGCACCAGCAAGCGGCGGGCACAGGTGCAACGCTGACCGGCGGAAATGAACGCCGACTGGATGATGGTGTAAACGGCAGCATCGAGATCAGCCACTTCGTCGACCACCAATGGGTTGTTACCGCCCATTTCCAGCGCGAGGATCTTGTCCGGACGACCGGCAAATTGTTGATGCAAGTGATTGCCGGTGCGGCTCGAACCGGTGAAGAACAGACCGTCGATCCCCGGATTCGCCGCTAGGGCGATACCGGTTTCGCGAGCGCCTTGCAGCAGATTCAACACACCCGCCGGCAGACCCGCTTCGATCCAGCATTTGACCGTCAGCTCGGCGACTTTCGGTGTCAGTTCGCTAGGCTTGAACAGCACGCTGTTACCGGCCAGCAGCGCCGGGACGATGTGACCGTTGGGCAAGTGACCCGGGAAGTTGTAAGGACCGAACACCGCGACCACACCGTGTGGTTTGTGGCGCAATACCGCAGTGGCGTCGCCCAACGGGCCGCTCTTCTCACCGGTACGTTCACGGTAGCTCTGCACCGAAATCGCGATCTTGTTGACCATGCTGGTGACTTCAGTCGCCGCTTCCCACAGGGGCTTGCCGGTTTCTTCACCGATGCAGCGGGCCAGTTCGTCAGCGTGATTTTTCAGGGCGGCGGCAAAGGCTTCCAGTACGCTGATGCGCTCGTCCAGGGTCCGACGGGCCCAGCCTGGGAACGCCTGACGCGCGGCTTGCACGGCGGATTCAACTTGGGCGGTGGTGGCGCCTTCGCCAGTCCACAGTACTTGTTGGGTCACCGGGTTCAGCGATTGAAAGGCTTCACCCTGGCCTGCCAGCCATTCACCTGCGATGTATAGCGAATTCATTATTTCGACTCCCGAGCAGCGGACAACGGAACGGCGCGCACTTGATCGCCGGCGTTGAGTTGAAGACGTTTGGCGGTCAGCGGATCGACCACCAGCGTGCCGGCGGCGAAGCGTGCTGGCGCGGCGGTGATCCGGCAGTCTTCGCGCTTGCGGTTGTGAATCAGGAATGGCGTGGCGTCGTCACCCGGGGTGCCGATGGCCAGCACCAGCGCCTGACTGTCGCGGACCGCGCGGATCTTGCCGGTTTCGCATTCCACGGCCGGGCCCGCGTCGAAAATGTCGACGTAGCCCTGATAGCTGAAACCTTCGCTCTTGAGCATCGACAGCGCCGGCTCGGTGTCCGGGTGAACCTGGCCGATCACATTGCGCGCGTCTGGCGACAGGAAGCAGGTGTACAGCGGAAACTTCGGCATCAACTCGGCGATGAACGCCTTGTTGCCGACACCGGTCAGGTAATCCGCCTGGCTGAATTCCATCTTGAAGAAGTGCCGGCCCAGGCTTTCCCAGAACGGCGAACGCCCGGCGTCGTCGGACACACCGCGCATTTCGGCAATGATCTTGTTGCCGAACAACTGCGGGAATTCGGCGATGAACAACATCCGCGCCTTGGCCAGCATGCGACCGTTCAGGCCACTGCGGTAATCGGCGTGCAGGAACAGCGAGCACAACTCGGAGTTACCGGTCAGGTCGTTGGCCAGGAACAGCGTCGGAATTTCGCGGTAGATGTTCAGTTCTTGCGAGGCGCTGACGGTCAGGCCTACGCGGAAGTTGTACCAAGGCTCACGCATGCCGACCGCGCCAGCGATGGCGGAAATCCCCACCACCCGGCCGTTGTCGTCTTCGAGCACGAACAGGTAATCCGCATCGCCTCGCCCGGCTTCGCCGCGGAAGGTCTTCTCGGCCCAGCCGACCCGATGGGCCAGACGTTCTTCATTGGCCGGCAAGGTAGTCAGGCCGGTGCCGGTGCTGCGAGCCAGGTCGATCAGAGCGGGTAAATCGCTGCTGCGTACGGGACGAACGATCATGCTATCTCCTCAAACGGGCCGCTTGCGCCACCCGCGAAACACTCTGAAAGGCTTTAAACCGCGACCAGGCGCACGCTGGCACCTTCACCGACGCCCAGGGCCTCGGCCGCTTCTAGATCCAGGGTCACGGGTTTGCCCGGCGCGTAATCGAGCTCGAGCAATACCGCGCGGTAATCCTGCAACTGGGCGTTGGACACCAGGTACTGACGACCGGCGCCTTTGACCGGCTCACCGATTTTCACCGGGACCACACGGCTCTGGGCGATCGAACGGATCCCCGAAACGCGGGCGTGCAAGGTCGGGCCGCCGTCGAAAATGTCGATGTAGTGATCAGTCTCGAAGCCTTCGCGCATCAGGATGTCGAAAGTGATCTGCGCCCGCGGGTGCACCTGGCCCATCGCTTCTTGAGCGGTGTCCGGCAGCAACGGTACGTAGATCGGGTAATGCGGCATCAGTTCGGCGAGGAAGGTGCGGCTCTTCAGACCACACAGACGCTCGGCAGCGGCGTAGTTGAGGTCGAAGAAGTTGCGACCGATGGCGTCCCAGAACGGCGAGTCACCATTTTCATCGCTGTAGCCAACGATCTCGGTCACCACGGAATCAGCAAAGCGCTCCGGGTGGCTGGCCACAAACAGCAGGCGGCCACGGGAGTTGAGTTCTGCCCACGGCGAACCGACCAACTCCGGCTTCACGTAGAAACTGGTCAGCAAGCTGTTGCCGGTCAGGTCGTGGCACTGGGAGAGCACGTGGATCTTGTTATGAATCTTCAGCTCGCGGGAGGCGTGCACAAAGGTTTCATTACGGAAACTGTAGAACGGCTCGGAATAACCGGCCGACGCGACGATCGCAGAGCAGCCCACCAGTTTGCCGGTGGCACTGTCTTCGAGGACGAAGAAATAGCTCTCTTCACCGTTGAAGCTGACTTCAGCGGAAAACGAGGCTTCGCTCGCGGCGATCTTGTCGCTCAGGCGTTCAACGTCATCCGGCAAGGAAGTGACACCAATCGGGCTGTCCGCAGCCAGACGCTGTACCTCGCCCAGATCAGCCATTTGCGCGGGGCGCATCACCAGCATGGTGTCACTCCTTTCTCGTAAAACTCTTATTAGGAAAATAGCCGGACCAGTCCTGAAACGACTCGGACTAATGTGGGAGCGGGCTTGTGTGGCGAGGGGGCTTGCCCCCGTTGGGGTGCGAAGCGCCCTTAAAACCAGACACCACCATCTCTCAGTCAGAAAGAGGTGACCGATTTACGATTGCTTCGCAACCGAACGGGGGCAAGCCCCCTCGCCACAACAAGCCCAGCCCCACATTGAATCTGGTCCGGCATAAAAATTTGGATCGACGCCTGAAATGTCAAGCGTCGAAGGGTCTATCAGGCTTGCGTCAGTTTCGCCGCAGCGCGCTCGAAACGGTCCAGGCCGGCATCGATGTCTGCGTCTTCAACCACCAAGCTTGGGGCGAAACGAATCACGTCCGGGCCAGCTTGCAGGATCATCAGGCCTTCACGCTCGGCGGCGTTGAAGATGTCCTTGGCCTTGCCTTTCCAGGCATCGCTCAATACGCAACCGATCAACAGACCCAGGCCACGAACCTGAGTAAACAGGCCGTATTTCTCGCCGATCTGTTCCAGGCGCGCCTTGAACTTGTCGTGCTTGGCGTTGACGCCGCTCAGCACTTCGGGGGTGTTGATCACGTCGATGACCGCTTCTGCAACAGCGCACGCCAGCGGGTTACCGCCGTAAGTGGTGCCGTGGGTGCCAACGACCAGGTGTTTGGCCAGGTCTTCGGTGGTCAGCATCGCCGCGATCGGGAAACCGCCGCCCAGGCTCTTGGCGCTGGTCAGGATGTCCGGGGTCACGCCGTAATGCTGGTAGGCGAACAGCTTGCCGCTGCGGCCCATGCCGGTTTGCACTTCGTCGAACACCAGCAGCGCGTTGTGCTCGGTGCACAATTCGCGGGCGCCTTGCAGGTAAGCCAGTTCGGCCGGCATTACACCGCCCTCGCCCTGGATCGGCTCCAGCACCACAGCGCAGGTCTTGTCGGAAATGGCTGCTTTCAGAGCCGCCAGATCGTTGTAAGGAACGTGGGTGATGCCGGTGATTTTAGGACCGAAGCCGTCGGAGTACTTCGACTGGCCACCAACGTTCACGGTGAACAGGGTACGACCGTGGAAGCTGTTCAGCGCGGCGATGATTTCGTACTTCTCGGTACCGAAACGATCGAAGGCGACGCGACGGGCCAGCTTGAAAGCGGCCTCGTTGGCTTCGGCGCCGGAGTTGCAGAAGAACACACGCTCGGCAAAAGTGGCGTCGATCAGCTTATGCGCCAGGCGCAGGGCTGGCTCATTGGTGAACACGTTGGACACGTGCCACAGCTTGTTCGCCTGTTCGGTCAAGGCACCGACCAGCGCCGGGTGCGCGTGGCCCAATACGTTAACGGCAATCCCGCCGGCGAAGTCGATCAGCTCGCGGCCAGACTGGTCCCAAACGCGGGAACCGGCGCCACGCACAGGGATGAAAGCGGCAGGCGCGTAGTTGGGAACCATTACCTGGTCGAAATCGGCGCGTTGTACCGCAGCGTGCTCAACGGACATCGGAGTCTCCTGAAGAGGAACACTCGCCTGAAACTGGCGAGCGATGAGGGGATTGTAAGGACAGTTTTCAGCCCGGCCTTGCCGCCAAGCGACAACTTCTTATAGCGCAAACCCCGGTTTCAGCCGGGTTTACGGCAATGCGACATATACCGTCGCAAAGGCGCAGTTTAAACCGATGCACGGGATTAGCGGCAGCGCAGGCGACATTAGATTTCAAGCCGTTGGCGAATGTGCGGTAACTATGTACCGCACATGTGTTTGGCAAAACGGGTTTCCTTGGGCGCCACCCCCTTCAAGGACGAAACCCGTGGATCTTTCCAACACATCGCCAATATGGCCGAACCATCCAGACAGTCATTTCGAACACCTGGCCGATAATCTGCCGCAGTGGCTACTTAAGGCCTCCGCCAAACGGCGCGCCGCGCTGGGCAAAACTGCGCCGCGCCTGCGCAAAGAGTTTCGCAACGCCTGCGCCGGCCAACACCTCGTGTTGAAACGCCTCAATGCCGACTATTGGACCGCCCAGAACAGCGTGGACGAGCGTCTCGAACACCTGCAAGACGCCCGCGCCTTTGGCGAGCCCTTGCTGCGCGGCGCCCTCCAACAACGCTACGGCCTGGACCTTGACGTGAATGCCACGTTTTTGCGCCTCTATATTCCAGCGTCGATTCCCTGGTTCCCGATCAAGTCCGGCGCCGCCCGGACCTGGACGGTGTCGCTGCTCGATGCCGCCCTGCACAACTTCGAACTGTCCGAGACCAGCGCCAGCGCCTACGAACCGGACTCAACCTTCATCACCCAGCCGTCAGCCTCCGGTCAGTTCGAAACCCTGAATCACATCAGGAATACACTGACGATTGCCGCCTTCACGACGCTGTGTCGCGAACTGGATATCGGCGGCCAATATGAAGTCTGGCTCGAAGACAACCTCGGTGTGAGCAACCCGGTGGCCGCCGCCGTTTTGCGACCGCCGATCATGGAAAGCCAAAAAGCCGCACTGCGGATGGCCCTGGAACTGGCCCTGCTGCACAAAGACACACTCAAGGAAGACGCCTATCGCTCCATTCTCGGCATCGTGAGCGGCGTGCAAGGCATGATGCTCAATGGCAAAACCCTGCTTTGCCACGACTTGACGATGATGTCCGCGCAACTCACCGGAATAGTCCTGTTCGCCCCGGACCTGGAGCAGTATCGCGGCACCGAGAGGGTCGTCGCCTATATACCCGACGACCCACAGCACCCGATCAAGGAATACCCGTCCAGCGGTCACTTCATGGCCGAGCTTAATGAGAAGCTCCGCTCGCATGACTACCAGCAATTCTTCAGCCGCTTCGTTGACCATGCTGATCGAGGCTACTTCTTCGCCAATCTGAACAGCCGCCTGACGCAAATCACCTGGCATCCGCGTGCGCCCGGCGACCCACTGCCCTCCTGGCGTGAATCACCGGCCAAACATGCGAACCTGCAATTGTCCGCCACGCCAGTCTCCGGCGATCTGTGGCAACACCTTTATCAGCGCAAGCTCGACAAGATTCTCAATGATGCGCGCACGCTGGCCGTGTCTACTGCCAGCGCCGACCGTAAGGCGCGATGGGAACTGTGGGACTCCTTTACCAACATCGCTTCGACGCTGCTGCAGGTCGCCGCTTTCGTGGTCCTGCCGTTTGTGCCGGTCCTGGGCGAAATGATGATGGCCTACATGGTGTATCAACTGCTGGACGAGGCTTTCGAGTCCATTGTCGAATGGTCGCAAGACCTGACCCAACAAGCCCTCGCGCACACGCTGGAGTTCATCGAATCCATCGTTCAACTGGGCGCCTTCGCGGTGGGCGGCAACATTGTCGCGGGGGAGTTTCGCCACGTCATGCCCAAGGAATGTGTGGACTTCATTGACCGCTTCCTTCCCGTGAAATCAGTTGCCGGTAAAACCCGTTACTGGAACGGAGACCTCAGGCCTTATGAACAGAACATCGCCTTGCCGGCCAACAGCAGCCCCGATGCACTCGGCTTGTATACCCATGCCGGAAAGAAAATCCTGCCGCTAGACAGCAAACACTATGAGGTCACGCCCAACTCAACGCCGGGACGGTATCAAATCAAACACCCGACAAGAGGCGATGCCTACAAGCCGTCGCTGCAGCACAACCACAACGGCGCCTGGCACACCGAACTCGAACAGCCGCTGAAGTGGGACCGCAGCAAACTCCTGCAACGCCTTGGTCATGTCGCCGACGCGCTGTCCGAGGCCGAGCGCGAACAAGTGCTCAGGATCAGTGGCCACCACGAAAACAGCGTACGGCGGATGCATGTCGATCATGAAACCTTGCCACCGCTGCTGGCGGACACCCTCTCGCGCGTAAAGATCGACAAGGACATACGGACCTTTATCGAACGGATCGGCGGTGAATACCCCGAGACTTACACGACCGCCGACCCGACAACCCAGTTGCAACTGCTGACCGAAAATTTCCCATGGCCTACAAAAAAAGGCCTTCGATTGATTGACGACAACGGTGAGGTGTTGTGGCAACACACTCAAGGCCATCAGCGCACGTATGACATTCAAGCAAGTAGCGGCGATGTACTGAAAGCCACGCTGAAATGCCTCACGGAAGATGAAATCAAGGCGTTGTTCGAGGAAACCTTCGGTGCGCCGGCACTGGCCCTTGAAGTACGCACCAGGAACTTGAGGTCCAGAATTGCGGAGATTGCGCGGTCACAACGCAACTCGTTGTTCGACGCCCGTTACCGCGCCCAGGCATCCGACGTGGACCCGCTGGCACAGCGCTTGATGGACGCCGTCCCGGGCCTGCCCGGCCCTGTCGCCGAGGAACTGCTGAGCTCGGCGAGCGGTGTCGAATGGCAACAACTGGAACAAGGCACGCTCGCCCCTCGGCTCAAGGAGCTGGCACGCTGGGCGCAACAGCAGGTTCGTGCCGTGCGCGCCCGCGAAAGCCTGGAACTGGGGGCCCGGAACAACCCGGATGCCGATCGGCTGGCGCTGCATTCCATATCTCGTCTGCCTGGCTGGTCGGGGGATGTGCGGATTGAGGTCAACCGCTATTCATTCAACGGCGAAAACATCGACAGCATCGGCCTGCCCGACGCGCCCCAGCGCAAGGTGCTGGTGCAACTCGAAGACGGCGACTATCAAGCGTTTGACGAGATGGGCCAGCAACTGTCCGGCACCGAGGATTTTTATAACTGCCTGCTGCGGGCACTGCCCGATAGCGAGCGCAAAGGGCTGACCCTGCAAACCGGGCAAGGCCCGCGACTCAAACAGGTCATCACCGAACACGTCCTGGGTCACGCGGAACTGCAAGACATCCTGTCACAGCAACCGCTGCGCAAGCCCCACTACGACCCTAACGTCATGCGACTGCCCGGCGGCACCGATGGCTACCCGCGTATCCATCCCGGCGCAACGTCATTGCAAGAGTACGTTCAGGCGCTTTATCCGACCTTCAACGCGGGCGAGGTCGAGACTTTTATCCGTGAACTGCAGCGGCATCCCTCGGGGGCGCGGGTAGAAATCTCGCGCCTGTACAACGAATTTGAACGGCTGAGCCAGGACCTGCGCACCTGGCTCGAGGCAACGCCGCTCCATCACACTGAAACCGGCTCTGTGCTCAGCACCCGACAACTGAGCGCCGTGCGCCGCAACCACCTGCTGCTCGCGGACGAATTGCAACGCTGCTGGCGGCGCCAGACTGCGCTCAACGACGGCGACATGGATGCCGGCGATCGCGGCTACATGTTCCGGTTCACCCGCCCGATCATGGGCGAGTTACCGACGATTGCGGCGGACTTCAGCCACATTGCCTACCTGACCCTGGAAGGCAGCGAGACGACACGCGGTGCCCACGCATTCCTGCGCCGCTTCACCGGACTGCGGCGCATGGAAGTGCGCAACATTCCGTTGACCACCCTGCCCGACATCCTGCCCACATTGCCGAACCTTAATCAGTTAATCCTCAGCAATTGCGCGATCACGTTGACCGCCGATGCCCAGGCTACGCTGGCGTCCTTGAGTCAGATGCGCACGTTGGAACTGTACAAAAACCCCTTGGGCGGGGTGTTCAGTGTCGAGGCCATGACCCAACTGGATTACATCGACCTGGGTGATACCGGCATCTCCAGGCTTCCTCTCGGTCTGCTCGACCTTCCCAGCCTGGAGACAGCGATTTTTTCCGAGAACCAGTTCACCGAACTGCCTGCGCAACTGTTCCAGTTGCCTGCACGCAGGACCGAGGGTTTTGATTTTTCCAGCAACCCGCTGTCCATCGACAGCAGAAACCGGGTGAAAAGCTACTTTCAGAAAGTTCGGGAAAACCTGGGTGTGCAGGCCGACCAGGCCGATATCGATCGGGTGGCCGCGCTCTATCCCTTTATGGAACGCGAACAGGCCAGCGATTTTGTGCTGAGCCTGCCCGGCACACTGGAGGCTGGCCGAACCGAACTCACTCGCCTGGAAACCGAGTACGCCACCTTGTGCGATACGCTTGCGGCGTGGAGCGGCAACCTTCCTGCCGTGCACCCGAACACCGGTGAACCTTTCAGCCCCCGGCAGCTGCTGGTTGAGCACTACGCCCGGGATGAATTCAAAAACACCGTGGAACAAGCCTGGCGCCGGGAAACCGCGCAGGATGACTTCAACCCGGGTCCCGAGCCCTCCTATGAACTCAGCCTGTCACTGGTGATCAGTGGTGAGTTACCCACACTGAGCGCGGACTTCAGTCACGTATCCCACCTGTACCTGCACAGTTACGCCGGGCAGACGTCAGTCAGCGATGGATTTCTGAGGTGTTTCCCCAAACTCAAGGGCCTGACCATTCGTGACTATCGCCTGGGCAATATTCCGCAATCGGTATTCAACATGGGCGAACTGACGGCGCTGGTGCTCCCCGACTGCCGCATCAGCCTCACGGAGAATACGATTGCTGGGCTGGCCGGCATGGAGCATCTGGATTTCCTCGACCTGAGCAATAACCCGCTGATGCTGACACCCGATATCAGTCAGATGCCGGACCTGTCCACGCTGGTGCTCAATGACACGCACATTACCGAGCTGCCGCCGGGGTTGCTGAAGTTGAAATCGCTGGATATCGCCAACCTGAGCAATAACGCGATTCGTGAACTGCCCAGCGATATCCTCGAACTGCCCATGGAAACCGGCGAGACCATCAACTTGCGCGGCAATCCGTTTTCCGAACGAAGCCTGCAATTGCTGCATGCCTACTTCAGACAGAACGGCACCGATTTTGGTATTGAGGAAATTATTGAAACCGCCGAGATGGAGGTTTCGAACTCGGATGATTCAGAGGCTGAGCAATGAGGCTTTAAACGTCCGCAAACCGGACGTTAGATTAGCCGCGCTCTGAAGGCACCGACGACAACTCGAACGGGCTGCTGCTACGCCGCTGGTTGCGATCTTCCCGCGGCGTGGCGCCGAAGAAGTTGCGGTAGGCGCTGGAGAAATGTGGCCCCGAAGAGAAGCCACAGGACAGGCCGATCTGGATGATCGACTTGCTGGTTTGCATCAACATCTGCCGGGCCTTGTTCAGGCGCAATTCCAGGTAGTACTGGCTCGGCACACGATTGAGGTATTGCTTGAAGATCCGCTCCAGCTGCCGACGGGACACGCACACGTGCTGGGCGATTTCGTCGGTGGTCAGGGGCTCTTCGATGTTGGCTTCCATCAGCAACACCGCTTGGGTGAGCTTCGGATGGCTGGAGCCGAGACGGTTTTGCAGCGGGATACGTTGGCGTTCGCCGCCCTCACGGATGCGTTCGACCACCAGTTCTTCCGACACCGCACCGGCCAGTTCGGCACCGTGGTCGCGAGCCAATACCGCCAATAGCAAATCGAGCACCGACAGACCACCACATGCAGTCAGGCGATCACGATCCCAGTCGAACAGATGACTGGTGGCGATGACTTTCGGGAAGCGCTCGGCGAAATCGTCCTGCCAACGCCAATGCACGGCCGCACGATAACCATCGAGCAAACCGAGCTGCGCCAATGGGTAAACACCGGCGGACAAACCACCGATCACACATCCGGCACGCACCAGTTGTTTCAGCGAACTGCTGAGGGCCGGCGCGAGTGCGGTCGGCGGCTCGTCGGCGAGCAGAAACAACTTCTGGAAGTTTTCAAGCTTGCCGGCCCACGGCTCACCGGGCAATTGCCAGGCGCCTTCGGTCGGCGGTTCGGCCTGCAAGAACGACAGTTCGTAGACAACGTCCGGATGCACACGCTGGGCAACACGCAAGGCCTCCTCAGCCAGCGCAAGCGTCAGAGCTTTAGTGCTGGGCCAAATCAGGAAACCAATTCGATGGGCAGTCATGGGCGGGCGATCCGAAACGAAGAACAGTGATGAAGGCAAGGGCCAATGCTAGCCCGAAAATGAATGCAAATCTTAAAACCGGCAAAGATCAAACGTGGGAACTGACCTGCCACCTCCCTGTAGGAGCTGTCGAGTGAAACGAGGCTGCGATCTTTCGATTTGAACAATCAAGATCAAAAGATCGCAGCCTT
The DNA here is from genome assembly GCF_056161485.1 of Pseudomonas sp. 5Vm1k. Taxonomy (NCBI): domain Bacteria; kingdom Pseudomonadati; phylum Pseudomonadota; class Gammaproteobacteria; order Pseudomonadales; family Pseudomonadaceae; genus Pseudomonas; species Pseudomonas sp. 5Vm1k. The sequence goes on from NZ_JBSPCZ010000006.1 coordinate 51,587, forward strand.
CGGCAGCTCCTACAGGGATCGTAGCCTGCCTCTAAATGGCGAAGCTGACCTGTCCCCCCCGTAGGAGCTGTCGAGTGAAACGAGGCTGCGATCTTTTGATTTGAACAATCAAGATCAAAAGATCGCAGCCTTCGGCAGCTCCTACAGGGATCGTAGCCTGCCTCTAAATGGCGAAGCTCGCTTGTCACCCCTCCCCGTAGGAGCTGTCGAGTGAAACGAGGCTGCGATCTTTTGATTTGAAAAATCAAGATCAAAAGATCGCAGCCTTCGGCAGCTCCTACAGGGATCGTCGCCAGCCTCTAAATGGCGAAGCTGACCTGTCCCCCCGTAGGAGCTGTCGAGTGAAACGCGGCTGCGATCTTTTGATTTGAAACATCAAGGTCAAAAGATCGCAGCCTTCGGCAGCTCCTACAGGGATCGTAGCCTGCCTCTGAATGGCGAAGCTCGCTTGTCACCCCTCCCCGTAGGAGCTGTCGAGTGAAACGAGGCTGCGATCTTTTGATTTGAAAAATCAAGGTCAAAAGATCGCAGCCTTCGGCAGCTCCTACAGGGATCGTAGCCAGCCTTTAGGTTGCGAAGCATGCACTATCCCGGTGCACAACGTCAGTCCTGATTATTTCAAGCTGCCGGACAAGAATTGTTGCAAGCGTTCGGACTGTGGATTGACCAGCACCTCACGCGGGTTGCCGCTTTCTTCGACGATGCCTTTGTGCAGGAATACCAGTTGGTTCGACACTTCACGGGCGAAGCCCATTTCGTGGGTCACCACCACCATGGTCCGGCCTTCCAGCGCCAGGGCCTGCATGACTTTCAGCACATCGCCCACCAGTTCCGGGTCGAGAGCCGAAGTCGGTTCGTCGAACAGCATCACCTCAGGCTCCATCGCCAGCGCACGGGCAATCGCCACGCGCTGTTGTTCACCACCGGACATGTGACCCGGGTACGCATCTTTACGATGCGCCACGCCGACCTTGTTCAGGTAGTGCTCAGCCTTTTCGCGGGCCTCGGCCTTGGACATGCCGAGCACGTGGACCGGCGCTTCCATGATGTTTTCCAGCGCGGTCATGTGCGACCACAGGTTGAAATGCTGGAACACCATCGACAGGCGCGAACGCATGCGCTGCAACTGTTTCGGGTCCGCAGCCTTCAGGGCGCCGTCCTTGTTCGAAACCAGTTTCAGCTCTTCGTTGTTGAGCAGGATCTTACCCGCGTGCGGCTGCTCGAGCAGGTTGATGCAGCGCAGGAAAGTACTTTTGCCGGAGCCACTGGAGCCGATGATGCTGATCACATCGCCAGCCGCCGCTTTCAGGGACACGCCCTTGAGCACTTCGTGACTGCCATAGCGTTTATGCAGGTCTTGGACTTCAAGTTTGTACATGCGGTCGGTTCTCACAAAAACAGTCAGTCAGTCGTTGAGCAAGCGCCCGTGACGCAGCGCTTCGCGCCCCGCCACCTTGGCCAGCCAGAAACCGGGTTGGGCATAACGTAGCCGTTCAATGGCAAACAGCACCCCGGACGTACCAGCACACACCGTGCTGACCCGATCCGCCAACGGATCGATCACTTCGAAAATCTCATCGCCGGCTTCAATCCATTCACCGGGTTTACGCAGGAAACTCACCACACCGGGATGCGGTGCGAACAACAACTCGGTGCCTTCGAACGGCATGCCTTCACAGGCTTCGTGTGCCGGTTTCGGCCATTCACCGCTGATCAAGCCTTGCTCGGCGAGGAATGCCAGGATGCCCTCGGCGTAAGCTTCGGCATCCGCTCGGGCGGTGTCGGCCTGACCACCCAATTCAATGGTCGTCGCCAGGCACGCCAGTGGAATCTGCGCATCCGGGAAGTGGCGCGACAAACGCAACCACGGCAGCGAACAGGCTTCGTCGAAAGAACTGCCGCCGGAATCTTCCGCCAGTAAACCAACCTTCACATCAAGGTGCGCGGCCAGCGAACGCCATTGCGGCCAGTGTTGCGGCAAGGCGTACATGTGCAGCGCGGCTTCGGCATCGCAATGCAAATCCAGCACCACGTCGGCGGTGCAAGCATGGCTGAGCAAGACGCGCTGCATGCCTTGCAACTGACTCGCGGCCGGTGGCAACGCGGCCAGGGCATCGCTCATGGCTTGGCGGATCAAGCGGATATTGGCGTGAGGATCATCCCCCAGACGCCCTTCCAGATCGGCGGCCACTGGCGCGCTGAGCTCGACGAAATCCCGGTTGAAGTTCTTGCCGCTGCCCGCCTCGAAACGCCCTTGATGGTTGCCTTGCAGCAGTTGACCGAGGCCCAGTGGGTTGGCCACCGGCACCAACTCAATCACGCCGTTGAGCAAGCCTTGGGTTTCGAGCTCACCTAAACGCTTTTTCAGCTCCCAGGCGGTGCGCATGCCCGGCAGTTCATCGGCGTGCAGACTGGCCTGGATATAAGCCTTGCGCTCGCCGGTCCCGAAGCGGAACACCGAAATCTGGCGTTCGCTGCCCAGGTGGCTCCACGGCAATACGTGATCGATGCGTTCCATATCAGTGCTTCCGCGGGGCCAGATAGCCCAGCCAGCGGCGCTCGGCCAGTTTGAACAGCTTCACCAGAATGAAGGTCAGGCACAGGTAGAACACACCGGCGGTGATGTACGCCTCGAACGGCAAGTAAAACTGGGCGTTAACTGTGCGCGCGGCACCGGTAATGTCGATCAGGGTCACGATGGACGCCAGACTGGTGGTCTGCAGCATCATGATCACTTCGTTGCTGTACTGCGGCAGCGCCCGGCGCAGGGCCGACGGCAGCAGGATGCGCTTGTACATTTTGTAGCGGGACATGCCCATGGCCTTGGCCGCTTCGATCTCGCCATTCGGCGTCGCACGCAGGCTGCCGGCGATGATTTCGGCGGTGTAGGCGCTGGTGTTGATCGCAAAGGCCAGGCACGCACAGAACGTCGCGCTGGACAGCCATGGCCACAAGAAGCTTTCACGCACGGCTTCGAATTGCGCCAACCCGTAGTAGATCAAGAACAGCTGCACCAGCATCGGCGTGCCGCGGATCACGTAGGTGAACAGCCAGGCCGTCATGTTGACGACGGCGTTCTTGGAGACGCGCATCAGCCCCAGCGGCAAGGCCGCGAGCAAACCGAAAAACAGCGACAGCGCGAGCAATTTGAGGGTGGTCACCAGGCCGCCGAAGTACAGCGGCAAGGCCTCCCAAATGACGTTGTAGTCGAAGATCATAGATCAGCCGCCCTTACGCCTACCGAGTAGCGCTTCTCAAGGTGACGCAATGCCAGCAACGAGACACTGGTAATCACCAGGTACATCGCCGCCACTGCGAGGAAGAAGGTGAAAGGCTCGCGGGTGGCATCTGCCGCCTGCTTGGCCTTGAACATCATGTCTTGCAGACCGACCACCGAAATCAGCGCGGTCGCCTTGGTCAGTACCAGCCAGTTGTTGGTGAAACCCGGAATCGCCAGACGAATCATCTGCGGCACCAACACCCGGAAGAACACCTGAAAACTGCTCATGCCGTAGGCCATGCCGGCTTCTGCTTGACCTTTAGGGATCGCCATGAAGGCGCCACGGAAGGTTTCCGACAGGTACGCACCGAAGATGAAACCGAGGGTGCCAATACCGGCAGCCAATGGGTTCAGGTCGATGTAGTCGTTAAAGCCGAGCATCGGTGCGACGCGGTTGAGCAGGTCCTGACCACCGTAGAAAATCAGCAGGATCAGTACCAGGTCGGGAATGCCGCGGATCACCGTGGAATACAGGTCGCCCAGCCAGGCCAGCCAGCGAATCGGGGACAGACGCAGCGAAACGCCGATCAGACCCAGAACGATGGCCAAGACCATGGACGACAAGGCGAGCTGAAGCGTCAGCCATGCGCCATCGAGGATGACAGCCCCGTAGCCTTTCAACATGATTCAGGTCCTCGAAAGTTGGGATGAAAAAATGGCGCAAACCTCAGAGATCCTGTTGCTTGCGCCATTTCGGACTTGTCGCTGGAACGTGTTACTTGCCGTAGATATCGAAGGCGAAGTACTTGTCCTGGATTTGCTTGTATTTGCCGTTCTCGCGAATGGCAGCGATCGCACCGTTGATCTTGTCTTTCAGCGCGTCACCCTTGCGAACTGCGATACCCACGCCGTCGCCGAAGTATTTGACGTCGGTGAAGGCCGGGCCAACGAAGGCGAAACCTTTGCCGGCGTCGGTTTTCAGGAAACCGTCATCCAGCAGCGTAGCGTCTGCCACGGTGCCGTCGAGGCGGCCAGCAGCCACGTCGAGGTAGATTTCGTTCTGCGAACCGTAAGGCTTGATCTCGGCACCCAGCGGGGCCAGGACTTCGCGGGCGAAACGCTCGTGGATCGAACCACGTTGCACACCGATGTTCTTGCCCTTGAGCTCGGTCAGGTTTTCGCTGACTTGAGTGCCGGCCTTCATGACCAGGCGAGCCGGGGTGTTGTAGTACTTGTTGGTGAAGTCCACGGACTTCTTGCGATCTTCAGTGATCGACATGGACGACAGGATCGCGTCGATCTTGCGCACTTTGAGTGCAGGGATCAGACCGTCGAACTCTTGCTCGACCCACACGCACTTGACCTGCATCTGCTCGCACAGGGCGTTGCCGATGTCGTAGTCAAAACCAACGATGCTGCCATCCGGTGCCTTGGAGGCAAACGGAGGGTAAGCCGCTTCGATACCGATCTTCAGAGGCTTTTCATCAGCGAAAGTCGGCAGGGACAGCACGGACAGTGCCAGGGCGCCAAGCAGCACAAGTTTCTTCATCTTGGGACTCCATCGGTAAAGGGCAAAAACGGCAGAGTGAGCACAAGCCCAATATGCGAATGGGTTAAACCGCAAAGCGATGCTGCGTCCTGGGAAACCCGCGTTATTTTCAACGCGAGCAACGACGAGCGAGTGATCGGCATTCTAACGACAGGCCCGAAGCCGATATTTCTTCAATGCGACAACAAATTACAGATGCACTGAGAAAGCCGCTTGGGCACGTTGACAGCCTTGCAATTTCATGCAAGAGCAAAAGATTGTGAACCGATCTATGCTGCAAATTGCGGGCCTATTATTGGCAAACCCTTCTAATCCGGCAAGCGTAGCGTGTTGTCTTATTTTTCATGGGTGGTTGCGAGGCCCTGAAACGGGGCTTTGCGTTTCCCAATGCCCCGTCACTGGGCTTGAGGTTACACATTCAGTTACTTTCGCGAAGTCGGGTAACAGTGGGAAATCACCTACATGTGATGCCGATAATTATTGGCCGTGATTAGGCGGCGCCTGACAGATCGCTTTCGCGAGCAAGCCCGCTCCCACAGTGGTTATGCGTTGTTCACGCATTTTGTGTTCACCAGAGATCTACTGTGGGAGCGGGCTTGCTCGCGAAGAGGCCCGCACGGCCAACACAAAACCATCAGGCAATAAAAAACCCCACCAGGCGCAACACCTGGCAGGGTTTCAATGACACCGAACGCGACTTACGCGACGTTCATCGTCTTATGCGTATCAATCAAATGCTGCACCACACCCGGATCCGCCAGGGTGGAGATATCCCCCAACCCATCGTATTCAGCGGTGGCAATCTTGCGCAGAATCCGGCGCATGATCTTGCCCGAGCGAGTTTTCGGCAGCCCCGGCGCCCACTGAATGACATCCGGCGAAGCAATCGGGCCGATCTCTTTACGCACCCAGTTCTTCAGCTCCAGGCGCAATTGCTCGCTCGGTTCTTCGCCACCGATCAGGGTGACGTAGACGTAGATGCCCTGCCCCTTGATGTCGTGCGGCACACCGACCACCGCCGCTTCAGCGACTTTAGGGTGAGCAACCATCGCGCTTTCAATCTCGGCGGTGCCCATGCGGTGACCGGACACGTTGAGCACGTCATCCACGCGACCGGTGATCCAGTAGTAACCATCGGCGTCACGTCGCGCGCCGTCACCGGTGAAGTACATGCCACGGAAGGTCTTGAAGTAGGTGTCGACGAAACGGTCGTGGTCGCGATACAGCGTGCGCGCCTGGCCTGGCCACGAATCGAGAATCACCAGGTTGCCCTCGGCGACGCCTTCGATGATGTTGCCCAGGTTATCCACCAACGCCGGCACCACGCCGAAGAACGGACGAGCCGCCGAACCAGGCTTGAGGCCATGAGCGCCCGGCAATGGGCTCATCAGGGTTGCACCGGTTTCGGTCTGCCACCAGGTGTCGACGATCGGGCAGCGGGACTGGCCGACATTCTTGTAGTACCAATCCCACGCTTCCGGGTTGATCGGCTCACCGACCGAACCCAACAGACGCAGGCTGCTGCCATCGGCGCCTTCAACAGCGGCAGTGCCCGAGGCCATCATCGCGCGGATTGCGGTCGGCGCGGTGTAGAGGATGTTGACCTTGTGCTTGTCGACGATCTTCGCCACCCGGGTGATGTCCGGGTAGTTCGGCACGCCTTCGAACAGCAGTGTGGTCGCGCCGTTGGCCAGTGGGCCATAGACGATGTAGGTGTGGCCGGTGATCCAGCCGACGTCGGCGGTGCACCAGTAGATCTCGCCCGGGCGGTAGTCAAACACGCGCTCGTGGGTCATGGCCGCATAGAGCAAGTAACCGCCGGTGGTGTGCTGCACGCCCTTCGGCTTGCCCGTCGAGCCGGAGGTATAAAGGATGAACAGCGCTTCTTCGGCGCCCATCTCTTTCGGCGCGCAAACACTGCCCGCCACTTTCATCAGGTCTTCGTACCAGATGTCGCGATGCTGGTTCCACTTGATGTCGCCACCGGTGCGCTTGCACACGATGACCTTCTGGATGCTGCTGGTTTCCGGGTTAGTCAGCGCGTCGTCGACGTTGGTCTTGAGCGGGATTTTCTTGCCGGCACGAATACCTTCGTCAGCGGTGATCACCACTTTGGAACGGCAGTCGATGATGCGACCGGCCAGGGCTTCCGGCGAGAAACCGCCGAACACTACCGAGTGAATCGCGCCGATCCGGGTGCAAGCCAACATGGCGACCACGGCTTCAGGGATCATCGGCATATAGATAGTCACCACGTCGCCGCGATGCACATCCTGACCGCGCAGGGCGTTGGCAAACTTGCAGACTTCTTCATGCAGCTCGCGGTAGGTGATGTTGCGGCTCTCGGCCGGGTCATCCCCTTCCCAGATAATCGCGATTTGATCACCGCGCTCAGCCAGATGACGGTCGAGGCAGTTGTAGGAAACGTTCAGCGTGCCGTCAGCGAACCATTTGATATCGACATGGTGATCGTCGAAGGAGGTCTGCTTCACCGTGGTGAAAGGCTTGATCCAGTCGAGGCGCTTGGCTTGTTCGCGCCAGAAGCCGTCCGGGTTGACGACCGACTGCTGGTACATGGCCTTATAGGTGGCCTCGTCAGTCAGCGTATTGGCTGCTACCTCGGGACGAACGGGATACAGAGAAGCCGCACTCATCTTTCTTACCTCGGTGGAATAGTTGTTTTTGTATGACCCTGTTGTAGCCGGGCCGGGCCTATAGAACCATTCGACGATGGTAGTAACAAGCCCCTACAAAATGCTGTGAATATCCCGTTAAACCGCTCGAAGCCCCATACCCCGTGGCTCGCCGCCCCCGTAGGAGCTGGCGAAGCCTGCGATCTTTTGATCTTTTCAAGGATTGTTACCAAATCCGCGAAAGGTGTTTATCAAAACCATGGGTATATGAATGAAACCCCCACGCCTAAAATCCACCTCGCCAACAAGGCAACCCTGATTAACCAAGTTGCAGCCCCCACGAAGGCAGTTAATCAAAAACCAAGTACTGAAGTTCCACACGCAATCCCAAAAAGATTGCGTGACCCCTCTCGACTTTAGAAAGGTAAATTTGAAATGAAAGCTTTATTAGTTCTGGCCCTCAGCAGCCTATGCGCAACCGCCATGGCAGACGAGGTCCCGACTGATGTTGCACAGCAAAAACCGGTGATAGTTGAGGAATACACTTACTCCACCCACTTGGACATCGCCAACATCGTGTCCATGAGCGAAGTCCCGAACGTGTGCGAAGTGGTTCCGATGAAAATGGAATACGACGACTCTAAAGGTCAACGCCACATCCTGCGTTATAGCGTCATGGGTAACGGCTGCTCTAACGGCTGATCTCCCGCACTCCCCCCTTAACGGTTCGACCCATCCGCCCGCTGTTTAAGGCAGATGAAGCGCCGAACCGTATACATCGATAAATACGATTATTTAGTGCGGTTATTTGCGCTTTTTAATCAAAATAGCTGGCGTAGTATGAATTCCACACCCAAGGCACAAAACGCCAACAAACCTGGAGCCACCACCATGAAAACCAAACTGATCCTCGCCCTGACCCTCTCCGTACTGGCCGGTAGCGCTTTCGCTGCTGATGGTTTTGACCGCACTGGCTCCGCCGTCGCCGCTGACGGTTACGATCGCACCGGTTCTGCCACTGTTGCTGCTGATGGCTACGACCGCACTGGTTCCGCTGTCGCTGCTGATGGCTACGACCGCACTGGTTCCGCCACTGTCGCTGAAGACGGCTACGACAAAACTGGTTCGGCCACCTTCGCTGCCGATGGTTTTGAACGCACCAACTCGGCGACTTTCAGCTGACATTTGGCTGATTCGTCACAGCCCGACTTCAGTCGGGATTAGTTGTGTCTGGAGCCATCGAAAAGCGCCTCAAAACACAACATGTAGTGAAAAACCTGATTTTTGGCTGTTTTTTGAGCAAAAAAAACCGCAAGCCAAAATTTATGAAAAAAAATCTGCACCCGCGATATCCAGCCAAAGCCCTGTAAACCCTCACTCCGACCGAAAAACCTCCCCTCGTCGACCGTTCTCAGCGCCACTTCGTCGCACCACAGGCCAGTTTTTTTCCCTATAATGCCGGCTTAAACGGGCCTGCAATATTCCCTTACAGGGATAAACAGTCAGTCCGAAGCCCAAGCAGAAGCTGTTCACGTTTCTGCGCACATCGGCTGCTTCGGATCCTCCGTACAAAATTCTGTTTGATGCCTGCGTATAGCTGCTGCAAAAAACGATTCCTTTAGATCCAACGCGGCCAGTACGACCGTGTGACAAACCATCACATGGGCAATCTGGCCCTCACGCAGGAGACGACACGTCATGCTGAGCTGGGACGAATTCGACAAAGAAGACACGGGCGAAGTGGCAGTAAAAGGCGCAAACGCCGGCCACGCGACTGAAGCCAACATGGACCGCCTCGACACCGCTGGCGGTGTTGCCGCCCAAGAAGCGCGTGCCGTGACCGCGTCCGACTCCGCCGCCATCGCCCGTGCCAAGGCTGCCCTGGACAACCTCGACGTTGCTGAAGGCCTGGCCGAACTCGAAGGCGCCTCCGCCCGTGTTGCCGTCGACGAAAAGCGCATGATCAACTGCCGCGCCGATCTCAACCAACTCGTACCTTTCAAGTACGACTGGGCCTGGCAGAAGTATCTGGACGGTTGCGCAAACCACTGGATGCCGCAAGAAGTCAACATGACCGCCGACATCGCCCTCTGGAAAGACCCGGAAGGCCTGACCGACGACGAACGCCGCATCGTCATGCGCAACCTCGGCTTCTTCTCCACCGCCGACTCCCTGGTTGCCAACAACCTCGTCCTGGCCGTGTACCGCCTGATCACCAACCCGGAATGCCGCCAGTACATCCTGCGCCAGGCTTTCGAAGAAGCGATCCACACCCACGCCTACCAGTACTGCATCGAATCGCTGGCCATGGATGAAGGCGAGATCTTCAACATGTACCACGAGATCCCATCGGTCGCGAAAAAAGCCACCTGGGGCCTCAAATACACCCGCTCGATCTCCGATCCGAAGTTCGAAACCGGCACCGTCGAAACCGACAAAGAACTGCTGCGCAACCTGATCGCCTACTACTGCGTCCTGGAAGGCATCTTCTTCTACTGCGGCTTCACCCAAATCCTCTCCATGGGCCGCCGCAACAAAATGACCGGCGTCGCCGAGCAGTTCCAATACATCCTGCGCGACGAATCCATGCACCTGAACTTCGGCATCGATGTGATCAACCAGATCAAAATCGAAAACCCGCACTTGTGGGATGCTGAGATGAAGGAAGAGGCCTCGCAGATGATCTTGCAAGGCACTCAGCTTGAGATCGAATACGCTCGCGACACCATGCCTCGTGGGGTGTTGGGGATGAATGCGGCGATGATGGAGGACTACCTGAAGTTCATCGCTAACCGTCGCTTGTCGCAGATTGGTTTGAAGGAAGAGTATCCAGGGACTACGAATCCGTTCCCTTGGATGAGCGAGATTATGGACTTGAAGAAAGAGAAGAATTTCTTTGAGACTCGCGTGATCGAGTACCAAACCGGTGGTGCGCTTAGCTGGGATTAACTCCTTAGGCTAATCGAAAACCTGAAAGCCCCGATCTAATCGGGGCTTTTTATTGCCTAGAAGAACCATTTTTTGTCCCTACATCACTTCGCTAAAACTCCTACAACAGTTCCAGCCCTTTCCCGATTGATGCCAAGCCAATGCACCTCTAAACTCAACCCAGGTGCCTAAGAAACGCCCAACGTAGAAGCTGACTTACTTACACAGACCCACGCGTTGTCTCAGAGACAAATGCGCGACTTTGTGTGAATGAGTTTGCTGTTGGGATTTCTTACGTCCTCTACGTCGGGTTTTGGCTCTGTCCAATTTCATTCGTAGAGGTAATGGATATGCCCACTCAAAAACCACTCCGCTCTCCCGCATTTTCGGAGATCGGTCATGCTTGATCCGTTTATCCCCACAGTCTTCATCCGCCAAAACCTTAATCTTCACGCACTCCTCCTAGAAAATCAGCCATGGTTCTGTGCCCGCGATCTCGGTCGTTTAATGGGATTCCATCTGAATGATCGTGTCGTCAGCAAACTGGACGAGGATCAGCGGCACACATTGCTTATCGACTACCACGGCCAACCGGAGAAGCGGTTGATGCTCAGTGAGTCAGGTGTGTATGCGTTGCTGGTCTATCACTACGTGCCCGGGAATCGGTTATTGCGTGAATGGCTGACGCATCAAGTGGTGCCAGCCTTGCGTGATGCGGGGCAGTCGAAGAACTCTGATCGACCAATGCTGAGTTTGTTGGATTGGCCGGAGATGTCGTTGAGTCTGTTGCATTGGCAGGATGAAGGTTGGATTCGACTGCGGGACATGCCTTATCTGTTGCTCAATCGCACGCGGCGGCGGGTGCCGGTGGTTAAGCCTTGGTGGCGGAGGGTCGTGGAGGCTTTTCAGTCTTCGAAGCAATCTGTGGGTTAGTGCGGTGGCGTCTTTGTAGGACCGATTGAGCGAAGCGTCGGTCTTTTCTGTAGGAATTTTCGTAGACAGTCGTAATGGCCACTCAGTATCGTCCGAGGGTTTTCAACCCTCGGCGATTGTATGGATACGGAAAAGAAGCAATCTAGATGGACTGACGAAGAGCTAGCAGCTTCTGTCGAGACCTATCTAAAAATTCTCGCGCTCGAAGAGGCCGGTCAGGTCGTCGACAAACCGTTCGAACAGCGAATGCTGCAAGAAGGGGCATTAATCAATCGCAGCACCAAAGCCGTAGATTTCCGCTTACAGAACCTTTCGTTCCTGTTTGTAGAGCTCGGTCTCAAGCCTAATAGTTACCCGTTAATGGCAAATATCGGGTCGGGTGTTGCTGCGCGTGTCGAAATAATCCTCGCCTCAAAAGGCGTGATCGACCTTGATGACTATTTGCCAACTGCGGACGAAGAGACGCTAAACCGTCGTACTGAAAAGCTTCGAGGAAAAAAACTCTTAGGCGTGCCAGAAGGTATAGAGAAGCCAAAAAAGGTAACCATCACGACTACCTCGTACGCTCGCTCTCCTCGGATCAAAGCCTGGGTTTTGGATAATGCAAACGGGATCTGCGAAGGTTGCGATCAGCCAGGCCCGTTCGAGCAAGCTGATGGCACGCGCTTTCTTGAGGTTCACCATGTAAAGCATTTAGCTAACCGCGGATCAGATCGTCGGAGTAACGCAGTCGCGCTTTGTCCTAACTGTCATAAGCGCTGTCACCATGCCAACGACAAAGACGAATTCACCGAGTCGCTTTATCTCAAAATAGAACGGTTGAAGCGTGAGAAATTGGGCTGAACAACATATCTGATGCACCGCGCTAGCCGGGTTTGGGGCTGCTGCGCAGCCCAGCGGGAGCAAGCTCCCTCGCCACAGTGAGTTGCGTTGCTGCCGAGTCGGCGCGGGGTAGATTGATCGCGTTGATGCGGGGATTCGCGAGCAGGCTCGCTCCCACAGGTTTGGTGGGTTGCCGTGGGTTTTGCGCTGTTTTGAAAACAGTCAGTGCAACCCGCCGCGCCTCCCGCTATTAATACCCTCCCCCACTCAAGGACCCGAGCCCACCATGAAATTCGACCTCGCCTACTGCCTCAGCCTCGACGATAAGCTGTCGATTTATGACGTGCGGGATTTGAATTTTGACGAGACGATGGAGTTCGATTCCGCCAAGGAACACTTCCAATGTCCCAATGACGCCTGCAGAACGGCCTTCGATGGGTTGAATGTATTGACGACGTTCAACGCCAAGAATGTGAATTACGTGCGCACCCCGCACTTCAAGAACACGCCCAGCACGCGGCATGTGGCGGATTGTCCTTATGTCAGTCTGAAGACGTCGGCGTCGGGGCTTGAGGCGGACGGTGCGGAAACGGATGACGGTCGCGAGGAGCATTTCCCGTCGGAGTTGTTACTGACTCGGCGTGAGTATGTGCGTAAGCCGTCGAGCCCGGCGGTGGCGGCGGATGTGGTGCGGGACGACCCGAAGCCAACCACTGCGGCTAGCAACACAGAACACCCGAGCCGTGAATCGGCACCGGACAAGACCAGTGTCTTCGCCCATCCGGTGGAGTGTTTTGTGTCGAACTTCGAGGACAAGGAGTTGCTCAAGCGCATGCCGCTGAAGATTGGCGAGCACACGGCGCCTTATGGGTCGTTCTTCAAGAAGATTGAATATCTACAGGACAACAAGGGGCTGATTTACTGGGGCAAGATCAAGGAGATCAAGGATTACACCCAGAGCTTTCGTATCGATTTCGAACAGAAGGTGTGGTTCAAGCAAGCGGACGAGGCGAAGAAGAAGCCGTACTCGGTGAATGTTTACTTGAGCAAGAAGCTGATCGACAACTACCGCAAGCGCAAGGCGTTTCTGGAAGAGATTAAGCACGCTATCGAGAGCGGGAAAGAGTTGTTTTGTTTCTTCTATGGCGTGACGCCGGAGTTGAAGCAGGTGCCAAGCAAGAAAAACCCCGAGCAAACGTTCGGGGTGTTCAGCGCGAATATCGAGAATCTGGATCACTTTATTGTTCGGGAAGCGCCGGGGCTGGAGTAGCGATTAACCCTTGGGCAGTTCCAGTTTGACCGAGCCAGGGTGCTGTTTGACCTGCGAGTAAGGCAGCACCGGCCACTCCGGGCCATCGCAGTTTCTTTGGGCGCGTACGAAGTATGGCCCCAGGTACAAGCCCTTCGCGGTGAAGTGCCAGTTGGAGTAACCCCAGACGCTTTCGTCGGTGTAGTCGCATTGGTCGTCATCGCCTTCGGCCGGTTTTTTCATTTCATCCGGGTACAGCGTGCTGAACTGTTCAATCAACCAAGGCACCAGGACGGCACGTTGCTCGCTGGCTTGTGCGTGGCTGATGGTTGCCGTCGAAGGTTTATCCGCCTCGCCAATCCATAGTACGTCGGTCAGCGCCAAGACTTGACCGGTGTGAACGTCGAGGTTGAGCGGTGAGTCGCCAAAGTCCGGATGAGCGCCACCGCAATCGTAGCCGATGGAAATGTCCAGGCTGACCACATCAGGCGACAAGAACGTAGGGGCAGCGCCTTGTTCGAACTCGGCATTCTCCCCGCCTCGCAACTGGCAGCCGTAATAGTCGATGGCTTCGCTCCAGAGTCGCCCCAGAAGTTGTTGGTTGACGCGATCCAGATCGGCTTTGGCGTAGCCGGATTCGACGCTGAACAGCGACACTTTGGACTCGGGCTCGCTCCACCATTGCAGGCCGTAGCCCATGAACGTTTCTTTCTTGCCAGGCTTGAGCTTCAACCCTTGCAGGCGCAGATACTCGTAGGGATCACTTTTCGGTAGCGCGGCGATGAAGGGCAAGGCGTCCGCCGCCGGGGCTGGGAGTTTGGCCTCGGTCAACTGCACCGGAAGGGTTTTGCCCTTGGGGCTTTTCCATTCGCCCTGCCAGCCATTGGCGGTTTGTTTCAGCTTCAGGGTTGGCAGGGGTTTGTCCTCGCCGTAGCGATTGTTGCCCTCGTTGAGCGTGAGGGTCTTGTCCTGCAGCGTCCCGCTCAGCTCCAAATCCCGATGGAATTTTTCGTAGAAGTAGCGGCCGGATACTTCGCTCGCGTCGCGGGTGTTCAGTTCCACGACAATCGGCATCTTGCCCAGGGTGCCGGTGAACACCTGCCCGCCGAATTCGGCATGGGCGGTTGAGACCAGCGTAAGAAACAAAGTGGCGCAAGGTACGAGACGCAACAGACCTTTAAACATCAAATCTTCCTTGGATAAGCAAACGGGAGTTGGCGGTGGGCAACGTTAAGGCAGTTGCAGCGCTAAACCGCCAGGGTGTTGTTTGATCAGGCTGTAGGGCAGGATGCTCCACTCCACGTTGCGGCACATGGCCTGGTTGTGAGCAAAGACCGGCAGCAACTTGATGCCTTTATCGGTGAAGTACCAGGCAGGGGAAACCCAGGACTGCTCTTCGCCATAGACGCAATCATCGTTACGATCAGTCGTGAGGGTAACTTCCTCGGGATAGAGCGTACGCAGTTGCTCCACCAGCCACGGTGCCAACGCTTTGGGCTCGCCCTTCCCGACCGACAGCACATCTTCCAGGATCAGGGTTTTGCCTGTTCTGGTATCGAGATTGAACGGCATGTCGGTCTCATCCGAATAATTGCCGCCGCAGTTGGCTTCGGCAGTGATGTTCACGCTGAGCACTGAAGGTGACATCCACAACGGGGTGGCCGCTTGGCTGTAATTGGTCATGCCGTATTCGGTGAGGCATTCATGAAAGTTGACGACTTGCTGCCACAAACGCCCCATCAACTGTTGATTGATGCGCCCGCGTTCTTCGGCGGTATAACCCGACACCACTTCAAACAGCGACATTTTGGATTGCGGTTCGCTCCACCATTGCAGTGTGTAGCCCATGAACGTTTCGGTCTTGCCTGGTTTGAGTTGCATGCCTAACAGGCGCAGGAAGTCGTAAGGCGCTGTGTCATGGAGCGTGGCGAGGTAGGGCAAAGTATCAGTCGGGATAGGCGAGAGTCTGGCTTGTTCCAACGCTATCTTCAGGACTTTTCCTTTTGGGCTGGTCCACTCCCCGGACCAGCCGTGGGGTGTGGGCCGCAGATGGATACTCGCAAGCGCTGTACCGTGATTTGTGAGGTCGAGGCTCTCTTGGAGGTTCAGTTCAGTACCGTCCTTGGCGCCGCTAAGCAGCAAGTCTTTACGGTACTTTTGATAAAAGTAGCGGCCACTCACCTCATTGGGGTCGTCGGTGTTCAGCTCCAACACAATGGGCGAAGAGCCTAGCGTTCCGCTGTAAATCTGCTTGCCCACCTCTGCCCGCGCCGCAGTAGAAATTACCAGGCAGGCCAGCATGACAACGCCAGTCAAACGACTCAATCCTTTGAACATCAGCTAATCCTTGGGTAAATGATCGCATACCGTCTTAAGGCAATTGCAGCGCTACGCCGCCGGGGTGTTGTTTGACGAGGTTGTAAGGCAGAACGCTCCAGTCAATGTCTCGGCACACAGCCGCCGCGTGAACAAAAGCGGGCTCCAACTTGAGACCTTTTTCGGTGAAGTACCAGAGTGGGGAACTCCAAAGGTTATCGTCGTTGTAGACGCAATCGTTCTCCTCCACTTCAGGCTTTGCCGTCATTTCGTTGGGGTTGAGTTTGAGTAATTGCGCCACCAGCCACGGCGCCAGCTCTTTAGTACGGTATTCATAATGAGCATGGGATGCTGGGGATGAGTAATCGAAGCCCTCTTCGAAATGCACTGGTTTGCCCTGCCCCACCCACAGCACATCATCAAGCGTCAGGGCATTGCCGGTCTTGGTATCGAAATTGAGCGATTCGTTGTCCTGGTTCGGATGAAGACCACCGCAATAGAAGTCGGTGAAGGTAAAGACGCTCATCACCGAAGGCGACATCCATACGGGATGACTTATTTGAAAATAGGAACCCGGCGCACCATCGACAGTGCACCCGAAAGTATCCCCGACGCCCTGCCACAAACGCGCCATTAATCGCTGATTGATGCGTTGAAGCACTTCAGCGGGATAACCCGAAACAACTTCGAACAGTTGCACTTCTGATTGCGGCTCGCTCCACCATTGCAGCGTGTAGCCCATGAAGTTTTCGGTTTGGCCTTGTTTGAGTTTCATGCCTAGCAAGCGCAGATATTCGTAAGGCCACTTGTCATGAAGTTGGACGAGATAGGGCAAGGTATCGGCGGCCACTGGCGCAAGTTTGGCTTGCTGCAACTCCATCTTGAGCACTTTGCCCTTGGCACTGGTCCACTCGCCAGACCAGCCATCCGGCGTGGGTTTCAGGCGCATGGTCGGGTGAGGCTGACTCTCACCCCCCTCCTCCAGCACAAGTATTTCCCCTTCTTTTGTAAAGCTGAGAACCAAGTCCTTACGGTACTTTTGATAGAAGTAACGACCGTCGCCAGAGTCGGGATTCACTTCCAGCACAATCGGCATTTTGCCCAAGGTTCCGGTATAAACCTGAGTGCCGCTTTCAGCCCACAGCGAAGGAGAAAGCATTGAACACGCCAGCGCGACAACGCCAGTCAAACGACACAATCCGTTGAACATCAAATCATCCTTGGCTAAACGAGTGGCTGCTCGCAGGTAATAGCCGCGGATTATGGCGAGGTTAGCGGGGGGAATCGAGCGTCATTGCGTGCTTTAACTCAGCATCATGCTGAGCATCACCAACACCAGCAAACCGATATAAACCCGCGCATGAATACGATCCGGTATCCGCCCGATCCACGGCGTCGCCAACCGAATCCCTATGAGCGATCCGGCCGTCAGTAGAATGAATGCCAACACATCCACATACCCGACAAACCATGGCCCCAGATCAAACTCGGTGAACCCGGCCATCGCCATGTAAGTCAGCGTTCCGGCCACGGCTACGGGCAAACTCAACGGATTGGCCATCGACGTGGCTTGCGACATGCTCAGGCCGCAGCGCCTTAGCAGCGGTACGGTCATGACACTGCCGCCCACGCCTAGAAACGTAGCGATAGCGCCGATTCCTACACCAGACACTTCCGCCTTCTCCAATCGCCGTGGGATTTGGCCGTCGGACTGCGTAAGAAAACCGCGTCTGAACAAGCAGTCCAGAATCGTGATGCCCAAGTAGACGATAAACGCATACCGAATCACCTCACCTTTGGCCCACGTCGCGGCTAAGGCGCCGATGATCGCGCCCACGCCAATGAACCCACCCAACGGCCACAAGTAATGGCGAATGAGCTGACCGGCGCGGTGAGTTTTTCGGGTAGCGAGCAGCGCGTTGACGATCATCACGCAGGTCGAAGTTGCCACGGCAATGTGCATCGCCGATTGGCCGACGGGGTCGTCAGCGCCATGACTGGCCAGGAGCATCCGATACAGCAACGGCACCACGACGAAGCCGCCGCCGAAACCGAACAGCACAGCGGTGACGCCGGTCATGCAGCCGAAGAGTGTCAGTAAGAGATAGAACATTGCGCATCGTCCGTTGGTGGAGAGTTGTCGACGATAGGGCGATGCGGCTTGGCCTGCTTCAGCAAGTCAGCCAATAATGTTCGCGTTTACGCCAACCGCTGGATACCGCTCGATGCGCAATGTTTCGATTAATCAGTTGGACGATACGCCACGCTCGGTGGTGGCGATCGGTACGGATTATTCCTACGGTCACGTGTTGCCCCGTCATACGCATCGGCGGTCACAACTCCTGTATGGCGCCACGGGGGTGATGCAAGTCAGCACCCACGACGGCAACTGGGTGGTGCCGCCGCAACGGGCAGTGTGGATTCCGGCAGGGGTGGCCCATGAAGTGCTGATGCTCGGGGTGAGTACGCGGAGTTTGTACATCGAACCGGCGGCGGTGGATCTGGGAAGTCGTTGCCAGGTGATCAGTGTGTCGCCGTTGATGCGCCATCTATTGATGGAGGCGGTGGAGGCCCCGCTGGCGTACGACGAGACCGGGCGTGATGGGGCGCTGATCGACTTGCTGCTGTATGAGCTGGCCCGCAGTGCTCATCTACCGTTGCACATTCCATTACCGGTCGAAGGACGATTGCTCGGGTTATGTCAGACGTTTCTCCAGCAGCCCGACATCCATCAAGCGCCACAGCTATGGGCCGATCAGTTGCACATCAGCCTGCGCACCTTTAATCGTCTGTTCCGCCAGCAGACCGGCCTGAGTTTCAGCCAATGGCGGCAACAAGCCTGCGTGGTGCTGGCCCTGGCGCGGCTTGCGGCGGGGACGCCGGTGACGCGGATTGCCGTGGATTTCGGCTACGACAGCCCGGCGGCATTTTCGACGATGTTTCGTCGGGTGCTGGGGCATGCACCGTCCGTCTGGATGGATACGGCGAAATAGCAAAAATCAAAAAATGCATTTGATCCGGGATCAAAACAACTGTACAAAAACACAGTACATTTTGAATTAGCACTCTCGAGCCCGGAGAACACCATGGCCTCTCTTGCGATGAAAATCACCCTGGAACGTATCGCCCTTTTCCAATTCACCCCGGCCCACAGCGCCCAGGCCCGAGCGATGCTGGGTTGGAGCGTGGAAGAACTGTCTCGGGAATCCGGGGTTAGCGTGGACGCCATCGAGCGTTTCGAGGCCGAGCACGATGTGCTGGATGCCACGCGGCTGGCATTGGCGTATCGGTTTGAATCGGAGGGCCTGGTGTTCTTCCCTGGTTTTGCGCCGGGCAGAGGGATGAATGTGAAAGGATCGACGCCGAACCCGGTGGCGAGGACGGATTATGCGATGGTTGAGTGAGGAGCCGACGGATGAGTGAAATCGATAGAGGCAACAGCAGCGCCCATGAAGCATTCGGTTATCCCGATGCTGGCAACATGCGCGCCAAAGCTGAATACGTCATGAAGGTAGGCATGTTTCTCCAAACCGGTCATCTGAGTCAGATTGAGGCGGCGCAAAAGCTCGGGCTCTCTGCGGAGGAACTGAGTCAAGTGCTCGGTGGACAATCTCGCGATTTGACCGTGGCAAGAATCTCGGAATACCTGAATCAGCCAAAGGATCAACGCAGTTAGTCTCAGTGGTGAAACCAGGGCCGCTTTCATGGCAAGCGGCCCGGCGTCACGCTATCAAACGCCCTACGCCGTCACCTGATCCCCAACGCGTTCCACCCCCAGCCACCACGCACTCCCGCGTTGCGGATACATCACGTTGAACGCCTCACCCATCTGCGGCGTACTGATCGACACATTCCGCTCCCAGGCCAAGGCCAGGATGCGGTCGAAGGGTTCGTACCAGGCGTGCATGGACAGGTCGAAAGTACCGTTGTGAATCG
The DNA here is from genome assembly GCF_056161485.1 of Pseudomonas sp. 5Vm1k. Taxonomy (NCBI): domain Bacteria; kingdom Pseudomonadati; phylum Pseudomonadota; class Gammaproteobacteria; order Pseudomonadales; family Pseudomonadaceae; genus Pseudomonas; species Pseudomonas sp. 5Vm1k. The sequence goes on from NZ_JBSPCZ010000006.1 coordinate 71,173, forward strand.
GCAGCAGCCAGCGCCCTTTGAGGTCGATGTGCGCTTGCAGGGTTTGTTCGGGTTGCATGTGAACGTGCGGCCATTCGACGTTGTAGGCACCGGTTTCCATCAGGGTCAGGTCGAAGGGGCCGTACTGTTCGCCGATACGTTTGAAGCCGTCGAAGTAACCGGTGTCACCGCTGAAGAAAATTCGTGTGTTGCCTTCGATCATCACCCACGAAGCCCACAGCGTGCTGTTGCCATCAAACAGGCCGCGACCGGAAAAGTGCTGCGATGGTGTGGCGATAAATTGAATGCCATCGACTTCTGTACCCTGCCACCAATCCAGTTGGCGGACTTTGCTGGCGTCGATTCCCCACTTGATCAAGGTGTCGCCCACGCCCAGCGGTGTGAGGAAGTACTTGGCCTTGTCTGCCAGTTTCAGCACAGCCTGATAATCCAAGTGGTCATAGTGATCGTGGGACAGGATCACCGCTTCAATCGGCGGCAGTTCTTCCAGGCTGATCGGCGGCTGGTGGAAACGCTTGGGGCCGGCCCATTGCACGGGTGAGGCGCGCTCGGCGAAGACCGGGTCGGTGATCCAGAATTTGTCCCGCAGTTTGAGCAGTACCGTGGAGTGGCCGAGGCGGTAGACGCTGTGGTTGGGTGCGGCAATCAACGCAGCTTGGGTCAGGGTCTGTACCGGGATGGCTGCACTCGGGCGTGTGGTGCGAGGTTTATGGAAGACCATGTTCCACATGATGCGCAGCATTTTGCGAAACCCTTCGCGCTGGACCGGCTGGTGGTTTCGGAAATGCCCTTCAACCTGACGGGATGCCTCAGGCTGGGTGGCGTTATCCATTGGGGAAGTCGTAATGGCCATGACTGAATGACTCCTGAAAAACCGCGCTATTCGCAGTTCTTCGCGGTGGGACGATAAATGGCCAAGGCACGCACGCATCAGCCGTAGATTCTATTTTTCGCTGTACAGGATTAACAAAACATTACACTGCACAGTGTAGTTTCTAGGTTGCATCAAACCCGATCACAAGTAAACTGCCGAGTGTAACTCTCCACTTTTTCCTGCCGAAGCGTACTTATGACAGCTCCACAGCGCCTCACCGACCGAAAACGCGAAGCCATCATCCAGGCAGCGATTACCGAATTCCGTGCCAACGGTTTTGAAATCACCAGCATGGACAAGATCGCCGCCACCGCCGACGTGTCGAAGCGCACGGTGTACAACCACTTTTCGAGCAAGGAAGAGCTGTTCGCCGAAATCCTCAATCAATTATGGGCCCGGGTAACGGAAGAACAGGAAACGGCCTACCGCCCGGACCTGCCCCTGCGCGATCAACTGCGTCAGATCCTGTTGGCGAAAGTGCAGATGATGGGTGACAACAACTTTCTCGACCTGGCGCGGGTGGCGATTGCCGCCACCATTCATTCCCCCGAACGCGCGCAGAACATGATCACCCGCATGGGTGAACGCGAAGAAGGCCTGACCCTGTGGATTCGCGCCGCCCAGGCCGATGGCCGGCTGAAACCGGTCGCCCCGGAATTTGCCGCGCAGCAGGTTCAGGGGCTGCTTAAATCCTTCGCGTTCTGGCCGCAAATCTCCATGGGCCAAACCGGTTTATCGCCGGAAGTACAAAGCACCGTCGTCGAGTCGGCGATGGATATGTTTTTGGCCTGCTATCAGCTCTAGATCAAGTTTCTGCCGCGCCTGCGCCTTCGTTAAATGGCTCCCAAGGACACTGATTATTCCCGCTGGAATAAATGACAATGTCCGTCGCTTTACCGATGAACGGTAGCTCTGAATAAAACACCGAAATGTGTTTCAGAATGAAACGGGCGCAGGGAATTATGGAAATCCAACGCGGCAAGGGCCTTTCATTTGCCAGACGCATTTACATGCCCAGAACCGTAGGCCTGGGCATTGGCTGTATCTGTGTGACCGCCGCGCTGTATCCGTTGAACATGCCGAGTTGGGTCTGGGTCTTGATGCTGCTCAATGGCTTCGTATGGCCCCATTTCGCCTATCAGGTGGCCTCCCGGTCGCCGTTTCCCTATCCGGCCGAACGTCGCAACATCATCGGCGATTCGTTGTGTGGGGGGTTCTGGGCCGCCGCTGCTCAATTCAACCCGATAGTGACCGTCACTATTCTTTCAATGATGACGATGAACAATGTCGCGGCGGGCGGCCCGAGATTATTCCTCCAGGGTGCCCTGGCCCAAATAGTCGGCGTGCTGATTGCCTGGCTACTGTTCGGCGCAGCATTTACCCCGAGAGCCACGCCGATTCAGGTGTGGGCCTGCATACCTTCGCTGACCATTTACCCGTTGGCGGTGGGGATGGTGTGTTATCGACTGGCGTTCAAGCTCGCCGAACACAAACGCACCCTGAGCGCCTTGAGCCGCACCGACAGTTTGACCGGCCTGCTCAATCACGGCGCCTGGAAGGACCTGCTGCACATCAAGTTCCAGCAGTGCCGGCAGAATCAGGTGGAGTCGGTGATTGCACTGATCGACATCGATCACTTCAAGGCGATCAACGATACTTACGGGCATATCGTCGGCGATACGGTGCTGCGTCAATTGAGCGTTGAGCTCAGGCGCAACCTGCGTGAAAACGATCTGGCCGGGCGTTATGGTGGCGACGAGTTTTGCGTGATCCTGCCCGGCAGGTCGTTGCATCAAGCCCTGGAAATCATGGAACGCTTGCGTGAGGTGCTCAATGACTATCACCACCCGCAAGTGCCCGCACTGCGAATCAAGCTAAGCATTGGCCTGGCCGCCTACCAAACGCCGTTCACCGACGCGATTGCCTGGCTCAATGACGCAGACAAAGCCCTCTACACCGCAAAAAACACCGGTCGCAACAAGATCAGTGTTGCATCGAACCCTTCAGCCGGTGGCTCAGCAACGCGCATCTCAGCTTGAAAACTTGTACAAACGGTCAGAAATCCACCTTCTTGTACAAGTTTATGAAGTTTTATATAAGTAGCGCTCTGTCAGCCAGGGACCGCTGACATTGAGCAGACAACGCCGAAGACAGCCTTGGTCTTCGGCCTGCAGGCGCAGGAATAGGGACGACTCCTTGGTGTTCCCCACTTCTTGAGCGCTGCCGCCATGCTATTCAATCGCCACAAATCCACCCTCGATGCACTCCAACACACTGTCGCCAATCAAACCGGTCTTCTGGACGCGATCGATCGCTCCATGGCAGTGATCGAGTTCGATCTGGACGGCGTCGTGCTGCGCGCCAACGACAATTTCCTCAAGACCATGGGTTATGAGCGTGATCAAGTGCTCGGCAAGCCCCATCGCCAATTCTGCACGCCGGAATTTGCCCGCAGCAGCCTATACACGCAATTGTGGTCGCGCCTGAAAAACGGTCAGTTCGAGTCGGGTACTTTCGAGCGGGTCAACAGCCAGGGGCAGCCGATCTGGCTGGAGGCCAGTTACAACCCGATCAAGGATGCCTCGGGTCGCGTGGTGAAAGTGGTGAAGTACGCCATGGACGTGACGGCCAAGGTGCAACACGAAAGTGAATCCGACGCCAAATTGCAGGCCATCGACCGCGCCATGGCAGTGATCGAGTTCAACCTGGATGGCAGCATCATCACCGCCAATCAGAACTTTCTGAATCGCATGGGTTACAGCCTGGCTGAGCTCAAAGGCAAACATCATCGAATCTTCTGCAGCCCGGAACTGGTCAACAGCGGCGCGTATCAGGACTTCTGGCGCCGGCTCAATCAGGGCGAGTTGTTCCATGGCCAATTCGAACGCGTCGACAAGCGCGGGCAAACGGTCTGGCTGGAAGCCAACTACAACCCGGTGTACGACGCCGGTGGTCGCTTGTGCAAAGTGGTGAAGTTCGCCTCGGACGTGACCGCCCGGGTCGAGCAACATGCCCAGGATGCCCGCAGCGCCACCGAGGCTTATCACATTTCGGTGGAGACTCGAAAAGTCGCGGAGCAAGGCACGCAGGTGATCCAGCAGGCGGCCAGTGAGATGCGCGAAATCGCCGCCAACATCGAAGAGTCCTCGACCTTGATCGCCCAGCTCGGCGAGCGCTCCGAGCAAATCACCGCCATCGTCAATACAATCCGCGCGATTGCCGATCAGACCAATCTGTTGGCGCTCAACGCCGCTATCGAAGCGGCCCGGGCCGGTGAACAAGGGCGCGGGTTTGCGGTGGTGGCCGATGAGGTTCGGCAACTCGCGGCGCGCACCAGCGGCTCCACGGCGGAGATTTCGAGCATGATCGGGTTGATCCAGAGTGAAACCCGGCAAGCCATCAAGAGCATGGGCGGTACCCGGGATCGGGCGGCTGAAGGGGTTGAGTTGGCCAATCAGGCGGGCACCGTGATTTTGCAGATTAGGGATGGGGCGAGCAATGCGGTGCAGGCGGTGAGCATGTTTGCTAACGAGCGGGTGCCGGGCTGAGGTTGAGAGGTGGGATGGTTTTCTTTATTTGGCAGATAGACCGTGTCGCCGCCATCGCGAGCAAGCTCGCTCCCACAAGGGATCTTCTGCGTACACAAATTTTGTGAATACCAGTGATCCCCTGTGGGAGCGAGCTTGCTCGCGAAGACGGACTGTCATTCAACATCGATTCAGCTAACGAACACCCGCGCAGGACTATAGTGACCCCTAGCCCCAGAACATAGTCCCGAATCCTCGCCGAGCGCACCATGAATTCAGCCAAGTCCAATACCAAACCCGCCGCCGCCCCTGTCGATCACCTGCGCTTCCATCGCCCGCATGCTCACCTCGCACCGACCTTCGGCAATGACAAGTTCGCCCTGCGCGCCGAGGCGTTTGCGCGGTTCTTCGGCACGCCGACGTTTCTCGGGGCACAAACCCTGATCGTGGTGCTGTGGGTCTGCCTTAACCTGTTCGGTGTGGCGCATTTCGACCTTTATCCGTTCATCCTGCTCAACCTGGCGTTCAGCCTGCAATCGGCCTACGCCGCGCCGTTGATCCTGCTGGCCCAGACCCGTCAGGCCGCGCGGGACAAAGCCCAATCCGACGCCGATGCGCAACACCGCGAAGCCCTGGCCGTGGCCAACTCCGAACGCCAGGCCCAGGCCGCGCAGAATTCGGCGCAGTTGATGGAACTGCTGGAGCAGAACACCCGCCTCACTGAAATGACCAAGTCCCTGACCGAGCGCATCGAAAACCTGACCTCGGAAATGCATCAGCATTTTGTCCACAAGGACGAACCGAACCGCTGATCAGCGAATGATCACCTTGTCCTCAGGAACCTGGAGCAGTGAGACAGCACGCTGCTGCCAGCGCTTTTTATAGCTGTTGGTCCATGTCTCATGGCTGCCATCCAGCACGATCTGGATGACGCCGGTACGGCAAATCGTAAACACCCGTTGAACCCCTACCGCCCGGCCCCCGTCCTCGATGATGGTTTGGGCCAGTTGAGCCTGCATGTCGCTGCCCAGAAAGTGCCCGCCACAGGTGAAAGGCTGGGACATGACCGGCCCCGCCGCCCCGACAACACATAAAGCCGCCAGCCATTTAGCTGTTTTTTTCATCTTTACCCTCCTTGGATTGACGATGAGTCGAATGATTTCGCGTCAACACTAGAGAGCAACACGCGCCTTAACAATCAGAAAAGTCGACAGCTGCTGTAGGCGAAATTCGCCTCAGTTCGACAGTTTTTTCCAGGAAGCGTGAAAACAACCCGGAATCGTCGCCGATAAAAAATTCATCCTGGGTGCGTAAACGCCCATTTATAGTGGTGCCAGGAATCAACACCACCAAGGACACTCATGAACACCACCCTGCACATCGCCCTGATCGGTGATTACGACCCACAGGTCACCGCCCATCAAGCCATCCCCATTGCCCTCGGCATGGCCGCCGAGCACTCGGGCCTGGATGTGCAATACCAATGGCTGGCCACTGACCAGATCAACACCGATACCCCGTTCAACACCTTCGATGGATTCTGGTGCGTACCCGCCAGCCCCTACCGCAACACCGATGGCGCATTACGCGCGATCCGCTTTGCCCGCGAGCAACAGCGACCGTTCCTCGGCACCTGCGGCGGTTTTCAACATGCGGTGCTGGAATATGCCCGCAACGTTCTGGGCTGGGCAGATGCCGAACATGGCGAGACATCCCCCGATGCCGAACGGGCATTGCTTACGCCGCTGACGTGCTCGCTGGTGGAAGCCGTCGACAGCATTCATCTGGTTGAAGGCTCGTTGATCGCCAAGGCGTATGAAACGTCCGAAATTCATGAAGGCTATCGCTGCCGCTACGGCGTGAATCCTGAATTCGAACAGGCGCTGCTGAACCAGCAACTCACAGCCGTCGGTCACGATTCGAATGGGGATTTGCGCGCAGTGGAACTCAAAGGTCATCCGTTCTTCGTCGCCACCCTGTTCCAACCGGAACGCACCGCGCTCAAGGGCACGTTGCCGCCGTTGGTTCGTGCATTGATCGAAGCCTGCACGAGGTCAAAATCATGATGGCCAACACTCCGTCACCTCACTACTACGCAGTGATCTTCACCTCCCTGCGCACCGACGGTGATCAGGGTTACGCCGAGGCGGCCGGGCGCATGGTGGAACTGGCGCGCGAGCAACCGGGTTTTCTCGGTGTAGAGTCCGCTCGGGGCGAGGATGGGTTGGGGATTACGGTGTCGTATTGGGTCAGTGAAGCGGCGATTCTGGCGTGGAAGCATCATCCTGAGCACAGTGAAATTCGCGAGCGTGGACGGGCGACGTGGTATGCGCAGTGCCATACGCGGGTATGCCGGGTTGAGCGGGCTTATGAGTTCAAGCGGTAGATGATGAGGTGCTTTTGAGGCCACTTTCGCGAGCAAGCCCGCTCCCACATGGGGATTTGCTTGCGCCGCGGATCCAGTGTGGGAGCGAGCTTGCTCGCGAAGAGGCCAAACCAGTCAACACAAAAACTCAGCCCTGAACCAAACTCCGAACCGCCGAAATTTCCGGCACGTCCCGCCGACTCATATACACCCGCAACGGCTCGGTCACATTGATCCGGTCATCAATATTCTGATCCAGCAACAACTGAATCAACTCACGCTTTAGCGTCATCGCCTGATCAGGCCCCGACGCCCAGACGAACTCGCTGGTGGGAATGATGCCGTCATCGGCCACGTCCATGCCGAACGAATCTTCGCTGAAACGCACGATGTATTGGCCGGTCTTGCGATTAAGGCCAACGAAACCCTTGAGCTGGTCGGCAGCCTGGCAGATAAGCTGGGAAGTGATGCGCATGATAAACCTCACAAAAGGTCGAAAAGGGACCGGTGATCGATGGTTTACACGCAAGGTTACGAACGGGTTTCCCTCTGCCGGGGAAACTGCCGGAGCCAAGAGTACTGCAAAGAACCGCACAAAAGCGCTGAAAAAAATCGCTTTAAACACGTTTATGTCGGTCTTGCGATAGCGCTCGCGGCGCTCAGTTGTTAAAAGGTACGTCTTTGAAAACCTCTGCGAAAGGACCTCGACCATGCCTGTTACCTTCACCAAAAGCGCCCTGCTGCTGAGCCTGCTGCTCGGCCTCGGCCAGGCACAGGCCGCCAGCCAGCCCAGCCCCACTGCGCTGGCGACCACGCTAGGCATCCCGCACCCGGCCGTGATTGCCCACCGTGGCGCATCCTTCGATGCCCCGGAATCCACCGCCGCGTCCTACAAACTGGCCCGTGACCTGGGCGCCGATTACCTGGAAATGGACTTGCAGCGCAGCAAGGACGGCGTGCTGTTCGCCCTACACGACAACAACTTGCAGCGCACCACCGATGTCGCCACCAAGTTCCCTGAGCGCAAGGATGCCCCGGCCAACCAGTTCACGATTGGCGAGCTCAAAACCCTCGATGCCGGCAGCTGGTTCAACGCCGCTTACCCGGATCGCGCGCGTCCGTCCTACGCTGGCTTGAAGATTCTGACCCTCGACGAAATCATCGACATCGCCGAGAGCAATCCGCTGCACAAGCCTGGCCTGTACATCGAAACCAAAGAGCCGAAGCAATTCCCCGGCATCGAACACGACCTCAAGGAGAAACTCCAGGATCGCGGCTGGCTGAGCCCGGCCGGTTCGAAACTGGCGAAGAGCGAACTGGCGGTCGGCCAGGGCAAAGGCAAAGTCGTGCTGCAAACCTTCGAGAAGAGCAGCCTCGAACTGCTGCAAAAAGAAATGCCGAAAGTGCCGAAAATCCTGTTGCTGTGGGTTGGTGAAGGCAGCATCGAGCCGAAATCCAAAGTGACCTTCGCTGAATCCGGCGACAAGGACAAAGCCACTTACTACGCCAAGCAAGAGCCGAAAGACAAAGCCGAATTCCAGCAATGGGTCGAGTACGCCAAGTCCCAAGGCGCGATCGGCACCGGTCCTTCGGCGGCGCTGACCAAGGGTGGCGATCAGAGCTACTCGGACCTGGTCAAGCCATGGATGAACCAGTTCACCCACGATCAAGGCATGCTGGTGCACGTCTACACCATCGATGATGCGGTGGATTACCAGAAAGTGATGGACGCCGGTGTCGATGGCATCTTCACCAACCGCGCCAGCGAACTGCTGAAGTTCTACAAACGCCCGGCGGCTGGCACCGTTGCGCAATTGCTGCAGAACAACGGCTACTGAGTGACGCCAAACACCGATTGGACGGGCCGCCTGTGGCTAGGGCGTGATTATGGCCTGATCCATGGTGAGCTGGGGCGCACAGCGCCCCATGCTCATTACGCTCACCAGTTGATTCTTGCCCCCGATGGGCCGGTCACCGTCAACCTCGACGGCGTCAATCAAACAGCCCATCGCCTGTTTATCCCCTCTCACATTCGCCACAGCATTATCGAAGCGCCAGATGCGGTGTTCACGGTCTATGCCGAGCCGTTGACCTTCGACGGTCAGGCGTTGCGCAGTGCCGTGTACGACGCCGATCTGTCGCTGGAACAACTCGACCACGCCATGCGCGATTGCCCGCGGAGAACCCTGGACGATGCGCGAATCGAGCGTGCCTTATCGGCCCTCGACAGCTTGCTGACGAGCAAAGTCCCGGCCAGCGCGTTGGCCGCTGAGGCGCATGTATCGTTGAGTCAATTGCAACGGCTGTTCGCCCGCCAACTCGGCCTGCCAGTGCGCCGGCTGGTGTTGTGGCGGCGACTGCGGTTGGCGATGGTGCTGATTCTGGCCGGCGGCAGCATTACCGAAGCGGCGCACGAGGCCGGGTTTGCCGATTCGGCGCACTTCTCCCGCAGCCTGAAAAAACTCTTTGGCGTAACGGCGCGCCAGGCTTTGCAACACATCGACTTGCGGCTGCTGGATTGACTCAGCGCCGCAGCGGCTCAGGCACCGTGGGTTCTTTGCTCAACGCCACGGACGCGAACGGGTCGAGCAATTGCGCGATGTAATCCTGAGGAAAATCCGGCCGACTGCCAATGCCCAAATCGCCCTGACGAATGTCGTAGTCCCGCGTGTAAAAACCGGTCCCCAGCAGCCAGTCCCACAGAGTGAAGAACAAGCCGAAATTCACATCGCCGGCCCGGCCATATTTCATGTGATGAAAACGGTGCACCGGTGCCCAGGCGAACACCCGGCGCAAGGGTCCGAGTCGCATATCGACGTTGGAATGTTGCAGCAACAACTGGATGGCGATGGCGAACGCCAACAGTGCCGCCACGTCCAGCGGAATCCCCAACAGCAGCAAAGGCAACAGCCCCGCCGAGGCTTCCAGCAATTGATGCAATGGGTGTTTCATCAAACCGTTGAAGCCGTACAGGCGTTGAACGCTGTGATGCACCGCATGCAAACGCCACAACCAACCTACGCGATGGCTGGCGTAATGCATCAGGCTGATGCCGGCATCGGCGATAAAAATCGCCAACGCCAGTTGCAGCCATAGCGGCCAGCCACCGGGCCATACACCGTCAAATGACAGCAGCGCCACCAGGGCCGGCAACGCCAGCAGGCCCAAGGCATTCAAGGCCTCGTTGACCCCAGCGTGAATGACGTCCCGGGCGCGATCGCCGACCGAACGATTCCAGCAAACTTCATAGGGCAATGCCCACTCGGCCAGGAACGACACGGCAAGGGCGGCGAGAAACACCGGCACCAGCCATTCGACCGATAGCCCGGCCACGCCCACCAGCCAAAGACCTGTGCCGATGAACCCGGCCCAAAAAACCGGCGCATACAGTGCTGCAACGATTCGCTTCATCACCACCTCCATTGATCGAGGTCGCAGCATGAAAGGTTGCCGGGTGTTGGAATTGAACAAACGACGCAATTGCTGCCCTGGGCGGTTTTTAAGGGTGAATTAAGTTGCGCTGGTTAACCTGAGCCCACTTAAACAGTTCACCCAAGGAAAGAAGCTTATGAAAACCCTGACAGCCCTGTTCACCGCCGCTGCCCTGACCCTCTCTGCTGGCATGGCCCAGGCCGATATCCGCGTTGATCAGATCCCTGAGCTGGTCAAAAGCGGCAAGATCAAGCCTTTGGAAGAAATGAACCAGGCGGCGCTGAAACTGCATCCGGGTGCGACCATCACCGACACCGATCTGGACAACCACTTCAACGGCTACGAATACGAAGTCGAATTGCGCACCGCTCAAGGCGTTGAATGGGACGTGGACTTCGATGCTGCCACCGGTAAAGTCCTGAGCAACAAACAAGACACCTAATCACCGCCATCCCCTGTAGGAGCGAAGCTTGCTCGCGAAAGCGGAGTGTCAGTCACATCAATATTGGCTGCTCTGCCGTCTTCGCGAGCAAGCATCGCTCCTACAGGTTTGATACATGATCACCGCAATCCCTGTGGGAGCGGGCTTGCTCGCGAAGGCGGAGTGTCAGTCACATCAATATTGACTGCTCTGCCGTCTTCGCGAGCAAGCATCGCTCCTACAGGTTTGATACATGATCACCGCATTCCCTGTGGGAGCGGGCTTGCTCGCGAAGGCGGTGTGTCAGTCACATCAATATTGAGCCACAACAGCATCGCTCCTACAGGTTTGATACATGATCACCGCAATCCCCGTGGGAGCGGGCTTGCTCGCGAAAGCGGAGTGTCAGTCACATCAATATTGACTGCTCTGCCGTCTTCGCGAGCAAGCATCGCTCCTACAGGTTTGATACATGATCACCGCAATCCCTGTGGGAGCGGGCTTGCTCGCGAAAGCGGAGTGTCAGTCACATCAATATTGACTGCTCTGCCGTCTTCGCGAGCAAGCATCGTTCCTACAGGTTTGAAACATAATCACCGCAATCCCTGTGGGAGCGGGCTTGCTCGCGAAAGCGGAGTGTCAGTCACATCAATATTGGCTGCTCTGCCGTCTTCGCGAGCAAGCATCGCTCCTACAGGTTTTGCGATGAGTTCAAAGAACGCACGATCTTCGGGTCGTGCGTTTTTTTATGTCCTCAGTCCATCACGCCGTCGTACTGACCATCGACCCGGACGTGCTGCCGCCTTCATCCTGCAACGCCTGCAACAACGCAGCGGTTGCCGTTTGCAACGAACCCGATGTGGCTGAAATCTGCGACTGCGCCGCCGCTACATCGGCGGCTTTGGCATCAGCGCTTTCCTGCTTGGCCTGAGCCGCTTGCAGTTGCTGCTGTTGTTCCTGCAATTGCTTTTGCAGCTCGGCGATTTGCTTGCGCAGTTCTTTCACCGTATCGGATTCAGTGCTGCTGCTCGAACTGCTGCCGCCGCCAGCGGGCGCAGCACCGCCAGCAGATGCCTTGGTGGCATCGCTTGCGTCTGTGGTGCTTGCAGTTGCGGAGGTGGTGTCTTCTGTAGTGTTGTCGCTGATCGAGGTTTTGCTCGTCGGCGTCGAGAGGGTCTGATTGATTGAAACGGAGGTGATGCTGACCATGGGATTTCTCCTATTAGGGTTAGGTTAAATCCATCATCGACATCCCTTGGCCGCACTTGAGATCGACTGTGTACCGGCTCGGTAAGCGAGCCGGTACAAAGCCGTTTTCCATTAAGCGCTGAGGCGCGCCGTCACTTCATTCAACTGCCCCGACAAGCCGTGCAGGTTGTGGCTGGCCGCTTCCGTGCGCTGCACGTTGTCCAGGTTGGTGCTGGCAATCGTGGTGATCTCGGTGAGGTTGCGCGAGATGTCTTCGGCTACCGAGGTCTGCTCTTCGGCGGCGGTGGCAATCTGGCGGTTCATGTCACGGATGGCTTCCACGGCATGGGTGATGCGCTCCAGCATCGCGCCGGCTTCGGTCACTTGCGCGACACTTTCTTCGCTGCGCGACTGGCCGCTTTCAATCGCCTGAGCCGCGTCCACCGCACCGGTTTGCACGGTCTGGATGATCTGGTTGATCTCGATGATCGATGCCGCTGTGCGCTGGGCCAGGCTGCGTACTTCGTCGGCCACGACCGCGAATCCGCGACCAGCTTCACCGGCACGGGCCGCTTCGATTGCCGCGTTGAGTGCCAGCAAATTGGTCTGCTCGGCGATGCCGCGAATCACTTCCAGCACCTTGCCGATGCGGCCGCTGTCGGTTTCCAGACGGCGGATGACGGAGGCGGTGTTGGCGATTTCGCCGCGCATCTGGGTGATAGTGTGAATAGTGCCCTGCATGACTTTTTCGCCTTGCTGGGCAGACTGGTCGGCATCATCGGCGGCGCGTGCTGCGTCGGCCGCGTGACGCGCCACTTCCTGGGCGGTGGCAGACATTTCGTTCATGGCCGTGGCCACCTGATCGGTACGGTTGAACTGCTCGTTGGTGCCGCTGGCCATGAGGCCGGCGATGGCGTTCAACTCGCCGCTGGCGCTGTCCAGGTCCTTGGCGCTGCGCTGCAAGCGGTTGAAGGTCTCGGCGAGGAAATCGCGCAAGGTGTTAGCGGCCATCGCCAGTTTGCCCAACTCGTCTTGACGGGTGCTGGCGACGCGTTCGGCAAATTTGCCCTGGCTCAGTTGCGCCACGTAGTCGATCAGTTTGCGAATCGGGTCAACCAGGTTGCGGTTGATCAACCACAGGCTCAACAGGCCGATCAACAGACCGGAAGCGAGCATCACGATGATCCCCAGCATCACGGTGCGCTCGGCCCCGGCGCTGATCAGCGCCGATTGCTCGGTGCCTTGCTTGCGCAGTTCGCCGACCAGTTCGCTCATCTGATCACTGGTGGCGCGGTCCACGCCTTTGACGGCGGTGTCGCCGGCGGCTGGGTCGGCACCGGCGGCTACGTAGGCATCACGCCCCTTCTGGTAAGCGCTACCCAATTGACGGTGTTCGTCACGCAGGCGTTCGATGCGGGTCTTGAGTTGGCCATCCAGGCCTTTCTGCCCGGCCAGTTCGCCGAGGATGCCTTGCACGTCGCGCTGACGGTCTTCGAATTGCTTCCAGTATTTGTCCAGGTCTGCTGGCTGTTTGCCGCGCAGCAACACGTTTTTCCATTCCTGAACCTGCACCTTGAATTGCAGGTTGGCTTCATCGATCAACTGCGAAGTGTGCAGCGGGCCGTCGATCAGGTTGGCGTAACTTTGGACGCCGCTGGACAGGAAGTGAAAGCAGGCCAAAGCGATCAGCAACATCGCCAACAGGCTACCGCCGAGCAACGCGAGGATTTGGGCTCTCAGGGATTTTTGCAGCATCGGATGATACTCATGACAGGAATGAGGCACGCCTGATTGGGCGTGAAAGACGTCCAAACTTCCCTGTCTGCGGTCCCGGTTCGTGGCCCGGGCCGCGCAACCTAACACCTGCGTCATCGGCGTGCCAGAGCGGTTCTTTAATCATTCCCGACCATCGGTAACGCACACGTTTGCGCCGCCACGCAACTGTCACAAAACCGTCAAGACTCCTTGCGATGATGCCCGGTAGCAATCGCCGTAGCTGCCGTAGCAGCTGTCGAGCAGCGCGAGGCGGCGTTCGGCGGCGAAGCCGTCGCAAAATCGGTCAACGCGGTGTTTCAGGTAAACCGCGTGCTCAAATCTGACGACGGCTTCGCCGCCGAACGCAGCCTCGCTCCGCTCGACAGCTGCTACAGGCGCTACAGCCGGACGTACCTCCCAGCGAGACCTCATGAACCACAGCATCGATCATGCCCACCGCGACACTGACTTGTTCGGCCTGCTTTACGGCTTCCGTTTTCGTCCCGGTGAGCGTGGTCGGGAGATCGATTCGGCCGAGGCGCTGCGCTGCTTGCAGCAGTCTGAAGAGAGCGATGAATTCCTCTGGTTGCACCTGAACCTGGCCCACGCCGCGTGCGAGCGCTGGATGAAAAGCCATCTGGAATTGCCCGAGGAGTTTTTCGAAGCACTGCACGAAGGTTCGCGCTCGACCCGTATCGAGCACGTCGATTCGGCGCTGCTGGCGGTGGTCAACGATGTGGTGTTCAACCTCAGCAGCATGGTCTCGTCGGATGTCTCGACGTTGTGGGTCTGCGCCCGCAGCAAGCTGATCATCAGCGCGCGCCTGCAACCGCTGCACTCGGTGGATAAATTGCGTTCGTCGGTGAAGGCCGGCGAGTGCTTTCGTTCACCGCTGGAGTTGCTGGTGCACCTGCTGCGCGATCAGGGCGAAGTGCTGACGCAGATCGTGCGCAAGACCAGCCAGAGCGTCGATCAGATCGAAGATGAATTGCTCTCGTCGCGGCTGTCGACCAACCGCGCCGAACTGGGCGCCAATCGCCGGGTGCTGGTGCGCCTGCAACGGTTGTTGGCGCTGGAGCCGGGGTCGTTGCTGCGTCTGCTCAACCGGCCGCCCCAATGGTTGCAGAAGGAGGACGTCAAGGAACTGCGCAAGTCCACCGAGGAGTTTGCGCTGATCATCAACGACCTCACGGCCCTGGGTGAACGGATCAAGTTGTTGCAAGAAGAGATCGCCGCCAACCTCAACGAACAGAGCAACCGCACGCTGTTTACGCTGACCGTGGTGACGGTGCTGGCGCTGCCGATCAACATCATTGCCGGTTTTTTTGGCATGAACGTGGGCGGGATCCCGCTGGCTGGCGATCCGGAAGGGTTCTGGATTCTGGTGGCGTTGGTGGCAACGTTTACCGTGCTGGCCGGGCGTTGGGCGTTCCGAAAACGCCAGGATTATTAAAACGCCCCGACCCCTGTGGCGAGGGGGCTTGCCCCCGTTGGCGTGCGAAGCGCTCCCATGCATTCTTTCAGTCATACCGCGTCAGTAGGTTTTGCGACTGCTTCGCAGCCGAACGGGGGCAAGCCCCCTCGCCACAGGTCGTGCGACGCCATCATATTCGTGGTGGATTCGGATCAACGGGAGCAAAAAAACCCAAACACTGACCCACCGCAGTCTCTCTGTCATATTTTGAAACGATCATGGGCGACACTCCTTCCCTCCTCAGGATTGTCCGGCATGGCTACTCCTTCCTATACGACTGCCCAGGCGCCCGCCAGCAGCGCCAGACCGCAGCTCAATAAAAAACCCGGCCTGTTCACCCTGGTGATTTTCTTCGGGGTGTTGGCCAGCGGCTTGTTGTTCACCGCTTACAGCCTGATGCACGACATGCACGAACTCGGCACCGTGGTGACCACCTGGACGCCATTTCTGCTGCTCGGCGTGGCGCTGTTGATCGCCCTCGGTTTTGAATTCGTCAACGGCTTCCACGACACCGCCAACGCCGTGGCCACGGTGATTTACACCAACTCGCTGCCGCCGAACTTCGCGGTGGCCTGGTCCGGGTTCTTCAACTTCCTCGGCGTGTTGCTGTCCAGCGGCGCGGTGGCGTTCGGCATCATCGCGTTGCTGCCGGTGGAGCTGATTCTGCAAGTCGGCTCCTCCGCCGGTTTTGCCATGATCTTCGCCCTGTTGATCGCTGCGATCCTGTGGAACCTCGGCACCTGGTGGCTGGGCCTGCCGGCCTCGTCGTCGCACACCTTGATCGGTTCGATCATTGGCGTCGGCGTGGCCAATGCCCTGATGCACGGCCGCGATGGCACCAGCGGTGTGGATTGGGCGCAAGCAACCAAGATTGGATACGCGCTGCTGCTCTCGCCATTGGTCGGTTTTGGCTGTGCCGCGTTGCTGCTGTTGGCCTTGCGCGCGTTCGTCAAGAATCGCGCGTTGTACAAGGCACCGGAAGGCGATGCGCCACCACCGTGGTGGATTCGCGGTCTGTTGATCCTGACCTGCACCGGCGTGTCCTTCGCCCACGGTTCCAACGATGGCCAAAAAGGCATGGGCTTGATCATGTTGATCCTGGTCGGCACCCTGCCGATGGCGTATGCGCTGAACCGCACCATGCCAGCCGATCAGGCGCTGCAATTCGCCGCCGTGGCCGAAGTCACCCAGCAAGCGCTGGTAAAAGCTTCGCCGCTGCAGTCTCCGGCCGACCCGCGCCCGGTGCTGTCCGATTACGTGCGCAGCAAGGAAGCCACGCCACAACTGGTCCCTGCCCTCGCCGCCCTGACCGGTAGCATCGGTGCCCAGGTGAAGGGTTACGGTTCGCTGTCGAAAGTCCCGGCCGAGGCCGTGGGCAACGTGCGTAACGACATGTACCTGACCAGCGAAACCATTCGCCTGATGGACAAGAACAAGGTCGGCAACTTCGACGCCGACACCAGCGGCAAGCTGCAACTGTTCAAGCAGCAGATCGACAACTCAACGCGCTTCATTCCGCTGTGGGTGAAGATCGCCGTGGCCATCGCGCTGGGGCTGGGCACCATGGTCGGCTGGAAGCGCATCGTGGTGACTGTCGGTGAAAAAATCGGCAAGACCCACCTGACGTATGCCCAAGGCGCGTCGGCGGAAACCGTGGCCATGCTGACCATCGGCGCAGCCGACATGTTCGGCTTGCCGGTGTCGACCACCCACGTGTTGTCCTCAGGCGTGGCCGGGTCCATGGTCGCCAATGGCGGCGGCTTGCAGATGAAGACCATCCGTAACCTGCTGATGGCCTGGGTGCTGACCTTGCCGGCGGCGATACTGTTGTCGGGCAGTTTGTATTGGTTGTTCACCAAATTGTTCTGACCCACCCCGGACCTGTGTAGGAGCGAAGCTTGCTCGCGAAGACGGCTTAACATTCAACGCAATTGTTGACTGAATGACCGCCTTCGCGAGCAAGCTTCGCTCCTACAAGGGCCAGCATCCCGGCTCATCTCCCGAGCCGGGATTTTTTTTGTCCGGCCAACGCATTTCGTCGCCATTTCTTCCAATTTCATCTTTATTGACCTGTCAGACGATGGTTCGCACTTCAGTTTGTTAACGTGGTGCCGATTCCTTAGAGACTCGATGCATTCAGGAGTGCGAACCGTGAATCTGTACATCAATCAGCTTCAGAAAAAAGCTGACTTCAAAGAAGCCATCTACGCCGGCGACATCTTCTTGAACACTGAGCTGCGTGCCGCCAAAGAGTTGTGCGCGTTCGCCCAGGAAAGCATCACTGCCGCCTTCAACGGCGAAACCCACCACCAGGCCCTGCACACGTTGATGCCGGTGGAAGAATTCGTGGTACTGGTGACACGCCTCAAGGGCCAGTTCACCAACAGTCTGCGCGCTAAGGAATTGATCCTGGCGTTCATCGATGAAATCGGTGTCGACCCGCGCGAGTACATTTTCGACGTGCCGCGGATTCGCGTCGTGCCCAACTACGAGTACCTGCACGCGGGCGTCAGCTACGCCTACAAACCCCATCGCGATACCTGGTACGGTAGCGTCGATTGCCAGATCAACACCTGGATGCCGGTGCACACCATCAGCCCCGACCAGACCATGATGATCAACGGCGGCTACTTCGACGTGCCGGTGAAGAACACCTCCAGCGAATGGAGCCTCAACGACTGGATCAGCAATCAGCGGCACAAAGCCAAGGACAACCTCAAAGAGGAAGCCCGCGTGCACCCGGTGCCGCTAGAGGCGATCAACAGTGCTTCCGAAGTGCGCGTGGCCGGCAACACCGGTGACATGCTGATCTTCTCCGGTTCGCACCTGCACGGTACTGTGCCGAACCACACGCAACAGACCCGCTTCAGCGTGGACTTCCGCCTGATGCACCTCGACGACCTCAAGCACAAGCGCGGCGCGATCAACGTCGACAGCGCCTGCCCTGACGTCGGCGCCGGTTTCAAAGACTATTTCCACGCCCACGACTTTTCGAATTTCCAAGGAATCCAGCAATGACCAAGCGTCGCATCACGCCCGCCGAGGCCCAGTACAACGAAACCCGTGCCAACGTCCTGAAACGGGTCGATGCCGAGTATGTGGCCGACGCGCCGTTCGTCTTTGCCAACCGCATTGGCGTGACCGCTGCGCTGTCGCGCATGGAGCTGTTCAAGAAAGTCGCTGAAGTACCGGGCGCGATCATCGAGTGCGGCGTGTACAAGGGCAACTCGCTGATGCTCTACATGCACTTGTCGATGATCCTGGAACCGTACGCGATCAACCGTTCGATCATCGGCTTCGACACCTTCGAAGGCTTCCAGAGCATCGACAAGAAAGAAGACCCGGCGGACGTCAACGAAACCATGTTCTCCGACACCGACCAGTCGCTGATCCAGGACATGATCGACGCCAACGACCTGCTGCGCCCGGTCAACCGCATCCCGCGTTGCGAGCTGGTGAAAGGCGACATCGTCAAGACCGTGCCAGAGTGGGTCAAAACCCGTCCGGACCTGGTCGTGGCCATGCTGATCCTCGACACCGACCTGTACGAATCGACCAAAGTCGCCCTGGAAACCTTCCTGCCGTACATGCCAAAAGGCGCGGTTGTGGTGCTGGACGAAGTGGCTTACCGCAACTTCCCGGGCGAAACCAAAGCCCTGCGCGAAGTGCTGGACCTGAACAAAATCGAACTCAAGCGCCTGCCGTTCGATTCGTGCGTAGGCTACTTCCACGTCTGACGCACAACCCCGACCTGTAGGAGCGAGGCTTGCCCGCGAAGACGGTTTCACAGCCAACGCAACTGTTGACTGACACACCGTCTTCGCGAGCAAGCTTCGCTCCTACACCGGGTTTCGGTGTACACAAAATCTGTACCCCACAGCGGCGCCTTTGTAGGAGCGAGGCTTGCCCGCGAAGGCGGTGTGTCAGTCAATGTCGATGTCGATGTCGATGTCGATGTCGACTGATAGACCGCTTTCGCGAGCAAGCTTTGCTCCTACAGGCCTAATTCGTCAGTAGCTGCTTGAGGACGGTCAACAATTCGACCCGGCCCTTGCTCGGCTCACCTTCAAACTCGATCCAGCCTTCGTTGAAACCATCGATCATCTGCATCCGTGGCAGCGGATGGTTCATCCCCTGACTTTCGAACAGTGCCTTCCAGGTCTCACGTGGCACGACGTGCATGCGCACCGGTTTGCCCAACAGTTCGCTGAAACCGGCGCCCAGTTGCAACGGCGTGATCCGTTGCGGGCCTTCCAGTTCGACGATGCGCTGACCGCGCCAATCCTCTTGTAACAGCTGTGCGGCAACTCGACCGACATCAGCGGTGGCAATCATTGGCACCGGCTTATCCAAAGGTTGCAGGAAGCTCGGAATGACACCCGAACCGACCGCGTGCTCGACATCCCACAAGGCGTTTTCCATAAACCAGGCCGGGCGCAAAAAGGTGACTGGCAGCGCCAGCGAACCCAACGCCAGCTCCAGCATTCGCAATTGATTGAGCAAATTCGGTTGGGAGGCCTGAGCGCCAATGGTCGACAAACCTACGACTTTGCCTGGCCGCGCCGTTTCCAGCGCCGAGCGAATGTTCTCCACCACTTGCCGGGTTTCCGGGAAGCCTGGGGACGGGTCAAAATTCGACGGCATCATCACAAACACCCCGGATGTACCGGTGAATGCCTTGGCCATGGCGTCGCGATCATCGACATCGGCCACCGCCAGTTCACACCCCTGTTGCGCCCACACCGCGCCTTTATCGACGTTGCGCACCACCGCGCGAACGGTGTGCCCGGCTGCCAGCAATGTCTTGGCGACCGCGCCGCCGACTTTCCCGGTAATGCCCATGACTGCGTACATCAGCTGTTCTCCTGCTGGATGGCGACGGTTGTCGCGATGGGCAGATTATTGAGCGCAGCGCTGACATTCTCCGATAGCATGAATGTCATTGAACAAATGATCTGGAGTCACCAATGAGCTTTGATGCCAGCCTCGCCAGTGGCATGGGTGTGTTCAGCGCGGTGGTGGATGGCGGCAGTTTTGTCCGGGCCGCCGAGGTGCTGGACCTGACGCCGTCCGGGGTCAGTCGCGCCATCGCTCGACTGGAAAAACGCTTGGGCATCCGGCTGTTCGACCGCACCACCCGCACGGTGACCCTTACCGATGAAGGTCGGCGTTTCCATGGGGAAATCGCGCCGTTACTGGCCAGCCTCGAAGAAGCCGCCAACTCGGCTTCGACCAGTGCCACTCAGGTGCAAGGACGGCTGCGGGTCAACATGGACCCGTATTTTTCGCGGCTGATTCTGGGACCGAAGCTGGGGCAGTTCATGGCGCGCTATCCGCAGTTGTATCTGGAACTGCAAACCCGCGATCAGTTGGGCGACATGGTGGCGGACGGCTTCGATTTGGCGGTGCGCTTCGGCCATCCGCAGTCTTCGTCGTTGGTGGCGCGCAAGTTGTTGGAAGTGCGCGTCCTGACCCTCGCCTCGCCAGCGTATTTGAAGCGTCATGGCCGACCGTTGGCGCCGCTGGATATGGAAGATGAGCAGCATGTGTGCGTACAGTTTCGCGATCCGCAGACTGCACGGCCGTTTGGTTGGGAGTTTCATCGTCCGGGCCGCGCCGTGCTGCACGTGCAGCCGCATTGTCGGTTGCTGGTCAATGATGTCGGCACCTTGCACAGCGTGTGTGAAAGTGGCCAGGCGATTGCTCAGGTGCTGGATTTGGGGGTTGCTCCGGCGCTGGAGGAAGGAAGGCTGGTGGAGTTGTTTCCCGACTGGCCGGATGAGCGATTTCCGTTGTATGCGCTGTACCCGTCGCGGCACTTGCCGGCGGCGAAGGTTCGGGCGTTTTTGGCGTTTGTGAGTGAGTTGTGTGAGTCGCGGTAGATCAAGATCAAAAGATCGCAGCCTTCGGCAGCTCCTACATTGACCGCGTGAAAACCCGATCCTGTAGGAGCTGCCGAAGGCTGCGATCTTTTGATTTTTGCTTTTACCCTTCGCAAGAACTGCGCAAAACCAACCGCTCCCGCACCACGTCATACCCCCAGTGGTAAACATAGGTGTACGGCAGGAAGAACAGCAGCACACCGATGTCCAGCAGAAACGCTTGCCACAGGCTGATGCTCAGCCACCAGGCAATCAGCGGCACGCCCATCACGATCAAACCGCCCTCGAACAACAGCGCATGCACGACCCGGACCCAGGCGTTGCGCACAATTTCGTAGCGCTTCAGCAACCGGTCGAAAAACCCGTTGAACACCACGTTCCAACCCAGGGCCAGGGCAGCGATGGCCACGGTTGCGACGCCCATTTCCAGCATCGGTTTATCCATCACCCATGCCAGCAATGGGGTGCAGATCAATACGGCCAGCAGTTCGAAACCGATGGCCTGGAAAATACGTTCAGTAATGGATTTGTTGGCGTTCATGGCCAGACTCCCTGAGTGAGTGTGGTTGCCATGATCTGTCAGCACACCGATACTTCATAATCAATAACCATCGATCAAGGCGATAGTTCATGGCCTCTCACGAAGTGCTGCTGGCGTTTGTCCAGGCCGCGACCCAAGGTTCGTTTTCCGCGGCGGCGCGCAAACTCGGGCGCAGTCAGTCAACCATTAGCGCCGCGGTGGCGAGCCTGGAAATCGACCTCAACCTGACCCTGTTCGACCGCAGCAGCCGCAAGCCGACCCTGACCCCGGCCGGGCACGTGATGCTGCAACGGGCCGAAGACATCCTCGCCGCCACCAGTCGCCTGGAAATGACCGCCAGCCAATTGTCCCAAGGGGTCGAGGCGAAGCTGACGGTGGCGATTTCCGACACTTATCAGTCCGACCGTTTCGAAGCGGCCCTCAGTGCGTTTGAACAACGCTATCCAGACCTGGAACTTGAATGCCTGATCGCTGAATGCGATGACCTGGTGGCGCTGGTGCAACGGGGTCGAGCGAATGTCGCCTTTGCCGAAATGCAGAACAGCTATCCGCCGGACCTGGTCAGTTCGACCGTCGATGAACGCACGGAAATTGCCCTGTTCGTCTCGCAAACGCACCCGTTGGCGCTGTTGAGCGGAATCGATCAGGACATGCTGCAACAGCATCGGGAATTGCGTTTGGCGACCATCGTCAATCCGTATGAAAGCCGCGCGAAGGGCCGGGTCTGGTCGGCGCCGAGTTATTTGATGCTGCTGGAAATGGCCCAGGGCGGGTTCGGCTGGGCGCCGCTGCCGCGCTGGCTGGTGGGACGGTTTGGCGCGGGGGTGCTGGTGGAACTTGAAGTGCGCGGCTGGCCGAAACCGGTGTATGTCGATGCGCTGTGGTCGCGGCTGCATCCGCCGGGGCCGGCGGGGAGTTGGTTGTTGAGCAAGATGCTCGAATAGCGGCGCTGCCATTCGCGAGCAAGCCCGCTCCCACAGGGGTTCTCTGTTGTGCATAAATCCGCGGCACACCGCAGATCAAATGTGGGAGCGGGCTTGCTCGCGAAGAGGCCGGCAGCCCCACCACATCATTCCAGCGCCCTGAGCCGTCCCTCGATAAACCGCCGCTCCGGCTCCTGCTGCGTCAACGCCAGCGCCCGCTGATACGCCACCCTCGCCTCCTCCACCCGCCCCAACTGCCGACAAAACTGCCCTCGCGCTGAATGCGCCAGGTGGTAATCCTGCAATTCCCCCCGCGCCAAAATATCTTCCACCACCGTCAACCCCGCCAACGGCCCATCGCGCATGGCCAGCGCCACCGCGCGATTCAGTTCGATCACCGGCGAAGGCACCGCCCGCAGCAGCAAGTCATATAGGCCAACAATCTGCGGCCAATCGGTCTCCCCCGCCGTCGGCGCCTCGGCATGCACCGCCGCAATCGCCGCTTGCAGGCAGTAAGGCCCGAAGCGCCGCAGGGTCAGCGCGCGCTCCACCAGTGCGCAGCCTTCGACAATCATTGCGGCGTCCCACACCGAGCGGTCCTGTTCATCCAGCAGAATCAATTCGCCGGTTGCCGAGGTCCGGGCCGGGCGTCGGGATTCGTGCAACAGCATCAACGCCAGCAGCCCCATCACCTCAGGCTCGGGCAACAACTCCACCAATAACCGCCCGAGACGAATCGCTTCGCGGGTCAGATCTTCCCGGGTCAATTCAGCGCCGACGGACGCCGAATAACCTTCGTTGAACACCAGGTAAATCACCCGCAATACGCTGTCGAGGCGCTCGGGCAACTCGGCCAGCGACGGCACTTGGTAAGGGATTTTCGCGTCACGAATCTTCGCTTTGGCGCGCACGATGCGCTGGGCGATGGTGGCCGGCGCCGAGAGGAAGGCTCGGGCGATTTCTTCCGTGGTCAGGTCGCAGACTTCCCGCAGGGTCAGCGGCACCTGGGCGTCCGCCGCGAGGGCCGGGTGACAGCAGGTGAAGATCAAGCGCAGGCGATCGTCTTCCACGTCTTCGTCACTCCAGTCGGCCTGTTCCAGCTCTTCCAACTGAGCAACCAACAACGGCCGCGACGCCTTGAAGCGAGCGCGCCGCCGCAACACGTCAATGGCCTTGAAGCGCCCGGTGGAGACCAGCCAGGTGCGCGGATTGTCCGGCACGCCGTCGCGCTGCCAGCGCTCGACCGCAACGAAAAACGCCTCGTGCAAGGCCTCTTCGGCGAGGTCGAAATCGCCGAGCAAACGGATCAGCGTCGCGAGGATTCGCCGCGAGTCTTCGCGGTAGACCTGCTCAACCCGCGCCTTGACCGACTCGGCGGACATCAGTCCGGCATGCCTTCGGTCACCAGCGTCACCAACCGATCCAGGCTCTGCCCCCAGCCGTCATGAAACCCCATGGCCTCGTGGGCCTGGCGATCTTCTTCGCTCCAGTGCATGGCGCGGGCGGTGTAGAGGGTTTTGCCGTCCTGGTCTTCGAGCGTCACTTCGGCGCTCATGAACGGTTTGCCGGATGGAATCCAGCCAGGAATAAACGCGTCCGTAAACACCAGTCGTTCAGGCGCGACGATCTCCAGGAACACGCCCATGGTCGGGTATTCCGTGCCATCCGGCGCACGCATCAG
The DNA here is from genome assembly GCF_056161485.1 of Pseudomonas sp. 5Vm1k. Taxonomy (NCBI): domain Bacteria; kingdom Pseudomonadati; phylum Pseudomonadota; class Gammaproteobacteria; order Pseudomonadales; family Pseudomonadaceae; genus Pseudomonas; species Pseudomonas sp. 5Vm1k. The sequence continues at coordinate 95,236 of NZ_JBSPCZ010000006.1, forward strand.
AGTGCGAAATTGCCCGCCGACCCACAGGTCCATTTCGCACTCCGGCGTGATCATGCCGTGCGGTCCCCACCACTGGGCGAGCAAGGCTGGCTCGGTCCACGCGCGGAAGATTTTGCGCCGTGGCGCATCGATCAGGCGGCTGATGGACAACTCGAATTCGGCAGGCTGTTTTTTAAAGGGTTGCGGGCTCATGCAGATCTCCTGTTTATTTTTGAATGTTCAGGGATTCAACTGGCGAACGGGACGCACCTCGACACAGCCGACCCGGGCCGCCGGAATGTCACCGGCGACCTGGATGGCTTCGTTGAGGTCCTTGGCATCGATCAGGTAGAAGCCGGCCAACTGCTCCTTGGTTTCGGCGAACGGGCCGTCAGTGATCGACAACTTGCCGTTGCGCATCCGCACGGTGGTGGCGGTCTGCACCGACTCCAGCGCCTCGGCGGCGATCATCCGGCCGCTGCCCTGGATCGACTCGGCGTAAGCCATGCACTCGGCGTCTTCGGGGCTGTCGGGCAGTGAGTGCAACGCCTGTTCGTTGCTGTAAACCAGGCATAGGTACTTCATGAGGCTCTCCGTGATCGGCTGATCAACTATGGCTGCTGTTTGGTGCTTTGGCGGCTTTTCCGACGAATTAGCCCGTCGAATAAGCCCCGACGATCAGGGTTTCAGGTCGAACAGCGCCGCGCCGCTGGCCATGTCAAACGGTGCCGACCAGTGCTCGTGGACGATCTGCCACAGCCCCGCCTCCTGCCGATAGCACTGAGTGCCACGCATCCAGCAAGCCTGGGTTTCGCCCTTGTCGTTGGTGCCGCCGCAATGGGCCAGAAAATGGGCGAACGCGATCTCCTGCGACGGCTCGATGTCGACCTCGTGAAATTCGAAGATGTGCGGGCCAGGGCACATTTCCATGCATGCCAGCCAATGCGCGCGGTAGGCAGGCTTGCCCTTGAATTGCAGGGCCTTGACCGCATCGAAGGAGACGATGTCGTCGGCGTACAGGGCCATGACTTTTTCCACGTCTTTGGCCATGACGGCCTGGCGATAGTTTTCGATCAGGTTATGGATCTGGGTTTGCGTGTTCATGGTGGTTTCTCCATGGTTTTTGTGGTGAAGACACCTTTAGTCGTTCGGCGTAATAGCGAATCGACAACCAAAATAAAAATAATCCATGAACGCAAACTCGCTAGAATCCGAGGCTCATTTCTGTTGGAAAAAGGACACTCCAGTGACAGCCCTACTCGTGCCTTACGAAAGCCTGAACGCGCACCAGCGACAGCAGGTCGAGGCGATCGAAGTCCACAAAGAACAAATCAAATTCTCCGGCGATATCCACGGCGCGTTGCACAGCCTGCTGTCCAAACCCGGTCCCGGCGTCAAAGGTTTTGCCTTGCTGGTCGAGGAAGTTCCGGTGGCGTTCCTGCTGCTCAAGCGCCCACCGGCGTTGCCAGCCTGGGCGAATGAACACAGCGCCACGTTGCACGCCTTGCAAGTCGATCAACGCGCCCAGGGCAAAGGCTATGGCAAGGCTTGCCTGCAAGCGCTGCCCGATGCGGCACGCCAGGCGTTTCCGGAAATAAAGGGCATTGAGTTGTCGGTAGATGCCGACAATGAAGCGGCGATTGCGCTGTATGCCAGGTATGGCTTTGTCGACAGCGGCGAGGCGTACAAGGGCCGGATTGGGTATGAGCGGCGGATGGGGCTGGTTTTTTGATTTGTAGAAGACAACATTCCCTGTCTGGCCGCTAACGTTCAAGCGACGCAAATCCTGTGGGAGCGGGCTTGCTCGCGAAGGCGATTGCACATTCAACAGATTTGTTGACTGACACTCCGTCTTCGCGAGCAAGCCCGCTCCCACAAGGGTTCTGCGGTGTTTCAGGATTTACAGTTCGAGAACCATCTCATGCCAAGCCATACCGCCATGATCCGACGCCGATGGCTTGATGTAGGCGAACCCAAACCCGGCATACAGCGGGATATGCCGTTCCTTGCACATCAGATGAATGCTGGCCTTGCCCATCCCGCGCATCCGTTCAATGAACTCGCCCATCAAGCGCTTTGCCAAACCCTGCCCCTGATAATCCGGGTGCACCACCACCGACATGATCACCACATGCGGCCCGGCCGGGTCGTGGCCGATCAGTTCCTTGAACGCTTCGTCTGACATTTCCACTTCAAACGCCGCACCGGAATTGATGAAACCGGCTACAACGCCGTCGACTTCGGCCACGATGAAACCTTCGGGCCAGGTGGCGATGCGGGTGGCGATTTTTTCCCGGGTGGCGGCTTCGTCGCCTTCGTAGGCCACGGTTTCGATAGCAAAGCAGCGGTCCAGGTCGGCGGGGGTGACGTGGCGGATAACGGTGTTCATGGCAGCTCGGTTTTAGCGTTGGAGAGGTGGCAGATCATAGAGGAATAAGGTGTTCATATCGATCACCGCTGGCGCCGTAAAGCCTGCGTATAGGTGCTGTCATTGCTCGGCGAATCGGATTATTGGTGGTCCCTGTCTCTGATCATCCATAAGGGGAAACACCATGAGCAGCGTTCAGATCGGCCTTCTTATGCTGTTGGGCATCAGCGCGTTTGGCTTCATTACGTTGTCCATCGACCTGTTGCGGGCGCGACGGCTGAAGCAGGGTAAATAACCCATCGAGAGGCGGACGTGGGGTCCGCCTCTCGCGGTTTTCAATCCTTGAGTGGCAACCAGATTTCCAGCACCCCGGTATTGAGCTTCGGGTTGAAGTCCTCGCTGTAGCGTTCGAACTCCGGGGCATCTGCCGCCTGACGACCGGACTGCGGCAGCCAGGTTTTCCAGATGTACTGAAAGGTCTGGGGCAAGGTGTCCAGCGAGCCTTTGTGCTCGAACACCGCGTAATGCTGAGGCTGAACCTCGACCCAGCGGTATTTGTCCGGCAAGTCGTCAAGCTTGCTGATTTCGACGCCGGCGATGTATTCGAAGCCACCCATGCCGTCGGGATTGCAGCAGATGCCGTAGGTCACTTCGCTTTTTTGACCGGGAATTTTGCCAATCTCAGGGATGAATTTCTCCCAGAGCTCGGGGATTTTCTTGGAGGTTTCCTGGGTAAATCGCCCGCCAAGCCCGGCAATGAGCAGGAAGTGGCCGCTCTCAAAGCGTGGCTCGGCCGGTTTGACGCGTGTTTGCTCATCCATGACGCAACTCCTGGTACAAAAATGGTGGGTTCGGCTGGGAGTATAGAAGCCAAACCCGATTCGCCCAATCAGAGCCCGGGAACCTGCCCGACGGCAGCCTTGCCGATAAACTCGTTGTAACCCGATAGGATCACGTAGACCGCGAAATAGCAGAAGATCGCCGCCGATGCCATGTAGGAGTAACGCAGCAGCTTGTCACCCAGCAACTTGCCGCCGTGACTCGCCGCAAAGCACAAGGCGACGCACCACAGCACCCCGGCGCAGAGAAATCCGCCGAGAAACAACGCCGAACTGAGCGTGCCACCGCCGCCGGAACGGGCAATCAGGGTGCCGCCCACCGCGGCGAACCAGAGAATCGCGCTGGGCGAGGACATGGCGAGGAAAATGCCGCGAAAAAACTCACGCCGATGGGAGTTGTTTCCCGCCTCCGCGCCCTGGGCCAGCACCGCTTCGTGGTGGATCGCCGAGTAGATCATCTTCGCCGCGAAGTACAGCAACAATGCCGAACCGCCAATCCACAGCACCCAGCGCACGGTTTCGTATTGCAGCAAAACCGTCATCCCGGCCAGCGCCAGCACGGCGTAGATCAAGTCGCCGACGCAAGTCCCCAACCCCAGCGCAAAGCCTTGAAAATAGCCGCGTTGCATCGCCAGCGTGATCATCGCAATGTTGGCCACGCCGATATCCAGGCACAGCGAAAGGCTCAGCAAGAAGCCACTGCTAAATTCCATCAACCCGTTTCCTTCGGAAATTTTTGTTTACACAGACGCTGGACAGTTTGCCACAACAGCCCTTACATTCCGCCACAGGCCACCGCAGTGGCCAGCGTCGCTCGGACGGTTCCGGGCGCTCACGTTATCCGAGGCAACAATGGCTAACCCAGGTTCGCCGCGCCGCTTTGCGCGCATAGATCGACTCCCCCCTTATGTATTCAACATCACTGCCGAGCTGAAGATGGCCGCCCGTCGTCGTGGCGAAGACATCATCGACTTCAGCATGGGCAACCCTGATGGCCCGACCCCGCCGCACATTGTCGAAAAACTGGTGACCGTCGCCCAGCGCGAAGACACCCACGGTTATTCGACGTCCAAGGGCATCCCGCGTCTGCGCCGGGCGATTTCCAACTGGTACAAGGATCGCTACGCGGTCGATATCGACCCGGAAACCGAAGCCATTGTCACCATCGGTTCCAAGGAAGGCCTGGCGCATTTGATGCTGGCCACCCTCGACCAGGGCGACACCGTACTGGTGCCGAATCCGAGCTACCCGATTCACATCTACGGCGCGGTGATTGCCGGCGCCCAGGTGCGCTCGGTGCCGCTGATTCCGGGCGTGGATTTCTTCGCCGAACTGGAAAGCGCCATTCGCGGCTCAATCCCGAAACCGAAGATGATGATCCTCGGCTTTCCGTCGAACCCGACCGCCCAATGTGTTGAGCTGGATTTCTTCGAGCGCGTAATCGCCCTCGCCAAACAGTACGACGTTTTGGTGGTGCACGACCTGGCCTACGCCGACATCGTCTACGACGGCTGGAAAGCCCCGTCGATCATGCAAGTGCCTGGCGCCAAGGACATTGCGGTGGAGTTTTTCACCCTGTCCAAGAGCTACAACATGGCCGGCTGGCGCATCGGTTTCATGGTCGGTAACGCCGAGCTGGTCAACGCCCTCGCGCGGATCAAGAGTTATCACGACTACGGCACTTTCACGCCGTTGCAGGTCGCAGCGATTGCCGCGCTGGAAGGCGATCAGCAGTGCGTGAAAGACATTGCCGAGCAATATCGGCAGCGTCGCAACGTGCTGGTCAAAGGCCTGCATGAACTGGGCTGGATGGTCGAAAACCCGAAAGCCTCGATGTACGTCTGGGCGAAGATTCCCGAGGCGTATGCGCATCTGGGCTCGCTGGAATTCGCCAAGAAAATGCTCGCCGAAGCGAAGGTCTGCGTCTCGCCGGGCGTAGGATTCGGGGAATATGGGGATGATCATGTGCGCTTCGCGCTGATCGAAAACCAGGACCGGATTCGTCAGGCTGTGCGCGGGATTCGCGGGATGCTTCGGGCGGATGGGTTGGTCGCTAAAACCAACGCCTGACCCATAACCAATGTGGGAGCGGGCTTGCTCGCGAAGGGGACCTTACATTCAAAGTAGATGTTGAATGTAAGTCCGCTTTCGCGAGCAAGCCCGCTCCCACAATTGTTTTGCTGTGTGCTTAGACGACCAGCGACAACAGCAAGATAAAGCCCAGCGCCACCACGGACAGGATGGTTTCCATCGCGGTCCAGGTTTTGAACGTCTCGGCCACAGTCATGTTGAAGTACTGCTTCACCAGCCAGAAACCTGCGTCGTTGACGTGAGACAGCACCAGCGAACCGGCACCGGTGGCCAGCACCAGCAGCTCACGGTTCACACCCGGAATCATCCCCACCACCGGCACCACGATGCCCGCGCCCGTAATGGTCGCCACGGTTGCCGAACCCGTCGCGATACGAATCACCGCCGCCACCAGCCAGGCCAGCAGGATCGGCGAGATCTGTGCGTTCACCGCCATGTGGCCAATCACGTCACCCACACCGCTGGTCACCAGCATCTGCTTGAAGCCACCACCGGCACCGATGATCAGGATGATTGCGGCGGTCGGCGCAAGGCTCGAATCCAGCAGTTTCAGGATCTGTTTCGAACCAATGCCCTGACGATGGCCAAAGGTGTACAGCGACAGCAGCAACGCCAGCAGCAGCGCCGAGATCGGGTGACCGATCAGGTCCATCCAGCTGCGGAAGAAGTGCCCGTCCGGCAGTGCCACATCAGCAAAAGTCTTGAGCAACATCAGGAACACCGGCAGCAGCACGGTGATCAGGGTAATGGCGAAGCTTGGCAGCGTGGCGGCCTGTGGCTCGCGCGCCAGTTGATCCACCAGTTCCTGATTGGCATGACCCGGGATGTACTTGGCAATGAACGTACCGAAGATCGGACCAGCAATAATGGCGGTCGGCAGCGCTACGATCAGGCCGTACAGAATGGTTTTACCGATGTCGGCACCGAACACGCCAATGGCCAGCAGCGGGCCCGGGTGCGGTGGCACTAGGCCGTGCACCGCCGACAGACCGGCCAGCAGCGGGATACCGATCTTGATGATCGACACGCCGGTACGCCGGGCAACGATGAATACCAATGGAATCAGTAGCACGAAGCCGATTTCGAAGAACAGCGGAATGCCGACCAGGAACGCCGCGAACATCATGGCCCACTGCACGCGCTCTTTACCGAACGCGCGAATCAGGGTCTGGGCAATCTGATCTGCCCCGCCCGACTCGGCCATCATCTTGCCGAGCATGGTGCCCAGCGCGAGGATGATCCCGACAAAGCCGAGCACACCACCGAAGCCGTCCTGGAACGCTTTGAGAATGGTGCCCACCGGCATGCCGGAGGTCAGGCCGAGGAAACCGGCTGCGATGATCAGGGCAATGAACGGGTGCAGTTTGAATTTGGTGATCAGGACAATAAGCCCGATCACGGTAACCACTGCATCTAGCAGCAGGAACGACTCGTGGGACATGCCAAACATTAGGGGTGTCTCCTGATTGTTGTTGTTATTAAAGCGGGTAATTCGCAAGCCATAAGGACAGCGCTATCTCTTGGAGGAAAACTCATACCGCGAGTTTCAAACCGTGTTCAAGCCACCAGACATGCGCCTGCTTGGCCAGTTGCTCGACGCTGTGATTCGAAGCGTCGAGGGCCAGGGTCAGCGGCTCGCCAACGGGGGATTCAAGGGTGGCGAACTGACTGTCAATCAAGGTCGACGGCATGAAGTGGCCCGGGCGGTGCGATACACGCTCGGCGGCGACTTCGGGGGTCAGCTCAAGGAACACGAAGCCCAGGCCCGGCAAGGCACTGCGCAGCACTTCGCGATAACTGTGTTTGAGGGCCGAACAGGTCAACACCGGGCGCTCGCCCTTGGCGTCAACACGGCGCAATTCGTCGCACAGGCTGTCGAGCCAGCCGGCACGGTCTTCGTCGTTCAGGGGGATACCCGCGCTCATCTTTTCGATATTGGCGGCAGGGTGGAAAGTGTCGCCTTCAATGGCAGTCGCGCCGCTGAGCTGGCACAAGGCTTCGCTGACGCAAGTCTTGCCACAACCGGCAACGCCCATGATGACCAGGGCGGTGATGGGATGATTCATGAAACACCTCAGCGCGCAGACAGCGCTACCTTTGCCAGTTATGACACCAGATCAAAAGCAGAAGTTGCCGACGCCTTTTTGTCATTTTTGTGGGTTGCAGCATGTTCGTTCGCGACGCCAAAGAACGAGGATCAGGCAAACCCCGCTCACGCATTTGCAGCTGCATCGAGACAGCGCTACCTTAGTGCCTTGAATTTTGTTTGGCAAGCCGCCCCGATGACCACCCCTAAAAACGATAAAAATACACGCACCACTGGCCGCCCTACCCTGAACGAAGTTGCACGCCTGGCCGGCGTCAGTCCGATCACCGCTTCCCGGGCCTTGCGCGGGGTCAGCACCGTGGCCACCGAACTGGTGGAAAAAGTGCAGAAAGCCGCGCTTGAGCTGAATTACGTGGTCAACCCCGCCGCCCGCGCCTTGGCCTCGGCCCAGAGCCATTCGGTGGTGGTGTTGGTGCCGTCGCTGTCCAACCTGCTGTTCATCGACACCCTGGAAGCCATTCATCAAGTATTGCGGCCCAAGGGCTTTGAAGTGCTGATCGGCAACTTCCACTACTCGCGTGATGAAGAAGAAAACCTGTTGCGCAACTACATGGCTTATCAGCCGCGCGGCTTGCTGCTGACCGGGTTTGATCGCACTGAAAGTTCGCGGCGGATGATCGAGGCCAGCAACATTCCCTGCGTCTACATGATGGAGCTGGACAGCGCCGCCGGGCTGAATTGTGTCGGTTTCTCGCAACTGGCTGCGGGTGAGACGGCGGCCGAGCATTTGCTGTTTCGCGGTCGTAAACGCCTGGCTTATATCGGCGCGCAACTGGATCAACGCACGTTGTTGCGCGGCGAAGGTTTCCGCAAGGCTCTGCAAAAGGCTGGTTTGTACGACCCGGATCTGGAAGTGCTGACCCCGCGCGCATCTTCTGTCGGTTTGGGCGGCGAACTGTTCCTGCAACTGCTGGCCAGCCATCCGGATGTGGACGCGATCTTCTTCGGCAACGACGACCTGGCCCAGGGCGCACTGCTGGAAGCCATGCGCTGCGGAATCAAGATCCCCGAGCAAATTGCGGTCCTGGGCTTCAACGACCTGCCCGCCTCGGCGCACATGGTGCCGCGCCTGAGCAGCATCAGCACCCCGCGTGAGGCTATCGGCCGGCGCGCGGCGGAGCAGATGCTGACCTTGATGGCGGGTAACGCAGTGGCCAAACCGGTGCAAGACATGGGGTTTGAGTTGAAGGTGCGGGAAAGCACCTGAAGGTTGCGTCCCGCCCCTGTGGCGAGCGAGCTTGCTCGCGCTGGGCTGCGAAGCGGCCCCAAAAAACAGGGGACTGCTTCGCAGTCCGACGGGAGCAAGCTCCCTCGCCACAGGTCAGTGTTTAGTCTTGTGGGTCGACGTTATCCAGCGCTCGATTCACTGCCATTTCCGCCGACAGGATGATCTGCGCAATGCCCAGCGCTGTGTTGCGATGAGGGCTTTCCAGGAAGGTCACGAAGTCATTGATCATGACAGTGGCTGAAGCCAGGGATTCGCAGGCGTGGGCCAGCAGAGTTTCGTTGTTGATGTCCGCCGAGACGCTGAACATGGGACTGATTTTGCGTGGCGGATTGGGAGTCGGTTTGAACATGGTAATGCTCCTAGAGTCATGGAGCTGCCACGATTCGCTGCTAGGCGAAAATAAGGTGACAGCCGTGCGTGGGCTAGCAGACCAGGACTCTAGAACCCGGTAGATCCGAAGATCTTCCCACGCACAGCCGCCATAACGTGAACGGACCACGAACGGTGAACGCATGCGTCTAAAGTACCCGGGCTGCTAGACCCGATCGCTGAATTGGCAGCGACACGGGAACGATAAAGTCCGGGCACCAGACGCACAAGCCGGCGGATTCTGGCGTAGTTGTAGGCAATGGAGCAAGAAGCTGTAGCCTTTTGAAACCTGCTGAAACTGCTTTCCTACAGAGCATTCCTACACCTCAAGTCGACCGCTGTCCCTGTGGCGAGGGAGCTTGCTCCCGCTGGGCTGCGAAGCGGCCCCAAAAAAGCAGAGGACTGCTACGCAGTCCAGCGCGAGCAAGCTCGCTCGCCACAGGTTATGCGGCGGACATAAGCCTTACGAAGGCCAACGCGCCTTTCTGCAACGGCTGGCTCTTGAGCCACACCGCATGCACCGGCAGCACCAAGCCGTTTTCAATGTTCCTGAACCGCAGGCGCTTGAGCCGCCCGGCATCCAGCAACGGTTGCACCACCGACAGCGGAAAATTGCCCCAGCCCAACCCCGCCTCGACCATTTCCAGTGCGGCCGCCAGGGTGTCGGTGCGCCAATAAGACTCGCCCACCAACGGCCGGGTTTCGCTGATTGGCAAGTCGCGGCTGGCGACGATGATTTGCCGTACTTGCACCAAATCTTCCAGAAACAGATCCTGCCCCTGGAACAGCGGGTTGTCCGCCGCCAGCGTGGCGATCATCCGCTCGGTGCCGACGAACTGGAAACGCTCCAGCACGTTCATGCTCAACCCGGCGAACGCCAGGCACACGCTGACCCGACCGCTGTGGAGCATCGCCAGCACATCATCCTGAGGTGCCGTCAGTACTTCGATGTCCAACAGCGGATGACGCTCGGCAATCACCTTGATCGCGGCCATCAACCGGCGCTTGTCCATGTCCGCCACCACACCGATCGACAGCTTGCTCTCCAGCCCCAGCGACAACTCCACCGCATGCACCTGCAACTGCTTGAGTTGTTCAAAAATCAGCCGCGCGTGGGGCACCAGCGCACTGGCCATGGCGGTCGGCACCGGTTCGCGATGGCTGCGGTCGAACAGCGGATAACCGAGTTCAGCCTCCAGATTGGCAATGCTCATGCTCACCGCCGACGGTACTTTTCCCAGCGCTCTGGCCGCCGCCGAAAACGAGCCACGCTCGATCACCGCGAGAAACAATTCGATGCTGTCACTGTTGAAATTCATCCGTCGTCCTATCAATAAAACTGAAAGCTACTGACTTTTTCTGTCAGGCCTATTGAAGCTATCTTTCGTCGCCTTCGCCAGCACTGCTGGCATCTGTTGGCAAGAAAGAGGCAAAACCCATGCAAGGCGTTAAACGCAAACTGGTTTACGTATCGCTGTATGAAGTGATCGGCATGACCTTCTCGGCCCTGGGCCTGGCGCTGTTGTCCGGCACCTCACCCGGCAGCACCGGCCCGCTGGCGGTGATCATTACCACCCTCGCAGTGACCTGGAACTTCATCTACACCTCGCTGTTCGAGCGCTGGGAAAGTCGCCAGCCCTCGCGCACCCGCACGGTCAAGCGGCGCATCGCCCATGCCGTGGGTTTTCAACTAACCTTGATAGTGTTTCTCATCCCGTTGATCGCCTGGTGGATGAACATCAGCCTGGTGCAAGCGTTCTTGCTGGATCTGGCGCTGATCCTGTTCATCCCGTGCTACACCTTCGCCTTCAACTGGCTGTTTGATCGCACGTTTGGTTTGCCAGCGTCGGCCCTGCCGGATGCTGCTTCTTGATGTTAGATTCCCGAGGCGTCGATTCGCTGAAGGAGTAGCGCCATGGAACATCCACTGAAAATTCTCGGAAAGGCTTCGTCCATCAACGTCAGAAAAGTCCTATGGACCTGTGAGGAACTGGGCGTTTCCTACGAACGTGAGGACTGGGGCAGCGGTTTTGCCTCGACCCACAGCCCCGAGTTCACCCGTCTCAACCCCAACGCCCAAGTGCCGGTGATCATCGATGACGCCGGGGTGTTGTGGGAGTCCAACACCATTTGCCGTTACCTGGCCGGCAAGCATCACAACCACGAGTTGCTGCCCACTGAACCCGCCGCCCGCGCCCGGGTAGAGCAATGGATGGATTGGCAGGCCACCGAGCTTAATCGGTCGTGGAGCTACGCGTTCACCGCGCTGGTGCGTAAAGACCCCGAGTTTCAGGACCCGCATCAGATTGGTGTCGGCATAAATGACTGGAACCACAAGATGAGCATCCTTGAGCAGCAGCTCGCGGCTACCAAGGCTTATGTTGCCGGGCCACGCTTTACCCTCGCGGATATCGTTATCGGTCTGTCGGTCAATCGCTGGCTGATGACGCCGATGGAGCGGCCCGATTACCCGGCCGTCGATGAGTATTTCCAGCGGCTGGCACAGCGTCCGGGATTCCTCAAACATGGTTGCAATGGTTTGCCCTGACTCTGTGGTGAGGGAGCTTGCTCCCGCTGGCTGCGAAGCGATCCCAGAAGAATGGGACTGCTGCGCAGTCCAGCGGGAGCAAGCTCCCTCGCCACAGGTTCGGTGTCAGGCAGAGCTCATCGGCATACCCCAACACATTCCCATAAAAAGAGAGATTCATGAACGGACTCAACGTACTGCTCACCGGCGCCTGCGGCAGAATCGGCAAAACCTTTTTCGAAGCGTCGAAGGATCGTTACACCTTCGTGCTGACTGACCGCGTCGCCCCCGAACTCCCGGTCGAGGCGCCCCACCGTTTCGTACGCCTGGACATGGCCGATCCCAAGGCAATAGAAGCAGTGCTGGAAGGCATTGATGTCATCGTCCACCTCGCCGGCATTCCCCACGCCACGGCAACCTTCGACGAACTGTTGCCCAACAACATTCTGGCCACCACTTACCTGTTCGAAGCGGCGGTAGCGGCCGGTTGTAAACGGCTGGTATTCGCCAGTAGCGCGCAAACCATCGAAGGCTACCCGGTGGACCGCCAGATCACCCCGGGCATGCAGGTCATGCCGGCCAATCTGTATGGCGTCAGCAAATGTTACGGCGAGGCGTTGTGTGGGTTTTATGCCGCCAAACGCGGGCTCTCGACCATCGCCATTCGCATCGGCGCCTTCGAATTCCCGGACCGTCATGAGCTGACCAACGCCCGGGACCTGAGCGCCTGGCTCAGCCCCCGCGATGCGGTGCAATTGCTGCAGCGTTCGGTGGAAGTCGAAGGCGTGCAACACCTGATCGCCCACGGTATTTCCAATAACCGCTTCAAGCGTCTCGATCTCAGCGAAACCACGCGGGTGCTGGGTTATCTGCCGGTGGATGACGCGTTTCGCGAGTTTGATATCCCGATTGCGCCATAAACCCTTAAAACCCAAGCCGTTATTGCAATAACCCGGCGAATCTCGCCACAAAGGCGCAAAGATTCACAATCATTTATTTCCGATAGCAGGCTAAGCTTCCCGTTCAACAAGAATCGGATCAGCCCATGCCTGCTCACTTCCCCGCCGCTGCTCAATCAGACGGCATCGACCCTGTTCGTGCCGCACAGATTTCCGCTCGCATCGACCGCCTCCCCGCTGTTTCCACAATCTGGCGGCTGGTGGCGTTGCTGTCCATCGGTGGTTTTTTCGAACTCTATGACCTGTTCCAGACTGCCTACATCAGCCCCGGCTTGATTCGCGACGGCATCTTCGCCACGGGCAGTCAGGGTGTGTTCGGTTTCTCGGATCAAGCCGCGTTTGCCTCGGCAACCTTTCTTGGATTGTTCCTCGGCGCGAGTCTTCTGAGTCCACTGGCCGACCGCTTCGGCCGCCGTGCGATCTTCACCTTTGCCCTGATCTGGTACACCGTCGCGACCGTGGCCATGGGCGTTCAGAGTTCGGCGCTGGGCATTATCTGCATGCGCTTTCTGGTGGGCATCGGCCTCGGTATCGAACTGGTGACCATCGACGCCTACCTCTCGGAACTGGTGCCCAAACGCATGCGCAGTTCGGCGTTCGCCTTTGCGTTTTTCGTGCAGTTTTTGTCGGTGCCGGCGGTCGCGCTGATGTCCTGGTGGTTGGTGCCGCAGGCGCCGTTCGGAGTGTCGGGTTGGCGTTGGGTGGTGTTGGCCAGCGCGGTGTTTGCGTTGTTCATCTGGTGGCTGCGTTCGCGGCTGCCGGAGTCGCCGCGCTGGTTGGCGCAGCATGGTCGCTTCGATGAGGCCAGCAGGATTCTCGATACCATCGAAGCCCGCTGCGTGAAAGATCTGGGCAAACCGCTGGATGAGCCGGAATTGGCAGCGGTGGACATTCAGGGCTCGGGCCGCTTCGCCGATATCTGGCAACCGCCCTATCGCCGCCGCGCGTTGATGCTGATCGTGTTCCATGTGTTCCAGGCCATCGGCTTTTTCGGGTTCGGCAACTGGTTGCCGGCGCTGCTCTCCGGCCAAGGCGTGAGCGTGACCCACAGCCTGATGTACGCCTTCATCATCACCCTCGCCTACCCGCTCGGGCCGTTGCTGTTCGTGAAGTTTGCCAACCGTTTCGAGAACAAGTGGCAGATCGTCGGCTCGGCGTTGGGCGCCATGACTTTCGGCACGCTGTTCGCGCTACAGACCAGCGCTGTCGGGCTGATCGTCTGCGGGGTGATGATTACCTTCTGCAACGCCTGGCTGAGCTTCGCCTACCACTCCTACCAAAGTGAACTGTTCCCCACCAACATCCGCGCCCGGGCCGTGGGCTTCTGTTATTCGTTCAGTCGTTTGTCGACGGTGTTCAGCAGCTTGCTGATCGGGATCTTTCTCGAACACTTCGGCACACCGGGGGTGTTGGCGTTCATCGTCAGCAGCATGTTGATCGTGATGATCACCATCGGTTACTTCGGTCCGAGAACCCGCAACCTGGCGCTCGAAAACATTGCTCACCGTTGAAGCGGTTGCCGTCTGCCGCCCAGCGGCAAGATCTGACCGCCGCCGCTGCTGAGTCGCCCCGTAAACCGGGCGTTTCGGCGGCGGCACGCTAATTGCTCTTACAGACTCAACAGCAATTACCTACAGGTTTACCCATCATGTTGGTCAGTGCCCATCAAGCTTCCATCGTTCAAAAGACCCAGCGCACCGACATGGACCCGACCACGGCCGCCGCCAGTGCGCTGTACAGTGGTTTGATCCAGAACGCGCAAAACACCGTGGCGCAAATCAAGCAGGACAGCACCAATGCGCAGTCGTCCGGCCTGACGTCCGCCACCCAGCAAGTCAGCGCGGCGAGCACCATCAGCGACAACGTTGATGAAGCATTCGCGAAAACCCGCGTGGGCCTGCAAGCTTCCGTTCCGGACGACAACAAAGCCAAGTCCACCGACAGCACCGCGATGACCGACTTCAAGGACTACATGAGCAAAACGCCGGAACAGCGTTTGCGCGACAGTATTCTGAAAGAGATGGGCATTACCGAAGATCAGTTGAAAGCGATGCCGCCAGAGAAACAAGCGGCCATCGGCAAGGAAATCGCGGATCGTATGCAGGACAAGATCAAACTGGCGCAGGCTGACAAGGAAAACGGCAGTTCTGAAAAGCCTGATAGCCCTCAGGTGGTCGACAAGTTTCTGGCTTCGCTCTAAGGCCAACATACAAAACCCTGTGGGAGCGGGCTTGCTCGCGAAGGCGGCGTGTCAGACACCATTGATGTTGACTGACACGACGCCTTCGCGAGCAAGCCCGCTCCCACATTGGGTTTGTGGTGTTTCTGGGATCAGTTTAATTGCAACGTCGAGTTGAACTGGCTGATTGCATCCACCACATGCCGCGACCCTTGTTGAATCTCCAGAATCACCTCCCCCGCTTCGTTCGCCAACTCCACACCTAACCCGGTGCGGCTCAAGCTCGATTGCATGCTCGACACCGCGCTCAACGACAAATCATGGTTCTTGCGCACCACCTCGACAATCTCCAGCGTCGCCTGACTGGTACGTGCCGCGAGGCTGCGAACTTCATCGGCGACCACCGCAAACCCGCGCCCATGCTCCCCGGCCCGGGCCGCTTCGATGGCGGCGTTCAGCGCCAGCAGGTTGGTCTGATCGGCAATGCCGCGAATGGTCTGGACGATGGTGCCGATGATGTCGGACTGTTTGCTCACCGCATCGATGCTCTCGGCCGCTTCGTTGAGGTCGCGGGAAATGTCCTGGATGATCTGCACCGTTTGTTGAACCACTTGGGAGCCTTTCTGCGCACAGGCGTCGTTTTGTACCGAGGTGCTGTGGGCCGATTCCGCAGCGGTTTGCAGGGTGGTGACTTGGTGAGTGATGTCGCTGGCGAACTTGACCACTTTGTACAAGCGGCCCTTGCTGTCGAACAGCGGGTTGTAGGACGCCTCCAGAAATACCGTATGACCGTATTTGTCTTTGCGCTCGAAACGGTGCGAGTGATATTCGCCGCGATTGAGCGATGCCCAGAACGCCTTGTACTGCGGGGATTCGGCTTCGCTGCGCTGGCAGAACATACTGTGGTGCTGGCCGACGACTTCGTTGAGCGAGTAATGCATGGTTTTCAGGAAGTTTTCGTTAGCGCTAATCACGCGACCTTCAGGGGTGAATTCGATCACCGCCATGGAACGCCCGATGGCCGCGAGCATGCTTTCGTTTTCGTGTTCCTTATTGATTCGGTCAGTTATGTCCGACGCCACTTTCATCACACTTCTTACTTGGCGATCAGGCCCGAATACCGGCATGTAACTGGCTTCAAGCCAAATCTCCCGGCCGACCTTGTTCAAGCGCTGGAAGGTGCCACTGATCGGTTCGCCACGGGCCAGGTCACGCCACAACTTGGCGTATTCCTCACTGCGATAAAACGCTTCTTCACAGAATATGCGGTGATGTTTACCGTGCACTTCCTCGGCGCTGTAACCCATGGTGGCGCAGAAGTTGTCGTTGGCGTCGAGCACGATGCCTTCGGGGCTGAACTCGATCATCGCCATCGAGCGACTGATGGCCGCCAACTTGGCGTTGGCTTCGGTCAATGCGCAGTTGAATCGCTCGATCTCCAGCAGATCAGCCTTGTGATGTAGGTTAAACATGGTTCTATCACCTTCAGCGCGTTCTTTTGATTGATGAAAGTCGTCGGTCTTTCAAGATCCACCACTACGTTCCACGGAACAGGCACACGCATCCCTCCAACGGAAGGATTTGTCAGGTGATAAATGATGTTCAATCGGAGTGTCCATGCAGCAACGCTCTCATCAAGACATCCTTCTCTTGATAGCCCGGTCGGGCCAACCCTAACGTTTTGGTAAGTAACTCCATTTACGGCACGGCTCCTTGTTGTTCAGTGTTGGTGCCTTGGGTGGCGCACTCTTTGGCTTATGTCGCGGCACTCACTTTTTCAGTCATGAACCATTCATTTTTGTGACTGAAATAGTTAGTTACGGGTGAGCATAGCCAGTGAAATGTCGGACGCAATGCCATTAGTCGGCCAGTATTCAGCACAAAATCGGTTCAGCCACCCGCGTGGGTCATTGATTGCCGAGCATGGCCAGCAACGCTTTTACTGCGGGCGACGCTTCCTTATGCGCAGCAACCACCAGGGCAAATTCGCGCTCGATCCGTGGCATCAGCGGAACCACCCGCAGACCCTGGCGATTGGCCGGCAGTGTCATTTCTGGCACCACGCTCACGCCGATGTTTTCCCGCACCAGGGTGAATGCACTGCTCCACTCGCGGACCTCGGCCCGCACGTCCAGCAGTTGCAAACCGGCGTCGGCCGCCAGGCTGCGGGCATTGGTCGAACAACCGCCCGTGGCCAGCACAAAGGGTTGCGTCGCCAATTGCGCGAGGCTGATACCGTCCTCGGCAGTGCCGCGGGCCAAGGGATGGCCGCCGGGCAACACCGCCACCCAGGCATCGCGGCCCAGTCGCCCGGCATTGCGTTCGGGTGCCGGGTTCAACACCACACCAACGTCCACCAACCCGGCTGCGAGCAGGGTTTCCACTTCATCGTCGCTGACTTCCAGAGCCACCACCTGAATGCCGGGGTAGAGCCGATTGAACTGGCGTAACAGCGGCGGTAGAAATGTCGCCAGCACCATCGGAAAACTGGCCAGGCGAATGCTCCCGCGCTGGACGTTTTTGGCAGCGTCGACCGTGCTGCGGATGGTTTCCAGGGCGCCGAGCATGGTGCGGGCCTGCTCGATCACTGGCAGGCCTATTGCGGTTGGCAGGGTCTGACGGTTTTCCCGGCTGAACAGCTGAACACCCAATGTTTCTTCGATCAGTGCCAGCGCCTGGCTGGCACCGGACTGGGTCATGCCGACTCGCTCGGCAGCCCGGGTAATGTTGCCGGTATCGGCCACCGCCACCACCATTCGCCAGTGCATCAGATTCATCATGGCAGTAGCTGTCCTTATGGCACTTTTCTGAAAGATTAATTTTACGAAGACTGCCGCGCACTATGACACTGGCGCAAATCCTCAACCAGAGTCCTGCCATGAAGTTGTATTACGCCCCGCAAGCCTGCTCGATGGCGCCGCACATTGTGTTACGCGAACTGGGCCTGCCCTTCGTCCTGATTCGTGTCGATAACAGCACCAAGCAAACCGCCGCCGGTGAGGACTTCCTCGCCATCAACCCCAAGGGTTACGTCGCGGCGCTGCAACTGGACAATGGCCAAGTGCTGACCGAAGGCCCGGCGATCCTGCAATACCTGGCGGACTTGCGGCCCGAGTTGAATCTGGCACCGGCGAACGGCAGCCTCGAGCGGGTGCGGTTGCAGGAATGGCTGAACTTCGTCTCGACCGAGATTCATGGCGGGCTCGGTTGGCTGTTCAACGCGCAGTTCCCGGATGACGTTAAAACGCAGATCAAGGAGAAACTGTTCAAGCGCTTTGCGGTGTTGAGCCATACGCTGGAGCGGCAGGATTATTTGATGGCGAGCGGGTTCAGTGTGGTGGATGCGTATCTGTTTACCGTGTTGCGCTGGACGTCGGTGTTCGGGATTGATTTGAATCAGTGGCCGGCGTTGGCCGGGTTTCAGGCGCGGATTGATGCGCGGCCGGCGGTAAAGGCAGCGTTGGCGGCGGAGTTGGCGTAGGGCGGGAGACCATTCGCGAGCAAGCCCGCTCCCACAGGGGATTTTCGGTGAACACGATATGTGTGAACACCGGAAATCCAAATGTGGGAGCGGGCTTGCTCGCGAAAGCTATCTGACAAACACCGCTGAAGCATCAGGCAAACCTACAAACTCCCACTCACCTTGCTCGCCACTTCCCCCGGCACCCAGCCCTTCCACACCTGCGGCTGATCCCGCAAAAACGCTTCGGCGACCTGACGCGGTTGCTGACGTTTTTCGCTCATCTGCGCCAACGTCTGGTTCAGCAAATCAATCGGCAAATCGACCTTTTCAAAGAACGCCACCAAATCCGGGTATTGCGTCTTGAACGGTGCGGACACGCCAATCGCCAGTTTCGCCGGCATGGAACGAGTGCCCTTCGGATGCGGGTTGTTGGCATCGGCCAGGGTCTTCCAGGCTTCGGCATCGAACGCCGGCTCGTCGAGCTTCACCAGTTTGAAACGGCCCAGCAACGGTGTCGGCGACCAGTAATAGAACAGCACCGGTTTGCCACGGCGGATCGACGAGGCGACTTCGGCATCCAATGCTGCGCCCGAGCCGGTACGGAAGTTGACGTAGTCGGCGGTCAGGTCATAAGCCTTGAGTTTCTGGCTGTTGACGATCTCCGAGGTCCAACCGGTAGGGCTGTTGAGGAAACGACCGCGGCTCGGGTCTTCCGGGTCGCGGAACACGTCTTTGTAGCGGGCCAGGTCGGCCACGGACTTCAGTTCCGGGGCCAAGGGTTTGATGCCGCGTTCCGGGTCACCCTTGATCACGTATTCCGGCACCCACCAGCCTTCGGTGGCGCCTTTGACCGTGTCACCGAGGCCGAACACTTTGCCTTCGTTCGACGCCTTGACCCACGCCGGACTGCGCCCGGCCCACTCTTCGCCGATCACCTGGATATCGTTCTTGGCCAGCGCTGCTTCGAGGCTGACGGTGCTGCCCGGCAGGGTGTCGGTCGGGTAGCCGTAGCCTTTCTCGACAATCAGGCGCAGGACTTCGGTGATGAAACTGCCGCTTTCCCAGGCGATGTCGCCGAAGTGAATTGGTGCGACTTTTTCGGCGGCGGGAACCTGGGAAGCCACGAGGCTCAGGGCCAGCAGCGAACTGCCAAGCAGGGTTTTGATCGATCTCATGCGGACCTCTGGGTCAGGGGTGTTCGGTTCAATAAAGGTTCGTTGGCGCTGTGCTGGGCGCACACGGTTTGGGAACGCGTCATGTAGACGCTGACCGAACGCTGGGAAATGCCCAGTTCGGCGGCAATTTGCGGGTAGGTCAGGCCGTCAATGCGCGACAGCAGGAACGTCGCCCGGACCTTGCCCGGCAAACGGTCAAGGGTGCGATCGAGGCGATGCAGGGCCTGGGTCAGTTGCAGCAGTTCTTCGGGCGACTGCGCTTGAACGGCATCGACGTTTTGCAGCTGCTCCAGATGCTGACGCTCCAGATCGCGACGACGCCAGAGCTGGTAGATCAAGCGCTGGGCGATGGTGGTCAGCAAGGCGCGGGGCTCGCGAATCGGCGTCAGCCCTGGGGATTCCAGCAGTTGCGTGAAGGTTTCGGCGGCGATGTCTTCGACGCTGGTACTGGCGCCCAGTTGCCGGCGCAACCGGGTGCATAGCCATGAGTAATGTGCACGGAACAATCCGCCCACGTGGTTGCGATGGGAAAGGTCGGCGCCGGACATAGGGGCTCCTGGGGTTAGGGGTCGCTGAATGTCCGGTGATCCGGTGGCGCGATTCTAGCTGGGGGCCTTATTCTTTAATAATACTTAAAATGTATTTTTATATTCTATTTAGGAATTTGTAGAAGCAAGATCAAAAGATCGCAGCCTTCGGCAGCTCCTACGGGGGATTGGTGTTTGACGTGGGATTGGCGTACTCCCTGTAGGAGCTGCCGAAGGCTGCGATCTTTTGATCCTTCTTACCTAACGCAACCGCCCGTAACCCAACGACTCGGCTTCCTGCTGGTAATCGAGAACAACCTGATAGTCGCTGTCCGTCGCGGGCAACACCTCTTGCAGACCGAGGATTTCAGCCACGTCCGGCAACTCGCGCAACGTTTCGTTCATCACCCGCCGAAGCGCCTCTATCTGCTGATCGCTGGCGCTCGCGACGGTGATGTAAGGCAAGGTTGGGCTGAATGCACTTCGGGCGATTACGCGCAGACCGGCTACTTCCGCTTCGGCATGCCGCGCCAGGTAAGCGAAGGTCACGCTGTCGATGGCGGCCAGGTCGGCGAGGTCTTCGCGCAACCAGCGCAGGCTTTCGCGGTGGCCACCGCTGATGCCGACACTGGCGAAGAACTGACCGTCGCGGTGTAGCGGCGCCAATCGATGGCGCAGCAGGTTCATGCCACTGTTGGAGCCTTCGTCATTGATCACTCCGCGGCTGTTGAAAAAGGCCGGCAGCGTGCGGCGTGGATCGTCGGCGCGGCAAAGCAGCAGGCTGCAATGATTGCCACCGTTGCTGTCCGGCAATTCGTAACGCGGGCGACCAACGACCCGGACCTGACCGCGCAACAAAGTCATCAGCGGGTAGCCGCAGGTTTGGGTCAGCAGCAAGTCAGGGGACAGCCATAGGTCCGGCAGCGACAGGCCTTCGGCGCTTTGGCGCGACGTAGCCAGTCGCTCGAGCATTCGCGTCAGCCAGCGTTCGTTGGCCTGGCGAATCGGCTCGGGAGCGACGTACATCAGTAGTTCGGCGATGTGTTTTGTCATCTCGTTATTCCCATGCAACAAAGACCCCCTGTGGGAGCGGGCTTGCTCGCGAAGGCGGTGGGTCAGTTGATATTAATGGTGCCTGACACACCGCTTTCGCGAGCAAGCCCGCTCCCACAAGGGGATCACCGTCAATCAATGAAATGGATGTTGTGGGCTATCGATTGCCCTGAACCCATGCCGGCGCCACAACTCACCATAACCCTGCACCAAAAACCCACCACTGCGCGCCAGCCATTGCTCGCGACGTGCGTGATAAGCCTTGGGCAAGTCATACCAGGGAAGGCTCGGCAAGTCGTGATGCACCAGGTGCAGGTTGTTGTTCAGGAACAGCCAGCTCCACGGCCACGAAGCTTCATTGAGCACGGTGCGTTGCTCGGGTTGGGCGTTGGGGCGGTGTTCATAGTAGGAGCGAATCATCGCAATCGATAGCGCCGGCACGCTGATCAGCAGCAGGTAATGCCACACCGGCAATGCGCTGTAGCGGGCGATAAAGGTCAGCATCACCACGGTGAGCGCGCCGTGGGTCAGCCACATCAGCCAGGCCTGGCGCTCGCCCGCGCGCAGGCGTCGCAGTTCTTTACGGGCCAGGGCCTGCAAGGCGATTGGCGCACCAATCATGACGCGCCCGAGCACGGTTTTGTTCAACCGGTGCAGGGCCTGTTTGAACACGGAACTGCGCTGCCAGTGCCTGGCGGTGAGGTAACGGCTTTCCGGGTCGCGACCGGGGACGGTCAGGTCTTCGTCATGGTGATGCAGCAAATGGCTGTTGCGATAGAGGGTGTAGGGAAACCACACCGCAAACGGTGCGTAGCCGAGGAGTTTGTTCAAGGCCAGCCAGCGAGTGGGATGGCCGTGGAGCAGTTCGTGTTGTACCGACAGCCAGAGCACTACCAAAGGGATCAGTAACGCCGTGCTCCACCAAAGGCCCAAGCGATCACTGTTCAGGACGATGCTGAACCAGCCCGCGTACATACCGATCAGCAGCAACCACGTCGGCCACTCGGTGCGAGCGGTCAGGCGTTGACGCAGGGTGTCGATTTCTGCTCGATGGGCGGCGTCGAAGTAATGGGACATGGCTTTGCTCAGAACGGGACTTGTCCCTCTCTGTGCAACGACGCGGGGAAATCTTGCAGATTATTTTTTGTTTAACGATCGTTCCCACGCTCTGCGTGGGAATGCAGCCCGTGACGCTCCGCGTCACTGGACGCGGAGCGTCCCTAGAGGCATTCCCACGCAGAGCGTGGGAACGATCAACGCGGGATCAATGACCGAACACATCCACCTTTTTGGCCTTCTTGTCCGCGCGCTTTTCATCGGCGGTTTTTGCCGGTTTCTTCTTTGCCGCTTTTTTTGAATCCATGCCTTTGGCCATGATACGTACTCCACTCATACGGGATGTGAAGTCAGGTATACACCTATCGCGCCGCTCGCGTTCTTTTATAATCGCCCGCCTGACCAATCGACAGCTCAAGCCCATGCCAGACACCCAATACGCTTTGCTCGATGAGCCGTTATGGCCGTTGATGAACAAGTTTTACCGCGCTCACCAATCGCCGATGAAAGCGGTGCGCGATGCTCAACTATGGGTCGCCCGGCGCGGAGAAATTGTCGCAGCATTGTGTTTGCGACCGGTCGCTGGCGGGCATTGGTTGACGGGTTTGTTCGTGGACCCCGCGTGTCGTGAACAAGGCATCGCCGCGGCGCTGATCGCCGAAGCCGTCAAAGGCCTCGACAGCCCGGTCTGGTTGTACTGTCACCCGGATCTGCGCGGCTTTTACGAGCGTCGCGGCTTTAGCTTCGACCCGCAAATGCCCTACGCCATGGTCGAGCGCCTGAGCCGTTACGCCCGCAGCAAACCGATGATCGCCATGGGCTTAGAACCGTTGGTGAGGTCGACCAACGATAATGTGTGATCGGCCGCCAATGGCTGCGTGCTAGCCTCGGGGTCGACTTCGACTTCGCCAGGACGCTCCATGAAACCTGCCCTACTCGCCTTGACCTTCACCGCCCTGCTCGCCCCTGTTTTGGCGCTAGCCGCCGACACTCAGCCCGTCTCAGCCGCGCAATACGCCGAGGTGCTCAAAGGTACCTGGCGCGCGCCGCAGAACGTGGTGCGCGACGTCTACCGGCATCCACAACAGAGCCTGCAATTCTTCGGTTTGCGACCGAATCAGACCGTCATCGAAATCACTCCCGGCAGCGGTTGGTACAGCGAACTGCTGGCGCCGCTGCTCAAGGATCACGGCAACTACATCGCCGCCGTTCAAGCGCCGACTGCCAGTGATTACGCGCGCAAAAGCGAAGAAACCCTCAAGGCCAAATTCACCGCCACTCCGGCCCAGTACGCCAAGGCCCAGGTGGTCGAGTTCGATCCCAAGGCGCCGGTGCTGGGTAAACCCGGTTCCGCCGACACCGTGCTGACTTTCCGCAACGTGCACAACTGGGTACTGGCGGACACGGCGCCGCTGATGTTCGAGTCGTTCTTCAAGGTGCTGAAACCGGGCGGCGTGCTCGGCGTGGTGGATCACCGAGCCAAGGACGGGGCGTCGCTGGAGGACATCAAGCACAGCGGTTACCTGACTACCGCTTACGTGGTGAAACTGGCGACGGATGCGGGGTTCAAGCTTGAGGAGAAAAGCGAGATCAATGCCAATCCGAAGGACACCAAGGACTATCCCGAAGGCGTCTGGACCTTGCCGCCGGCGTTGACGTTGGGGGAGAAGGACAAGGCCAAGTATGTGGCGATTGGCGAGTCGGACCGGATGACGTTGCGGTTCGTTAAACCCGCGAAATAACAGCAAGATCAAAAGATCGCAGCCTTCGGCAGCTCCTACAGGTGTACTCAAAACCCTGTAGGAGCTGCCGAAGGCTGCGATCTTTTAGCGGGTTAATCGTCCGCAGCAGGATCAAGATCCGGGAACATCACTTCGGTAAACCCGAACTTGGTGAAGTCCGTAATGCGCGACGGGTACAACCGGCCGATCAGGTGATCGCATTCGTGCTGCACCACCCGCGCATGAAACCCCGAGGCGATACGAGTGATCGGCTGGCCTTTGGGATCAAAGCCTTCATAGCGAATGTGCTGGTAACGATCCACCGCGCCACGCAAACCCGGCACCGACAGGCAACCTTCGAAGCCTTCTTCCAGGGTCGGGCTCAATGGCGTAATCAGCGGGTTGATCAGGATGGTCTGCGGCACCGCTTCGGCGTCAGGATAACGCTCGCTGTGCTCGAAACCGAAGATCACCAGTTGCAGGTCGACACCGATCTGTGGCGCGGCCAAGCCAACGCCGCCGACACTTTCCATGGTCTGGAACATGTCGTCGATCAGTTGCCACAATTCGGGGCTGTCGAACATTTCGGCGGGCACGGGCGGCGCGATGCGCAGCAGGCGCTCATCGCCCATTTTCAGGATTTCACGGATCATGTTCAGGCTTCGTCAGTGTTCGGCTTGAGCGAGTGGTCCCGTCCCAGTCCCGATACGTGGTGTTTGGTTTCGTGGTCGTGCTCGCCGGGGACCTTTTCGCCAGGGTCCTTGCCTTCGGACGACATGTGCTCGATCACCGCATTCATCTCCGCGCCGAGCAACAGCACCGCAGCGGAAATGTAGAAGTACAGCAACAGCACGATGATCGCGCCGATACTGCCATACATGGCGTTGTAGTTGGCGAAGGTCTTGACGTAAAACGCAAAACCCAATGAGGCGATGATCCACACCACCACCGCCAACACCGAGCCTGGGGTAATGAAGCGAAACTCCTGCCGCACGTCGGGCATGACGTAATAGATCAATGCCACGGCGACCATCATCAGAATCACAATCACCGGCCAGCGCGCGATGGTCCAGACCGTGACGATGAAGTCTTCCAGACCAACCTGCGCAGCAATCCAGCCCATCACCTGCGGCCCGAGCACCATCAGCGCGGCTGCGGCCAGCAGCATGCCGGCAATGCCGATGGTGTAGAAAATCGACAGCGGAAAGCGCTTCCACACCGGGCGGCCTTCGACCACATCATAGGCGGCGTTCATCGCGCTCATCATCAGCCGCACGCCCGCAGACGCGGTGTACAGGGCGATGACGATACCGATCGAGAGCAAACCACCCTTGGATTGCTGCAACTGATCAATCACCGGGTTGACTTGTTCCAGGGCCTGGGGCGGCAACACCAGTTCCGATTGCAGGCGCAGCCAGGAGAAGAAGTCCGGCAGGTGCAGGAAACCGATCAGGGCAATCAGGAACAGAATGAAGGGGAACAGCGAGAACAGCATTTGATAGGCCAACGCCGAGGCATAGGTCGACATCTCGTCATCGATGAACTCAGTGACCGTGCGCACCATCACGCGGTGGATGGGCAGACCTTTCATGTCCGGGAAAATCATTAGCGTCTCCTTTCGCCGCAAAAGGGTTGAAGTCGTGGCGACTCAGGGGCCGTTTTCTACATCAAAGTAGCCTACTTGGCGACCTTGAAACAATTTCGTTGTTTAACCGGGGCTGCTGACACAAAAACGGCCATCCGCGGATGGCCGTTTCAGTGTGCCTGAAGGGGCGGACACGTCAGGACTTATCGACCGCTTTCTTGACCGCGTCCTTGGCTTTACCCACAGCTTGCTGGGCTTCGCCTTTCTTTTCCTGCACTTTGCCTTCTACTTGCAGTTTGGTGTTGTCAGTGGCCTTGCCGACGCCTTGCTTGACGTTGCCGACCGCTTCGTTTGCCATGCCTTTAACTTTATCGCCAGTGCTGCTCATGGTGTTTCTCCTGTGAACAATTCAAGGGTCATAGTCGTTACACAAAGATTGACCGGCAGCGTTTGCACGGAGTTTCATTTATTTTTACTGCGACATTTCATCGCCGATTAAAGGTTGGGCTTTATGTTTGGCGTCCAACCCCCGAGAATGCGCAACGTATTCAGGCCATGGCGCTGAAGATCCAATCCCGTAGGAATGTTATGAAACTCGATAAAAAGCAGGCCATTGCCCGCAGAAACCAGGAACTCGGCGGTGCTGTGCTTGGCGTCAACAACTGCCATTTCACCGAATTGAACCGCAACCGCAACATCTGGTGGTTCGACATCCCGGTGGCGCGCCTGGCCGTTGGTCAGTACGAGTGGGTTCACCTGCTGATGCACACGCCGGACACCGACGAACTGCTGCACCTGAAAGTGCCGACGGTGTTCCTGCGTGAAAAACTCGAAGGTCTGGTGGTGCGCAACGAAGGCAAGCGCAAAGCGGCCCTGAGCCTGGAACTGAGCGCCGACAAGGACTCCTACCTGCAGGACATGCGCCCGGCGGGTACCAACGTCAATTTCGCGCCGTTCCGCCTCTAAAAGCGGTACACAGAAACCTGTGGCGAGGGAGCTTGCTCCCGCTCGACTGCGAAGCAGTCGTCATCAAGTCTATTGAGATACTTCATCAGTACCGCAGTGACTGTTTTGGGGCTGCTTCGCAGCCCAGCGGGAGCAAGCTCCCTCGCCACAAAAGCAAAGCTGATATTGCTGTAAACAAAAAGCCCCGCATCTCTGCGGGGCTTTTGTGTTTCAAGCGGGGCTTACTTCTTCACGCCCAGCTTCTTCAGCTCTTCGTCACGCAGTTCGCGGCGCAGGATCTTGCCGACGTTGGTGGTCGGCAGCGCGTCGCGGAACTCCACGGAACGCGGGACCTTGTAACCGGTGACGTTGGCGCGCATGTGCTCCATCACCGTTTCCTTGGTCAGGGTCACGCCCGGTTTGGCGACGATGAAGATCTTGATCGCCTCGCCCGACTTCTCGTCCGGCACACCGATGGCCGCACATTGCAGCACGCCCGGCAGAGTCGCGAGCACGTCTTCGAGTTCGTTCGGGTACACGTTGAAACCGGAGACCAGGATCATGTCTTTCTTGCGATCGACAATGCGCATGTAGCCATCGGGCTGGATCAACGCGATGTCACCGGTCTTCAACCAGCCTTCGCTGTCGAGCATTTCGTCGGTGGCTTCCTGGCGCTGCCAGTAGCCCTTCATGACCTGCGGGCCTTTCACACACAGTTCGCCGATTTCACCCAGCGGCTGTTCAACGCCGGCATCGTCGATGACTTTGCAGCGGGTCGAGGGCACCGGAATACCAATGGTGCCAACCTGGATGTTCTGGATCGGGTTCACGGTCGCCACCGGGCTGGTTTCGGTCATGCCGTAACCTTCACAGATGGGGCAACCGGTGACCGCTTTCCAACGCTCGGCGGCGGCCAGTTGCAAGGCCATGCCACCGGACAGGGTGACTTTCAGCGCCGAAAAATCCAGCTTGCGGAAGGCTTCGTTATTGCACAGCGCCACGAACAGTGTGTTCAGGCCAACGAAACCGCTGAACTTCCACTTCGACAGTTCCTTGACCATCGCCGTCAGGTCGCGCGGGTTACTGATCAGGATGTTGTGGTTGCCGATCAGCATCATCGCCATGCAATGAAAGGTGAAGGCATAGATGTGGTACAGCGGCAGCGGAGTGATCAGGATCTCGCAACCTTCATTGAGGTTGGAGCCCATCAGCGCCTTGCACTGCAGCATGTTCGCCACCAGGTTGCGGTGGGTCAGCATCGCGCCCTTGGCCACGCCGGTGGTGCCGCCGGTGTATTGCAGCACCGCGACATCGCCGCTGTCCGGGTTGGCTTCAGCCACTGGCTGGCCATGGCCCTTGCTCAATACGTCGTTGAACTTGACGGCCTTGGGCAAGTGATACGCCGGGACCATCTTCTTCACGTACTTGATGACGCTGTTGATCAGCAGACGCTTGAGCGGCGGCAGCAGGTCGGCCACTTCGGTGACGATTACGTGCTTGACGCCGGTTTTCGGCACCACGGTCTGCGCCAGATGCGCCATGTTGGCCAGGCAGACCAGGGCTTTTGCACCGGAGTCGTTGAATTGGTGTTCCATCTCCCGCGCGGTGTACAGCGGGTTGGTATTGACCACGATCAGCCCGGCGCGGATCGCACCGAAGACGGCCACCGGGTACTGCAACACGTTAGGCAACTGCACGGCGATTCGATCACCGGGCTGCAAGTCGGTATGCTGTTGCAGGTAAGCGGCAAAGGCACCGGACAATTCGTACAGTTCACCGTAGGTGATTGTCTTGCCCAGGTTGCTGAATGCCGGTTTGTTAGCGAAGCGTTGGCAGGACTGCTTCAACACTGCCTGAATATTCGGATACTCGTCTGGATTGATGTCGGCAGCAATCCCGGCAGGGTACTTATCCTTCCAAAAGTCTTCGATCATGGAAGCCCACTCCTCAGCAACGCGAATTCATCACCGCATTTGATGCGATTATTATTGGTGTATGTTTTTTATTGGTGAGTCTGGCTTTTAGATAGGCCGAGAAGTCACAAAAGCGCGCCGAGAGTAGCAGCTTTGCCAAGGGCCGACTAGAGCCAAAAGAAGGCCCTACAGTCACTTTAATGACTCAAGAACAGCAAGCGGTCATTTTAGAGCAAAAATTCTATAGCGCTGTTAAACCCCCTGAAAACAGGGGTTCCAGAGCCCCCAGATACCAATGTGGGAGCGGGCTTGCTCGCGAAGACAGTGTGTCAGCCAAATAAAGGATGACTGACACACCGCCTTCGCGAGCAAGCCCGCTCCCACAGGGATTAATGGTTACGCGATATCGCGCAACTCGCGCCGCAGAATCTTGCCCACCGGCGTCATCGGCAACGACTCACGCAACACAATGTGTTTGGGCACTTTGTACGCGGTGAAGTTTTCCTTGCAGTAAGCCTTCAACTCTTCAAGGCTGACACCCGACTCCCGGGCGACCACAAACAGCTTCACCGCCTCTCCCGAACGTTCATCCGGCACGCCGATCACCGCGCAATTGGCGACTTTCGGATGGGCCATCACCACGTCTTCGATTTCGTTCGGGTACACGTTGAAGCCCGAAACGATGATCATGTCTTTCTTGCGATCGACGATGCGCACGAAACCGTCCGGATCGATCACAGCAATGTCACCCGACTTGAACCAGCCCTCGGCATCCAGCACTTCGGCGGTGGCCTCGGGTTTGTTCCAGTAACCCTTCATGATCTGCGGGCCCTTGATGCACAACTCGCCCCGCTCGCCCAATGGCTGCTCGACGCCTTCGTCATTGATGACCTTCAGCGTGGTGCCCGGCACCGGCAGGCCGACCGTGCCGATCCGCGATTTGTCGCCATACGGGTTGGTGCAGGCCACCGGCGAGGTTTCGGTCAGGCCGTAGCCTTCGGTGATGCGGCAACCGGTGAGCTGCTCCCAGCGTTCGGCGGTGGCCTTGACCAGCGCGGTGCCGCCGGAGTTGGTGAGCTTGAGGCTGGAAAAATCCAGGGTCTTGAAGTCCGGGTGATCCATCAGCGCGACGAACAGTGTGTTGAGCCCCAGCAGCGCCGAGAACCGCCAGTTTTTCAGCTCCTTGATAAAGCCTTTGATGTCGCGCGGATTGGTGATCAGTACGTTGTGGTTGCCGGTCACCATCATGCACATGCAGTTCGCTGTGAAGGCATAGATATGGTAGAGCGGCAGCGGCGCGATCATCACTTCCTGGCCTTCGCGCAGCAGCGGTTGACCGTCGCTGCCGAACTGGCCCAGACAGGCGCGCGCCTGCTGCATGTTTGCCACCAGGTTGCCGTGAGTGAGCATCGCGCCCTTGGCCAGGCCGGTGGTGCCGCCGGTGTATTGCAGCACCGCGATGTCGTCGAGGCCGACCTTCAGCGGCTTGATGCCCAGGCCCCGGCCCAGGCGCAGCGCGCTCTTGAAGGAGATGGCTTGGGGCAAGGCATAGTCCGGGACCATTTTCTTGACCTTGCTCACCATCGTGTTGACCAGCCAGCCCTTGGCGGCGGGCATCAGGTCGCCCATCTTGGCTTCGATCAGATACTGGATGTCGGTGTCGGCCAGCACTTCCTGAACCTTGGCCCCGAACATGTTCAGGTACACCAGCGCCCGGGCACCGGAGTCCTTGAACTGATGACGCATTTCCCGCGGCGTGTACAGCGGGTTGGTGTTGACCACGATCAGCCCGGCGCGCAATGCGCCGAACACGGCAATCGGGTAATGCAGGACGTTGGGCATCTGCACCGCGATGCGATCCCCCGGCGCGAGATCGGTGTGGGCTTGCAGGTAACCGGCGAACGCGGCGCTGTAGCGTTCCAGTTCGGCGTAGGTCAGGGTCACGCCCATGTTGCTGAAGGCCGGGCGATCCGCGAATTTCTTGCAGGAACGCTCGAACACCTCGATCACCGACTTGTAGGCCCCAAGATCGATGTCCAGGGGCACGCCGGCCGGGCGTTTGTCATTCCAGAAATCAGGTTGCATTGTTCTTGTCCTCTTTACCTGAATCACCTTGGCCGCTTTTCTGTCATTCCTGAGAAACAAAAAGCAAAAAGCGGAGCTTCACGGACACTAGCAGTTATGGCGAATCAGGCAAATACGGCCAACACCGTCATAGATCGTGTGAATCTTCCTAGGGTGGTGTGGCCTGATCAGACGGCAAGCGTGGGATGCGCTATACAATGCAACCACATCGTGCAAAGGAATCGCCATGATCCACGACACTTTCTGGCTGACCGCGAGTGATCACAGTCGTCTTTTCGTCAACCAATGGCTGCCCGCCCCGCCATTGAAAGCCGTGATCCTGCTGGCCCACGGCATGGCCGAGCACAGTGCTCGCTACGCCCGGCTGGCCGAAAAGCTCTGTGCTCAGGGCTATGGCGTGTATGCGCCCGACCTGCGTGGACATGGCAAAACTGCCGAAAACGGGACACTGGGGCATTTTGCCGATGACGATGGCTGGTGCAAGGTGGTCGGCGACCTGGCCAGCCTCAACCAGCATATCGGCCAGCAACACCCCGGCGTGCCGATCGTGCTGCTCGGGCACAGCATGGGCAGTTACATCGCCCAGGCCTATCTGCTGCACCACAGCGCCAGTCTGCACGGAGCGATTCTCAGTGGCTCGAACTTCCAACCCGTAGCGCTTTATCGCGCGGCGCGGCAAATCGCCCGGCTCGAACGGCTACGCCAGGGACCGAAGGGGCGCAGTGCGCTGATCGAGTTCCTGTCATTCGGCTCGTTCAACAAGCAATTCAAACCAGCGCGCACCCGATTCGACTGGTTGAGCCGCGATCCGGCGGAAGTCGATCTGTACGCCAACGACCCACTTTGCGGCTTTCGCTGCACCAATCAACTGTGGGTCGACTTGCTCGGCGGCTTGCAGCAAATCAGCAAAGCGTCCAATCTCGCCCAGATCGATCCGGGTCTGCCCTTGCTGGTCATCGGCGGTGAATGTGATCCGGTGAGCGAAGGCAAGCGTCTGAAAGATCTGGCCCATGCATTGCGCACGGCCGGCAGCCAGAACCTGCAATTGAATATTTACCCGCAGGCACGTCACGAACTGTTCAACGAGAGCAACCGCGATGAAGTCACCGGCGACGTACTGAACTGGATCGCCCAGGCGCTCAGCCACCGCCGCCCGGCCAGAACCGAATAGTTTTTCGAATAGCTTTTTTGTGGATTTTTTAATTCGTCACAGGAATTGAGACAGATGACCCAGGTTACCAACACCCCTTACGAAGCCCTTGAAGTCGGCCAGACCGCCAGCTACAGCAAGACCGTCGAAGAGCGCGACATTCAGCTATTCGCCGCGATGTCCGGCGACCACAACCCGGTGCACCTGGACGCTGAATTCGCTGCCAGCACCATGTTCAAGGAGCGTATCGCCCACGGTATGTTCAGCGGCGCGCTGATCAGTGCTGCCGTCGCCTGCGAGTTGCCTGGGCCGGGCACTATTTATATCGGTCAGCAAATGAGCTTCCAGAAACCGGTGAAAATCGGCGACACCCTGACCGTGCGTCTGGAAATTCTCGAGAAGCTGCCGAAGTTTCGTGTGCGCATTGCTACTCGTGTGTTCAACCAGCGTGATGAGTTGGTGGTGGATGGCGAAGCGGAGATCCTGGCGCCGCGTAAACAGCAGACCGTGACGTTGCCTGTGTTGCCGGCCATCAGCATCGGTTGATGCTCTTTCGGAGCCATTCGCGAGCAAGCCCGCTCCCACAATGGATCTGCGTGAACACTAACTCTGTGTCCGCAGACGATCTAATGTGGGAGCGGGCTTGCTCGCGAATGGCCTCACCTCGAACTTTTGCCTGGCACTGAATTCCGGGCACAAAAAAACGCCAGGCTAGCTGGCGTTTTTTATTACAGCGACGACTGCTTAAGAACGAGCACGCGCCTGGTTACGCAGGGCTTTTACCTGATCGTGGTTGCGTTGCACGCCGTGATACTGACGTTCAACCAGATCACGAATGCCCACCAGGTTGTGCTTGGTGATTTTTTCCAGCGCTTCCTTGTATGCCTTCAGCGCATGGTCTTCACCGCGTTCGGCTTCGTTCAGCACGGCTTCTTCATCTTTGCCGGTGAACATCGCTTTCACGTCAACCCAGCGACGGTGCAGATCACCGCTGACACTGGTAGAAGTTTCCGGATCGCCACCCATCGAACGCACTGCGCTCTGAAGTTCGGCAGCGGCGGTGGCGCAATCGGCAGAACGAGTGACGAACAGCGTTTTCAGTTCTGGATGCTTGATGTCTTCAGCGCAAGTCTTGAACCCTTCCTGACCGTCTTTGCTGGTTTCAATCAGGTCGTTGAGTACGGAGATGGCTTCTTTATTAATGTCGGTCATTTTCAATTCCTCGCGGGTTGATGAGATATGCAATAACTATTGCAGCCTGCATGCCAGCTTTGAATTGAGTATTTATTCCTTACTTTTCAACAAGTTAATTTTAAAGCCAATATCTATATCCGCTTTATTTGCATGATCTGTCATTTGGCCTGCATGCAGAATGCCTGTATTTTCGAGGCTGTTTGAATCAAGACGACTGAGTGATGAATCCTGAAAAGCTCGAACTGCTGATTACCCGCGAAATGCCCTTTGGCAAATACAAGGGACGCATCATCGCCGACCTCCCCGGCCAGTACCTGAACTGGTTCGCCCGGGAAGGTTTCCCCCATGGTGAACTGGGCGGTTTGCTCGCGCTGATGCAGGAAATCGACCACAACGGTTTATCGGAACTGCTCGAACCGCTGCGCGCCAAACATGGCAAGCCTGCGCCCCGCCACTGAACTGACTGAGTAGCCCATGCCCGAGAACACCCGCCGCGCCCGTGATGAAGCTTTCTGGCAGACCTTTGCCGATCGTTACGCTATCGAACCTGGCCCCATCAATCTGGAGAACGGTTACTTCGGTCGCATGTCGCGCACGGTGGTCGAGGAATATCAGCGCAATATCGAACTGATCAACCGCAGCAACTCGGTGCATGTGCGCCAGCGCTTTGAACAGATCGAAAGCCTGGATATTCGCGCGCAACTCGCCGAGATGATTGGCGTGCGCGCGCAATCCGTTGCCCTCACCCGCAACGCTTCGGACGGCCTGCAATCGCTGATCCGCAACTACAATCGCTTGCAGCCCGGCGATCAGGTATTGCTGTGCGATCTGGAGTACGACACGGTCAAGGGCGCCATGCGTTGGCTGGCTCGCCATCGCGGCGTGGAGGTGATCGAAATCGATCACCGGCACCCGGCCACTTACGACAGTTTGCTGGCCAGCTACCGTGAAGCCTTCGTGCGTTATCCGCGACTCAAGCTGATGGCCCTGACCCACGTCACCCACCGCAGTGGCCTGGTGATGCCGGTGCAGGCAATTGCCGCACTTGCCAAGGAACACGGCGTCGATGTGATCCTCGACGGCGCCCATGCCTTGGGTCAGATCGACTTTAATCTGGACGCGCTGGGCATTGCCTTTGCCGGGTACAACCTGCACAAATGGATTGGCGCACCGTTGACCCTGGGTTTCATTTATATCGCGCCGCAACGCCTGGCCGATATCGACCCGGACATGGGCGAGATGCACTTCCCGATCAACGACATTCGCTCCCGCACGCCCTACAGCACGCCGAACATTCCAGCCTTGATGACCCTGCCACTGGTGTTCGAGGAACATCAGGCCATGGGCGGTTCCGCCGCCAAGGGCGCACGGCTCAACTACCTGCGCAACCGCTGGGTCAACGCCGTGCGTGATCTACCGGGTATCGAAGTCATGACCCCGGACGATCCTCGACTGTATTGCGGCATTACCTCGATGCGCTTTAGCCGCCATGCCGATCAGCAGGTGATGGTCGAGCGGCTGCTCAACGACTACAACCTGTTTACCGTGGCCCGCAGCGGTGCAGCATTCGGGTCGTGCATTCGCATCACCCCGGGACTGACCACTACCGCCGCAGACATGGACCTGCTGGCCCAGGCGTTGACCGACGTGCGCTGAGATCAGCGCTTATACCGTGTACTTGTCGAAGTCCTCGGGCTTGATCTGGGTCGACACCGCAAAGGTGTCGATGCCGATGGTCAGGTGCCCGAAAAAGCCGTCATCCGTGGTGTCTCGACCGATGCTGTGAACTGTCAGGGTCGAGGCCTCCCCCCCCATGTTCTTGTGGTAATGGTCCTGATCGTTGGTCAACGGCGACACGGCCCGGCCCTTGTACTCCCTGGCACTCAGCACCGACCGGGAGGCAACCTCGGGGAAATACAGTTGCCCGACCCAGGCGACATGCCGCTCTTCCAGATAATTGTTGCCGTCGGTGATGCGAACCGCCACGTGGATGTGCAGCGCTCGTCCGGCATAAAACCCCGGATAGATCGTGGTAAACCGCACCGCGCCCTTGTTGTCGCTGAATTGCCCGCCACGCAGGTAAGTGTCGTCATCGGTGCGCGCAATCGCGCCAATGTCACCAGTGTCGACTTCAAGATCCGGATTGATCCGGCTCCAGCCCGAGTACGAACCCCGGGCGTTGCAATGCCAGATATCCACCAGCGCGCCGCTCACCGGCTCGCCGGTCATGGCATCGACGATCGACAGCCGCAACACCAGGGGAATGCCGTCCTGGCCTTCGCTGATGTTTCTTCGGATGAGTTTCGGGTTGCGGAAATAGGGGCCGGCGATCTGTTCCGGGGAAAGCTGGCAAACAGGTTCGCGGGGAACAACAGTGGTGTAATCCATAAGGTTCTCTCTTCCATAAGATGATTGAAGGATAGAGAGAGATGCCGGGCGGGATGCGGTAACTATGTATCGGGGAATGTTTTTGTGTGGGAGCGGGCTTGCTCGCGAAGGCGGTGTGTCAGGCAACATTGAAATCGACTGACCCGACGCTTTCGCGAGCAAGTCGAATCGTCGCACCGCCGCTCCCACAAGGGGCTTATTTCAGGCAAAAAAAAACGGTGCACCGACCAAGCGCACCGTAAAGCCGTAGAACACACAACGAAGTGTCAGGTAACAATCAGTCCAGCAGCGCCAGGGCCTCGGCGGTGCATTCCTGAATGCGGGCCCAGTCGCCGTTCTTGATCCACTCCGGATCAAGCATCCAGCTACCGCCCACGCACATCACGTTTTTCAACGCCATGTAGCTCTTGATATTGGCCGGGCTGACGCCGCCAGTCGGGCAGAATTTAACTTCGCCAAACGGGCCGCCCAACGCCTTGATGGCCGCGACGCCGCCGCTGACTTCCGCCGGGAATAGCTTGAAGCGGCGATAACCCAGACCATAGCCTTCCATGATGCCGGAGGCGTTGCTGATGCCGGGCAGCAGCGGGATCGGGCTGTCGACACTGGCTTCGAGCAGGTCACGGGTAATGCCCGGGGTGACGATGAACTGCGAACCGGCCCTTTCGGCGGCGGCGAGCATGGTGCGATCGAGCACAGTGCCGGCACCGGTCACCAGTTCCGGACGCTGCTCGCGCAGGATCTGGATGGCCTTGAGGCCGAACTGCGAACGCAGGGTCACTTCCAGGGCTGTCAGGCCACCGGCGGCCAAGGCATCGGCCAGTGGCAGGACGTCTTGTTCGCGGGCGATGGTGATCACCGGCAAAATCCGCGCCTTGGCGCAGAGGCTGTCGATCAGGGCAATTTTGTCCGCCATGGAAACGGTCGGGGATGTGTTTGTCATAGCGGCTGATCCTTGGCTCATGGGCACCAGTAAATCTCTAACGTAGGTTGCAGAAACGCGCGAATCGGCATGGCGGCGACATCGTCACCGGCCAATGCGGCACTCAAAGTGGTCAGCTTGGACTGACCGGAAATCGATAGAACGGTGTTCGTGGCCGACGCCAGCAGCGCCAGACTCATGGTCAGGCGTTGATGCGGCACGGTCGGGGCCAGCATCGGGTAGCAACGGCGGGTGCCGTCGACTTTCAAGGCTTCCGCCAGGTTCGGGCTGTTAGGGAACAGCGAAGCGGTGTGCCCGTCGTCGCCCATGCCGAGGATCAGTACGTCGATCGGCGGCAGTTCAGCCAGCAAGCGATCAGCCTGCTCGGCCGCCAACTCAAGGTTGGCGGTGGCGCTGTACAGACTCAGGAACTGAGCCTTGGCCGCCGGGCCTTGCAGCAAATAACGCTTGAGCAGGCCGGCATTGCTGTCGGCGTGTTCCACCGGCACCCAGCGCTCGTCGGCCAAGGTGATGACAACCTTGGACCAGTCCAGTTTCTGCTTGGCCAGGTTCTGGAAAAACGCCACTGGGCTACGGCCACCGGACACCACAAGCGTCGCGGTGCCGCGAGCGTCGATGGCGTCATTCAGGTGCTTGGCCACATTCAGCGCCAAGCCATCAGCCAGCAACACCGGGCTCTTGAACTCATGGGCGCTGACGCCCTGAGGCAGTTTCAAATTAGATATCGCCATACCACGACCTCCCGTCCCGCGTGATCAGTGCAATGGAGCTCATCGGTCCCCAGGACCCGGCCGCGTACGGCTTGGGCGCATCACCGGATTTTTTCCATCCGGCGATCAACTGGTCACACCACTTCCACGCGGCTTCGATTTCATCTTTACGGACAAACAGGTTCTGATTGCCGCGCATCACTTCCAGCAACAACCGCTCGTAGGCATCGGGAATCCGTGCGCTGCGATAGGTGTCGGAAAAATTCAGCTGCAACGGACCGCTACGCAGCTGCATGCCCTTGTCCAGGCCTTGTTCTTTGGTCATCACACGCAAGGAGATGCCTTCGTCCGGTTGCAGGCGGATAATCAGCTTGTTGCTGATTTGCAGGCGCTGCTCCGGGGCGAAGATGTAGTGCGACGGTTCCTTGAAGTGGATGACGATCTGCGACAGCTTCTGCGGCATGCGCTTGCCGGTGCGCAGGTAAAACGGCACGCCGGCCCAGCGCCAGTTGCGGATGTCGGCACGCAAGGCGACGAAGGTTTCGGTGTCGCTCTGGGTGTTGGAATTTGGCTCTTCCAGGTAGCCCGGCACCGGTTTGCCTTCGCTGTAGCCAGCGATGTACTGGCCGCGAACCACTTGAGTGGTCAGGCCTTCCGGGCTGATCGGCGCCAGGGCCTTGAGGACTTTGACTTTCTCGTCACGGATGCTGTCGGCGGACAAGTCGGCCGGCGGGTCCATGGCGATCAGGCAGAGCAGTTGCAGCAGGTGATTCTGGATCATGTCCCGCAGCTGACCGGCCTTGTCGAAGTAACCCCAGCGGCCTTCGATTCCGACCTTCTCGGCCACGGTGATTTCCACGTGGGAGATGTAATTCTGGTTCCACTGGGTTTCGAACAGGCTGTTGGCGAAACGCAGGGCAATCAGGTTCTGGACGGTTTCTTTGCCCAGGTAGTGGTCGATGCGATAGGTGCGGTTCTCTGGGAAGAACTGCGCCACGGCGTCGTTGACCTTACGCGAGGACTCCAGGTCGGAACCGATGGGTTTTTCCAGCACCACACGGGTGTTTTCGGTCAAACCAACCTTCGACAGATTTTCGCAGATCGCGCCGTAGACCGCGGCCGGTGTAGCGAAATAGGCAATCACACGCTGAGCGCTGCCGGCCTGTTCGGCAAGGGCGACGTAGTCTTCAGACTTGAGGAAGTCGACGTGCAGGTAGCTCAAGCGGGCGAGGAAGCGTTCGACTACAGCTTCGTCCAGCTCTTTGGCATCGACGTAGCGGCGCAGCTCCGAGGCGATGAACGCCAGGTGTTGCTGCTCGCTGCCGGGTTCACGGGCCAGCGCGATAATGCGCGTGTCCTCGTGCAACAGGCCGGCGCCGTCCAGTTGATAGAGGGCGGGAAACAGCTTGCGCAAGGCTAGGTCGCCAAGGGCGCCGAACAAGGCAAAGGTGCACGGTTCAACCGTAATCGAAGGCATGATGTTTGTTCTTTTATCAAGTTAAGCTACAAATACCTTTTTTCAAGGCATCACTCAAGGGAAAATGTAGTAATAACCACAACATTTTCGCAAAATACAGATTCCGAGTGGTGGTCGGTCGGAGCCATCAGTAGGATAGGCCACCGTTACGGGCCGCATCAAAGGCCCTTTTTGCATAGCAGACTGCTTGTTTGCGCTGCTGACTTAAGGAACATCTATGGACCGCGTGCGAAATTTACTGGAACAAATCCAGAATCGCCTTGAAGACCTGAACAAGGCCGAACGCAAAGTCGCCGAAGTGATCCTGCTCAATCCACAGCAGGCCACCCGGTTCAGCATCGCCGCCCTCGCCCAGGCCTCCAAGGTCAGCGAGCCGACGGTCAACCGTTTCTGCCGTTCATTCGGTGTCAGCGGCTACCCGGAACTCAAACTGCAACTGGCCCAGAGTTTGGCCAGTGGCGCGGCGTACGTCAGCCGAGCGGTGGAGGCCGATGACAATCCTGAAGCCTACACCCAGAAAATCTTCGGCAGTGCTATCGCATCCCTCGACAGCGCCTGCCAGGCCCTGGACCCGAACCTGATCAGTCGCGCCGTCGATCTGTTGATCCAGGCCCGGCAAATCCACTTCTTCGGACTCGGCGCTTCAGCCCCGGTGGCGCTGGATGCGCAGCACAAGTTCTTCCGCTTCAACCTGGCGGTCACCGCCCACGCCGACGTGCTGATGCAACGCATGATTGCGTCGGTGGCGCACACCGGCGAGTTGTTCGTGATCATTTCCTACACCGGCCGCACCCGCGAACTGGTGGAAGTGGCGCGCATCGCCCGGGAAAACGGCGCTTCGGTGCTCGGCCTGACGGCTGAAGGTTCGCCATTGGCCAAGGCCAGTACCTTGAGCCTGAATATTCCGTTACCGGAAGACACCGACATCTATATGCCGATGACCTCGCGGATTATTCAGCTGACGGTGCTGGACGTGTTGGCAACGGGCATGACTTTGCGCCGCGGGGTGGATTTCCAGCCGCATTTGCGCAAGATCAAAGAGAGCTTGAATGCGAGCCGGTATCCGGTGGGTGACGAGTTTAATTAACCCGAAATTTTCATTGGCTGTTCCGGCCTCTTCGCGAGCAAGCCCGCTCCCACAGTTGGAATGCATTCCCCTGTGGGAGCGGGCTTGCTCGCGAAAGCGCCGGCTGCAACACCACAGGACTTGAGCTAGACCCCAACCCGCGCCTGCAAACTCAAATGCGCCCGCTCCCCCGGCGCCAGGCTCAGGCTGTCGGTGCCGCCGCTCGCGGCTTCCACACAGACAAACTCCAACACCTCGTTCCAGCTCACCCCCAACAACGGCCGTGAACCCGGATGCCAGACCACCGTGTCGGCATCATCGCCAGTGTCGATGCACAACTCCCGCTGCCAGGCGTGGTCCTTGAGCTGCAATTCGCCGTCGTGCTGGAACACCCGCTGACAGCCGCCATCGACCCGCAGCTCGCCTTCCTGATGACACACCTGACGGCTCAACTGATCATAACCTTGCGCCCCGTCGAGCCCAGACAGCGCTATCTCGCCTACGTCGCCAATACGCCAGTAGGCATGCAACGCCTGGCTCAATTGGCACGGCAGGGTGTCTTGATGCTCGGTGCTCAGGCGCAGATCCATGCGTTCGCCCAAGTGGGCGTGAAGGTCGACGGTCCAGTCACACAGCTGAAGTTGCCAGTGCAGCTGCACGCCATCGTCGTCATGACTGCTGTCCAGCAACTTCCAGTCCAGCAGCCGTGCCCAGCCATGGGACGGCCAGGCGTTTTCGCTCGGATGACGGCCAAACCACGGCCAACACACCGGCACGCCACCACGAATCGCCCCCACGTGCGGCCACTTCGCCGCGCACCACAACCAGGGTTTCTGCCCCGTTGGCTGAAAGTGCAACAACTGCGCGCCCTGGCGACTGAACACCGCCTGACACAGCGGATGATCGATCACCAGCACGTCGCGCATCTGATAGCGCTCCCACGCAAACACCGGACGTTCGCGCAAGGATTTGAAGAAGCGTTGTAGCGGATGCTCATGCATGTGCCACGGTCCTGAAAATCATGGGTGTACTCATTACTTTGGTGCCCAGTGAACCACTGTGGCGAGGGGCTAGCCCCCGTTCGGCTGCGAAGCAGTCGTAAAACCTGCGAGTGCGGTATGACGGAAGGAATGTAGGGGAGCGCTTCGCACTCCAACGGGGGCAAGCCCCCTCGCCACAGCAAGCTCCCTCGCCACAGGTCCTTCATGGACACTACACAAAAAAAAGCGGATAGCCTTGGCCATCCGCAAATATGCGCACATAGAGAGGAGCTTATCGCAACAGCGTTAGAACACCGACTGAATTTTCAGACCGGCGACCAGAGCGTTGTCGACTTCATCAACACCGCCCGGGTGAGTGATGTATTGCAGGTTAGGACGCACGGTCAGCCAGTTGGTAACGTGGAAGCCGTAGTTGATCTCGTAGTTGTACTCGGTGCTGCGCAGTGGTGCGAACAGTGGATCTTCGTAGTCGCTGACACCGTTGGCGGCATTGACCAGTTCGGCGTTTTTCTTCACGTCGTCGTTGACATGGATACGGGCTGCACCAATACCGACGTCATCTTTTGGACGTGCATCGAACGGGCCTTTGTACACAAACATCAGCGACTGGTAGTTGTCGACGACGTTAGTGTCCTTGTCGTGGAACGTGGCGTTGGCGGCAACGTTCAGACCACGGGAAGAATCACCGTTGTGGCTGGTGAGTTGTTGTTGTGCAACAAACCAGTAACCGTGCTTGCTGTTGTGACTGCGATAGGCGTTACCGCTGGTTGCCGCATCATTGCCGTTGTCGTCTTCACGGACGTCATCAGCCTTGGCCGTGCTTTTGTAGTAACCGACACGGTATTCGCCGGGCAAGTTATTAGGGTTAGGCAGCCAGACCAACTCGACCGGTATGACGGTACCCGCCGTACCGCTGCCGCTGAGCTTGAAGCCGTTACCGTGTTCCAGTTGCGACGGGTTCTGGTTGTACGCACCGATCTGCGCGTAGAACTCAGGCGAGATGTTGTACTTGACGCGCAGCGCGGCCTGGCTGATTGGCCAGTTGTACCAGATGTTGGTCGCCCAGTTACCCACTTGGGAACCGCAGAACGCCAGGTTCTGGAATTCACATGGGAAGGTGTTGAAGTCTTCGCCTTCGCCGAAGTAACCGGCCTTGACGTCCAGTTTGCCGTCGAGGAACTGGTGCTTAACCCACAACTGGGTCAGACGGACCATGTGGCCACGGCCGTAGACTTCTTGTGAAGAACTCAACGTGCCGGCACGCGGGTCGCCAACACGGTCATTGGAGATGTTTTCACCGTTACGGTTGGTGAACTGGATCTTGGCCTGGGTGTTATCCCAGCCCCACAGCTTTTGCAGATCCAGCGCCACGCCCAGCCCGAACTGGTCGGCGTAACGTGCAGTCTTGTCGTTGTTGTAACCACCATGAAGGTTGCCGCCGACTTCGCCGACGTAGTCCATCTTGATGTCGATACCTTGCTCGATCAGCTTGGTCCGCTCGCCGCCCCAGTCACCGGTCATCCACTGGGAATCGGCGCTGAACGCGTCAGCCGCATGAACGCTACCGGCCATCATCATCACCGCAACAGCTGACAATTGGCAGATAAGCTGAGCGTTGTTCTTCTTCTTCATCCCTACATCCTCGTTTTATTGTTATTAACTGTTTTTATCTAACGCGGTTTACATCGATTGCGATGAACGACAGGCCGCTCACCGCGTATCCCCTTGTAGGAGCCAGGCTTGCCGGCGAAGGCGTTCTTGAAATCGCTTTCGCCGGCAAGCCTGGCTCCTACAGTTTTGATCTTTACCGGCCCTTGAATTGGGCGACGTTGGCGCTGTGCGCTTCAGTCTTCGGCAAACCGGCCACCCCCAGGCGCTCCCCGGTCTTGGCATCGAACAACAACACTTTCGAAGGATCGAATTGCAGGGTCAGGGTTTCGCCCACACCCGGCGCAACGTCCGGCGCCAGACGGCAGCAGACCTTGGTTTCATTCAGGTTGACGAACACCAGGGTGTCCGGACCGGTCGGCTCGGTGACCTGGACTTCGGCGCGAATGGTCGGCAAACCATTCGGCTCGCCGTTCGCCAGCACGATCTGTTCCGGACGCAGGCCGAGGATCACTTCGCGATCTTCCAGACCGGCGTCCTGCATGCCCATTGGCAATTC
Organism: Pseudomonas sp. 5Vm1k; assembly: GCF_056161485.1. Classification (NCBI taxonomy): domain Bacteria; kingdom Pseudomonadati; phylum Pseudomonadota; class Gammaproteobacteria; order Pseudomonadales; family Pseudomonadaceae; genus Pseudomonas; species Pseudomonas sp. 5Vm1k. The sequence continues at coordinate 137,501 of NZ_JBSPCZ010000006.1, forward strand.
GCAACGAGCCTGGCCGCTGTCGAGCAGCGCCACCAGACGACCGTCCTTACGCTGTAAGCGCAGGGGGATGAAGTTCATCGGCGGCGAACCGATGAAGCTCGCCACGAACAGGTTGGCCGGGTTGTTGTAGATGTCCTTCGGCGTGCCGAACTGCTGAATGATCCCGTCCTTCATCACCGCAACCTTATCGCCCAGGGTCATCGCTTCGATCTGGTCGTGGGTCACGTAGACCGTGGTGGTTTTCAGGCGCTGGTGCATCAGTTTCATTTCGGTGCGCATCTCGACGCGCAACTTGGCGTCGAGGTTGGACAGCGGTTCGTCGAACAGGTAAATCTTCGGCCGCCGTGCCAGGGCACGGCCCATGGCCACGCGCTGTTGCTGACCGCCAGAGAGCTGGCCGGGTTTACGGTTGAGCAAGTGTTCGATCTGCAGCAGCTTGGACACCCGCGCCACTTCCGCTTCGATGTCGGCGGCGGGCATTTTGCGGATCTTCAAGCCAAAGGCGATGTTCTCGCGCACGCTCATGGTCGGGTACAGCGCGTAGGACTGGAACACCATGGCGATGTCGCGGTCTTTCGGGCTCATGCCGCTGACGTCCTGGTCATCGATCATGATCGCGCCGCCGGTGATGGTCTCAAGACCGGCGATGCAATTCATCAGGGTCGATTTACCGCAACCCGACGGGCCGACCAGGATCAGGAACTCACCGTCCTTGATCGACAGTTCGATGTTCTTCAGGGTGTCCGGCAGGCCGGGACCATAAGTCTTGTTTACATTGCGAAGTTCGAGCGTAGCCATGATTACCCCTTGACTGCGCCGGCCGTCAGCCCGCGCACGAAATACTTGCCTGCGACCACATAGACCAGCAGGGTCGGCAGCCCGGCGATCATCGCCGCCGCCATATCAACGTTGTATTCCTTGGCCCCGGTACTGGTGTTGACCAAGTTGTTCAGCGCTACCGTAATGGGTTGCGAATCACCGCTGGAGAACACCACACCGAACAGGAAGTCGTTCCAGATCTGAGTGAACTGCCAGATCAGGCAGACCATGATGATCGGGGTGGACATCGGCAGGATGATCAAGCGGAAGATGGTGAAGAAACCCGCGCCATCGAGCCGCGCCGCTTTCACCAGCGCATCGGGAACACTGACGTAGTAGTTACGGAAGAACAGCGTGGTGAACGCCAGGCCGTAGACTACGTGCACGAATACCAGGCCGGTGGTGGTGCTCGCCAGACCCATCTTGCCGAGGGTGAACGAGGCCGGCAGCAGCACGGTCTGGAACGGCAGGAAGCAACCGAACAGCAGCAAACCGAAGAACAGTTGCGACCCACGAAAGCGCCACATCGACAGCACATAGCCGTTCAGCGCACCGATGGCGGTGGAGATCAGTACCGCCGGGACGGTGATCTTGATCGAGTTCCAGAAGTACCCGTCAACCGTGCCCCAGGCCTTGACCCAGCCAATGCCGCTGACCACGGTCGGCCAGCTCAACAGGTTGCCGGAGTTGATGTCTTCCGGGGTCTTGAAGCTGGTCAACAGCATGACCACCAGCGGAATCAGGTACAGGAACACAGCGAGGATCAGCACGCCGTAGATCGCGATGCGACTCAGGCTGATGGAAGGTTTGGCAGCGAAACTAGTCATGACGCTTGGTCCTCAGCTCGGAGTACAGGTAAGGCACGATGATTGCGAGAATCGCACCGAGCATCAGAATCGCACTGGCCGAGCCCATGCCCATCTGGCCGCGACTGAAGGTGAAGGAATACATGAACATCGCAGGCAGGTCGGAGGAATAACCCGGGCCACCGGCAGTCATCGCCGCCACCAGGTCGAAACTCTTGATCGCGATGTGAGCGAGGATCATCACGGCGCTGAAGAACACCGGACGCAGGCTCGGCAACACCACTTTGAGGTAGATGCGCGGCATGCTCGCACCGTCGATCTGGGCGGCACGGATGATCGATTGATCAACGCCACGCAGGCCGGCGAGGAACATCGCCATGATAAAGCCCGAGGCTTGCCAGACGGCGGCGATCACCAGGCAGTACACCACGCGATCCGGGTCGATCAGCCAGTCCAGGCGAAAGCCTTCCCAGCCCCAGTCACGCAACAATTTGTCCAGGCCCATGCCCGGGTTGAGCAGCCATTTCCACGCGGTACCGGTAACGATCATCGAGAGCGCCATCGGGTACAGGTAAATGGTGCGAATGAAACCTTCGCGACGAATGCGCTGATCAAGAAACACCGCCAGCAGCACACCGATCACCAGGGTGATGCCGATGAACATGCCGCCGAAAACCGCCAGGTTCTTGCTCGCTACCCACCAACGGTCGTTGTCGAACAGCCGCTGATATTGCGCCAGGCCAGCCCATTTGTAGGTCGGCAGGAAGGTCGACGTGGTGAACGACAGGACGAACGTCCACAGGATATAGCCATAGAAGCCCACCAGGACGATGAACATGCTGGGCGCCAACACCAGTTTGGGGAGCCAGCGCTGCAATGCATCGAACGGCGAGGCCTTGCTGAACACAGCAACAGAACTCATGGGAAGATCCAGTACGAAGAGAAAGGATTACAAGCGCATTCCCTTGTAGGAGTGGGCTTGCTCACGAAGGCGGTGTATCAGTCGACATCAGCGTTGAATGTCAGACCGCTTTCGCGAGCAGGCTCGCTCCTACAGGGGCTGCGGCTCTAACAGTTACTTGGCTGACTTGACCGCTGCGCCAAGTTTCTTGGCGGCATCGGCAGGATCGGCTTTCGGATCGTTGATGTAGTTGGTCACGACATCAAAGAACGCACCCTGTACGGCCAGCGTGGTCGCCATGTTGTGCGCCATGCTCGGCTGCAGGCCGCCAGACTTGGCGTCTGCCAGGAAGTCCTTGGCAGCGGTCTGGGCGCAGGAGTCGAAACCGTACTTGCCCATGTCGTTCAGCATGTCGATTCGAACCGGGATCGAACCTTTGTTGATGCTGAAGACTTTCTGGAAGTTCTCACCCAAAACGACCTTGGCAATGTCCTGCTGAGCAGCAGCCGTGCCTTTGTCTTTCTGCTTGAACACCGCCAGGGAGTCGATGTTGTAGGTGAAGGCCTTGTCGGTGCCCGGGAAAGCTACGCACTCGTAGTCCTTGCCGGCGACTTTCTTGGCCGCTGTCCACTCGCTCTTGGCCCAGTCACCCATGATCTGCATGCCGGCCTTGCCATTGATGACCTTGGCCGCTTCCAGGTTCCAGTCCTGGCCTTTGCCGTCGACGTCCATGTAGGTCGCGACTTTCTTCAGCTCGGTCAGCGACTTGACCATTTCAGGACCGGTCAGTGCTGCGTTGTCCAGGTCGACCAGGGCTTTCTTGTAGCCGTCGGCGCCCATGACCGAAAGAACCACCGCTTCGAACACGGTGCTGTCCTGCCAAGGCTGGCCGCCGTGGGCGAGCGCGATGAAGCCTTTGGCTTTCAGCTTGTCGCCGGCTGCGTAGAATTCTTCGAGGGTGGTGGGGGCTTTTTCGATCCCGGCTTTCTTGAAGACTTCCGGGTTGATCCACAGCCAGTTGACGCGGTGAATGTTCACCGGCACGGCCACGTAGTCACCGTTGTACTTCACGGTATCGGAGACTTTCTTGTCGAGCAGGCTGTCCCACTTCTCGGACTTGGCGGCGTCCTTCAAGACGTCGGTGTCGAGCAGACCGGTAGACGCCCATTCCTGGATGTCCGGACCTTTGATCTGCGCGACCCCTGGCGGGTTACCGGCAACGGCGCGGCTTTTCAGTACGGTCATGGCGGTCGCACCGCCACCACCGGCCACTGCGCCGTCCTTCCAGGTGAAACCGTCTTTTTCGACTTGGGCCTTGAGCACATCAACGGCAGCTTTTTCGCCACCGGACGTCCACCAGTGAACAACTTCTACCGAACCTTTGGAATCGGCGGCAAGTGCACTGACAGGGAATGCAGAGATAGGAAGCAATGAGGCAAGAGAAATGACAGTAGCGAGGCGAGAAATCGCATTCATCTAGAATTACCTTTCTTGTTGTTATGCATGCAAGTCTGGTGCTTGCGCTGCATGGATTTTAAACAGGAGTTATCCCCTCGCAGGTAACGAAGGGACGCTTGAATGTCACCACATGGTTACACAGGAACGCTCTGGGACAACTGCCCCAAGGCAGTGGCCATACTCGGCGCCAACGGCAGACGCGGAATCAAAACCGCCTGCCAGGCGTGATACAGGTCCGGTTTGCCGCCCCAGATATCGGCACTCGGACGGTTTTGCGGGTCGAGTTCATGGTGCCAACTGCCATCGCAGCGATCGATGAAATGACTGTCACAGAATTCCCAGAACAGTCGGTACCAGGTTTCGTATTGTTCATCGCCGGTGCGTTTCAGCAGCGCGCTGGCGGCGGCGCTGGCTTCGCAATGGGTCCAGTGCAAGCGGTGGCGGACGACCGCGCGATTGTCCCAGTCGAGTGTGTAGACAATCCCTGGCAACCCGTCGACATTCCAGCCGTGACGGCAATTGTGATCGAAGAGTTTTTGCGCGTCGGTCGCCAGCCAACCCGGCGTGAGCATCCCGGCCTGCACCCGCGCCGCTTCGAGGTGCAGCAACAGCCGCGCCCATTCGAAACCGTGGCCCGGCGTGGTGCCATAGGGGCGAAAACCGTCGGCCGGGTTGTCGTGGTTGTACTCGCGCAGTGGCTGCCAGTCGCGATCGAAATGCTCGACCACCAAGTAACCGTTGGCGGCGGCGTGGCCGTGGATTACGCGCTCGACGATCCGTTGCGCGCGGACCAGCCAGCGGTTGTCGCCGGTGACATCCGCCAGCGCGAGGAAGGCTTCAGTGGCGTGCATGTTGCTGTTGGCGCCGCGATACGCCTCTTCATCGCTCCAGTCGCGGTTGAAGGATTCGCGCATGGCGCCCTCCTCCTCGCTCCAGAAATGCGTGTCGATGATCTGGATTGCATCATCGAGCAAGGCTTGGGCGCCGGGTCGTTGCGCGACCACCGCCGAACTCGCGGCCAGGGCGACGAAGGCGTGCAGGTAAGCGGCTTTGCCGGTGTTGTCGTCGCGATGATGGTCAGTGGCAAACCAGCCGCCGTGCTCGGCATCTTTAAGCGGACCGCGAAGGGCCTGAACGCCGTGATCCACCAGCTCGGCAAACCCCGGAAGGCCCTGGATATGGGCCATGGCGAAGCTGTGGGTCATGCGCGCAGTGTTCATGGTTTCGGCGTGGGCGTTGGCCGGGAGGCGGCCCTTTTCATCGAGGTTGCCGAAGCCTTCGGGAAGCTTCGAAGCTTTGGCAAACGCCAGCAGGCGCAGGCCCTCGGCGGCGAGCCATTGCTGATGGGCAGGTGCGTTCAGCCAACTGCTGAAGGCCGGTTGGAAGGTGTCCATGGGGTACCTTTTTTGTTGTTATGACTGGGGGCAGTCTAAACAACGGCCGAGGCGCGGCAGGTAACGAAGGGGGCGGGGTTTGTCACAGGGTTGTGACAAATGTGTTGGCACTTTGAAGTTGTGTTGAGTTTAAGAGTCACCCCTCACCCCAGCCCTCTCCCCAAGGGGTAGAGGGGGCCGACCGAGTTGTTCTTGGAGCTACATCGACCTGAAATACCGAGTCGAACTCAGGTTTTGAAAAATCCCCGATCGGCTCCCTTTCCCCTCTACCCTTTGGGGAGAGCGGGCCGACCGAGTTGTTCTTGGAGCTATATCGACCTGAAATACCGAGTCGAACTCAGGTTTTGAAAAATCCCCGATCGGCTCCCTCTCCCCTCTACCCTTTGGGGAGAGCGGGCCGACCGAGTTGTTCTTAGAGCTACATCGACCTGAAATACCGAGTCGAACTCAGGTTTTGAAAAATCCCCGATCGGCTCCCTTTCCCCCTCTCCCCTTTGGGGAGAGGGCTGGGGTGAGGGGTGGATCTAAAGAGCGAAACTCAATCGAGCGACCGAGGAAGCTGCAACGTCACCCGCAACCCACCCTCTCGCAAATTCTGCAGACTCACTTCACCGCCATGACTATGGGCAATGTTGCGCGCAATGCCCAACCCCAACCCATAACCCTGCTGCTGCCCGGCCAGACGGAAGTGCGGCTCGAACACTTGCTCCATCCGCTGCTCCGGCACGCCCGGCCCTTCATCGTCCACGTGCAGGATGAACGCACTCTGATCATCATCGATATGCAGATGGGCGTTCTGCCCGTACTTCAAGGCGTTGTCGATCAGGTTGCCGATGCAGCGTTTGAGCGCCAGGGGTTTGCCCGGATACGCCGCAAACGCCCGTCCCTGCTGGGTCACGCGACCATTGCCGTTGGGCGCCAGGTACGGCTCCACCAAACAATCGAGCACATGGTTGAGGTCCACCGGCTCGATGTTTTCGTGGATGTCGGTGTCTTTCACGCATTGCAGCGCGCCTTTGACCAGCAGCTCCAGTTCATCCAGATCACGGCCGAACTTGGCTTGCAGTTTTTCGTCTTCAAGCAATTCGACGCGCAGGCGCAAGCGGGTGATCGGCGTGCGCAAGTCGTGGGAGATGGCGCTGAACAACTGGCTGCGTTCGGTCAGGTAACGGCTAATGCGTTCGCGCATCGCGTTGAAGGCGCGACCCACTTCAACCACTTCGCTGCCGCCGCCCTCGGGTACTGGCTCGACTTCGGCGCCAAGGGACATGTCCCGTGCGGCCCGGGCCAGGCGTTTGAGTGGACGGCTTTGCCAGTGCACCAGCAAGCCGATGAACAACAACAAGAAACCGCTCGTGAGCACGATGAACCACACCTGCTGCGCCGGCAGCCCCTGTTCTTCAAGACTGGTGTAGGGCTCGGGCAGGAGCGAGGCGATGTACAGCCATTCCCCCGGCGCCATCTGGATTTGCGTGACCAGCACCGGCGGGTTCACCGGTTCCAGGGTCAACGCGTAATGCGCCCAGGAGCGCGGCAATTCGTCGAGTTTCAAGCCGCTGTTAAAGATCCGCAGGTCTTCGGGGCTGACGAAGGTCACCGAGATATCCGTGTCGTGGCCCAGGGACTCGCGCAGCACTTGGTCCACCGCTTTAAGCACGGCTTCTTTGCGCGGGGTGATCGGCAGCACTTCCATGCCCAAGGGTTTGTCGTTGAGGGTCACCACGAACCGGGTGCCGCCCATGCTGCGCAACTGGTCGAGCACCAGCGGCCGGAACGCCACCGGCAACGAGCGAAAATAACTGACGCTGGCGGTCATCGAATGAGCGAGGCTGCGGGCGCTGGTGACCAGGCCTTCGAGCTGGGTGGCGCGCAGTTGCGAGACCCAGATCACGCTGGATAACGCCTGGGCGAACATCACCACCAACAGCGTCAGCAACAGCATTCGCCCGAGAAGCGAACGCGGCACCGGCACCTTGGCGGCGAGCCGGCGCAACATCTCAGTGGCCATTACTGGCAACCACATTGGCGGCCAATTGATAGCCACTGCCGCGCACGGTGCGGATCAATCGAGGAGGTTTTTCGGTATCGCGCAGGCGTTGGCGCAAACGGCTGACGGCCATGTCGACGATGCGATCCAGCGGCATCAAATCGCGGCCACGGGTGGCGTTGCCGATGGTGTCGCGGTCGAGGATTTCCTGCGGGTGATCGAGGAACAGTTTCAGCAGGGCGAAGTCGGCGCCGGAGAGAATCACTTCCTCTCCATCGATGTGGAACAGCCGATGGCTGACCATGTCCAGGCGCCAGTCATCGAAGGCCAGCACTTCACTGCCGGAACGCTCCTGACCGAATTGGGCGCGGCGCAACAACGCCTTGATCCTCGCCTGCAATTCGCGAGGGCTGAAGGGTTTACCAAGGTAATCGTCGGCGCCCAGTTCCAGGCCGATGACCCGATCGGCCTCGTCGGAGCTGGCGGTGAGCATGATGATCGGCACCTGGGCCTGACGCGGGTGCTGGCGAATCCAGCGGCAAAGGCTGAAGCCGTCTTCATCCGGCAGCATTACATCAAGGATCACCAGATCGCTCGGTGCTTCGTTCATCGCCTGGCGAAAGCCTGCGCCGTCCGGCGTCGTGCGCACCTGAAAACCTGCGCGGGTCAGGTAGGTGTCCAGCAACTCGCGTATCTCTTGATCGTCATCGACCAACAAAATCGACTTGTTGACTGAGCTCACAGGGGCGGCATCCTTGTTGTTTGAATTGGGCGGATTATGCCTTAAGCACGGAATCTACAAACACCGCAGATCCATGTGGGAGCGGGCTTGCTCGCGAAGGCGGTGTATCAGTCGACATCAGTGTTGAATGTCAGTCCGCTTTCGCGAGCAAGCCCGCTCCCACAGGTTGGATTGCGTTTCAAGCCTGCTCGAGCGCCACACCTGCGCCAACCAGCCCGGAATACGGCGCCGTCACCAGCCACACAGGGATGCCTTTGAAGTAATCGCTCATGCAGCCCTTGTCGGCGAAGCACCGGGCGAAACCGCTTTCAACGAAGAAATCGGCAAACCGTGGAATCACCCCACCGACGATAAACACGCCACCACGACCACCGGTGGTCAGCACGTTATTGCCGGCCACGCGGCCGAGCCAGCAGCAGAACTGCTCCAGCACTTCCAGGGCAATCGGATCGCCCGCCAGACCGGCAGCGGTTATCGCTTCCGGGGTGTCGAGCACCGGCTCATGACCGTCTACCGCACAAATCGCCCGGTAAACCCGCGGCAAGCCGCTGCCACTCAACGCCGTTTCGGCGCTGACATGCCCGATCTCATTGAAGATGTGTTGCCACAACTGGGTTTCCCGCGGGCTGCTCAGGGGCAAATCGACGTGACCGCCCTCCCCCGGCAACGCCGCATAACGGCCCTCACCAAGATCAAGCAAAGTGCCGACACCCAAACCAGTGCCGGGACCAATCACCACCGCCGGGCGCAACGGCTCCGGCGTGCCTTCGCAGACCACCCGAAATTCGTCCGGCTGCAAACGAGTCATGCCCAGGGCCATGGCCGAGAAATCATTGACCAGCAGCAGTTGATCCACCTGCAAGGTCTGGCAGAACGCCTTGCGACTCAGGCGCCAGTGATTGTTGGTGAACTTGAATTCATCGCCGCTCACCGGCCCTGCCACCGACAGACACACCGAACCAATGTCACCCGGCTTGAACCCCAACCCGGTCAGGTAGACACCAATGGCCTCCTCCGGGCTGGTGTGTTCCGCCGTCGGCAATACCTGGATCGACTCCAGTTGCTGGTTTTTCCACAACGCGAAACGTGCGTTGGTCCCACCGATGTCACCGACCAAAGCCAGTTTCAATTAAGCGTCTCCAGGGCAGAAGTAAAGGCGCTGGCGCCCTGCTCTGCGGAGCTGAAGGCCATGCGCATGAAACCAAACAGTTCGCGCCCGCTGCCGATGTTGTTGCCCAACAAACCTTTGGCCGGGGTGCGCGCTGCAAATTCTTCGGCGTCCACCTTAAGCTCCAGGGTGCCTTTGACGCCATCGACGCGGATGATATCGCCCTCTTGCACCCGCGCAAGAGCGCCGCCGACGTAAGCTTCGGGGCTGACGTGAATCGCCGCCGGGATTTTCCCGGATGCGCCGGACATCCGCCCGTCGGTCACCAGCGCGACTTTAAAGCCGCGATCCTGCAGCACACCAAGGAACGGCGTCATCTTGTGCAGTTCCGGCATGCCGTTGGAACGCGGGCCCTGGAAGCGCATCACCGCGACAAAATCCTTCTCCAGCAAACCGGCCTTGAACGCATCGGCCAGGTCCTGCTGATCCTGGAACACCATGGCCGGTGCTTCGACGATCTGGTTTTCCAGAGCGACAGCGGAAACCTTCATGACGCCACGACCGAGGTTGCCTTCCATCACGCGCAAGCCGCCTTCTGACGAGAACGCACGCGCGACCGGACGCAGGATGGTTTCGTCGAGGCTGTCGGTCACGCCTTCGCGCCAGACCAGTTCGCCGTTATCGAGGAACGGTTCCTGGGTGTAGCGGCTCAGGCCATGGCCGAGCACGGTGTTGACGTTTTCGTGCAGCAAGCCCGCTTCCAGCAGTTCGCGGATCAGGAACGACATGCCGCCCGCCGCCTGGAAGTGGTTGATGTCGGCTTTGCCGTTCGGGTAGACGTGGCTCAGGGTCGGCACGACTTCGGAGAGGTCGGCCATGTCTTGCCAGGTCAATTGAATACCGGCAGCCATCGCGATGGCCGGCATGTGCAGGGTGTGGTTGGTCGAGCCGCCAGTCGCGTTCAGCGCCACGATGGAGTTGACCAGCGAACGCTCATCGACGATTTCACCGATCGGCATGAAGTTGCCATTTTGCTTGGTCAGACGCGTGACTTGATGCGCCGCTTCGCGGGTCAGGGCATCGCGCAACGGCGTGTTTGGGTTGACGAAAGAAGAGCCCGGCAAGTGCAGGCCCATGACTTCCATCAGCAACTGGTTGGTGTTGGCGGTGCCGTAGAAGGTGCACGTGCCAGGGCTGTGGTAGGAATTCATTTCCGATTCCAGCAGCTCCTCGCGCGAGGCTTTGCCTTCGGCGTAGCGCTGGCGCACATCGGCTTTCTGCTTGTTTGAAATGCCGGAGACCATTGGTCCGCCCGGTACAAAGATCATCGGCAGATGACCGAAACGCAGCGCGCCCATCATCAGGCCCGGCACGATTTTGTCGCAGATGCCGAGCATCAGCGCACCGTCGAACATGTTGTGGGACAGCGCCACGGCAGTGGACAACGCGATCACTTCACGGCTCGGCAGGCTCAGTTCCATGCCCGGCTCGCCCTGGGTCACGCCATCGCACATCGCCGGGGTGCCGCCAGCGAACTGGCCGACCGAGCCGATTTCGCGCAGGGCCTTTTTGATCTGTTCCGGGAAGACTTCGTACGGCTGGTGCGCCGAGAGCATGTCGTTATACGAAGAAACAATTGCGATGTTCGCGGAGTTCATCATCCGCAGACTGTTCTTGTCTTCGGTGCCGCAACCCGCCACGCCGTGGGCGAAGTTGGCGCATTGCAGCTTGCCGCGCATCGGACCGTCGCTGGCAGCGCCGCGAATCAGCGCAAGGTAAGCCTCACGAGTAGCTCGGCTACGGGCGATAAGCCGTTCGGTGACCTCAAGGACGCGGGGATGCATGTGTAGAACTCCAGGCTAACGGATGTGGCGACCTGATTGTCTATGCTGATCAAGTGCCGTTGTCGATGGGGTGACGGGCGGCTTTCTTGATCGATCGGACCAGTTGATTCAGGTCACTCGTTGTAGATTGAACAAAATATTGCCATTAAAAAGGCTTGTTTTCTATTTTTATGCGAATAATCTTGTAATTCCAACAACAAATCGACGGCGGCCCTGTTAAATGACTCTTCGAATCGCAATCAATGGTTTTGGCCGTATTGGCCGTAATGTCCTACGCGCACTGTATACCCAAGGCTACCGCCAGGATTTGCAGATCGTTGCGATCAATGACCTGGGCGACAGCTCGATCAACGCTCATCTGCTCAAGTACGACACCGTTCACGGCACATTCGACGCCGATGTCCAGCACGATAACGAAAGCCTGACCGTCAATGGTGACCGTATTTCGGTCAGCGCCATCCGCAACCCGGCCGAACTGCCGTGGGCTGCCGAGAAGATTGACGTCGTATTCGAATGCACCGGTCTGTTCACCGACCGTGCCAAAGCCGCCGCACATATTACGGCCGGCGCGCGCAAAGTGATCATCTCGGCCCCGGCCAAAGGCGCTGACGCCACCGTGGTTTATGGTGTGAACCACGACATCCTGCGCCAGTCCCACCAGATTATTTCCAATGCTTCGTGCACCACCAACTGCCTGGCCCCGGTAGCCCAGGTGCTGCACCGCGAGCTGGGGATCGAAAGCGGTCTGATGACCACGATCCACGCCTACACCAACGACCAGAACCTGACCGACGTCTACCACACCGACCCGTACCGCGCCCGTTCGGCCACCCAGAACATGATCCCGAGCAAGACTGGCGCCGCTGAAGCGGTCGGCCTGGTGCTGCCGGAACTGGCAGGCAAACTGACTGGCATGGCGGTGCGTGTACCGGTGATCAACGTGTCGCTGGTGGACCTGACCGTGCAACTCAAACGCGAAGCGTCGGCCGATGAAGTGAACGCGTTGCTGAAAGAAGCCGCCCAACACTCGAAAATCCTCGGCTACAACACCCTGCCGCTGGTCTCCAGTGACTTCAATCACAACCCGCTGTCGTCGATCTTCGACGCCAACCACACCAAGTCCAGCGGCAAGCTGCTCAAGGTCCTGGCCTGGTACGACAACGAATGGGGCTTCTCCAACCGCATGCTCGATAACTGCCTGGCGCTGTGCAACGCCGAATAAGCGACGTGATGGGTTGGCGCGAACCCGTAATGGGCCGCGACGCTCATTGCTTGTTGACGCGAACCTGTAATGGGGCACGACGCTCCATTGCCTTTTGACGCGAACCTGTAATGGGCTACGACGCTCCATTGCCTTTAGACGCGAACCTGTAGGAGCTGCCGAAGGCTGCGATCTTTTGATCTTGATCTTTCCGGGATCGCTGAAAAACAAGATCAAAAGATCGCAGCCTCCGGCAGCTCCTACGCGATATGTGCAAGCCCTCCACCGCGAGCAGTCATCGATGATCGGTATCAGCTTTACGCAAAAGACCCTGGCGGCGCGCAAGCGTATCGCCCTGGTCGCCCATGACCATTGCAAAGTGTTTTTGCTGGACTGGGCCGAGCGGCAAAAAGACAAGCTGGCGCAACATGAACTGGTCGCCACCGGCACCACGGGGTTGTTGTTGCAACAACGCCTCGACCTGCCGGTGGAAAGCATGATCAGTGGCCCACTCGGTGGCGACCAACAACTCGGCGCGCGTATCGCCGAGCAACGGGTCGACATGCTGGTGTTCTTCTGGGACCCGTTCGAACCGCAGCCCCACGACCCGGACATCAAGGCGTTGCTGCGGGTCGCGGCGGTCTGGAACATTCCGGTGGCCTGCAATGAATGCAGCGCCGATTACCTGCTCAGCAGCCCGATGATGGATCAGGCGCACGCGCACCGGATTCCTGATTACGCAACCTATCTGCTAGGTCGCGCCTAACCCTTCGCACATCAGCTTCACAAATCAGCACTTGACCACCCGGGCGGATGATAAGCATTATCATTCGCTCGAAATGGATCAGGTCCTCCCGTGAGTCAATCGCGTTTCAATCACGTCTTCATCGCCCAGCGGGTTTCGTTGCTGCGCACGTTGGAGCGGATGGTCAACAATCACAGCACCGCCGAAGACCTGCTGCAGGAAACCTACCTGCGCGTGACCCGGGCGCTCAGTGAGCGGGCCATCGATCACCTCGAACCCTTCGTGTTCCAGACCGCCCGCAACCTGGCGCTGGACCATTTGCGTGCGCGGCGAATCCAGTCGCGCACCATGCTCGATGACGTCCCGCTGGAGGTGGTCGAAAGCATCGCCGCCCCCGCCAGCAGCGCCGAGGACGCCGCCCATGCCGAACAATTGCTGGAGCGTTTGAACGTGAGCCTCAGTGAACTCAGCAGCCGTCAGCAACAGATTTTCATCCTCAGTCGCTTGCACGGTCACAGCTATCTGGAGATTTCCGAGAAACTCGGGGTGTCGTTGAGCACCGTACAAAAGGAATTGAAATTGATCATGGCGATCTGCATCGGCGTCGCGGAACGCTTGAACGGCGACTGAGTCTGCAGGTTTATTCGCTACCTGCCGTGATCGACTGCGCAGGCCGTCGGGCTTTGCTACCCTTGCCCCACTTTCAAGCTTCACTCAAAAAACAGCCGTGCACAGACACAGCCGAGGAAACACCGTGACGGACACCCACCGCTCCTCTGCGCCCTCCCCGGCGCGAGACCCCGCCAGCGCGATGGACCAGGCCCTGGACTGGCTGATCGTGCTCGGCAGTCCGAGCGAAGAACAAACCCGACAGTTTCACGACTGGCTCGCCGCCGATCCATTGCACGCCGAAGCCTTCGCCAAGGCCCAAGCGATCTGGGACGGTCCGCTGGTCACGCAATGCGCCCAAAACCTCGCCGCCCAACCGGCGAAAGTCACTGTGCTGTCGCGCCTGCGTCCGCACTGGAAACCCTTGGCCACGGCGGCGGTGTTGATCCTCGGTTTATTCAGCTTCAGTAATCTGCCGATGCGCCTGCAAGCCGATCACCTGACCGTGGTCGGTGAGCGCCAGCGCCTGCAACTGGAGGACGGCTCGAAAGTCCTGCTCAATACCAACTCGGCGTTTTCCAGCACCATTAACGACCAGCAGCGCGTGGCCCGTTTGTATCAGGGCGAAGCGTTTTTCGAGGTGCCGGCCAACCGTGGCCAACCGTTGGAAATCGACGCCGGGCCGGTCAAGGCCAGCGTGCGCGATACCGCGTTTGCCGTGCGCTACCTCGATGGCGTGGCGCAAGTTCGAGTGCAGCGCGGCGATGTGGATTTGCGTGCGACCCGTGACGATGCGCGGGTGCGGCTGACGGCCGGCGAAAGCATCCGCATCGGCCCCAACGGTTTCGACCGCCCGGCCAAACTCGATGCCGCCACCGACCTGGCGTGGGTCCAGGGCCGACTGGTATTCGAAAACTGCCCGCTGAGCCAAGTGCTGGCGGAGCTGCGTCGCTACTATCCGGGCTGGATCATCAACAACAACGAACAGTTGGCCGACGTCGCCGTCACTGGCAATTATCGCCTCGACCAGCCGCTGGACGTGGTCCGCTCCCTCGCCCACATCACCTCTGCAAGGCTTCAAGAATTCCCCGCGCTGGTGATCTTGAACTGAATGAGAATTATTTTTACTCGATAGCTGAAGCTCGTTCGTCTCGTTATAGCCAATGCAATTGATTCGCATCTAAAGATGCCAATCTGCACCTATAAAGATTCGTGCGACACGGAGCGCTATCGATGTCCTCTCGCCATACCCGCCAGTCCTCTTCACCTTCCCGCGTGTTGTCGCTGTTGACCGCCGCCATCCTGATGGCCGGTGCCGCGCCGCTGATGGCCGCCACTGCCACCGAGCAGCCAAGCCGCAACATGGGCGATTACTCGTTCGCCATCCCGCAGCAGTCGCTGGTGTCGGCGCTCAATGCCTTTACCGCCGTCACAGGTTGGCAGGTCGGTTTGCCCGCCGAACTGGCAGAAGGCGTCGCCTCGCCGGGTGTGCGCGGGTCCTTGCCACCGGAAAAAGCCCTGGATCGCCTGTTGGTGGGGACCAACCTCAGCTATCGCAAACTGGGCAATAACAACATCGTGCTGGAAAAGCGCAGCACTAGCGGCGCGCTCAACCTGCAACAAGTGACCATCAGCGCCACCCGCCAGGAACAGAGCATCGACAGCGTGCCGGCCACCGTCACCGTACAAACACGCGAAGAACTGGACCACAACAACGTCAACAACATCAAGGATCTGGTGCGCTACGAGCCGGGAGTTTCAGTAGGCGGCGCCGGCCAGCGTGCCGGGCTGACCGGCTACAACATCCGTGGCATCGACGGCGACCGCGTACTGACTCAGGTTGACGGCGTGCAAGTGCCGGACAGTTTCTTCAACGGCCCTTACGCCCAGACCAACCGCAACTACGTCGATCCGGAAATCGTCAAACGCGTTGAAATCCTCCGTGGCCCGGCTTCGGTGCTCTACGGCAGCAATGCGATCGGCGGCGCCGTCAGCTACTACACCCTCGATCCGGACGACATCATCAAGCCCGGCAAAGACGTCGGCGCGCGCCTGAAAACCGGCTATAGCTCGGCCGATGACAGCTGGCTGACTTCCGGCACTGTCGCCGGCCGCACTGGCGATTTCGACGGCTTGCTGCACCTGAGCCAACGCAATGGCCATGAAACCGAATCCTACGGCGAAACCGGTGGCACCGGCCTCAACCGCACCGAGGCCAACCCCGAAGACGTACGCACCACCAACGTGCTGGCCAAACTCGGCTGGAACTACGCCGACGACGCACGCCTGGGCCTGACCTACGAAAAATACAAAGACGACCGCGACACCAATCAATTGAGCGCGGTCGGTGGTCCGTTCAACGCCGGACGCGGTTTCGGTTTCTACAAATCCCGCACCGGCAACGACACCGTGAGCCGCGAGCGTTTTGGCCTGGAGCACAGCTTCGGTCTGGACACGGCGCTGGCCGACCACATCAAGTGGTCGCTGAACTACCAGATCGCCAAGACCGATCAAAGTACCGAAGAAATCTACGCCCCGTCCCGCACCGTACTGCGCGAACGCAACACTAACTATAAGGATCGCCAATGGGTGTTCGATGCCCAGGCTGACAAGTCCTTCACCATTGCTGACACCGATCACACCGTCACTTACGGCACCACCATCAAGCAGGATAAAGTCACCGGCCTGCGCACCGGCAGCGGCACGTGCCTGACCGTGGCCGGCGCCTGCCGGGTGATCGGTGCGCCAAGCGCCGCCGATACTCTGAAACCGGCCAGCGACTTCCCGGACCCGACTATCAACAGCTACAGCCTGTTTGCCCAGGATCAGATCAGCTGGGGCAACTGGACCTTCCTGCCCGGCGCACGCTACGACTACACCCAGCTCAAGCCGCATATCACCGACGAGTTCCTGGCCACCGCCGACCAAAGCGGCAACGGCGTGGTCAGCGACAAGACCAAGACCTGGCATCGCCTGTCGCCGAAGTTCGGCACCACTTACAGCTTCAACGATAACTACACCTGGTACGGTCAGTACGCCGAAGGCTTCCGCACACCGACCGCCAAGGCCTTGTACGGTCGCTTCGAAAACCTCGCTGGCGGTTATCAGGTCGCGCCGAATCCTGATCTGGAACCGGAAAAGAGCAAGAGCTATGAAACCGGCCTGCGTGGCCAGTTCGAGGCGGGCACCTTCGATGTGGCGGTGTTCTACAACAAATACCGCGACTTCATCGACGAGAACGCGATCACTCCCGGCTACACCGAGACCACGTTCCAGAGCAACAACATCAAGCACGCCACCATCAAGGGCGTGGAGCTGAAAGGTCGCTTGAATCTGGACACCTTCGGCGCACCGACCGGCCTCTACACCCAAGGCTCGCTGGCGTACCTGTATGGCCGTAACGATGACAGCGGCCAACCGCTGAACAGCATCAATCCGCTAACCGGCGTGTTCGGCCTCGGTTACGACCAGGACAACTACGGCGCGCTGTTGAGCTGGACCCTGGTCAAACGCAAGGACCGCGTCGACAGCACCAGCTTCAAGACCCCGGACGGCACCAGCACCCAGTTCAAGACCCCGGGTTATGGCGTGCTCGACCTGGCCGGTTTCTACAAGGTCACCGACGACGTGACCATCAACGCCGGTCTGTACAACCTGACCGACAAGAAATACTGGCAGTGGGATGACGTACGCGGTTACGACAGCGTCGGCGAAGCCTCGGTGACCCAACCGGCCAACCTCGATCGCCTGACCCAACCGGGTCGCAACTTCGCGGTCAATCTGGTCTGGGACATCTGACCCTGAACGCCTCACTGCGACACATTTGTTAATGCGTTGCCGTGAGGTTTTTTTACGCTCGGGCGTCTTCTTGTTCGTCTCGTTATCAAGCGCCTCTTTTTTCACAAGGATTTCTCATGACCTCCCAGGACACTGCTCAACGCGCCGCCCTGCGTTCGCAACGTTTGAACCAGATCACTAACGAGCCCCACACCAAGCTGGATGCGCTGGTCAAAGCCCACGCGCCGTTTGAAACCCAGGCCAACTTCGCCCGTTTCGTGGTTGCGCAGTATCTGTTCCAGTCAGAATTGGTGTCGCTGTACAACGATGCCGAGCTGACCGCCATCGTCCCGGACCTGCCGGCGCGCTGCCGTGCCGAAGCGGCCAAGGCTGATCTGGCGGATCTGGACACCGAGATTCCGGCACCGGTGGCTGGCGCCGTAAAAAATCCAACCAAAGCCGCAGCCCTGGGTTGGTTGTTCGTCTCTGAAGGCTCGAAGTTGGGTGCTGCGTTTTTGATCAAGCGCGCGGTGGGCCTGGGCTTGAGCGAAACCTTCGGTGCCCGTCACCTCGGTGAACCGGCCGGCGGTCGCGCTGAAGGCTGGAAGAGTTTCGTCAGAACCCTCGACTCGCTGGAGTTCAGCGCTGAGGAAGAAGCCGAAATCGAGCAAGCGGCGGTTGACGCGTTCAACCGCTTCACCGTGCTGCTGGAACAGGCCTACACCCCGGAACTCGCCTGACACCACAACCCCCTGTGGGAGCGAGGCTTGCCCGCGAAGAGGCCGTAACATCCAACGGCTATGTTGGCTGACACTCCGCCTTCGCGGGCAAGCCTCGCTCCTACAGGGAATGTGTACGCCCGCAAAACCCCAATCAACACTTGCCGATCGTGCGCCACACTGGTCACCATACGCCCCATGCCTCACCTCGCCTCCACCAAACTCGCCCGAATCCTCTTCGGCCTGCTGGCCTATGTCAGCCTGGGCATCGGCCTGATTGCCATCGTCGTACCGGGCCTGCCGACCACCGAGTTCATCCTCCTCGCCGCCTGGGCCGCGACCAAGAGTTCGCCGCGCCTGAGTGCCTGGCTGGAAAACCATCGGTTGTTCGGGCCGATCCTGTGCAACTGGCGCAACGGCAAAATCATCGCCCGTAGGGCCAAGGTCAGCGCCACCGTCAGCATGTTGCTGTGCGCCGGTTTGATGCTGGTGATGCTCGATCACGGCTGGCCGATTTACCTGGCGATTGCCGGCATGAGCCTGGGCAATCTGTGGATCTGGTCACGACCGGAATCGGCCCCCCAACCGTCCTGACCCACACAAATCCCCTGTGGCGAGGGAGCTTGCTCCCGCTGGCTGCGAAGCAGCCCCAACACTCTCAGGCGCACCGTAAATCTCCCGAATTCCAGCCCTTTTCAGGGGATTCTCCTGCGCAAACGTTCACCTGATACCGTTCGTCTGCTTGCCCCTCATGCGAGCCCTGCCCACGCCGATGTGCATTGAATGGCGCTGAATGGATTTGGCGAGCGGGATAACTCCCGTCTCTTGGCCAACACCTCATCCATTTGCGAGTTCGCCCTATGTTCGACTCTCTGTCCATCCGCCTGAAAATCGTCCTGTTGTCCGGTCTGTGCCTGCTCGGCGTCGTTGCCTTGATCGTCGGCATGAACATGTACCAGACCAACCAGAATGACGAACTGGTCAACGCCTCCAGCAGCAAAATGCTCACCGGCAGTGTGCAAAACCTGCTGCAAGCCAAAGCCGCCGAGCAAGCCGTGCGGGTGCAGAAGACCTTCGGTGAAAGCCTGCTGGTGGTGACGGCCCTGGCTGATCAGATCAAGGACATGCGCAACATGGCCGCCAAGCGTTCGCTTGAGGCCGGCGCCCTGCGTGAAGAGTTGAACCAGAGCCTGAAAACCGCATTCGAGCGCAACAGCAAAGTGCTGGGGATCTGGCTGGCATTCGAGCCCAATGGCCTCGATGGCAAGGACAGCGAGTTCGCCAATGATGCGGCTCGCCAGTCCAACGAATCCGGGCGCTTCGCCAGTTACTGGAGCCGCGCGGGCGGGGTCGGGCTGAACACGATCATGGTCGAAGACGACATGACCAAAACCACCCTGAGCCTCAGCGGTACGCCGTACAACAGCTGGTACACCTGCCCTCGCGACAATAAACGCACCTGCTTGCTCGACCCGTATTCCGACACTGTGGGCGGCAAGGAAATGCTGATGACCACCATTTCCGTCCCGCTGTTGGTGGATGGCAAGGCCATTGGCGTGGTCGGCGTGGACATCGCCCTCGACGCCCTTCAAGCAGCGGCTGTCGATTCCCAGCGCGATCTGTTTAACAACGCCGGGCATATGCTGATCGTCTCCGGCAGCGGAGTGCTCGCCGGTTACAGCGCCGACGCCGGCAAGGTCGGCAAAAACATCGGCGAGACCCTTGGCGCAGACGGCAAGGAAGTCCTGCAACTGCTCGGCAACGGTTCGCCGAAGATTCTCGAACAGGGCGACCTGATCCGCGCGGTGTACCCAGTCAGCCCAATCCCCGATTCCAAGGCCTGGGGCGTGGTGATCGACCTGCCGAAACAAGTGCTGCTGGCCGACTCGGTGAAGCTGCAAGCGGTGCTCGATGACGCGCAACAAAGCGGCACCATCAAGGCGTTGCTGGTGGCGATTGCGGCCGGTCTGATCGGTCTGCTGCTGATCTGGCTCACCGCTTCCGGTGTGACCCGGCCAATCAACAGTGTTGCCGAAATGCTCAAGGCGATTGCCAGCGGCGACGGCGACCTGACCCAACGCCTGAACTACAGCAAGAAAGACGAACTCGGCGAACTGGTGAGCTGGTTCAATCGCTTCCTCGACAAGCTGCAACCGACCATCGCCCAGATCAAACAAAGCATCACCGATGCCCGAGGCACCGCCGACCAGTCTTCGGAAATCGCCCGCCAGACCAGTGAAGGCATGCAGGTACAGTTCCGCGAAATCGACCAGGTCGCCACCGCGTCCAACGAAATGAGCGCCACCGCGCATGACGTGGCCAACAGCGCATCGAACGCCGCCAACGCGGCCAAGGGCGCCGATCAGTCGGCGCGCGATGGCATGCAGATCATCGAGCGCAGCACCCGGGACATCAATCTGCTGGCCGATGAAGTCAGCAAAGCGGTGACCGAAGTCGAAGCCCTGGCGGTCAACAGCGAGCAGATTGGTTCGGTGCTGGAAGTGATCCGCAGCATCGCCGAACAAACCAACCTGCTGGCGCTCAACGCGGCGATTGAAGCGGCCCGTGCCGGCGAAAGCGGTCGCGGCTTTGCGGTGGTCGCCGATGAAGTACGCAACCTGGCCAAACGCACCCAGGACTCGGTAGAAGAAATCCGCATCGTCATCGAACGCATCCAGACCGGCACTCGCGGCGTGGTCGCCACCATGCATTCGAGCCAGACCCAGGCCCACAGCAACGCCGGGCAAATCCAGCAAGCGGTTCAGGCCCTGGGCAAGATCAGCGATGCGGTAACGGTGATCAGCGACATGAACCTGCAAATCGCCAGCGCTGCCGAACAGCAAAGCGCCGTGGCCGAAGAGGTCAACCGCAACGTCTCGGCGATCCGCACCGTCACCGAAACCCTGACCGGGCAGGCGACTGAGTCGGCGCAGATCAGCAGCCAGTTGAATGCACTGGCTACGCACCAAATGAAATTGATGGATCAGTTCCGCGTTTAACGATCCACCGCAATTCCCCCTGTGGGAGCGGGCTTGCTCGCGAAGGCGTCGTGTCAGTCGATATCAATGTTGCTGACACACCGCATTCGCGAGCAAGCCCGCTCCCACAGGCGTTAATTCCCACATGGGGATTTCATCCGGCCTGTCATCTGTTTTGATCTATGATCGAACCCTCGTTCCGGAGGGCCTTCGATGACTGATTTACTCACGTCCATTCAAGCCGCACTCGGCTTGCCGCACACACCAATCCCCTTCACGTCGAGCGGCGCCCTGCCCTCGGCGTTTGCCGTCACCGACCTCGCCTGCGCGAGCATCGGCGCTGCCGGCCAGGCTGTCAGCGAATTGCTGCACCGGCAAACCGGTCGCTTGCCCAGCCTTGAAGTCGACCGCCGCCTCGCTTCGTTCTGGTTCGCCACCTCGCTCCGCCCTGTGGGTTGGAGCGTGCCGCCACTGTGGGACCCGGTCGCCGGTGACTACCCGACCAAGGATGGCTGGATTCGCCTGCACACCAACGCCCCGCATCACCGCGCGGCAGCCGAAAGTGTTCTCGGTGCCTGCGCCGACCGCGCCGCCATGGCCAGTCAGGTGGCGAAATGGGCCAAATCCGATCTGGAATTCGCCGTGGTCGAGGCCGGTGGCTGCGCCGCCGAAATGCGTACCTGGGCGCAATGGCAGGCTCATCCTCAAGGCATCGCGGTGAACGCTGAGCCGTTGATTCAATTCGCCCCCCATGCCAGCCAAAACACCAAACCATGGCATGGCTCAGTGGCGCGACCGCTGGCCGGGATCAAGGTGCTGGACTTGACTCGCGTACTCGCGGGCCCCACCGCTAGCCGTTTTCTCGCCGGGCTCGGCGCCGATGTCTTGCGCATCGACCCACCGACCTGGAACGAGCCCGGCGTCGTGCCGGAAGTCACCCTCGGCAAACGTTGCGCACGTCTGGATTTGCATGACAAGGCTGATCGCGCAGTGTTCGAAAGCCTGCTCAAGGACGCCGACATTCTGCTTCACGGCTACCGCGCCGATGCGCTGGAACGCCTGGGTTACGGCGTGAATGAGCGCCAGGCATTGGCACCCGGTCTGATCGATGTCTGCCTCAATGCTTACGGCTGGAGCGGCCCGTGGCAGAACCGCCGGGGTTTCGACAGCCTGGTGCAGATGAGCAGCGGGATTGCCGAGGCCGGGCAACAGTGGAAGAAAACTGACAAGCCGACGCCATTGCCCGTGCAGGCGCTGGATCACGCGACCGGGTATTTGATGGCGGCAGCGGCGATCATGTTGTTGGGCAGTGGAGGATCAGCACGGTTGTCGTTGGCGCGGACGGCGAAATTGTTGATCGAGCATGGCGCCGGGACGGATGAGGCGTTGCGGGCGGAAGATGAGAGCGATCAAGGGTTGTTGGTTGAGCAAACGCCTTGGGGACCGGCGCATCGGTTGCATGTTCCGCTGAAGATCACCGGGACGCCGTTGCAATGGACACTGCCGGCGTCTGAATTGGGTGCCCATCGCGCGCAGTGGTGGTGATTTTCAGATAGCTTTCGCGAGCAAGCCCGCTCCCACAGTGGATCGCATTCCTCCAGGAAAACCCGGTCCACTGTGGGAGCGGGCTTGCTCGCGAAGGGGCCATAACAGCCACCCATCCTTCCGGATCCACTCAATCAGCCCGACTCAACGATGTCCACAAAAGCTGCGCCGCATAACCCCGAAACGGCCGCCACGCCTCAGCCCGCTGCAACAAATCCCGCGCCGTCACCGACTCACCCTCCAGCGCCGCCAACGCATTGATCAACCCCACATCCCCCGACGGAAACGCATCCATTTCCCGCAACTGCCGCAACGCAATGTACTGCGCCGTCCAGTCGCCAATCCCGTGCAACGCCAACGACCGCGCCACGCCGCCCTCGCGACCCGGTTCAAACAACAACGGATCATCGAGCAACGCCTGCGCTACTCCCGATAGCGTCCGCCCACGGCTTTTCGGCATGCCCAATGTCGCCAGATCCGCCGCCGCCAACACCGCTGCTTCAGGAAACACATGGGTCAATCCCGGCAGCGGTGAACCCAACGGATCGCCATACTGCGCGATTAATTTGCCCGCCAGTTTGATCGCCGCGCTCACGGTGATCTGCTGCCCCAACACCGCGCGAATCGCCAGTTCCAGTCCGTCCCACGTCCCCGGCACGCGCAATCCCGGACGCCGGGCAATCAGGCGCGCCATCAATGGATCAGTCGCCAATTGTCGATGGATCACAGGCAAGTCAGCATCCAGATCAAACATCCGCCGCAACCGCGTCACGATCTCGGGCACGGCGCTCGGGTCCGGAAAATCCAGCGTCACCTCCAGCGCATTAACGCCGCCCGGCTTGATCGAAAACATGCCGTGAGCACCGTGCAAGCCGATGCTGCGTGAATAGACGCCATCGACCACCGTCTCCATCCCGGCAATCGCCCGCGCCGACAAGAAACCCAACATGGCGACCCAGTCGTAAGGTGGTCGATACGCCAGCAGCAACCTCATAGCGACAGCCCCCCAATGGATTAATTTATCTAAATAGATAACGCGCAATAACGTTCAATAACTAACAACCTATTACGTCTTTTATTTATAACCGATCACTCTATGCGAATCGGCATATAGCAGTTTTGTGTGTCAATCGAGATAAATCAATTCTGTACTGAAAACAGACGCCAAAAAGTTGCGAATTCGCCAAAACGAACTAGCTTCAAAAACTCAATGCAATATGCGTTATTCCCGCCTGATCTGCTGGAGGCGTCTGCACCGGGCTTTTCCAGCAATACAGTTATGCCCGCGAAAAGTTCATAAGTCTTTCATTAACAATGGAATGTGCCCATGCACTGATCTATGTCAGCTGATTGAACAGTTAACAGATTTAATCTGTTGCCTCTCTTCTCCTGCATTGGAGTCATGCAATGTCTGAATCTCCCGGAAAACTAAGACTAGGCGCACTCGTCGCGCTGGTTGTCGGCTCAATGATTGGTGGCGGGATCTTTTCCTTGCCGCAGAACATGGCCGCCAGTGCAGACGTCGGCGCGGTGTTGATTGGTTGGGCTATTACGGCGGTCGGCATGCTGACCCTCGCCTTCGTATTTCAAACCCTGGCCAACCGCAAACCTGACCTGGACGGCGGTGTCTACGCCTACGCCAAGGCCGGTTTCGGCGACTACATGGGCTTCTCGTCTGCGTGGGGTTACTGGATCAGCGCCTGGCTGGGCAACGTCGGTTACTTCGTGTTGCTGTTCAGTACCCTCGGCTACTTTTTTCCGATCTTCGGCGAAGGCAACACTGTCGCGGCGGTGATTGGCGCGTCAGTGCTGCTCTGGGCGGTGCACTTCCTGGTACTGCGCGGGATCAAGGAAGCGGCGTTCATCAACTTGGTGACCACCGTCGCCAAGGTCGTGCCGCTGCTGCTGTTTGTGTTGATCGCGGTGTTCGCGTTCAAACTGGACATCTTCACCGCCGACATCTGGGGCGCCAAAAACACCAGCCTGGGCAGTGTGATGAACCAGGTGCGCAACATGATGCTGGTCACCGTCTGGGTGTTTATCGGCATCGAAGGCGCGAGCATCTTCTCGGCCCGGGCGGAAAAACGTAGCGACGTCGGTAAAGCGACCGTGATCGGTTTCATCACCGTGCTGTTGTTCCTCGTGCTGGTGAACGTGTTGTCCCTCGGGATCATGACCCAACCGGAACTGGCCAAGTTGCAGAACCCGTCGATGGCGGCGGTGCTGGAACACGTGGTCGGTCATTGGGGCGCGGTGCTGATCAGCGTCGGTCTGATCATTTCGCTGCTCGGCGCATTACTGTCGTGGGTGCTGCTGTGTGCGGAGATCATGTTTGCCGCCGCCAAGGACCACACCATGCCGGCGTTCCTGCGCAAGGAAAACGCCAATCACGTGCCGGTCAATGCGCTGTGGCTGACCAACGCGATGGTGCAGGTGTTCCTGATCATTACCCTGTTCTCGGCCAGCACTTACCTGTCGCTGATCTACCTCGCCACCTCGATGATTCTGGTGCCGTACCTGTGGTCGGCAGCCTATGCCCTGCTGCTGGCGGTACGCGGAGAAACCTATGAAAACGCCCTGGCCGAGCGCAAGAAAGACCTGATCATCGGTGGCATCGCGGTGATCTACGCGGTCTGGCTGCTGTATGCCGGCGGCATCAAATACCTGCTGCTGTCCGCCTTGCTCTACGCCCCCGGCGCGATCCTGTTCGCCAAGGCCAAGATGGAAGTCGGCAAACCGGTTTTCACCACTGTCGAGAAACTGATTTTCGCCGCCGTCGTCGTCGGCGCCTTGGTCGCGGCTTACGGGCTGTATGCCGGTTTCCTGACTCTGTAATAGCTGATTGTTTACCTCTGGAGGATCACTGTAATGACCACGGAAAAAGTGAAGTACGGCGTACATTCCGAAGCCGGCAAACTGCGCAAAGTGATGGTTTGCTCCCCAGGCCTGGCCCACCAGCGGCTGACCCCGAATAACTGCGACGAACTGCTGTTCGACGATGTGCTGTGGGTCGCCCAAGCCAAGCGTGACCATTTCGATTTCGTCACCAAGATGCGCGAGCGCAACGTCGACGTGCTGGAAATGCACAACCTGCTGACCGACATCGTCGCTATCCCAGAAGCGCTGGACTGGATTCTGGACCGCAAGATCACCGCCAACACCGTGGGCCTGGGTCTGGTCAACGAAGTCGGTTCATGGCTGCGCAGCCTGGAGCCGCGCAAAATCGCCGAGTACCTGATTGGCGGTGTATCGGCCGATGACCTGCCGACCAGTTTCGGCGGCAGGACCATCGAGATGTTCCGCGACTTCCTCGGCCACTCCAGCTTCATTCTGCCGCCACTGCCCAACACCCAGTTCACCCGTGACACCACTTGCTGGATCTACGGTGGCGTGACGCTGAACCCGATGCATTGGCCAGCACGTCGTCAGGAAACCCTGCTGGCCAGCGCCATCTACAAATTCCATCCGGAGTTTACCAACGCTGACTTTCAGGTCTGGTACGGCGACCCGGATCAGGAACACGGTAACTCGACGCTCGAAGGTGGCGACGTGATGCCGATTGGCAACGGCGTGGTATTGATCGGCATGGGCGAACGCTCATCCCGTCAGGCCATCGGCCAACTGGCGCTGAACCTGTTCAAGCACAACGCCGTGGAACGGGTGATCGTTGCCGGTCTGCCGAAATCCCGCGCAGCGATGCACCTGGACACGGTGTTCAGCTTCTGCGACCGCGATCTGGTAACGATTTTCCCGGAAGTGGTGAGCCAGATCGTTGCCTTCACCCTGCGTCCTGACGACAGCAAACCGGGTGGCATCGACATCCGCCGCGAAGAAACCAATTTCCTCGACACCGTGGCCGCCGCCCTCAATCTCAAAGCATTGCGCGTGGTGGAAACCGGCGGCAACAGCTTCGCCGCCGAGCGCGAGCAGTGGGACGACGGCAACAACGTGGTGGCCCTGGAACCGGGCGTGGTGATTGGCTACGACCGCAACACCTACACCAATACCCTGCTGCGCAAGGCTGGCGTGGAAGTCATCACCATCAGTGCCGGCGAACTCGGTCGCGGTCGCGGCGGCGGCCACTGCATGACCTGCCCGATCATTCGCGACCCTATCGACTATTAATTTTTTGCGCCCGGCCTCGCCCTTATAAAGCGTGAGGCCGGGGGATAACCGAAACCCAAGGAGATCCAACATGGCTTTTAATATGCGCAACCGCAGCCTGCTGAGCTTGATGCACCACACCACTCGCGAGCTCAACTACCTGATCGACCTGTCCCGTGATCTCAAGCGTGCCAAGTACACCGGCACCGAGCGTGCGCACCTGCAAGGCAAAAATATCGCGCTGATTTTCGAAAAAACCTCGACCCGCACCCGCTGCGCCTTCGAAGTCGCGGCCCACGACCAGGGTGCCCACGTCACCTACATCGACCCGGTGTCGTCGCAGATCGGCCACAAAGAAAGCATGAAAGACACCGCCCGCGTACTGGGCCGGATGTTCGACGCCATCGAGTACCGTGGCTTCGAACAGGAAATCGTCGAAGAGCTGGCCAAGTTCGCTGGCGTGCCAGTGTTCAACGGTTTGACTGCTGAATTCCACCCAACCCAAATGATCGCCGACGTGTTGACCATGCGTGAGCACAGCGACAAGCCGATGCATGAAATCAGTTACGCCTACCTCGGCGATGCCCGCTACAACATGGGTAACTCGCTGCTGATGATCGGCGCAAAACTGGGTATGGACGTGCGCATCGCCGCGCCGAAAGCCCTGTGGCCACACGCTGACTTCATTGCCCAATGCAAAGCCTTCGCCGAAGAAAGCGGCGCACGCATCACCATCACCGAAGACCCGAAAGAAGCGGTCAAGGGCGTGGACTTCATCCACACCGATATCTGGGTGTCGATGGGTGAGCCGGTGGAAGCATGGGACGAACGCATCGAGCAATTGCTGCCGTACCAGGTCAACACCGCGATGATGAAAGCCTCGGGCAACCCGCGCGTGAAATTCATGCACTGCCTGCCGGCGTTCCATAACAGCGAAACCAAGGTCGGCAAAGACATCGCCGCGCGTTATCCGCACCTGGCCAATGGCGTCGAAGTGACCGAAGAAGTTTTCGAATCCCCGGCCAACATCGCCTTCGAGCAAGCGGAAAACCGCATGCACACCATCAAGGCAATTCTGGTGTCGGCGTTGGCGGATATCTAAAAGCCTCCCACTGACGAAACACGGTCAATGTGGGAGCGGGCTTGCTCGCGAATGCGGTGTGTCAGGCAACATTGATGGCGACTGATACACCGCTTTCGCGAGCAAGCCCGCTCCCACAGTAGACCGAGTCGTTAGCCCGCTCTCTGTAGAAGGACTGCATTATGCGTATCGTCGTCGCCCTGGGCGGTAACGCCCTGCTCCGCCGTGGTGAACCCATGACCGCGGACAATCAACGCGCCAACATCCGCGTCGCCACCGAACAGATCGCCAGGATCTACCCCGGCAACCAACTGGTCATCGCCCACGGCAATGGCCCGCAAGTCGGCCTGCTGTCGCTGCAAGCGGCGGCCTACACCTCGGTGTCGCCCTACCCGCTGGACGTGCTCGGCGCCGAAACCGAAGGCATGATCGGCTACATCATCGAACAGGAACTGGGCAACCTGCTGGACTTCGAAGTGCCGTTCGCCACGCTGCTGACGCAAGTCGAAGTCGATGCGAATGACCCGGCGTTCCAGAACCCGAGCAAACCCATCGGCCCGGTGTACACAAAAGCTGAAGCAGAAAAACTCGCCGCCGAAAAAGGCTGGGCGATTGCCCCGGATGGCGACAAATATCGCCGCGTAGTCGCCAGCCCACGGCCCAAACGCATCTTCGAAATCCGCCCGATCAAGTGGCTGCTGGACAAGGGCAGCATCGTGATCTGCGCTGGTGGTGGCGGCATTCCAACGATGTACGGCGCCAGCGGTAAACTCGAAGGCGTGGAAGCGGTGATCGACAAAGACCTGTGCTCGGCGCTGCTGGCCGAACAACTGGAAAGCGATCTGCTGGTGATCGCCACCGACGTCAGCGCCGCGTTCATCGATTTCGGCAAACCGACCCAGAAAGCCATCGCCCAGGCCCACCCTGACGCCATGGAAAAACTCGGCTTCGCCGCCGGTTCCATGGGCCCGAAGGTCCAGGCTGCGTGCGAGTTCGCCCGCAATACTGGCAAAGTCGCGGTCATCGGTTCACTCTCGGACATCGAAGCCATCGTCCAGGGCAAGGCCGGCACGCGCATCAGCACGGCGACACCTGGCATTACTTATTTATAAGGAGAGACGCCTATGGCCACGTTTGAACCGGGTCACTTGCACTTCGAGCGCCACGCGCTGAACGACGACGATGTCAGCTACAACCTGTGCCTTGACTATGAAGTCACCCAGGACCCCGAAGGAGGCAAAGGCATGCAGTTCACGTTGCATGGCAGCATCCAGGGTAAGGACATGAACGAGTCATTCTTTCTGCCCAAGGACCAGGCCTACAACTTCGCCAGCAACGTGACGCACATTGCCGAGAAATACGGGGTGCCCAAGACCCATAGCAGCATTGGCTCGGTGCACAAGCACTACGATGCGATGTTTGAAGATGTGCGAGTGCAGCTGGACATGAAATCGGGTGATCCGGTGAAACCTGAACATTTGGAGTGAATCCTGAGGCCACCCCTCACCCTAACCCTCTCCCCAGAGGGGAGAAGGAACTGACCGAGTTGCATGTTCGAGCTACATCGACCTGAAATATCAAGTCGAACTCAGGACTTGAAAGCAACAGAGATCGGCCCCCTTTCCCCCTCTCCCCTTTGGGGAGAGGGGTGGCTTTCAACCCCAACCTGAATCTCAAGATTTCACCCCAGCCCTCCACCAAGGCATACTTGCCACCCTCCGCACTCCAGAACCAAAAACCGTCCCATGCGTATCCACGTCAGCTTCATCGACCGCGTCGGCATTACCCAGGAAGTCCTGGCCTTGCTCGGTGGGCGCAATCTCAATCTGGATGCGGTGGAAATGGTGCCGCCGAACGTCTACATCGACGCCCCGACCTTGAGTCCGGAAGTGCTCGAAGAACTGCGCGACGCCTTGCTCAGCGTGCGTGGCGTGCAGGCGATGACGGTGGTCGACATCCTGCCCGGCCAGCGCCGGCACTTGCAGCTCGACGCGTTGCTTGCAGCCATGACCGACCCGGTCCTGGCGTTGGACAGCGCCGGCAAAGTGCTGCTGGCCAACCCGGCGCTGATTGCCCTGTACGGCCGTGAACCCGCCGGGGAAAGCATCGCCGAACTGTTTGCCGACCCAGCACTGCTCGATGCCTTGCTGGAAAACGGTTTTCGCCTGCCGCTGCGCGAAATCACCGTCGACGGCCAGACCCTGTTGCTGGACGCCACGCCGATCACCGACGCCGGCGCCCTGCTGACGCTGTATCAGCCGAACCGCATTGGCGAACGCCTCTCGGCCCTGCACCACGACCACGCTGAAGGTTTCGATGCGCTGCTCGGTGAATCCCCGGCGATCCGCACGCTCAAGGCTCGTGCCCAACGGGTCGCCGCCCTTGATGCGCCGCTGCTGATCCAGGGCGAAACTGGCACTGGTAAAGAACTGGTGGCCCGGGCCTGTCACGCCATCAGTGCGCGGCACAGTGCACCGTTCCTGGCGTTGAACTGCGCAGCATTGCCAGAGAACCTCGCCGAAAGCGAACTGTTCGGGTATGCACCCGGCGCCTTCACCGGCGCGCAACGGGGCGGTAAACCGGGACTGATGGAACTGGCCAACCAGGGCACGGTGTTTCTCGATGAGATCGGTGAGATGTCACCGTACTTGCAGGCGAAATTACTGCGCTTTTTGAACGACGGCAGCTTCCGTCGCGTGGGCGGTGATCGAGAGGTCAAGGTCAACGTGCGCATCCTTAGCGCGACCCACCGCGACCTGGAAAAAATGGTCAGCGAAGGCACCTTCCGCGAAGACCTGTTCTATCGCCTCAACGTGCTCAACGTCGAAGTCCCGCCGCTGCGTGAACGCGGCCAGGACATTTTGCTGCTGGCCCGTTATTTCATGCAGCAGGCCTGCGCGCAGATCCAGCGCCCGGTCTGTCGCCTGGCGCCAGGCACCTACCCGGCACTGCTGGGCAACCGCTGGCCGGGCAATGTGCGGCAACTGCAAAACGTGATCTTCCGCGCCGCTGCGATTTGCGAAAGCAGCCTGGTGGACATCGGCGACCTCGACATCGCCGGCACCTCGGTGGCGCGGCAAAGTGACAGCGAAGTGGATAGCCTCGAACAGGCCATGGAGGAGTTCGAGAAAACCCTGCTGGAAAAACTCTACGTCAGCTATCCCTCGACCCGGCAACTGGCCAGTCGGTTGCAGACTTCCCACACGGCGATTGCCCATCGGTTGCGTAAGTACGGCATCCCAAACAAGCCGTAGAAATGTGGGAGCGGGCTTGCTCGCGAATGCGGTAGGTCAGTTGGTATTGATTTGACTGACCCACCGCATTCGCGAGCAAGCCCGCTCCCACAGGTTTTGTGCCCGGCCTGAAAACCTGTTTAAAAGCGACCTTCATCTGTACTGAAAGCGCTACAGCGGAATGATATCGCTACACCCTCTTATGATCACCGCTGTGCAAGGCTTTGATCCCATTACGCTTTTTTCTTTGCTCCGCGCTGTAGCGATTTCGCTACAGCCATTCAATTCGCTTGCGCCTCGCAACCCCCTAATCTATTGATTTATAACGAATTAATAAGATTGGCCGCAATCTTGCTTAGTAACCACCTATAAAGAAGGGCTTTAGCCCAAGCATTCAATCGCGTCCACCAGACGAGTCTGGCCCCCTTAGGAGTTTCCATGAGCGAGTTGCGTTTTACTGAAGATCACGAATGGCTGCGCACCGAAGCTGACGGCAGCGTCACAGTCGGCATCACCGCTTTCGCGCAGAACGCCTTGGGCGACGTGGTTTTCGTACAACTGCCTGAGCTGCAGTCCTACGACAAAGGCGCTGAAGCCGCCACCGTGGAATCGGTAAAAGCCGCCAGCGGTGTGTACATGCCGCTCGACGGTGAAGTGCTGGAAGTGAACCCGGCACTCGACAGCAGCCCTGAGCTGGTTAACGAAGATCCGCTGGGCGAAGGCTGGTTCTTCCGCTTCCAGCCAACCGACGCGTCGGCTGTCGCCAAACTGCTGGATCAGGACGCTTACGACCGTCTGATCAAAGCCAACGCCGAAGCCTGAGGAGCGCTGACATGACTCAAGTAAACCTTTCGACCGCCAACGAATTCATCGCCCGCCACATCGGCCCGCGTTCCGGCGATGAGCAAGCCATGCTCAACAGCCTCGGTTTCGACTCGCTGGAAGCCCTGAGCGCCAGCGTCATCCCGGACAGCATCAAGGGCACCAGCGTACTCGGCCTCGAAGACGGCCTGAGCGAAGCCGATGCCTTGGCCTTGATCAAGTCCATCGCCGGCAAAAACCAGCTGTTCAAGACCTTCATCGGCCAGGGCTACTACGGCACGCACACGCCGTCGCCGATCCTGCGCAACCTGCTGGAAAACCCGGCCTGGTACACCGCGTACACGCCGTACCAACCAGAAATTTCCCAGGGCCGTCTCGAAGCGCTGTTGAACTTCCAGACCTTGATCAGCGACCTCACCGGTCTGCCGATCGCCAACGCATCCTTGCTGGATGAAGCCACCGCCGCTGCCGAGGCGATGACCTTCTGCAAACGCCTGAGCAAGAACAAGGGCAGCCACGCGTTCTTCGCTTCCGTGCATTGCCACCCGCAAACCCTCGACGTATTGCGCACCCGTGCCGAGCCGTTGGGCATCGACGTGGTGGTCGGCGACGAACTCGAACTGACTGACGTGACGCCGTTCTTCGGCGCGCTGCTGCAATACCCGGCAAGCAACGGTGACGTGTTCGACTACCGCGAACTGACCGAACGCTTCCACGCTGCCAACGCACTGGTCGCGGTGGCCGCTGACCTGCTGGCGCTGACCGTGCTCACCCCGCCGGGCGAGTTCGGTGCCGACGTGGCCATCGGCAGTGCGCAACGCTTCGGTGTGCCGCTGGGCTTCGGTGGCCCGCACGCGGCGTATTTCTCGACGAAAGACGCGTTCAAACGTGACATGCCGGGCCGTCTGGTCGGTGTCTCCGTGGACCGTTTCGGCAAGCCGGCCCTGCGCCTGGCGATGCAGACCCGCGAGCAACATATCCGCCGCGAGAAAGCCACGTCGAACATCTGCACCGCGCAAGTACTGCTGGCTAACATCGCCAGCATGTACGCCGTGTACCACGGTCCGAAAGGACTGACGCAGATCGCCAATCGCGTGCATCACCTGACCGCGATTCTGGCCCAAGGCCTGAAAGCCATCGGTCTGAACGTCGAGCAAGAAAACTTCTTCGACACGCTGACGATCAAGACCGGCGCCCAAACTGCCGCTCTGCACGACAAAGCACGTACTAAACAAATCAACCTGCGCGTCGTGGATGCCGAACGTCTGGGCCTGTCCCTCGACGAAACCACTTCGCAAGCCGACGTGGAAACCCTGTGGGCCCTGCTGGCCGACGGCAAGTCGCTGCCAGACTTCGCCGCCCTCGCCGCTTCGGTTCAAGCGACTATTCCAGCCGCGCTGGTGCGTCAATCGCCGATCCTCAGCCACCCGGTGTTCAACCGTTACCACTCGGAAACCGAGCTGATGCGCTACCTGCGCAAGCTCGCCGACAAGGACCTGGCGCTGGATCGCACCATGATCCCGTTGGGTTCGTGCACCATGAAACTCAACGCCGCCAGCGAAATGATCCCGGTGACCTGGGCTGAATTCGGTGCGCTGCACCCGTTCGCTCCGGCCGCGCAAAGCGCCGGTTACCAGCAACTGACCGACGAACTGGAAGCGATGCTCTGCGCCGCGACCGGTTACGACGCGATCTCGCTGCAACCGAACGCGGGTTCGCAAGGTGAATACGCTGGCCTGCTGGCGATTCGTGCCTATCACCAGAGCCGTGGCGAAGACCGCCGCGACATCTGCCTGATCCCGTCCTCGGCTCACGGCACCAACCCGGCCACCGCCAACATGGCCGGCATGCGCGTGGTCGTGACCGCGTGCGATGCCCGTGGCAACGTTGATATCGAAGACCTGCGCGCCAAAGCCATCGAGCACCGCGAACACCTCGCCGCGCTGATGATCACCTACCCGTCGACCCACGGCGTGTTCGAAGAAGGCATCCGCGAAATCTGCGGCATCATTCATGACCACGGCGGCCAGGTGTACATCGACGGCGCCAACATGAACGCGATGGTCGGCCTCTGCGCGCCGGGCAAGTTCGGCGGCGACGTGAGTCACCTGAACCTGCACAAAACCTTCTGCATTCCGCACGGCGGTGGCGGCCCGGGCGTTGGCCCGATTGGCGTGAAATCGCACCTGACGCCGTTCCTGCCGGGCCATGCCCAGATGGAACGCAAGGAAGGCGCGGTCTGCGCCGCACCGTTTGGCAGCGCGAGCATTTTGCCGATCACCTGGATGTACATCCGCATGATGGGCGGCGCCGGTCTGAAACGCGCTTCGCAACTGGCGATCCTGAACGCCAACTACATTTCCCGTCGCCTCGAAGAGCATTACCCAGTGCTCTACACCGGCAGCAACGGCCTGGTCGCGCACGAATGCATCCTCGACCTGCGTCCGCTGAAAGACAGCAGCGGCATCAGCGTCGATGACGTCGCCAAACGCCTGATCGATTTCGGCTTCCACGCCCCGACCATGTCGTTCCCGGTCGCCGGCACGCTGATGATCGAGCCGACCGAAAGCGAATCCAAGGAAGAACTGGACCGCTTCTGCGACGCCATGATCCGCATCCGCGAAGAAATCCGCGCAGTGGAAAACGGCACGCTGGACAAGGACGACAACCCGTTGAAAAACGCTCCGCACACTGCGGCGGAAATCGTTGGCGAGTGGACGCATCCGTATAGCCGTGAACAAGCGGTTTACCCGGTTGCATCGCTGATCGAAGGCAAATACTGGCCACCGGTCGGTCGCGTCGACAACGTGTTTGGCGATCGCAACCTGGTTTGCGCCTGCCCGTCGATCGAAAGCTACGCTTAAAACTGTGTGGGGCGGTTAATCCGCCCCACCGCATTACCCCTTGTGGGAGCGGGCTTGCTCGCGAATGCGGTGGATCAGTCACCTCAAT
This sequence comes from Pseudomonas sp. 5Vm1k, assembly GCF_056161485.1. Lineage (NCBI taxonomy): Bacteria > Pseudomonadati > Pseudomonadota > Gammaproteobacteria > Pseudomonadales > Pseudomonadaceae > Pseudomonas > Pseudomonas sp. 5Vm1k. The sequence goes on from NZ_JBSPCZ010000006.1 coordinate 172,326, forward strand.
GTTGCCTGACCTACCGCATTCGCGAGCAAGCCCGCTCCCACAGGGGACCGTGCAAAGTCCCAGATTCCGCGAACTCCTATAACAAGAAACCGGAGAACAACTCATGTCGTTAAGCGTGTTCGACCTGTTCAAGATTGGTATCGGCCCCTCCAGCTCCCACACCGTTGGCCCGATGCGTGCTGCTGCGCGTTTCGCCGAAGGTCTGCGCCGTGAAGGGCTGCTGGCCGCAACCGCCTGCGTCAAAGTCGAGCTCTACGGCTCGCTCGGCGCCACCGGCAAGGGCCACGGCAGTGACAAGGCTGTGTTGCTCGGCCTGGAAGGCGAACACCCGGACACCGTGAACACCGAAACCGTCGCCGCCCGCCTGCAAGAAATTCGCGGTAACGGTCGCCTGAACCTGCTCGGTGAACACAGCATTGCGTTCAACGAAAAAGAACACCTGGCGATGATTCGCAAACCGTTGGCCTATCACCCCAACGGCATGATCTTTCGCGCCTTCGATGCCGCCGGCATACAGATTCGCAGCCGCGAGTACTACTCGGTCGGCGGCGGTTTCGTTGTCGATGAAGACGCCGCTGGCGCCGACCGTATCGTTGAAGACGCCACACCGCTGACCTTCCCGTTCAAAAGCGCCAAGGACTTGCTCACTCACTGCACCACCTACGGCTTGTCGATCAGCCAGGTGATGTTGACCAATGAAAGCGCCTGGCGCCCGGAAGCGGAAACCCGCGCCGGACTACTGAATATCTGGCAAGTGATGCAGGACTGCGTCGCCGCCGGTTGCCGCAACGAAGGCATCCTGCCCGGAGGCTTGAAGGTCAAGCGCCGTGCCGCTGCTCTGCATCGGCAACTGTGCAAAAACCCGGAATCGGCATTGCGCGACCCGCTGTCGGTGCTGGACTGGGTCAACCTCTACGCCCTGGCGGTCAACGAAGAAAACGCCAATGGCGGACGCGTCGTCACTGCGCCCACAAACGGTGCAGCGGGGATCGTCCCGGCCGTATTGCATTACTACATGCGCTTCATCCCCGGTGCCAACGAAGACGGCGTCGTGCGCTTTCTGCTGACCGCAGCAGCCATCGGCATTCTTTATAAAGAAAACGCCTCGATCTCCGGCGCTGAAGTCGGTTGTCAGGGTGAAGTCGGCGTCGCCTGCTCGATGGCGGCCGGCGCCTTGTGCGAAGTCCTCGGCGGCAGCGTGCAACAAGTGGAAAACGCTGCGGAAATCGGCATGGAACACAACCTCGGCCTGACCTGCGACCCGATTGGCGGGCTGGTGCAAGTGCCGTGCATCGAGCGTAACGCCATGGGCTCGGTGAAAGCGATCAATGCGGTGCGCATGGCCCTGCGCGGCGACGGTCAGCATTTCGTCTCCCTCGACAAGGTCATCCGCACCATGCGCCAGACCGGCGCCGACATGAAAAGCAAATACAAGGAAACCGCCCGTGGCGGTTTGGCGGTCAACATTATCGAGTGCTGATGCGCGCGCATTGGCATCTGCACACTTTTTCAGGAGCTGAATATGTCCACCGAACAATTGCTGAAAACCCCGTTGCACGCACTGCACATCGAACTCGGCGCGCGCATGGTGCCGTTCGCCGGCTATGACATGCCGGTGCAATACCCATTGGGCGTGATGAAAGAACACCAGCACACCCGTGAGCAGGCCGGATTGTTCGATGTCTCGCACATGGGCCAGATCCGCCTGACCGGCGCCAATGCCGCCAAGGCCCTGGAAACTCTGGTGCCGGTGGACATCATCGACTTGCCGGTGGGCATGCAGCGTTACGCAATGTTCACCAACGAGACCGGCGGCATTCTCGACGACCTGATGGTCGCCAACCTCGGTAACGACGAACTGTTCCTGGTGGTCAACGCCGCTTGCAAGGATCAGGACCTCGCACACTTGCGCCAGCACATCGGCGATCAGTGCACGATTGAGCCGCTGTTCGAAGAGCGCGCGTTGCTGGCGTTGCAAGGTCCGGCCGCCGTGACCGTGCTCGCTCGTCTGGCGCCTGAAGTATCGAAAATGACCTTCATGCAGTTCGCCCGCGTGAAATTGCTGAGCGTGGACTGCTTTGTCAGTCGTTCGGGCTACACCGGCGAAGACGGTTTCGAAATCTCTGTGCCGGCCGCCAATGCCGAAGCCCTGGCTCGCGCCCTGCTGGCCGAACCGGAAGTGGCTGCCATCGGCCTCGGCGCTCGCGACTCCCTACGCCTGGAAGCCGGCCTGTGCCTCTACGGCCACGACATGAACACCCAGACCACGCCGATCGAAGCGAGTCTGCTGTGGGCCATCTCCAAGCCGCGTCGTGCCGATGGTGCGCGGGCGGGCGGCTTCCCGGGCGCTGAAGCAGTGTTCGCTCAACAACAAGGCGGAGTCAGCCGCAAGCGCGTTGGCCTGCTGCCGCAAGAACGCACGCCGGTGCGTGAAGGCGCGGAGATCGTCAACGAAGCCGGCGAGATCATCGGCAGCGTGTGCAGCGGCGGCTTCGGGCCGACCCTGGGTGGTCCTCTGGCCATGGGTTACGTCGACAGTGCTTATATCGCTCTCGATACGCCGGTTTGGGCAATTGTTCGTGGGAAAAAGGTGCCTTTGCTTGTAAGCAAAATGCCATTTGTTCCACAACGCTACTATCGCGGTTGATTGACTGTTTCTATAAGTAACGGGGTTGCGTTAACAGTGCACTAATCTGTAACGCAACCGCCATAAAACAGTGCAACCGTTCGATAATGAACTTGGCTTATAACGATCGAAAACAATTGAACAGCGCCATCGTATAAGCCCGCACTAGTGGACCGACTAACAGCCACCAACCTGAGTAAAACCGGGCCCCTCACAGGGGCTTGTTTTTTATTGGCTAGTTGGCGTAGAGTTTGTTCACTGTGTTTGCATGGGTCGCTTGGAATCGTGACCTGGGCAGTAGCCTACAAGTTAGCTACATCCCGTTCGACGTCTTCTTACTCTCCTGCAACCAGCCCCAGTACTCTTTCATGAGAAAGAGACTGTCATTAATTTTTGCGTCAAAGGAAATAAGAAATGTCCCAACGTCAGAGCGGTACCGTCAAGTGGTTTAACGACGAGAAAGGTTTTGGTTTTATCACTCCCGAAAGCGGTCCGGATCTGTTCGTGCATTTCCGCGCCATCCAGGGCAACGGCTTCAAGAGCCTTAAAGAAGGCCAGAAAGTGACTTTCGTCGCTGTGCAAGGCCAGAAAGGCATGCAGGCTGACGAAGTACAAGCAGAAGCCTAACCTTCTGTAACGAAAAAGCCCCTGATGCTGACATCAGGGGCTTTTTTGTGCGCGTAAATCCGTAAAATGGCTTCTTTTTCCGCCAGAGGCTGCCATGTCGAAACACCTGCTCAAACCCCAGGGCGACTTTCCCGCCGCCACCTTGGGTCGTCGCCTGGCAGCGATGTTCTATGACTTCCTGTTGTGCACCGCCCTGCTGATCGTCACCAGTGGCGTTTACAAGATGATCCAGATGGCGATCATCGGCGAAGACAAGATGCGCACCCTGACCGAAGCCGGGGCGCTGGACGGCGATCCGTTGCTGTCGACGGTGCTGTTTTTCGTGCTGTTCGGTTTCTTCGCCAAGTTCTGGACCTGGTCCGGCCAGACCCTGGGCATGCAGGTGTGGGGTATCCGGGTGCAGAATGCCGATGGCTCGTCCATCAGCCTGTGGCAGGCGTTGTTGCGGTTTGTGGTGTCGATCGGGTCTTGGCTGTGCGTGGGCCTGGGGTTTCTCTGGCCGCTGTTCGATAAGCAGAAGCGCAGCTGGCATGACATATACTCGAATACGCAGCTTGTGCGAATCCCGAAGAAAACCAAGTAATCCAGCCATACAAAAATCAATGTGGGAGCGGGCTTACTCGCGAAGGCGGTCTATCAGTCGACATTTACAGCGACTGAAACACCGCTTTCGCGAGCAAGCCCGCTCCCACAGTTTTTTTGTGACTCAGGCGTTCCCGGCCAACTTCATCCGCGCCGCCTGGGTGAAATCCAGCATCCGCTTCAACGGCCGAATTGCCTGCGGAATCAACGCCGGATCAACAAAGATCTCGTTCGTCCCTTCCTTCAAGCTCTTGAGCGTGCGCTCAAGGGTATTCATCGCCATCCACGGGCAATGCGCGCAACTGCGGCACGCAGCACCGTTACCAGCCGTTGGGGCCTCGATGAAGACCTTGTCCGGGCACAGTTGCTGCATCTTGTAGAAGATGCCGCGGTCAGTGGCGACGATCAGGGTCTTGTTCGGCAGGCTTTGCGCCGCTGCGATCAACTGACTGGTGGAACCGACAGCGTCCGCCAGCTCGATCACCGAGGTCGGCGACTCCGGGTGCACCAGAATGGCGGCGTCCGGGTACAGCGCCTTCATGTCTTCGAGCTGCTTGGACTTGAACTCCTCGTGAACGATGCAGGCACCGTCCCACAGCAGCATGTCCGCGCCGGTCTTGCGCTGGATGTAAGTGCCCAGGTGCTTGTCCGGGCCCCAGATGATCGTTTCGCCGTTATCCATCAGGCTTTCGACGATCTCCAGCGCGCAGCTTGAAGTCACCACCCAATCAGCCCGAGCCTTAACCGCCGCCGAGGTGTTGGCATACACCACCACCGTGCGTTCCGGGTGCTGATCGCAGAACGCCGAGAACTCGTCCACCGGGCAACCCAGGTCCAGCGAACAGGTCGCTTCCAGGGTCGGCATCAGCACGCGTTTTTCGGGGTTGAGGATCTTCGCGGTCTCGCCCATGAACTTCACGCCAGCGACCACCACGGTCTTGGCCGGATGGGCATTGCCGAAGCGGGCCATTTCCAGCGAGTCGGAGACGCAGCCGCCGGTTTCTTCGGCCAGGGCCTGAATCACCGGATCGCAATAGAAGTGAGCAACCAGCACCGCGTCCTGAGCCTTGAGCTCGGCGGCAATAGCAGCGCGGTAATAAGCCTCTTCTTCGACGGTCAGCGGCTTGGGCTGCTTGGCATCGAGGTGAGCTTGAACCAGTAGGCGTTCAGAAATTTGCGTCATGATCGCAAGACCTGCGGGCGCTTTCGCGCGAAAGTCGAGTATACACCCGGCTCCGGACCCCTTGAGGGTACCGCCGGGAGCGTTAGTATTCATCAGGCACAACGTTGGAGCCGGGCAAGGCTACAGAATATCCCGCGGATGCAAAAGATGATTCTGACCTGCTTCACGCGGTGCAGCCCCGCGTTGAGCCGAGCACAAATCGCGGGCAAAAAAAAATCCGGAAATCCTCACTTGCGTGGGCCTTCCAGACTTTTAAAACTGCTACAAAAATGGTGGGTCGTGTGGGATTCGAACCTACGACCAATTGGTTAAAAGCCAACTGCTCTACCAACTGAGCTAACGACCCGCTGTGTGGTGGCGCGTATAATACTGATTTTTAAGGACTATTCAACACCTAATTTGAAATAAATCAAAAATAAGGTGTTGGGTCACTGATTCCGGCCGCTGCAAAGCCTTCTGCACGCAGGCGGCAGCTGTCGCATTTGCCGCACGCATAGCCTTTATCGTCCGCCTGATAACAGGAAACGGTCAGCCCGTAATCAACGCCCAGCTTCACGCCGGCCTCGACGATCTGCGCCTTGCTCAGGTTTTGCAGCGGCGCCTGTATACGGAAACCGTTACCTTCCACACCAGCCTTGGTCGCCAGATTGGCCATACGCTCGAAGGACTCGATGAACTCGGGACGGCAGTCCGGGTAACCGGAGTAGTCCACCGCGTTCACACCTATAAAGATGTCACGGGCGCCAAGCACTTCGGCCCAGCCCAATGCCAGGGACAGGAACACGGTGTTGCGTGCCGGCACGTAAGTCACCGGAATGCCTTCACCTGGCGCTTCCGGAATATCGATGCTGGTGTCGGTCAGTGCCGAGCCGCCCATACCGTTCAGGTTTAGGCCGATCACCTTGTGCTCGACCACACCCAAGTCGCGGGCGACACGCGCGGCGGCGTGCAATTCTGCGTGGGAGCGCTGACCGTAGTCGAAGCTCATGGTGTAGCAGGCATAGCCTTCAGCGCGGGCCATGGCCACGACGGTTGCCGAGTCCAGGCCGCCGGACAGCAGGATCACCGCGCGTTTTTCGGTCGTGTTCAGTTGTTCAGTCATATCAGCGCCCCGGCTCGTCATTCCAAAGATATTTGTGCAGCTGCAATTGCAGACGCACTGGCAAATTGTCCGCCACCACCCAGTCAGCCAGATCCCGTGCATTAAGGTCATGGTGACTTGGCGAGAACAGGACTTCGCCGGCACGTCGATCAAGACCGTACTGGATCAGCTTGGACACGGCCCAGTCGTAGTCTTCCCGCGAGCAGATGACAAACTTCACCTGATCATTGGGCGTCAGCAGTTCGATGTTCTCATAGCGGTTGCGGTGCGCTTCTTTCGAACCTGGGGTTTTCAGGTCGACGACGCGACTGACCCGGGAATCTACCGCCGAGATGTCGAGAGCACCACTGGTTTCCAGTGACACTTCGTAACCGGCGTCGCACAACTGCTTGAGCAATGGAATGGCATTGGGTTGAGCCAACGGCTCGCCGCCGGTGACACAGACGTAACGCGGACGGAAACCGGCCACTTGCTCGAGGATATCGTCGAGAGGGCGAACGGTGCCGCCAGTGAACGCGTAAGCGCTGTCGCAGTATTGGCAACGCAATGGACAACCGGTCAGGCGCACAAAAACAGTGGGCAGCCCGGCAGTCCGCGTTTCACCCTGCAACGAGTAGAAAACTTCGGTGATTCTCAATGTGTCTTGCATAGTCGCCACGGGCGTAACAGCTAAACAGGCTGTCCGCCTCCGTCAGGCTCTTCAAGGAACCCCGCCAACGCGCGAATCCCAAAAAGCGTGTTTCAGAAAAAGGGCGTGAATTCTAACGAAAAAACCCGCAACGAGTGCGGGTTTCTTCAAAACGGTTCAAACAGGCTTACATGCGCTGCAGATCGCGTTGAGCCAGCTGAGCGGCGGAAGTGCCCGGATATTGGGACACCACCTGCTGCAGAATGCCTTTGACCTTGTCGGTATGACCCAGGCGGCGCTCTACGTCAGCGAGCTTGTACAGCGAGTCAGGCACTTTGGCGTGCTTGGGGTACAGCTGCGAAACCTTGGCAAACGCCTGACCTGCACCTTGCAGATCGCCTTTAGCCAAATTGACTTCGCCCAACCAGTACTGGGCATTGCCCGCATATTGGCTGTTCGGGTACTTGCGTAGGAAAGCGGCGAAAGCCTGGCTGGCCTTGTCGAAATCCTTGGCTTTGATCAGGTCGAAGGCTGCGTCGTAATACAGTTTTTCCTTCGCCGGATCACCCGGTTCACTGCTGGCGGCCGGGGCTTGAGCGGCGACCGCTCCAGCACCTGCGCCTGCGCCTGCGCCTGCAGCGGCTGCTGCACCGGGGGCATTCAACGTGCCACCGGTGGAAGAATTATCAGGAGTCGCGGCTGGTGCACCGCCGGATCCTATGCGCCGATCAAGATCCTGGTATCGCTCCAGGTTCTCTTGCTTCATGCGCGCTACATCATTTTGCAGAACTTCGATCACACCCTGTTGGCGTGAGATCTGCTCCTGCATGGATTGCAGTTGGTTGAACAGCTCGCCCTGTGCCGAGACAGGGGCCGAAACCCCTCCCCCGGCATAGGCGCCGTTCGTACCGTAACCCGCAGGCGGATAACTGGTCCCGCTATTGTTTCCGGAATTGTTATCGACCACAGGAACCGCAGCCCACACCGCAAGCGGTGCGAGACTGAGAGCCAAAACAGTTACAGCACGACGGCACGTTCGCATGACGAATTACTTACGCAGTTCGACGCGACGGTTTTGAGCCCAGGACTGCTCGTCGTTGCCGGTAGCAACTGGACGCTCTTCGCCGTAGGAAACCAGTTCCAGCTGAGCTGGGGAAACACCTTGCAGTACCAGGTAGCGCTGAACGGCTTTCGCACGACGCTCGCCCAGTGCCATGTTGTACTCACGAGTACCACGTTCGTCGGTGTTGCCTTCCAGAACAACGCGAGCGCCGTTTGCTTTCAGGTCTTTAGCGTGAACATCCAGAGCGCGCATGGCTTCTGGCTTCAGGTCCGAGCTATCGTATTCGAAGTAGAAAGTGGTGATTGCGCGCAGAGCAGCTTCTTCGCTCAGGGAGCCGTCAACTGCACCAGTGTTAGCGCCGTAACCAGCGTTTGGATCAACAGCGCCTTCACCGGCATTGTCGCCGCCTTTGGACGAGCAACCTACAGCTACAGCCATGGCCAGAGCCAGCGCAGCAAATTTACCAAACTTCAGCATTTCCATCGTGAAACTCCTAATGAACCCCAGTGTGTTAAGTAAAACGTGTAGCGCCGCGTCAGTTCAGGTAAGGGGACCAGGAAGGTTCTCTGACTTCGCCTTGTGCGGTAGGAAGCGGGAGCCTTACGCGTCCATTAATGGACACGAGCATCAAGACTCCCCGGCCCTGCTGGCGGGTGGCGTAGATTACCATGGTGCCGTTGGGCGCAACAGTAGGCGACTCGTCCAGAGTGCTATCAGTGAGGATTTTTACGCTTCCGCGCTGCAAATCCTGGGCCGCCACCTTGAAATTAGTGAAGCCATCCTGGCGGTGAATCATCACCAGGGTCTTTTCATCGGCCGAAAGTTTCGGGTTTGCGTTGTAGTTACCGATGAAAGTCACACGTTCCGCACCGCCACCACCGACGCTGGTCTTGTAGATTTGTGGCTTGCCGCCACGGTCGGAGGTGAAATAGATGGTCGAACCATCCTTGCCCCAGAACGGTTCGGTGTTGATGCCAGGACCGTTGGTGACACGCGAGATCTGACGCGAACCCAGGTTCATCACGTAGATGTCCGGGTTGCCGTCTTTCGACAGTACGAATGCCAGGCGATTGCCATCCGGCGACCAGGCTGGCGCGCCATTCAGGCCTTCGAAGTTGGTGATCTGCTCACGGCGACCGGTATCGATGTTCTGCATGAAGATGCGCGGGCGCTTCTGCTCGAACGAAACATAAGCGATGCGCTTGCCATCCGGTGCGAAACGCGGCGACAGGATCGGCTCGCGTGATTGCAGCAGAGTCACGGCGCGCGCACCGTCATAGTCCGAACGTTGCAGCGTGTAGCGCGTGTTCTTCTCGGAGAAACGCTCGGCCGTCACGTACAGCAGGCGTGTCGAGAACGCACCTTTAATACCGGTGAGCTTTTCGAACGACTGGTCAGCGATGTAGTGCGCCATGTCGCGCAACTGATCGACGCTGCCCGACACGCTGCCGGTCAGCACTTGCTGCTCGGTGGCGACGTTGAACAAAGCGTACTGAACCTGCAGGCGACCGCCCGCTGGAACAATGCTACCGACCATGATGTATTGAGCGCTGATCGCCTTCCAGTCACGGAAGATGATTTCGCTGGCCTGGCTCGGCTGGCTGATCATCTGCTGCTTTGGAATCGGCGAGTAGTAGCCCGAGTTGCGCAGATCGTTACCAATGATTTCGGCCATGTCGTCCGGCAGGACGGTGCCGCCCTGGAAGCCGAACGGCACTACCGCGATCGGGGTAGCCCGATCACTGCCGCTGGTGACCAGAATGTTTTTTTCATCTGCTACCGCCATCCCTGCCAGGCAGCAGATAACGACAAGCATTCCTCGAAGAAGGTTTCTCACAAGGCTAGATCCTCAGGTGTGAATGTCATCTTGAATGAACGATACGGAGCGAAATCGCTCGTTTTCATTCCCTGCATTTCTGTCAAACGTCCAATATTCTTGACCGCAGCCACAGCAGACGCGTCGAACGGACCATCGCCACTGGACTTGGCAACGCTGACCGAAGTCACCGTACCGTCCGGCAACATGCCGATCTGCAACACGACCGTCATGCCTTTGCGTGCCGAAGGTGGACGAGCCCAGCCTTCCGCTGCACGAGCACGAATCAGGTCATCGAAACTGCCGGCGACTTCGTCACCCTGCTCATCGGCCAACGCCTGCTGACGCTGTGGCGTGTCGGAAAGCAAATCTGCCAAGGCCTGGGCCTTTTTGTCTTCGGTAGATTTACGTGCCGCGTCCTGCGATTTCTTCTTCGCAGCATCGGCAGCAGCTTTCTTCTTCGCTTCGTCGGCGACTTTCTTCTTCGCCTCTTCAGCTTCAGCTTTCTTCTTGGCGTCGTCCGCGGCTTTCTTCTTCGCGTCTTCGACGATCTTTTTCTTCGCTTCTTCAGCGGCCGCTTTCTTGGCCTCTTCTTCAGCAGCCTTCTTGGCTTCTTCTTCAGATTTCTTCTTGGCTATATCAGCCAATTGTTTCTCTTCAGCCTTTTTGGCTTCGGCGGTCTTCTTGGCTTCGTCAGCTTTCTTGGCTTCATCAGCCTTTTTCGCTTCCTCAGACTTCTTGGACTCGTCGGCCTTCTTGGCTTCCTCGGCTTTTTGAGCCGCTTCTTCTTTCTTTTGTTCCGCAGCCTTCACCGCTTCCTGCTCGACCTTCTTCTGTTCCATCTGTTCGACTTCGGTTTGACGCGCAGCAGACTTCACCGCTTCACCCGCAATCTTCTGATTGGTCTGGGTGGTCGCCCGACTTTTCGATTTCAGCTGGTACAGGGTCGCCTGGACAATCGGCTTGGCCGGCGGCAACTCAGGCGTCATGGCGAAACTGACGAACAGCATGCCGAAAACCAGCACGTGCAAGCCAATCGCCCAAACACTAGGCCAGAAGTAGCTTTCCGAGGCTGTTGGCTCTCGTTGTTGCTGCATCAGGGCGCCTCGGTAATCAAGCCAACATTACCGACTCCGGCCTTCTGCAATCCGCCCATGGCGCCCATGACCGAACCGTAGTCGACGGTCTTGTCGCCACGAATGAAGACTTGGGTGTGCTTGCCGTTTTCGTTGCCGGCGCTGATGATTTTGGTCACCGCGCTGGTCATCTGCGGCAAGGTCATGGCCTTGTCCTGCTGCTTGTCGGTGTCGACTTCGCTGCCAAGGTTCCAGTAATAGGTCTTGTCAGACTTGATCGAAATGGTCAGGACCTGGGTGTTGTTGTCCTGCGGCAAGGCTTCGCTGGAAACCTTGGGCAGATCAACTTTCACGCCCTGATTGAGCATCGGCGCGGTCACCATGAAGATGACCAGCAGTACCAGCATCACGTCGATGTAAGGCACTACGTTCATCTCGGCGACCGGCTTGCGCTTTTTGCGAGCTCGAGCGATTAAAGCCATTGGAAATTACCTGCTTATTCTTCGCTGGTGTGCACTTTGCGGTGCAGGATCGCCTGGAATTCGTCGGCGAAGGTGTAGTAGCGGCTCAGCAGGGTTTCGCTGCGAGCAGCAAAACGGTTGTAAGCAATTACCGCTGGGATAGCTGCGAACAGGCCGATGGCGGTGGCCACCAGTGCTTCGGCGATACCCGGGGCCACGGTGGCCAGGGTCGCTTGCTGGGCAGTTGCCAGGCCACGGAAGGAGTTCATGATGCCCCAGACCGTACCGAACAAACCGATGTACGGGCTGACGGAACCGACGGTGGCAAGGAACGGCAAGCTCTGCTCGAGCTTTTCTTCTTCGCGGGAAATGGCCACGCGCATGGCACGGGCCACACCTTCCATGACCGCTTCCGGGTCAACGCCTGGCTGCTGGCGCAGACGGGAGAATTCCTTGAAACCGGCACGGAAGATCTGCTCGACGCCCGAATCCGGATCAGGGTTGCTGCCGGCCTGACGGTAGAGTTTGGACAGGTCGATACCCGACCAGAAGCGCTCTTCAAAGCTCTCCAGGGCACGCCGACCGGCACGCAACAAGTTGCTGCGCTGAAAGATCATGATCCATGAGGTTACCGATGCGGCTACCAGAATCAGCATTACCAACTGCACCACAACGCTGGCATTGCTGACCAGGCTCCACATGGAGGAATGGTCGACGACGTTAGCTTCCACGCTTTATCTCCTGCTTTAAGTGTGTACCCGCGCCGCTCACGTCGGCAAAGGCCGCACGTAGAGCTTCGGGAATGGCCCGGGGTTTCAAACTGTTAGTGCGCACACAGGCCACCAAAAACTGCCCTTCGCAGAGCAGCGCATTATCCGTAGCCCGCCTGACCTGCTGTTTAAAGCGCAGGCTGACACGGTTCAATTCGATTACTTCAGCGCTTACCAGCAGTTCGTCATCCAGTCGCGCCGGCGCGTGGTAACGCGCTTCGCTGGAATGCACGACGAACAACAGGTCCTCCCCTGCCAGCTGGGATTGGGCAAAGCCCAGTTCCCGGAGCCGCTCGGTTCGAGCCCGTTCCATAAACTTGAGGTAATTAACGTAATACACGATGCCGCCCGCATCGGTGTCCTCGTAATAAACGCGACAACGATGTGCGAAAGGCTCAAGCCCGTTTTGCGCGCGCATACTCTAGTGCTTACTCCTCAGGTTGCCAATCCGGCGAGGCAACTGTTTTTCATTGTTCTGCGGCTTTCTAGTGAAAGATTCGTCATGTGAGCCACTAGGACCACACAAACCCCCAATCGATCAGCCCGCAAACGTTAATTAATCGTCCACTGCATCGAGAAATTCGTCTACCACGGGCATCTCGCCCAATCGTGACGGAATGTTTAAACCAAAATGCAGATAGGCGTGCCGCGTCACCACCCTCCCCCGTGGGGTTCGCATGATATAGCCCTGCTGGATCAGGTACGGCTCCAGCACGTCTTCAATGGTGTGACGCTCTTCGCTGATGGCCGCTGCGAGGCTGTCCACCCCCACCGGGCCACCGTCGAATTTCTCGATCATGGTCAACAGCAGACGCCGGTCCTGGTGATCGAAGCCACGTTCGTCGACATCCAGCAGGTTCAGGGCCAGGTCGGCAATCGGCTTGGTGATGTGCCCCTTGGCGCGCACTTCAGCGAAATCCCGCACGCGGCGCAGCAAACGGTTGGCAATCCGCGGAGTGCCACGGGCACGGCGGGCGATTTCAAAGGCGCCCTCCGGGTCCAGCGGCAAGCCGAGAATGCTCGCCGAACGGCTGACAATCGTCGCCAGGTCGGCGGTGCTGTAGAACTCCAGACGCTGGACAATCCCGAAACGGTCGCGTAACGGATTAGTCAGCATGCCGGCACGGGTAGTCGCACCGACGAGGGTGAACGGCGGCAGATCAAGCTTGATCGAGCGAGCTGCAGGCCCTTCGCCGATCATGATGTCGAGCTGAAAATCTTCCATGGCCGGGTACAGCACTTCTTCGACGATCGGCGACAACCGATGGATTTCGTCGATGAACAGCACATCGTGAGGTTCAAGGTTGGTCAGCAGTGCAGCGAGGTCACCCGGACGCTCAAGGACCGGGCCCGAGGTGCTTTTGATCGACACGCCCATTTCCTGGGCGATGATGTTGGCGAGCGTGGTTTTACCCAGGCCCGGCGGACCGAAGATCAGCGTGTGGTCCAGGGATTCGCTGCGACCACGGGCGGCCTGGATGAACAACTCCATTTGCTCGCGGACGGTCGGCTGGCCAATGTACTCGGCCAGACTGAGGGGACGAATCGCCCGGTCCTGGACTTCCTCGCGGTCGCGAGGGCCAGGCGTGGCGGCAATCAGACGATCAGCTTCAATCACTTAAATCATTCCCTTCAGGGCACGACGAATCAGGTCTTCACTGCTCAAGCCTTTCTCCTTGATCGAGGTAATCGCCTTGCTAGCTTCTTGCGGCTTGTAGCCCAAGGAGACCAGCGCGCTGATCGCATCACTCTCGGCGGTGACCACCGAGGCTGGCGCATCCGGCCCACCCGGCTGGTTCGGCACCAGGGCAAACATCGCCGGCACGGTTTCCCAGGCCTTGAAGCGGTCCTTGAGTTCCACCAGCAGGCGCTCGGCGGTCTTCTTGCCCACGCCCGGCACCTTGGTCAATGCCGAGGTGTCCTGGGACTGCACGCAACGAACCAGCTCATCGACTTCCAGGCTCGACATCAGGGCAAGGGCCAATTTCGGTCCTACACCATTGAGACGGATCAACTCGCGAAAAAAGTCTCGCTCACGCTTGCCGTAGAAGCCATAGAGTAACTGCGCGTCTTCGCGTACGACCAAATGGGTGTGCAACGTCAGCGGTTCACCGACCGACGGCAAGCGATACAGCGTGGTCATGGGCACTTCCAGCTCATACCCCAGGCCGTTTACATCCAGAATCAGGTGCGGCGGCTGTTTCTCAGCCAGGGTGCCGCGCAAGCGTCCAATCACGTTTCGAATCCTTGAGCGTTGGCCAGCCCGAGGCCAGCGACTGACAGAGCAAGGGTTTTGCGCCGACAACCCAGGCGCAAAACCCTCATCCCGTAAAAATGATTGCTGATGCTATCAGAGACGCAGGCGCCCGCCACGACTGCGTGCCGCCCCCAGACCATGAGGCAACAGGCTGGAACGGGTATGCGCATGACAAATCGCGATAGCCAGGGCGTCCGAGGCATCGATTTGCGGCTTGCTGGTCAATTTGAGCATGTGCATGACCATCATTTGTACCTGCTCTTTATTCGCCGCGCCGGTGCCGGTTACAGCCTGCTTGACCTGAGTCGCAGTGTATTCGGCGATTTCCAGGCTTTCTTCGGCGCCGGCGACGATGGCTGCACCACGGGCCTGGCCCAGTTTCAGCGCGGAGTCGGCATTGCGGGCCATGAAAACCTTTTCGATGCCCATGGTCGTCGGGCCGTAGGTCTGGATAACTTCCCGCACGCCGCGATAGACGATTTGCAGACGTTCGTGCAACTCGCCGGAGCCAGTGCGAATGCAGCCCGAGGCCACGTAGACGCAGCCGCGCCCGGTATCACGTACCACGCCATAACCGGTAATGCGCGAACCGGGGTCGATACCAAGGATTAAAGTCATAACGCCTGCGGGTTCAGTAAAAGCAAGATATCCAATACACCAAATAAAATGTGGGAGCGAGCCTGCTCGCGAAAGCGGTTTCATATTCAGCAACGATGTTGCCTGAAAATCCGCATTCGCGAGCAGGCTCGCTCCCACATTGAGTCCTTGTCGCCCTTAACCCAGCTGTGCGGCAACCGACTCTGGAATGTCCGCATTGGAGTAGACGTTCTGCACGTCATCCAGGTCTTCAAGCATGTCGATCAGCTTGAGCACCTTCTCGGCGCCGTCCAGGTCCAGTTCGGCACTGGTGGTCGGCAGCATCACGATTTCTGCGTCATCACCTTTGAAACCGGCCGCCTCCAGCGCATTACGCACGGAGTAGAACCCGGCGAACGAGGTGAACACGTCAATCGAGCCGTCTTCGTGGGTCACCACGTCGTCGGCGTCGGCTTCCATGGCCGCTTCCATCAGCGCGTCTTCATCGACGCCCGGCGCAAAGGATATCTGCCCCTTGCGTTCGAACAGGTAGGCCACCGAACCATCCGTGCCCAGGTTGCCGCCGCACTTGCTGAACGCGTGGCGAACAGCCGCTGCGGTACGATTACGGTTATCAGTCATGCACTCGACCATCACCGCCACGCCACCCGGGCCATAGCCTTCGTAGCTGAGTTCGACCATGTCGTCGGTGTCGGCCGCACCGGCACCGCGGGCTACCGCGCGATCAATGATGTCGCGGCTCATGTTTGCACCGAGGGCCTTATCCAGCGCCAGGCGCAGACGCGGGTTGGAGCCTGGATCGCCACCACCCTGACGGGCCGCAACGGTCAGCTCACGAATCCACTTGGTGAAAATCTTGCCCTTCTTGGCATCCTGACGTTCTTTGCGGTGCTTGATGTTCGCCCACTTGGAATGACCCGCCATATCTCGCTCCGAATTCTCTTTGAAACATTGCCCGCCGCGCGTTTCAGCGCAGGCCAGCAAGAAAAAAATCTCGACCTATAAAAAAGGCGCATCCCATAAGGATGCGCCTTCAGGTCAGCCTTACTCAGCCTTTGGCGTTTCGCGCAGACGAATGTGCAGTTCGCGCAATGCCTTGGCATCTACAGCGCCCGGAGCCTGAGTCATGACGTCAGCCGCGCTCTGGGTTTTCGGGAACGCGATCACTTCACGGATCGACTGGGCGCCAGTCATCAGCATCACCAGACGGTCCAGACCGAAGGCCAGACCACCGTGTGGCGGCGCGCCGTATTTCAGGGCGTCGAGCAGGAAGCCGAATTTCTCTTCCTGTTCCGCTTCATTGATACCCAACAGGCGGAATACCGTCTGCTGCATTTCCTTGCGGTGGATACGGATCGAACCGCCACCCAGTTCGGTGCCGTTCAGGACCATGTCGTAGGCACGGGACAGAGCGGTCGCCGGGTTGGCTTCCAGTTCTTCCGGGGTGCACTTCGGTGCGGTGAACGGGTGGTGCAAGGCGGTGAAGCTGCCGTCGTCGTTCTCTTCGAACATCGGGAAGTCGACGACCCACATTGGCGCCCACTTGCAGGTCAGCAGGTCCAGGTCGTTACCGACCTTGATCCGCAGTGCACCCAGGGCTTCGCTGACGATCTTCGACTTATCAGCGCCGAAGAACACGATGTCGCCGTCAACCGCGCCAACGCGATCGAGGATCACATTGAGGTTGGCTTCAGGGATGTTCTTGACGATAGGCGACTGCAGGCCTTCAACACCTTTGGCGCGCTCGTTGACCTTGATGTACGCCAGGCCCTTGGCACCGTAGATGCCGACGAACTTGGTGTAGTCGTCGATCTGTTTACGCGGCATGCTCGCCCCGCCTGGAACGCGCAAAGCGGCAATGCGGCATTTCGGGTCGTTGGCCGGGCCGCTGAACACCTTGAAGTCGACTTCTTTCAGTTGGTCGGCAACGTCAACCAGTTCCAGCGGGTTACGCAGGTCCGGCTTGTCGGAACCGTAACGACGCATGGCCTCTTCGAAGGTCATGTGCGGGAAATCGCCGAATTCCAGATCCAGCACTTCCTTGAACAGGTTGCGGATCATTTTTTCGGTGATGGCCATGATCTCTTTTTCATCGAGGAAACTGGTCTCGATGTCGATCTGGGTGAATTCCGGCTGACGGTCGGCGCGCAGGTCTTCGTCGCGGAAGCACTTGGCGATCTGGTAGTAACGGTCAAAACCGGCAACCATCAGCAGTTGCTTGAACAGCTGCGGCGATTGCGGCAAGGCGAAGAAGGAACCGGCGTGGGTACGGCTCGGCACCAGGTAATCGCGAGCACCCTCAGGCGTGGCGCGAGTCAGGATCGGCGTCTCGACGTCGAGGAAGCCGTTCTCGTCGAGGAAGCGACGGATGCTGGTGGTCATGCGCGAACGCAGACGCAGCTTCTCGAGCATTTCCGGGCGACGCAGGTCGAGGAAGCGATAGCGCAAACGGGTTTCTTCGCCGACGTCGGAGAACTCGTTGAGCGGGAACGGCGGTGTTTCCGATTCGTTCAGCACTTCCAGCTCGTAGCCCAGCACTTCGATCATGCCCGACGCCATGTTGGCGTTGGTGGCACCGGCCGGACGCAGGCGCACCTTGCCGGTGACCTTGACTACGTACTCGCTGCGCACGCGGTCGGCGACGGCGAAAGTTTCAGCGCGGTCCGGGTCGAACACCACTTGGGCCAGACCATCACGATCACGGATATCGAGGAAAATCACCCCACCGTGGTCACGGCGACGGTGAACCCATCCGCAAAGGGTAATTTCCTGGCCTTCCAGGGCTTCGTTCAGTTGGCCGCAATAATGGCTGCGCATCATGGTAGTGGTTTCACTTCTCGTAATCGAAATTCGGTTGGAGACCTTGCAGATGATGCAAGAGCTCGCGCGTGTCGTTCAACTCAGGTTCCAGACCTTAGTCAGCTTTGTCGCCGCCGGCCAGATTCTTCTTGGAACCGGTCTTGAAGTCGGTTTCATACCAGCCGGTGCCACTGAGGCGGAAACCCGGCATGGACAGCATCTTCTTGAGCTCTGGCGCCTGGCACGCAGGGCAGTCGACCAGCGGTGCTGAGCTGATCTTTTGAATGGCTTCCAACTGATGACCACAGGAAGCACATTGATAGTCGTACATCGGCATGGGGGTTGTCTCGGCGATCAGATTGCTACCGCATACGCAGGGTTTTGCGGCAAAGAGCGGGATTATATCCATTAAATGCAGCCTGTGCAGCCGTAAGACTGCACAGACTGACATACCACCCATTCCAGGCCGAAACAGGTGGGCCCAGCGTTACTTCAGGCTGTGCACGACGCAGACGACACGCACAAGTCCGGTGAAATTCTTCACCCCGCCGTGACGCAAATGCACCTCGCGATCCACGTGGGACAACAACGCACTGACCGAACAGCTATTGAGCGTGGCCATTTCGCCCAGGATTTCCCAGTAGACCTGCTCAAGCCGCAAGCAGGTCGCAAAACCGTTCAAGCGCACCGATCGGGATAAAGGCATGGCCAGCCCCATATCGAACTCACTGACGAACGGATCGATCTTTATCGCCTGCGGGGCTCCGAGCCTCCACTCGCCGCGACCTTCTCCATAAACCATACCGTTGACACTCCTTTGTCATCCTTGCTTTTTTATAGGAGCCAGCTCCTGTTCCCTTATAAAAACGCAGGCGCAAAGTTATATCCAGATGACTTTATGACCATCAACGTAGGATAAGCCAACAGGTGAGTGAGGATCATGGACACGGTCCTACGCCGGACCGTTTCCTACAAAACCCGGGATATTTTCTTTAGCGGAAAGGGCATTTGACTGCGAGAAAAAGCTGCACGCGAACAACGCTCCCGGCGTCATTCGCGCACCCGCGAGGTTACTGATCCAGCAACGAGCGCAGCATCCACGCCGTTTTTTCATGGACCTGCATCCGCTGGGTCAGCAAGTCCGCCGTCGGCTCGTCGCTGACTTTGTCCAGCAACGGGAAGATCCCGCGGGCGGTCCGCGTCACCGCTTCCTGGCCGTCGACCAGTTGCTTGATCATGTTTTCGGCACTGGGCACACCCTCTTCTTCTTTAATAGAAGAAAGACGCGCATACACCGAATAGGCACCAGGCGCCGGAAAGCCCAATGCACGAATTCGCTCGGCAATCGAATCAACCGCCAAGGCCAACTCGTTGTATTGCTCCTCGAACATCAAGTGCAGGGTGCGAAACATGGGCCCCGTGACATTCCAGTGGAAGTTATGGGTTTTCAAATAAAGTACGTAAGTGTCCGACAGCAGACGCGACAGCCCGTCGACGATGGACTTGCGGTCCTCTTCGCTGATACCGATATCGATTGCCATGCTTATCCCCTAATGAAATTCATCCGACAAGTGCAGGACCACTGTAGCAAGGCTGCTTACACCCTGCAGCCCGGGATGGCCCGCCGACCTGCGACAAATCGCCCCCAGGGCACCGCCGGACTGCCTGATTTGAGTAGCTGCGGGCTTTGCTGTTAAATAGGCAGTGTGTCGCTATGCCCCTATTTTCCGGGCGCAGCGCATAGGCTGGTAGCGGGTACGTGTCCACCGCCTCTTATTGTTCTGAAGCGGACCGTGCTCAATCAGCTCTTCCTTGTGATCCGTCTTAACGTGAGTCAATCAAAATGTTGAAAATCGTCCACCTGCTAATGGGCGCAGCAGCCTTGCTGCTGTCCTTCATCCCTAGCCTGCGATCCGAAGCGGTACCTTACCTGCAACAACCCGATGCGCTTTACCTGGCCTTTTTCGGCCTGCTTAACCTGACCCTCGCTCCGGTTATCCCTTACTGGAACAAAGGTCCTCGTCACCAACTGCAAAACCTGGTCAGCGCCTTGCTGGTCCTGGCTGTCGTACTGCAAACCCTGACACTGATCGCGCCAATGCCGGTTATCGCCGGTCAACCCGCTGTTCTGTTCAGTCTCGTCGTTACCCTGGTGGCGGTGTTCCTGCACCTGGCCATCAGCTTCTACAAATCGTCACCGGCCGCCGCCTCGCCAAGCTATGACATGAGCAACCGCGATACCGGCACCGTCAAGTGGTTCAACACCTCCAAAGGCTTCGGCTTTATCTCCCGTGATTCCGGCGATGATATTTTCGTGCACTTCCGGGCCATTCGTGGCGAAGGTCACCGCGTCTTGGTCGAAGGCCAGCGCGTAGAGTTCTCCGTGATGAATCGAGACAAAGGCCTGCAAGCCGAAGATGTGATTGCCGCATTGCCCCGTCGCTGATCCCGAGCGATAAAAAAACCGCGAACAGCCTGGCTGTTCGCGGTTTTTTATTGCCCGGCGTTTAGCCGTCTCACTCAACGCCTTTGAGTCAGTAGTGCGGCGGTGGCGCCTCTTCTTCAGAGGACTCGAACTGGCCGGCCATTTCTTCCTGACGCCGCAGCAGCGCAGCCATTTGCAGTTGCAGGCGCTCGACCACCCGCTGTTGCGTCACCAGGATATCGTTCAATGACTGAATGGTGTCGTCCTGGAACGCCAGTTGGCTTTCCAGATCGTTGACGCGCTCTTCCAGGCTCATGGCTCAGCCCTCCAGAAACGTGAATTGATCGGTCAAGACCAGTCGCAGTCGTTCGCGAATCACTGCGACCTGCTCGGCGCTGTAGGGCTTGGCGGGGTGTTTACCCCAGACCGGGGCCGGCCAGGCGGCATCCTCATGTTTGCGCACAATCACATGCATATGCAGTTGGCTGACCACGTTACCAAGAGCGGCGACGTTCAACTTGTCGGCGTCGAACGAGTCCTTGAGCATCTCCGCCAGGGCCGTCGTTTCCTGCCACAGCTGCTGTTGATCGGCGACATCTAACTGAAACAACTCGCTGATATCTTCGCGGCGCGGCACCAGGATGAACCAGGGGTAGTTCGAATCGTTGGACAAGAGCAACCGGCAGAGTGGGAAGTCCCCGATCGGTAAGGTGTCTTGTTGAAGTCGTGGATCTAAAGCGAACACTGTGCGCACTCCCGTCGGGTTCATCATTTTCAGCTTAGCGCCCCTCAATAGAGGCTGCGCGCCAAGCGACAGGACCGCAGCATACCTGCGAATGCCCTCGGCTTCACGACGAACCTTGAGCACAGCTCGCCTGGTTAATTCAGTCGCAAGGAACACACGCCCCGACATGAGACATTTTTCGTCGGAGCGCACCATTACAGAACCGATACCGCGACAAAAAACACCGAAATGACCAAGAAACACCCACCCGTTCACACCCTATGCATGGCGCCGCTGTATGAATTGCGTACAGCGATTAAAATTTTTTGCACCAAAACCGCACATCGCGTCTACGCTGAGTCCTTCGGGGATCCGCCGATTACTCACTTTGGGGGTGAACCGGTAACGTTTTTTGTGGTCGCGCAATTGTCACGCTGGCGCAACACTATGCAAAGCATGGCGTCAAGTGCAAACAAAACGCGCTTGAAACCCCCGGTTTTATGAGGTTTTTACAGCAACAAACGTGCGCTCAGAAAAAAACAGCAACAGAATTCTGGTTTGAGCACGCTTGTTGCATTCACACCCATATCGCCTGTAACGCGTCCGCTGGAAGTGGAGGTGTTCAGGCAAATAAAAATAGCGGCAGGATTGCCCGATGGAGATTCAAACGTTTCACCAGGGACTCTTTTTACTGATGCTAAAGCCTTGGAAAACAGCGCTGAAGTTGTTAATCCGCTTGCATCGAGGTTGTAAATTTGCGACATCTACGAAGCTCTTTGCGACAGTGTCGTAAAGAAGCTGAAAGGTTAGATGCGCAAGTATCGCCAACATTGTCGGCGTGATATAAGTTTGCGCCGACACAAAAAGAAAGAGCCGCCCAGATAATAAATCAGGTGGGACGGCAGTACTCTTCTAAAAACCAAAGGAGCAAATCACGATGCGCGTGATGAAGTGGAGCATGATCGCACTGGCTGTTTCAGCAGGCACCTCGCAGTTCGCAATCGCGTCCTCTCAGGACGATTCCAAAGGCTTTTTCGAAGACCAAAGTCTGAAAGCCAAGACTCGTATTGAGTACATGAATCGCGACTTCAAGAATGGCGCCGGTAACGTTGCCAAACCAGGTGGCGGCTTTGAAAGCGGCTATCGCCAGGACACCGGTATCAGCGAACTGCTGACCTATGAGTCCGGCTTCACTCAAGGCACTATTGGCGTGGGCGTTGACGCCATGGCAATGGGCTCGGCCAAGCTTGATGGCGGTTCGGGCCGTCGCGGTAACGGCCTGTTCGCTAACGACAGCGACGGCAATCCAGAAAAAACCCAATCCAAAGTGGGTGGCGCAGTCAAATTCCGCCTGTCCGACACCACTCTGAAATACGGTCAGCAATTCGTTGCCAGCCCAGTATTCGCTACCGATGACAGCCGTCTGCTGCCAGAAGTCGCTACCGGTACCCTGATCACTTCCAAAGAGATCAAAGGTCTGGAACTGAGCGCAGGTCGCTTCACTTCCCTGAGCAAACAAACCGGCATGGGTCGCGACAGCATTGGCGGCCTGCCTGACGAAGATGGTAACGGCGGTAAAGGCCTTACCAACATCAACATCTTCGGCGCAAGCTACGCTTTCACCGACAACTTCACCGGTGCACTGGCTGCGTCCGACGCTGATGACTACTTCAAGAAGCAGTACATCAACCTGAACTACACCCTGCCGATCAACGACGAACAGTCCCTGAACTTCGACTTCAACGGTTACAAGACCGAAGGCGAGAAGCGCGGCGATCTGGTTGACGCAATCGGCGACGGTACCGCCGGTGTGGACAACAAACTGTGGTCCCTGGCAGCTGCTTACAGCATCGGCGCTCACAAGTTCACCGTTGCTCACCAGCGCTCCAGCGGCGACAACGCTTACTACTATGGCGTTGACGGTAACAGCACCATCTTCGTTGCCAACTCCATTCAGATCTCCGACTTCGTGGGCCGCGAAGAGCGCTCCTGGCAGGCTCGCTACGACCTGAACATGAAAACCTACGGCGTTCCAGGTCTGAGCTTCATGACCCGTTACGTGATGGGTGACAACATCAAGACCAACGGTCTGGGTGAAGGCAAGGAAAACGAGTGGAACCTCGAGTCCAAGTACGTTCTGCAAGACGGTCCAGCCAAAGACCTGTCCTTCCGTCTGCGTTTCGCCAACTACCGCTCGAACGGCGCGTACAGTGGCTATGCGTCTGACAACTACGACACTCGCCTGATCGTAGAGTACCCGCTGACCATCCTGTAATCGGGATGTAAACCGGTCGTACTGTAGAGCACTGCTCTAACAAAACCGCTCACCTGTCTCAGGTGGGCGGTTTTTTTATGGCTGTTGCCCGGCAACTTCGCAAGCAAGCTAACTAACTTCAACTAATAACATTAGGCAGCTATCTTTCTTTAGCGATAGTCATAAAAAAACCCAAGAGCCTTATCGACTCTTGGGTTCAGGCCTTTAACTTGACCGGACAGCCAAGTTAAAAAAGCATTGTTACTGTGGCGTTGCTTCCTGAACCACACGAATGACTCGCTGCGGGAACGGGATATCAATGCCGGCAGTTTTCAAACGGTCACGGGACTGCTCGTTGAACATGAACATCACATCCCAGTAATCCGCAGTCTTGACCCACACTCGCAGGGAAACAGTAATCGAACTGTCGCCCAGGGTCGAAATCACGGCCTGAGGAGCCGGTTCGGCCATTACGCGCTCATCTTTGGCCAGTTCCAGCAACACTTCACGGGCTTTCTGCAAGTCCGCTTCGTAGTCCACGCCAACATCAAACACGACTTTGCGGGTCGGTTGACGGTTAGTGTTGGTGATGATGCCGTTCGACAAGTTGCCGTTCGGAACGATGATGGTTTTGTTATCGCCCGTGCGCAGCACCGTGTGGAAGATCTGAATGCTGTCGACCGTACCGGCAACACCTTGGGCTTCGATCCAGTCGCCAATGCGGAATGGACGGAACAACAGAATCAGCACGCCGCCGGCGAAGTTCGCCAGGCTGCCTTGCAACGCCAGACCGATGGCCAGGCCCGCCGCACCGATGGCCGCGACGAACGAGGTGGTTTCCACACCGATCATCGAAGCGACGCTGACAATCAGCAATACCTTGAGAATGATGTTGGCCAGGCTGCTGATAAAACCTTGCAGCGCCAGGTCAGCGTTACGCAGGGCCAGCAGACCACCCAGTTTTTGCGTGACCTTGTTGATCAGCCACCAGCCGACAGCCAGGGTGATTACCGCCAGCAGTACGCGGCTGCCGTACTCCATGATCATCGGAATCCAGGCTTGAGACGCCTTGACCAGATTGTCCACTTCAGTATTCAAGTCCATCTACTTTCTCCTGATTTCCGGCCATCCGGCACGCGAAAAATAAGCGGCAGAATAGAACCGCCGGGGTTTAGCACAATGCAGTGTGGGAGCGGGCTTGCTCGCGAAGAGGGAGTGTCAGTCGACATCGCTGCTAAATGACGCGCCGCTTTCGCGAGCAAGCCCGCTCCCACAAGGTTTCCGCGTCGCAAGGTCAGTCGCGGAAGTTATTGAACTGCAGCGGCATGTCGAACGTCTTGGCGCGCAGGGCCGCGATGGCTTCCTGCAAATCGTCACGTTTTTTGCCAGTGATGCGCACTTGCTCGCCCTGAATGGCAGCCTGGACCTTGAGCTTGGCGTCCTTGACGTGAGCAACGATTTTCTTCGCCAGCTCTTTGTCGATGCCTTCCTTGAGGACGGCTTCCTGCTTCATCAGCTTGCCCGAAGCATAGGCGTCCTTGACCTCAAGGCACTGCACGTCGATCTTGCGCTTGACCAGGGCCAGCTTGAGGATCTCGATCATCGCTTCGAGCTGGAAATCCGCTTCAGCGGTCAGGTTGACGGTCAGGTCCTTTTCCTTGAACTCGAAGGTGCCCTTGCCTTTCAGGTCATAACGACGATCGAGTTCCTTGACGGCGTTCTCGACCGCGTTGGTGACTTCGTGTTTGTCCAGTTCGGATACCACGTCGAACGACGGCATGTAGTTTCTCCAATAAAAAGGCGCGCTCGATCACGATGGAGCGCGCTTGGCTTGCGGTTAAAATCGGGCTCATTATAACGGGTCTTTCCTCACCGATACTGCGAGCCTCACATGCCTGCCTCAATCCGAGCAAAAAGCTGATGTCTACCCCCTGGCATGTTCTGGGCGCCGGTAGCCTCGGCACGTTGTGGGCCACTCGCCTGGCAAGGGCCGGTGTGCCGGTCCGGTTGATCGTGCGCGATGAGCAACGCTTGCAGTCGTACCAGACGGCCGGCGGTCTGACGCTGGTGGAGCATGGCGAAGCAAAAACCTATGCCATTCCCGGCGAAACCGCCGACAGCCGCGAACCAATCAGTCGACTGCTGGTGGCCTGCAAAGCCTACGACGCCGAACAAGCCGTGGCCCGACTGGCGCCGCGCCTGGCCCCTGGCGCCGAGTTGATTCTGCTGCAAAACGGCCTCGGCAGTCAGGATGCGGTCGCGGCGCAGGTGCCTCAGGCACGCTGCATCAGCGCCTCAAGCACTGAAGGCGCGTTTCGCGATGGCGACTGGCGTGTAGTGTTCGCCGGCCACGGCTATACCTGGCTGGGAGATGCCGGCCATCCGGTAGCGCCGATCTGGCTGGACGACTTGAATGCCGCCGGGATCCCCCACGAGTGGAGCACCGAGATCCTGACCCGTCTGTGGCGAAAACTGGCGCTCAACTGTGCGATCAATCCTCTGACAGTGCTGCACGATTGTCGCAACGGCGGCTTGCAGCAGCACCATTGTGAAGTGGCCACCCTCTGCGCCGAACTGACCGATCTGCTGGAACGTTGCGGTCAACCGGACGCCGCCGAACACCTGCAACAGGAAGTCGAACGGGTGATTCAGGCCACCGCCGCCAATTACTCCTCGATGTATCAGGATGTCGCCAATCAGCGCCGCACCGAAATCAGCTATCTATTGGGTCATGTCTGTAAAGTCGCAGCGCGACACCAGTTGAACCTGCCGCACCTCAATCAATTACAGCAGCGACTGGTCGCCCATCTGCACAGCCTTGGATTGCCCAGCGACTGAGCAGCGGCTACGCTGGCCACTTGTTCCTTTGCAGCGATGAACCTGATGCCACTGCGCCAGCGCCTCGAAAACCTCCCCGTCGGCCAGAAACTGCTGGCCGCCCTGCTGGTGCTGTTAATCACCGTCCTGCTGGTCGCCAACCTGACTTTTATCAGTGCCGCGTACTACATCTCCCAGGAAAGCATGGCGCCCCAGGCCCTGCAGACCATCGGCCGGCTGGTGTCGAACCCGAGCCTGGTGTCTGAAGCGTTGAAATCGCCGCAAAGCGCCGAGCGCCTGCTCAATGAACTCAACAGTTATTCACCGTTGCGGGCCGCAGCGCTGTATGACGGCGACGGCGTACGCCTGGCGCAGTTGCAGCACGGCGAAAAGCTCAAGCTGCCAGAGCGCTACCGGCATATCGAGGCGTGGCAAGCCACGGAGTTTCGCAGCAATCAAATCATCACCCTGCCCCGCCCTGGCACCGAGCCGGGCCATCTGCTGCTGGTGGCCAGCAGCGAACTGCCGGTGGCGTTCTATACCGGCACCCTGACGGCTAGCCTGGGGATCCTGATCTTCAGCGTGCTGCTGTGGCTGGTCATCGCCCGGCAGATCAAACGCCTGATCACCCGGCCGATTCATGAACTGGAAGAATTATCCCGGCAGGTCACCCGGGAAGAGAACTATGCGTTGCGCGCCTCCCGGGGCAACCACGATGAAATCGGCAGCCTCGCTGAGGCATTCAACACCATGCTTTCGCGCATCGAAGCCCGGGAACAACAGCTCAAACGTGCCCGAGACGACTCACAGGCCGCTTACGATCAGGCCCAGGGGCTGGCGGAAGAAACCCGTCACACCAACCGCAAGCTGGAACTGGAAGTCCAGGTCCGGAGCAAGATCGAGAAAAAACTCACCGGTTTCCAGAACTACCTCAACAGCATCATCGACTCCATGCCGTCGGCCCTGATCGCCCTCGACGAACAGCTCTACGTGACCCAGTGGAATCAGGAGGCCAGCGCCCTGTCCGGCACGCGCCTGGATGAGGCGCTAAACCAGCCGATCTTTCTGGCGTTCGAACCGCTCAAACCGTTTCTGCCGCAACTCAAGCAAACCGTCGAGCAACACACTGTGGCCAAGATCGAACGGGTGACCTGGTTCAAGGACGATGAGCCCAAGCACTACGCCCTGACCTTCTACCCGTTGATGGGCGGCGCCGGGCGTGGCGTGGTGATCCGGATCGACGACATTACCCAGCGCCTGTCCCTTGAAGAAATGATGGTGCAGTCGGAAAAAATGCTCTCGGTTGGCGGCCTCGCCGCTGGCATGGCCCACGAAATCAACAACCCCCTGGGCGCGATCCTGCATAACGTGCAGAACATTCGCCGGCGGTTGTCGCCGGATCTGCCGAAAAACCTCGAGCAGGCCGAACACATCGGTATCGAACTGGAAACGGTCAATCAGTACCTGAAAGCGCGGGAAGTACCGCAGTTGCTCGACGGCATCCAGCAGGCTGGCGCGCGGGCGGCGAAAATCGTGACGCACATGCTCAGCTTCAGCCGTCGCAGCACCCGGCAGATGGCGCCGTGCGACCTACCCGCGCTGATCGATCAAGCGGTGGAAATCGCCGGTAATGACTTCGACCTCGCCATCGGCTTCGACTTCAAGGGCCAGGCGATCATTCGTCAGTTCGACCCGGCGCTAGGCCCGGTGCCCGGCACTGCCAACGAACTGGAGCAGGTGCTGCTCAACCTGTTGAAAAACGCCGCCCAGGCGATTCATCAGCGTGAAGACGATCGCGAGCCCGGCCGGATCATCCTGCGCACCAGACTCAACCCACCGTGGGCGGAAATCCAGGTCGAGGACAATGGCATCGGCATGAGCGAGAACGTGCGCAAGCGCACTTTCGAGCCGTTCTTCACCACCAAGGAAATCGGCCAGGGCACTGGCCTCGGGCTGTCAGTGTCGTATTTCATCATCACCAACAATCACAAGGGTCAGATGGAAGTGCAATCGACCCTCGGCCAAGGCACGTGTTTCACCTTGCGCCTGCCGTTGGCGGGCACCCCGCTCGTCTCCCAAGAACTCAATCAGCTACCGAGGTAACCATGGGCTTTCGCTTGTCGAAGATTTATACCCGCACCGGCGACAAAGGCGAAACCGGCCTGGGCGATGGCCGCCGCGTGCCTAAGGATCACCCGCGGATCGAGGCCATTGGCGAAGTCGATACGCTGAACAGTCAGGTGGGCGTGCTGCTGGCCGGGTTGGCGGCGGAAAGTGGGACGTATCCGGGTTTGAATGAAGTGATCGAGGTGCTGGCGCCGTGTCAGCATCGGCTGTTTGACCTGGGTGGTGAACTGGCGATGCCGGTGTATCAGGCACTGAATACTGCAGAGATTGAACGGCTGGAAGCGGCGATCGATGTGTGGAATGAAGAGTTGGGGCCGCTGGAGAATTTCATATTGCCGGGCGGTTCGGCACTGATTGCCCAAGCCCACGTCTGCCGTAGCCTGGCTCGCAGTGCGGAGCGGCGGTGTCAGCATTTGAATGCGGTTGAGCCGCTGGCCGGGGTTGGCCTGGCGTATATCAATCGGTTGTCGGATTTGCTGTTTGTGGTGGCGCGGTTGATTGCCAAGCGCCAGGGGATTGCCGAAATATTGTGGGAGCCGGCGGCCAAACCTCAGGTTTAGTCGGCGCATCTAAGGACGCCTTCGCGGGCAAGCCTCGCTCCTACAGGTTCGGTGTCGTTCACGGATTTTGTGAATGACACCGAACCTGTAGGAGCGAGGCTTGCCCGCGAAGAGGCCAGTAGCTACACCAAAGAATCAGGCCAAAACGCCCGAATCCCCGCCACTCCCTGCGCCCCGATTTCCCAAGCCTTCTGCCGCTCCGCCGGGCCAACGCCACCCAGCAAGAACACCGGTTTGCTGAAGCCCGCGATCAGCGTTTCAGCCTGTTCCCAACCCAACGGCTGGCCATCCGGATGCGTCTGGGTCAGTTGCACCGGCGACAGGGTCACGAAGTCCACACCCATCTGCTCGGCCAACGCCAGCTCTTCAGCGTTATGGCAGGACGCCGCCAACCAGCGTGACGCCGGCAGCGGTCGGCCCGCCGCCGCGTACTTGCGCAGTTGCGCGGCGGTAATGTGCCAACCGGCGGACGGGAAATCGCCCAGCCACTCGAACGGCCCCTTGATCATCAACTGCGCCTTGCCCGCACACAGCCCCGCCGCATCCACCGCCAGGTCGCGGTATTTGGGGTCGTAGCCGTTGGGCGCTCGCAACACAATCAACTTGATGCCACCGGCAATGGCTTTCTGGATACCGCGCAGCAACGCTGGGGTTTCCAGGTCTTCCGGTGTAACCAGGTATTCCGCCGGCAGCCGTGCAGCAGCAACGATTGGCTGGTTCGCCGCCGGGAACTCGTAGTTCAGCAGGTCACGGGGCGCGACCCATTCCAACGGCTGGCCTTCGGCACCGTGGGGTTCGCCGGTAAATGCCGAAACTTCCCAGACATCCAGCAACACCTGTTTGTCCGGGTAGTCGTGTTGAACCTTGATCAACGGTCGTGCAGCCCCGACGACAATGCCCAACTCCTCCTGAAGCTCACGGGCCAGAGCCGACGCGACCGACTCGTCGGCCTCGACCTTGCCACCGGGAAACTCCCACAAACCGCCCTGATGCTGAGTGTCGGCACGGCGCGCGATAAGAATCTTGCCAGCGCTGTCACGGATAACAGCGGCGGCGACGTGTACTCGTTTCACTTTCCTACCTCCTCCAGTCCTGCCTTCTGCCAGGCCTTGAACGCTGGCCATTGGTAGATGGTTTCGACGTAAGCCTCGTCGACCGCCGGCAGCTTCACTCGGTAGGTGCGCAGACGCACGGCAATCGGCGCAAAGAACGCATCGGCCAGGGTCGCGCGGCCAAACAGGAACGGACCGGTTTCGGTGGCAACAGCGCGGCATTCCGCCCACAACGCCAGCATCCGCTCAATGTCTGCCTGAGCGTCAGGCGGGGTCGAAGCCAGCGCTTCGTCACGGCTCAGATCAAACGACATGTTGCTGCGCATTCCGAAGAAACCGCTGTGCATCTGCGCGCACGCCGAACGGGCCTGGGCACGGGCGGCGGTATCTTTCGGCCAGAGACCGGCATCGAGGAACTGCTCGGCCAGGTATTCGGCAATCGCCAGGGAATCAGCGATGACGCCGTGTTCGGTTTTCAGCAGCGGGACTTTACCGGTCGGCGAATGCTTGAGCACGCGCTCACGGGTGTCCGGCTGGCCGAGTTTGATCAGCTCTTCGGTGTAGGGAGCGCCGGTCAGGTCAAGGGCCAGTGCACCGCGCAGGGACCAGGAGGAAAGCAGTTTGTCGCCGATGATCAGGTGGAGGCTCATGTTTGGCGCCTTTTGATGAAGGTAGCAGCCAGAATCTCTAGCGTCGGGGGAGTCTGTCATCGCGAGCAAGCTCGCTCCCACATTGGATTTATGGCGTTCACAAAACCTGTGGGAGCGAGCTTGCTCGCGATGGGAGCAACTCGGTTGCTGACCTTGTTTAAGTCCGGTACTCAGCGTTGATCTTCACGTATTCGTGGGACAGGTCGGTGGTCCAGATGGTTTCGCTGCAATCGCCGCGACCCAGCTCGATACGGATAGTGATTTCTTCCTGCTGCATCACCGCCGAGCCCTGGGCTTCGGTGTAAGTCGAGGCGCGGGCGCCATGGCTGGCGATGCACACTTCACCGAGGAACACGTCGATCTTGCTCACGTTCAGATTCGGTACGCCAGCACGGCCGACGGCGGCCAGGATACGGCCCCAGTTCGGATCGGAAGCGAACAACGCGGTCTTGATCAGCGGCGAGTGGGCCACGGTGTAGCCGACGTCCAGGCACTCCTGGTGATTGCCGCCGCCGTTGACTTCAACGGTCACGAACTTGGTCGCGCCTTCGCCGTCACGCACGATGGCCTGGGCCACGTCCATGCAGACTTCGAACACCGCTTGCTTGAGTTTGGCGAACAGCTCACCGCTGGCCGAGGTAATTTCCGGCAGCGCGGCCTGACCGGTGGCGATCAGCATGCAGCAGTCGTTGGTCGAGGTGTCACCGTCGATGGTGATGCGGTTGAACGACTTGTTGGCGCCGTCCAGCAGCAGGTTTTGCAGGACTTCGCGGGAGACTTTGGCATCGGTGGCGATGTAGCCGAGCATGGTCGCCATGTTCGGACGGATCATGCCCGCGCCTTTGCTGATGCCGGTGACGGTGATGGTCACGCCGTCATGCTCGAACTGGCGGCTGGCGCCCTTCGGCAAAGTATCGGTGGTCATGATGCCGGTAGCAGCGGCTTCCCAGTTATTCACCGACAGGTCGTCAAGGGCGGCTTGCAGCGCACCTTCGATTTTCTCGACCGGCAGCGGCTCGCCGATCACACCGGTGGAGTACGGCAGTACCAGGCTGGCATCGACGCCGGTGAGTTCAGCCAGTTTCGCGCAGGTGCGCTCGGCCGCTGCCAAGCCAGGTTCGCCGGTGCCGGCGTTGGCATTGCCGGTGTTGGTCAGCAGGTAACGCACCGGGCCTTGCACGCGTTGCTTGGCCAGGATCACGGGAGCGGCGCAAAACGCGTTCAGGGTGAACACGCCCGCAACGGTGGAACCTTCGGCACAGCGCATGACCACGACATCCTTGCGCCCAGGGCGCTTGATGCCGGCCGAGGCGATACCGAGTTCAAAACCGGCAACCGGGTGCAACGTTGGCAAAGGACCAAGACCAACAGCCATGAATGCGCTCCTTTATAAATGATGTCTGCACCGTTTTCAGGAAGAACGGTGGGTTTAAATGGCAAAACGCCGCGACGGCTGATGCCGGTCGCGGCGCGGGTATTTCAGCGATTGAAACGGGTTTTACTGGATCTGCCCGTGGCAATGCTTGAATTTCTTGCCCGAACCGCAGTAGCACAGTTCGTTACGGCCCAGCTTCTGTTCGTTGCGTACTGGTGCGGTGGCAAGGGCGACATCGACCTCTTCACCGAGCAGTTCCGGTTGTTCAAGACCCGGCGCTTCGTCGTGCTGGAACTGCATGCGGGCAGCCAGTGCTTCGGCTTCCTGACGCAGGCGTTGCTCTTCTTCGATCGGATCTTCGCGGCGAACCTGAACGTGGGACAGCACACGGATCGAGTCGCGCTTGATCGAATCCAGCAGCTCGGAGAACAGCGTGTACGACTCGCGCTTGTACTCTTGCTTCGGGTTCTTCTGCGCATAACCACGCAAGTGGATGCCGTGACGCAGGTGATCCATGGTCGACAGGTGGTCTTTCCACAGGTCGTCGAGGACACGCAGAACGATTTGCTTCTCGAAGGTGCGCAGCGCTTCGGCGCTCGCTTGCTCTTCTTTCTCGTTGTACGCCGCCAGCAGCTCGGTCATGAGCTTCTCGCGCAGGGTTTCTTCGTACAGGTGATCGTCTTCGTCGAGCCATTTCTGGATCGGCAGCGCCACACCGAAGTCGCTCTGCAATGCAGCTTCCAGACCGGCCACGTCCCACTGCTCAGGCAGCGATTGCGGTGGAATGTGCGCACTGACGGTAGCGTTGAGCACGTCCTGACGGAAGTCAGCGATGGTTTCGCCAATGTTGTCGGCGGCCAGCAACGTGTTACGCATGTGATAGATCACTTTACGCTGTTCGTTGTTGACGTCATCGAACTCGAGCAGTTGCTTACGAATGTCGAAGTTACGGCCTTCAACCTTGCGCTGCGCCTTTTCGATGGCGTTGGTCACCATGCGGTGCTCGATCGCTTCACCGGACTGCATGCCCAGGGCCTTCATGAAATTCTTCACCCGGTCAGAGGCGAAGATGCGCATCAGGCTGTCTTCCAGCGACAGATAGAAACGGCTGGAACCGGCGTCACCCTGACGACCGGCACGACCACGCAACTGGTTGTCGATACGGCGCGATTCGTGACGCTCGGACGCGATCACCTGCAAGCCACCGGACTCCAGCACTTGCTGGTGACGTTTCTGCCAGTCGGCTTTGATCTGGGCGATTTGCTCTGGCGTTGGATCTTCCAGGGATGCCACTTCCACTTCCCAGTTACCGCCCAACAGGATGTCGGTACCACGACCGGCCATGTTGGTGGCGATGGTCAGTGCGCCTGGGCGACCGGCCTGGGCAATGATCTCGGCTTCCTTTTCGTGGAACTTGGCGTTCAGAACCTTGTGTTCGATGCCTTCTTTCACGAGCAGGCTGGACATGTGTTCCGACGTTTCAATCGTTGCAGTACCCACCAGCACCGGACGGCCCTGGGTCATGCATTCCTTGATGTCGGCCACGATCGCGGCGTATTTCTCGTCCGCGGTGAGGAACACCAGGTCGTTGTAGTCTTTACGCGCCAGCGGCTTGTTCGGCGGGATAACCATCACCGACAGACCGTAGATCTGGTGGAATTCGAACGCTTCAGTGTCTGCGGTACCGGTCATGCCGGACAGCTTGTTGTACAGACGGAAGTAGTTCTGGAACGTGGTCGAAGCCAAGGTCTGGCTTTCGGCCTGGATGTTCAGGTTTTCCTTGGCTTCGATGGCCTGGTGGAGGCCTTCGGACAGACGACGGCCCGGCATGGTACGACCGGTGTGTTCGTCGACCAGCACAACCTGACCGTCCTGCACGATGTATTCGATGTTGCGATGGAACAGCTTGTGCGCACGCAGACCGGCATAAACGTGGGTCAGCAGGCCCAGGTTATGCGCCGAGTACAGGCTCTCGCCTTCGGCCAGCAAGCCGATACGGGTGAGCATTTCTTCGACGTACTGGTGACCGGCTTCGTTGAGTTCGACCTGACGGGTCTTCTCATCGACGGTGTAGTGGCCAGCCTTGGTGACTTCGCCTTCGACTTCTTCGACGTGCAGTTCCAGTTGCGGGATCAGTTTGTTGATCTCGACATACATCTTGGAGCTGTCTTCAGCCTGACCGGAAATGATCAGTGGGGTACGGGCTTCGTCGATGAGGATGGAGTCGACTTCGTCGATCACGGCAAAATTGAGTTCGCGCTGGAATTTTTCTTCCATGCTGAACGCCATGTTGTCGCGCAGGTAGTCGAAACCGAATTCGTTGTTGGTGCCGTAGGTGATATCGGCAGCGTAAGCCAGACGCTTCTCTTCCGGCGGCTGGAACGGCGTGACCACGCCGACCGTCAGGCCGAGGAATTCGTAGAGCGGACGCATCCAGTTGGCGTCACGACGGGCCAGGTAGTCGTTCACGGTAACAACGTGCACGCCTTTGCCGGACAGCGCGTTCAGGTAAACGCCCAGTGTTGCCACCAGGGTCTTGCCTTCACCGGTACGCATTTCCGCGATCATGCCTTCATGCAAGGTCATGCCGCCGATCAGCTGGACATCGAAGTGACGCATACCCATGACGCGCTTGCCGGCTTCGCGGGCGACCGCAAAGGCTTCTGGCAGCAGTTTGTCGAGGGTTTCCCCTTTGGCGATGCGGGCCTTGAACTCGTCTGTCTTGGCACGCAATTGATCGTCCGAAAGGGCCACCATTTGCTCTTCGAAGGCATTGACGAATTGCACCGTCTTGAGCATGCGTTTGACTTCACGCTCATTCTTGCTTCCAAAAAGTTTCTTTAACAAAGGCGCAAACATATCGGCAGGATCTTCCACACTAAAGGGATGGAGGGCGGCCCCGTGAGTCGCCCGTGCAGCCCTCATGGCCGCATGCGAACGAGCATTCTACCCGGAAACGATGGTGAGGAAAGTGGCGTTATTCCACGATGCATGCACTGCGCTGTTACGGGGCTCACTTAAAATAAGGGCTTTTTGCTGAACTTCAACCCATTCACGGCAGAAGTTACTTGTTGATTTAATGGGTAAAGCGCTCGCAAAGCAATGGGTCGGGTGCATCGGGTGCTTTCTGCTACCATGGCCGCTCTGTTACTTCAGGTGTCTGATCATGGCATTTCGCCCTCTCACGGCCAGAGCACCCGCCGTTCTGCTTCGCGAAGCCAAACCGCTGAAAGCCATCTTTGGCCAAGCTCAACGCCTGGGTCATTTACAACGCCTAGTGGAAAGCCAGTTGCAGCCTGCCGCCCGCGAGCACTGCCATGTAGCTTCGTGGCGCGAAGGCAGTTTATTGCTGATTGTCACCGATGGTCATTGGGCCACCCGCCTGCGCTACCAGCAAAAACGCCTGCAACGACAACTGCAGTTGTTCGATGAGTTCGCCAGCCTGACGCGGATTCTGTTCAAGGTGCAACCACCGACCGTCCAGCAGGGCGCGGCTGGGCATACCATCAGTTTGTCCAGCGATGCGGGCGCGACCATTCAGGCGACGGCTGATGGCATCAGCGATCCTAATTTGCGCGCGGCGCTGGAGCGTCTTGCGGCGCACGCCAAACCCAAGGATTAAAAGCAAGATCAAAAGATCGCAGCCTTCGGCAGCTCCTACAGGGTGTACGCCATCAAATGTAGGAGCTGCCGAAGGCTGCGATCTTTTGCTTTTTAGCGGCGTTTGCTGCCACCGAGTAGCGAGCCCATCAGCCCGCGCACCAGCTGTCGGCCCAACTGGTTAGCCGCCTGTCGCATTGCCGATTTCAGCGCCTGCCCCGCCGCCGTGCCGAGGAATTCCCCGGCCTTGTCGGTGAAGCTTGGCTCTTCAGCGGCCGGTTTGCCCGGTGCAACTTCAGCTTCGGGCGCCAGGCCCTTACGTCCCATCAACACTTCATACGCGGATTCGCGATCAATCGGCTTGTCATATCGGCCCTTGAACGGCGACCCGGCGATCAGCATCGTGCGCTCGGTTTCGGTCAACGGCCCGATCCGCGATTGTGGCGGCGCGACCAATACCCGCTGGACCATCTCCGGCGTGCCCTTGTCCTGCAAGGTGCCGACCAGCGCCTCGCCGATCCCCAGTTCGGTCAACACCGACAAGGCATCAAACGCCGGGTTCGGCCGGAAGCCCTCAGCCACGGCGCGCAAGGATTTCTGCTCCTTGGCGGTGAACGCCCGCAAGCCGTGCTGAACACGCAAGCCGAGTTGGGCCAGCACGTCGTCCGGCAAGTCTCCCGGTGATTGGGTGACGAAATACACGCCCACGCCTTTGGAGCGAATCAGCCGCACCACTTGCTCCAGGCGATCCTGCAACGCCTTGGGGGTATCGGCGAACAACAAGTGCGCTTCGTCGAAAAACAGTGCCAGCAGCGGTTTATCCGCATCGCCGCGCTCCGGCAGTTGCTCGAACAACTCCGCCAGCAACCACAACAGGAACGTCGCGTAGACCTTCGGCGCTTCGTGCACCAGACGACTGGCATCCAGCAAGTGGATGCGCCCGCGGCCATCGGCGGTCGGTTGCAGGATGTCTTCGAGTTGCAGCGCCGGTTCGCCGAACAAGGCTTCAGCGCCCTGCTGCTCCAGGGTCGCCAGGCGCCGCAACAGCGCCTGACTGGAACCGGTGGTCATCAATGCCGCGTCTTCGCCCAGCAGTTGCGGGTTGTCCCGCAGGTGATTGAGCAGCGCCTTCAAATCCTTGAGGTCCAGCAGCAACAAGCCTTCGCGGTCCGCGACCTTGAACGCGGCGTACAGCGCCGACTGCTGGCTGTCGGTCAGTTCCAGCAGGGCGCCGATCAGCAATGGCCCCATTTCACTCAGAGTGGTGCGCAATGGATGACCGGACTCACCGTGAATGTCCCACAAGGTCACCGGGTACGCCTGGGGCTTGTAGTTCAGCCACGGCATCCCGGCGATCCGCTCGGCGACCTTGCCTTGCGGGTTGCCGGCGGCGCCCAGGCCACACAGGTCACCTTTGATGTCAGCGGCAAACACCGCCACACCGGCATCGCTGAAGGCTTCGGCCAGGCGCTGCAAGGTGACGGTCTTGCCGGTGCCGGTGGCGCCCGCGACCAGACCGTGACGGTTCGCCAGGCGCATGGCCTGGGCGATCGGCTGCCCCGCGAGGTCGGCGCCGATAACGAGTTGCGATGAGTCAGGCATTTTGTCACCCATGGTTAATCTTTGATCCTTCACGGCCGATAAAAAGAAGTGAGAGACCAGACTGAAAAGAGCGTCGGTAATTCCCTAAGGAGAGACGGAATATCAGCTTACTTTCAACACTGCCCATTTTGCGCGCCTTTATAAAAGCACGCCCTGGACATTAAGACCTTAGCGGACACCCCAAGCCATGAATAAAAATCTGCGCTTCAGCCATAAAATCCTGCTTGCCGCCGCCCTCATTGTTATTGCTGCCTTTGCCTCGTTCACGCTGTACAACGACTATTTGCAGCGCAATGCGATTCGCGAAGACCTGAACAATTACCTCAATGAGATGGGAGAGGTCACCGCCAGCAACATTCAAACCTGGTTGGCCGGTCGCATCCTGCTGATCGACAACCTTGCGCAAAACATCGCCATCAACCCTGAACCGTCCACCGTCGCCAGCCTGCTTGAGCAGAAAGCCCTGACGTCGACGTTCATGGCGTCCTACCTGGGTGATGCCACCGGGCACTTCACCATCCGCCCGGACGCCAAAATGCCTGACGGCTTCGACCCACGGGTTCGCCCCTGGTACAAAGGCGCCGAAAGCAGCAGCACGCCAACCCTGACCGAACCCTACATCGATGCGGCCACCGGCCAGACCATCATCTCCATCGCCACCGCCTCGAAAAAGGCCGGACAAAGCGTCGGCGTAGTGGGCGGCGACCTGAGCCTGCAAACCCTGATCGACACCCTCAGCGCCCGGGATTTCGACGGCATGGGTTATGCCTTCCTGGTCAGCGCCGACGGCAAGATCCTGGTGCACCCGGACAAAGCCATGGTGATGAAGTCCCTCAGCGAGGCCTACCCGAAAAACACCCCGCGCATCAGCAGCGATTACAGTGAAGTAGACGTCGACGGCAAGACTCGCATCGTCACCTTCACGGCGATCAAAGGCCTGCCGTCGGTCAACTGGTACATCGGCTTGTCGGTGGACAAAGACAAAGCCTTTGCCATGCTCAGCGAATTCCGCGCCTCGGCGGTCGTTGCCACGGTGATTGCGGTGGCCATCATCATCGCCCTGCTCGGTATGCTGATCCGCATCCTGATCCAGCCGCTGCACGTCATGACCCGCGCCATGGAAGACATCGCCGACGGTGAAGGCGACCTGACCAAACGCCTGACCATTCAGAATAATGACGAATTCGGCATCCTCGGCACCGCTTTCAACCGGTTCGTGGAGCGGATTCATACCTCGATTCGCGAAGTGTCCTCAGCCACCGGCCAGGTCAACGAAGTCGCCCTGCGTGTGGTGGCGGCCTCAAACTCGTCGATGTTCAACTCCGACCAGCAGGCCTCGCGCACCAACAGCGTGGCCGCCGCAATCAACCAGCTCGGTGCCGCCGCCCAGGAAATTGCGCGCAACGCCGCGCAAGCGTCGAATCAGGCCAGCGACGCCCGCAGCCTGGCTGAAGACGGCCAGCAAGTGGTGGATCGCAGCATCAAGGCGATGAATCAGCTGTCGAGCATGCTCAGCGCGTCGAGCACCAACATCGAGTCGCTGAACAGCAAAACCGTGAACATCGGCCAGATTCTCGAAGTGATCACCAGCATTTCCCAACAAACCAACCTGCTGGCGCTCAACGCCGCGATTGAAGCGGCACGCGCTGGTGAAGCCGGACGTGGTTTCGCGGTGGTGGCCGACGAAGTTCGCAACCTTGCGCATCGCACCCAGGAATCGGCGCAACAGGTGCAGACCATGATCGAGGAGCTGCAAGTCGGCGCCCGGGAGTCCGTCAGCACCATGAGCGAAAGCCAGCGCCACAGCCAGGACAGCGTGGAAATCGCCAACCTGGCCGGCGAACGCCTGAACAGCGTGACCTTGCGTATCGGCGAGATCGACGGCATGAACCAATCGGTGGCTACCGCGACCGAAGAGCAAACCGCTGTTGTGGAGTCGATCAACGTCGACATCACCGAGATCAACACGCTGAACCAGGAAGGCGTGGAGAACCTGCAATCGACATTGCGCGCGTGCTCGGACCTTGAGCAGCAGGCGGCGCGGTTGAAGCAGTTGGTGGGCAGTTTCCGTATTTAGTGCCTGATCCGCCCCCTTCGCGAGCAAGCCCGCTCCCACACTGGATCTGCTGTGAACATATCCATTGTGTGCACTACAGATCCAGTGTGGGAGCGGGCTTGCTCGCGAAGGCGGCCTCACTAACACCACATCCCTCGCTACCCCCCACCGCAAAACCCCAAACGAACATCTATCCTTCATAAAGGTCAACCTAGGGAGAGGACCGGACCGGAGGGATGTTCATCGTGCATATCGCTGACATAACCATGTTCTACGCCCCTGCCAGCGGTGGCGTGCGCACGTATCTGGATGCCAAGCACCGTCGCCTCAGCGTAAAGCCGGGCATTCGTCACAGCCTGTTGATACCGGGTAAACACCTCAGCGAACAGGATGGTGTCTATCAGGTTCCCGCCCCCGCCCTGCCCTTCGGCAAGGGTTATCGCTTTCCTCTCCGTTTGGCGCCATGGCGCAATGTCTTGCAGGACTTGCAGCCCGACCTGATCGAAGTCGGCGACCCGTACCTCACGGCCTGGGCGGCGCTGGATGCCCGGCGGCAACTGGATGTGCCGGTGATAGGTTTTTATCACTCGGACCTGCCGTTGCTGGTCAGCAATCGCATGGGCAATTGGGTCACCACCAATGTTGAAGCCTATGTCAGCAAGCTCTATGGCAACTTCGACCGGGTGCTCGCGCCGAGCCAGGTCATGGCCGATAAGTTGACCGGTCTGGGTGTGCGCAATGTCTTTGTGCAGCCGCTGGGCGTCGACCTGCAAACCTTCAACCCTGGTGCCCGCGATCTGGGCCTAAGGGCCGAACTTGGAATCGATGAAAACACCCGGTTGCTGATTTTCGCCGGCCGCGGTTCCAAGGAAAAAAACCTGCCGGTGCTGCTCGCCTGCATGAAACGCCTGGGGCCTCGCTACCACTTGCTGTTGGTGGGCTCATCGATGCCAGCCCAGGTGCCGGGCAACGTGACGGTGATGGATAAATTTTGCCCGGCAGCGCAAGTCGCGCGATTACTGGCCAGTGCCGATGCGCTGCTGCATGCAGGTGATCAGGAAACCTTCGGCCTGGTGATCCTCGAAGCCATGGCCAGCGGCATTCCGGTAGTCGCCGTGGCGGCCGGGGCCTTTCAGGAAATTGTCACCGATCAATGCGGCTTGCTGTGTACCCCCAACAATCCCCTGGCGATGGCCAACGCGGTACGCGAGTTGTTCAGCCGTGGCAGTGTCACGCTGGGCGAACAGGCCCGGCAACATGTCGAACGGCATTACGCCTGGGACGCGGTGGTCAACAGCCTGTTGGGGCACTATCACGCCGTGCTAGGCAGCCAATGGCCGCTGACTGCCAATGGCTGACTCCATCCCCCCTCGGGCGTTGCTGCTGGTGTTGCACGATGTCGCACCGCAGACCTGGGCCGATTACCAACCTTTTGTCGAAGCCGTCGATGCCTTGGGCGCAGTGCCGATAACCTGGCTGGTGGTGCCCGACTTCCACAAGCACAACGATCTGGAGGCTCATCCAGGATTTCGTCGGATGTTGAGCGGTCGTGTCAACCGGGGCGACGAGTTGGCGCTGCACGGTTACTTTCATTGCGACGACAGTCCGCCGGCCACGACGCCTAGGGACTGGCTCATGCGGCGCATCTACACCCACGAAGGCGAGTTCTACAGCCTGTCTTTGGAAGCCGCCCTCGCCCGCCTGCGCGCCGGTATCGAAGTGTTTCACCGCTACAATTGGCCCTTGCAGGGTTTTGTCGCCCCCGCCTGGCTGATGAGCGAAGGCACGCGCCAGGCATTGCGTCAGTTGTCATTGAGTTACACCAGCGATCCACAACATCTGTATCGTCTGCCGGACTTCTGCGCGATCGATGCCCCCGGTTTGGTCTGGAGTGCGCGCAGTGCCTGGCGCCGCGGGCTATCGAAACTGGTCAGCGATCAACGCGAACAGCGCTGGCAGCAAGCACCGGTGATTCGCCTCGGCCTGCACCCGGTGGACATGCGTCATGGATTTTCCCGCAATTACTGGCTACAAACCCTTAAACGCTTACTCGACGAGGGCCGTGTGCCAATGACCAAGGCCAACTGGCTGACGCTGCACCAAGACCGTATCGGCCGCGCCGCATGAGTCGGGGGATTCTGCTGTTTCTCGCCCTGCTCGCGGCGGTACTGATTCCGTTGGTGCTGGGCGGCAACGAAACCTGGTCGCGCCTGCAAAGCTTTCCGTTGAGCGGCTTGCTAATCATGTTCGGCATGATCTTGCTGTGCTGGGTCGTGAACACGATGCGCTTGCGCCTGTTGCTGGGCGATCAGCGCGACAAGGTCAGCCGCGTCAAAAGCCTCGGCGTGGTAATGGCCGCCGAGTTCGCCTACTGCGCCACACCCGGCGGCAGTGGCGGGCCGCTGACCATCATGGCTCTACTGGCCCGCAACGGCGTGCGCCCGGCCAGGGGCAGCGCGGTATTTGCCATGGACCAGTTGAGCGACCTGCTGTTTTTCCTCTGCGCCCTGAGCGGGATTCTGATTTATGCGCTGTTCCAGCACCTAAGCCAGCGCATGGAGTGGCTGCTGACGGTCAGCGCCATCTCGATGTTCGGCGGGTTGGTCAGTTGCGTGGTGGTGGCACGTTATCACCGCTTGTTGATTCGCCTGAGCGGCCGGTTGCTGGCGCGCATGAACGTCAAAGCGACCACACGCCTGCGCTGGGCGCGAAAACTCCTGCATTTTCTGGCGGCGTTCACCGACACCTTGAAGCTGCCCTATCAGACATTGATCAAAGTCTTTGCCTTGACCTGCGTGCATTGGGCGATCCGCTACAGCGTGTTGTATCTGGCGTTACGCGGGCTCGGGGCGGATTTGCAGTGGGCCTGGACGTTTCTGATCCAGATGCTTTCGCTGAGTGCCGGGCAATTCAGCCTGTTGCCGGGCGGTGCCGGAGCGGCGGAATTGACGTCGGCGGCGCTGTTGGCGCCGATGGTGGGGAAATCCACCGCAGCAGCGGCGATCCTGATCTGGCGGGCGGTGACGTATTACTTTTATCTGGTGGTCGGCGGGCCGGTGTTTTTAATGATGCTGGGGCGGCCGCTGCTCAAGAAGTTGATGAAGTTCAAACAAGCCTGAAGCCCAATGTAGGAGCGAGGCTTGCCCGCGAAGACGGCGAGACATTCAATATTGATGTTGGCAGACACAGCGCTTTCGCGGGCAAGCCTCGCTCCTGCATTTGGAACGCATTCCACCCCTAGGAGCTGCCGAAGGCTCGGGCCGCGATCGGATGATCTTTTCAGGGTTTAACCCCTTCGTCGTCGGACTCCGGCTTCAACTCTTCCCATAACTCCGCCGCTCCGGGAAATTCCGTCCCGTCCTCCGGGCTCATGTCGTCCGGGTCATAACGACTCAAGCAACCTTCGCCCAATGTGGCGGGCGCCTTGGACGTGGCTTTGTCCAGTGGATCGGCCATGGTCAATGTCCTCAGTGCAGAAACGGCGAAGGGCCTGAAGCGATTGAACGCCCAGGCCCTTCGAATTTCAACTGCGCGGTGGTTAGAACACGACAGTTTTATTGCCGTGCACCAGCACCCGGTCTTCCAGGTGATAACGCAAACCACGGGCCAGCACCATCTTCTCGACATCACGACCGAAACGCACCATGTCTTCGATGCTGTCGCTGTGGCTGACGCGCACAACGTCCTGCTCGATGATCGGGCCGGCGTCCAGCTCTTCAGTGACATAGTGGCAAGTGGCGCCGATCAACTTCACGCCGCGCAGGGAAGCCTGGTGATACGGCTTGGCCCCGACGAACGACGGCAGGAAGCTGTGGTGAATATTGATAACTTTGTGGGCATATTCGCTGCACAGCGCCGGCGGCAGAATCTGCATGTAACGGGCAAGTACCACCACTTCGGCATCGTGATGTTTGACCAGACGCGAGACTTCAGCAAAGGCTGGCTCTTTGTCCTGCGGATTGACCGGTACGTGGTAGTACGGAATGCCGTGCCACTCGACCATGCTGCGCAAGTCATCATGGTTGGAAATCACGCAGGAAATTTCGCAGTCCAGTTCATCGCTGTGCCAGCGGTGCAACAAGTCGGCCAGGCAATGAGATTCACGGCTGGCCATCAACACCACGCGCTTCTTTTGCGCGGTATCGGTAATACGCCAATTCATCGAGAACTCTTCAGCGATCGGCGCAAAAGCTTCGCGAAAAGCTTCGAGACCGAAAGGCAGCGAGTCGGCACGAATTTCGTGACGCATGAAGAACCAGCCACTGAGATTATCCGAGTGATGGCTCGCTTCAGTGATCCAGCCGTTATGTGACGCCAGAAAGTTACTGACTTTAGCAACGATACCGACGCGGTCCGGGCAAGCAATCACCAGCCGAAAAGTGCGCATGAGGGTCAAACTCCAGAACTTCGCAAAGGCCGCCATTCTAGCGATTGCGCAGCAAAACTGCAGTATTGATCACACCTGGCCATGCACGCTGTTCAGCAAAACGGATTTGCGCCAGCACCGCTACCCTCGCGATGGTGTTCTTGCAGCCCATCTTCAAGTGATCAATTGTGAATATCTGTGATGAATACCCTGACACTATTTAACAACACATCAGATTTGTGACGGACTCACCGCAACTAAATTAAATAAACACCGGTTAAATGTTTACTTGATGAAACACCCTGACTATTATTGCCGCACTGTCCCCTGCCATCCTGCGTCCTACATAAGGTAGTCCTCATGTCCTTGATCAACGAATACCGTGCCACCGAAGAAGCTATCAAAGAGCTGCAAGCCCGTTTGAAGAATCTGTCCCAAGACGACAAACTGCAAACCGAGCTGGAATTCGAAGGCAAAC
Organism: Pseudomonas sp. 5Vm1k; assembly: GCF_056161485.1. Lineage (NCBI taxonomy): Bacteria > Pseudomonadati > Pseudomonadota > Gammaproteobacteria > Pseudomonadales > Pseudomonadaceae > Pseudomonas > Pseudomonas sp. 5Vm1k. The sequence continues at coordinate 215,999 of NZ_JBSPCZ010000006.1, forward strand.
TGCGCACCCTGATGGGTGAATACTCCAAATCCCTGCGTGACATCATCGCGCTGTTGGATCCAGAGTCCAAATCCAAAGCTCCACGCGGCGGTGCAGTAAAAACTACTGGCACCAAGCGTGCTCGCAAAGTTAAACAATACAAAAACCCGCACAACGGCGAAGTCATCGAAACCAAAGGTGGCAACCACAAAACTCTGAAAGAGTGGAAAGCCAAGTGGGGCGGTGACGTGGTTGAAGGCTGGGCTACCCTGCTGGGCTAAGCTGCACGCCTGTTGCAGACTGATTCTGCAACACAAAAGAACGCCAGCTGATGCTGGCGTTTTTTTATGCCTGGAATTCAACAATCATCATTTTCGATTTCAAAGACTCAAACGTTTGCGTAATGCCTGGACATAATTCCGCCATTCATCCAGCACCTCTTGCTGAAACGGTGTAGCACTAGTCGCCAATTGAGTCGTGGCCTCTGCAAAAGATTCGAGGGTATTGGGTGCCCCCCACTCCGGCGCAGTCAAACGCTGCTGACAAAATATCCGCCAGCGTTCTTGCTCTTCGAAATTCAACGTATCGGGGAAGTTGCGTGCTCGATATCGAAACAATAATTGCGGTAAACGTTCATCATCGAACGGCCATTGTTGTTGTGCTAATTGCACAGGGTCAGCGGCCCGGACTTGCTCACATAGACGCCGATCCCGATCACCGATAAATCCATCGTATAACTGTTGCTCCGGGTCTTGGCTCGCAGCGAAATCTTCGCGGGCATAAATCGCCATGACTTTATCTTGCCAAACTTGTTGTGCGTCACTTAGCCGCAGCGCCCGCTGCTGATATAGCGCCATATCCAGCCCCAGGCGTTGCTGATCTTGCGGACGAAGTACCGACAGCGGCGCCACCACCGGGCATTTATTGATATGAATGAGTTTGAGCGGCACCGGCAGCTCACCGTCAGCCAGATCATCGCGGCGGGTATACAGGCGCTGACGCAAGGTCTCGGCATCCAGATCAAGCAGGCCCTGGGGGTCCAGGTGCAGGTCACAGACAATCAGCGCGTTCTTGTTCCGCGGATGCCAAGCCAGGGGCAACACCACACCGATATAACTGCGATCCGCCGAAAAACGCCCGGAGATGTGCACCATCGGTTGTAACAGCCGAACCTGATCCATCACCTTCTGTTTACTGCGCAACTGGAACAGCCAGTCAAACAGCTTCGGTTGTTTTTCCCGAATCAGGCGGGCCAGGGCAATCGTCGCCCGAACGTCCGACAAGGCTTCGTGAGCATTGCCGTGATCGATGCCATTGGCGACCGTCAGGCGATCCAGTTTGAGCGTCACCCGCCCTTCGTCGTCCGTCGGCCAGGCCAGGCCATCGGGACGCAAGGCATAGGCCGCGCGCACCACATCGATCAGGTCCCAGCGACTGTTGCCGCTCTGCCACTCGCGGGCGTAAGGATCGAAAAAGTTTCGATACAGGCTGTAACGGGTCATCTCGTCGTCAAAACGCAACGTGTTGTAACCCGCCCCGCACGTACCGGGAGCCGCGAGTTGGGCATGCACCCGCGTCATGAAGTCGGCTTCGCTCAACCCTTGTTCGGCCAGTCGACTCGGCGTGATACCGGTGATCGCGCAGGCTGCCGGATGCGGCAGGATGTCGTCACTGGGCTGGCAATACAGATTGACCGGCTCGTCTATTTCATTGAGGTCGAAGTCGGTGCGAATCCCCGCGACTTGCAGCGGGCGGTCGCAACGGGGGTTGATGCCAGTGGTTTCATAGTCGTACCAGAAGATGGAGGTCACGGGCTGTTCCTGAACTGAAGACCGGCGAAGTCTAGGCGCAGACCAGTCGCTGCGGCCAGTCATCTTGTCATTCAATCATTTGCGGCCTTGCATCGTGCAATACATAGTTATGTCGTTTCCCCCCGAGAGGCTGCTAGCATCGGACAGACATTGAATCCCGATCCGGCCACATCATTCAGGTTGCCCATGCTCGAGACCACAGCACTGCCAAGGAAAGCGACGCTGTCCCCGCCACTGGACACGCGGTATCAAGTCGAAACGCCCGAAGGCATCGACTTGCCACTGCGTCCGGCCGGGTTGATGGTCCGTGCGCTGGCATTCACCATCGACCTTGGCCTGCGCGGGCTGATCCTCGGTGTGTTGTTCATCGTTTTGGCGTTCCTCGGCAAACTTGGCGCCGGGCTGGGTTCGATCCTGCTGTTCGGAGTCAGTTGGTGGTACATGGTGCTGTTCGAGGTGCTCAACCAGGGCCGCTCGCCCGGCAAGCAGTGGATGGGCCTGCGGGTGGTGCAGGACGACGGTACGCCGGTTGGCTGGTCGGCCTCGCTGCTGCGCAACCTGCTGCGGTTTGTCGACCTGTTGCCGTTCGGCTACTTCCTCGGCGCCATCAGTTGCCTGCAACATCCGAGCTTCAAGCGTCTCGGCGACCTTGCCGCCGGTACGCTGGTGATCTACAGCGAACAACGCCTCACCCGCCCCGACCTGCCCGACGCCCAACCCCGGCGCCCGACCTTTGCCCTGACGCTCACCGAGCAGCGCGCCATCCTCGGTTTTGCCGAACGCCAAGGCGAACTCTCCCCGGCACGGGTCAATGAACTGGCGACCATCCTCGCTCAACCGTTGCAAGTTCCGCCGCCGCGAGCCGTGGCCGAACTCAATGGCATTGCCCGCAGCTTGTTGGGCCCCACATGAAGCAAAGCCTTTTCGAAAGTCGCCACAAGGCCGAATGGGAGCAGTTCGCCCTGCTCCTCGACCGTTTGGAACGAGGCAAGGAAGCCTCCCGCATCGTCAGTTTCCCGAAAGATTATCGCCGCCTCTGCCACCACCTGGCCCTGGCCCGGGAGCGCGGCTACAGCAGTTTCCTGGTGGATTCGTTGCAGCATCAGGTGCTACGCGGGCATCAACAGTTTTATCGGCATCGCAGCCGGTTGGGGGCTAACGCGCTGGCATTTATCCTGGCCGACTTCCCGCGCCTGGTGCGCCAGCAGTGGCCCTTCGTGCTCGCCGCCGGGCTGATGTTTTTTGGCAGCCTGGTCGGCATGGGTTTGCTGGTGTATCTGTTCCCGGATCTGATCTACAACCTGATCCCGGCAGATCAGGTGAGTGAGATGCAAAGCATGTACGACCCGGTCGCCGGGCACCTCGGGCGCTCGGCCGAACGGGCGGCCAGCGAAGACTGGGTGATGTTCGGCTACTACATCATGCACAACATCGGCATCGCCTTTCAGACCTTCGCCAGCGGTTTGCTGTTTGGCCTGGGCAGCGCGTTTTTCCTGCTCTTCAACGGCTTGACCATCGGCGCGGTGGCCGGGCACCTGACCCACATCGGTTACGGTCAAACCTTCTGGTCATTCGTGATCGGCCACGGCGCTTTCGAGTTGAGCGCCATCGCCCTGTCTGGCGCCGCCGGTTTGCAACTGGGCTGGGCCTTGATTGCACCGGGTCGCCTGCCCAGAGCTGAAGCGTTGCGTCTCGCAGCGCGTAAAAGTGTGCTGTTGATCTGCGGGGTGATGCTGTTTCTGCTGATTGCGGCGTTTATCGAAGCCTACTGGTCGTCCATGACCGCACCGGCGCCGCTGACCAAGTACCTGGTTGGCGCCGGGCTCTGGGTTCTCATGGCGGTATACCTTCTATTTGCCGGACGGACTCGCCATGCGCCTGAATGACGCCACCGTGGTGATTCGCCCGCGCAATACCTGGGAAGCCATGGACCTGGGTGTGCTGCTGACTCAGCGGCATCGTCGGTTGTTGATGACCAGTTGGGCCATCGTGACTTTGCCGGTGTTCATCCTGCTCAGCCTGCTGCTGTGGGATTCACCGTCCCTGGCAGTGTTTATTTTCTGGTGGCTCAAACCGGCGTTCGACCGGCTGCCGTTGTACATCCTGTCGAAAACCCTGTTCGGTGAAACGCCAACGCTCAAACAAGCCCTGCGCCAATGGCCGCAATTGCTCAAGCCGCAACTGTTGGCCAGCCTGACCTGGCGCCGCCTGAGCCTGAGCCGCAGTTTCTTGATGCCCGTGGTGCAACTCGAAGGCCTGGACGGCACGGCACGCCAACACCGCTTGCATGTGCTGCTGCAACGTAATGCCGGCGCCGCGCAATGGCTGACGATCATCGGCGTGCACCTGGAAAGCGCCTTGTGGATCGGCTTGATGGTGTTGTTCTACCTGCTACTGCCGCAACAGATCGAACTCGACTGGGACTGGCAGACCCTCATTGCCGCCGCCACTCACGACTGGCGCTGGCTGGAACACCTGACCAATGCCTTTTACGCGCTGGTGCTGGTGGTGTGGGAACCGATCTATGTGGCCTGCGGTTTCAGCCTCTACCTGAACCGGCGCACGGTGCTGGAGGCCTGGGACATCGAACTGGTGTTCCGCCGAATGCGCCAGCGCCTGAGCAGCACGGCGGTCGCCCTGTTGCTGGCGGTGCTAGTGATGATGCCAACGGCGCAAAGCGTCTGGGCCGCCGAGCCGGTGATTTCGCCGGACACGCCACGCCTGCTGGACCAGCCCCTGACCAGTCAGGCGTCCCGTGACAGCATCAAGGCGATCCTTGAGCAGCCGCCGTTCAAGAACAAGGAGTCCGTCACCCGTTATCGTTTTGGTGAAGAAAAACCTGCCACTCAGACCAAAGCGGACGATGGCACCACGCCCGAATGGTTGAAGGCGCTGCTGCGGCTGCTGGATAACCCTCGCTTCGGTGCCATGGCCACGCTGATCGAAGTGTTGCTGTGGAGCACCGTAATCGCGGCCATCGGATTATTGATCTGGCGCTATCGCGACTGGTTGCAAGCGTTTGTCAGCCGCAGGCCAACCCGGCGCCACAGGATGGAACGCCCGGCGCCGAAGCAACTGTTCGGGCTGGACGTGCATCACGAAACCCTGCCCGCCGATGTCGCCGCCAGTGCCGAAGCGCTCTGGCAGACCAACCCTCGCGAAGCCCTCGGCCTGCTATATCGGGCGCTGCTCAGCCGCTTGTTGCATGATTTCAATCTGCTCTTGAAAGACGCCGACACCGAAGGCCAGGTGCTGGAGCGCATCGGGCAACTGCAGCAACCGGCGTTGCTGGCCTTCAGTCAAACCCTGACCCGCCACTGGCAGAACCTGGCCTATGGGCATCGCCTGCCGCCAGCACAGTTGCAACAGGAACTCTGTGACGGCTGGCGCGCGCTGTTCAATCCGGGAGCCGCCCGTTGAACCGGCGTGGGTGGCAGGCACTCGGCGCGGTGTTCGCGGTGCTGTTCGGCGCGTTGTGCTTTTATCTGTACCTCAAGGCCACGCCCTATCAGGAGATCGTCGATCACGGCCCTTCCCCCGAAGCCCGGGCCAATCCCTATCTGGCGGCGGAGCAATTTCTGCGCAAGCAGGGAGTCGCGGTCACGCACGCCAACAGCCTCGACGTGCTGCCCGGCATCGATCCGCGCCAACACAGCCTGTTGCTGTTCGGTGATCGCTCGAACATGACCCCGCGCCAGATCGATCAAGTACTGAACTGGACCCGCGCCGGTGGCCGCCTGCTGTTTGTCGCCGAGTCCCTGTGGGATGAGAAGACCGGCCAGAGCAATGACCTGCTGCTCGACCGGGTGCAGTTGCATCAATCCTTGAGCAAGGATCTCAAGGATTTACCGCCCGACCCCATCGACGATCCGTATCCGGACCTGACCAAGCTCTACCTGGAAGACGAAGACGCCCCGGCCTACGTAAGTTTCGATACCGCGTTCCATCTCGAAGACCCGAAGAACCTCGCCCAGGCCTGGGCCAACAGTGGCAAGGCCACGCACATGATGCAACTGAGCCACGGGCTCGGCTCGATCACCGTGGTCACCGACGCCGACCTGTGGAAAACCCCGGCCATCGAGCAATACGACAATGCCTGGTTGCTTTGGTATTTGAATGCCGACACCAGTGTGACGTTGCTCTACAACACTGATCACGATTCGCTGCTGACCTTGCTACTGCGCTATTTCCCCCAAGCGCTGATCGCCCTCGCCGCCCTGATCGGCCTCGGTTGCTGGCACGTCGGCGTGCGCCATGGCCCGCTGCTGCAACCGGCGCCAAGAGCCCGTCGCCAACTTCAGGAACACCTGCGCGCCAGCGCCGATTTCATGCTGCGCCGCCATGGCCAGGACAGCCTGTTGCAGGCCTTGCAGCAAGACGTCTTGCGTCGCGCCCGACGCCGTCATCCCGGTTTCGAACAATTGGCGGTTGCCGAACAATGGTTGGTGCTCGCGCGCCTGACCCGGCAACCCACCCGCGCCATCAGCCAGGCCCTGAGCCCGCGCCCGAAACAGCGGCTGTCCAGCGCTGAATTCAGCCGTCAGGTCGCCCACCTGCAAACCTTGAGGAATGCCTTATGAGTGACATCGAGCCCGGCACACCCAACCACGCCGCCCAGCAACGCCAGCGCGCCAGTCAATTGGCCCAGGCGGTGCGCAGCGAACTGCAGAAAGCCGTGATCGGCCAGGACATCGTGATCGATAACGTGCTCACCGCGCTGATTGCCGGCGGCCATGTGTTGCTCGAAGGCGTGCCGGGGCTGGGCAAGACCTTGCTCGTGCGGGCACTGGCGCGCTGCTTCGGTGGCGAGTTCGCGCGCATCCAGTTCACCCCGGACCTGATGCCCAGCGACGTCACCGGGCATGCGGTGTACGACCTGCAAACCGAGCAGTTCAAACTGCGTAAAGGCCCACTGTTCACCAACCTATTGCTGGCCGACGAGATCAACCGTGCCCCGGCGAAAACCCAGGCGGCGCTGCTTGAAGCGATGCAGGAACGCCAGGTCACGCTGGAAGGCCGGGCGCTACCGATTGCGCAACCGTTCATGGTGCTCGCCACGCAAAACCCGATCGAACAGGAAGGCACCTACCCCCTGCCGGAAGCCGAGCTGGATCGCTTCATGCTCAAGGTGCGCATGGATTATCCCGACGCCGAGCAGGAGCTGGACATGGTGCGCCAGGTCACCCGTTCGACCCGGGCCGACATGCTCGATGTGCAACCCTTGCGCACCGTGCTGCAAGCCAAGGACGTCATGGCGCTGCAACGGATCGCCAGCGACTTGCCCCTAGATGAACAGGTGCTCGACTACGCCATCCGCCTGGCCCGCGCCACCCGCACTTGGCCCGGCCTGACCCTCGGCGCCGGTCCACGAGCTTCCATCGCACTGGTGCGTTGCGCCCGGGCGCGAGCGTTGTTGCGCGGTGGCGAGTTTGTGATTCCGGATGACATCAAGGGCTGTGCGCTGGCGGTGTTGCGCCATCGCGTACGCATTGCACCGGAGCTGGATATTGAAGGGCTGGACGTCGATCAGGTGCTCGGCCAGATGCTCGAACAAGTCCCGGCGCCGCGCCTGTGATCGCCGCCATGTACATAACCCTTGTGGCGAGGGAGCTTGCTCCCGCTGGGCTGCGAAGCGGCCGCAAAATTTCAGGTTCAGCAGATTTACGACTGCTGCGCAGCCGAACGGGAGCAAGCTCCCTCGCCACAGAAAGCCCGCGCCTATGAAGCCTTCTCGCCTCTTGCTGATCTGGCTATCCGTCCTGCTCGCCCTGGGCATCGCGCTGGGAACACTGCGGGCGCTCGACATTGCGCTGCCGAAAAACCTGCAATCGATCAGTTGGGCGTTGTTGCTCGCGCTGCTGGTACTGGCGGTCTACGACGCCATCCGTCTCAAGCGCCTGCCTTCGCCGCGCCTCAAACGGTTAATGCCGGGCAGTCTGGCACTGGGGCGCTGGGGCGAAGTGCAGTTAGAAGTTGAACATGATTTTGCCCAGCCGCTGAATGTAAACATTTTCGATCACGCCCCCGACGGGCTGAGCGTCGAACACCTGCCGCAAACCGTCGAACTGCAACCCGGCCAGCGCAGCCTGATCCGCTATCGCCTGCGGCCCCTGCGCCGAGGGTACTTCGCTTTCGAACACTGCGAAATCAACCTGCCGAGCCCATTGGGTCTGTGGTCCGACAAACGCTTGCTGGCCGTGAGCGACAGCACCCGCGTCTACCCGGACTTCGCCCGGCTCTACGGCGGCCAGTTACTGGCGGTGGACTACTGGCTCAGCCAACTCGGCGTACGCCAGCGCCAGCGCCGTGGGCTGGGGCTGGAGTTTCACCAATTACGTGAATTCCGTGAAGGCGACAGCCTGCGGCAGATCGACTGGAAAGCCACCGCCCGCCAGCGCACGCCGATTGCCCGGGAGTACCAGGACGAACGCGACCAGCAGATCATTTTCATGCTCGATTGCGGCCGCAGCATGCGCAGCCAGGACGATGAGCTGACGCACTTCGACCACGCACTCAACGCTTGCCTGCTGCTTAGCTACGTGGCGTTGCGCCAGGGTGATGCCGTGGGTCTGTGCACCTTTGCCAGTGACCGGCAACACTACCTGGCACCGGTCAAAGGTGGTGGGCAACTCAATGTGTTACTCAACGGTGTTTACGATCTGGAAAGCACCCAGCGCCCCGCTGATTATCAGGCCGCCGCCAACCAATTATTGGTCCGGCAGAATCGCCGATCGCTGGTGGTGCTGATGACTAACCTGAGGGACGACGACGATGACGAACTGCTGACCGCCGTCAAACGCCTGGGCACCCATCATCGGGTACTGATCGCCACCCTGCGTGAGCAGGTGCTCGACACTTTGCGACAGGCCCCCGTGCAAACCCTGAACGAAGCACTGGCTTACTGTGGAACCGTCGAATACTTGAATGCACGGGCCGAACGCCACGAGCGATTGAGTGCTCATGGCGTTGCGGTGCTGGATGTCCCGCCCGGCGAGCTCGGCGCGGCGCTGGTCACGCGCTATTTAAGCTTGAAAAAAGCCGGCGCCCTATAGCGACGCTATTGCACTATGAGCGTCGTCGACGTCGTTACCGTACCCACGGGATTGTTAACTGTTGCCGCAATTGCAACATTGCGAACCGCCAAGCTGCTCTGATAGACCCATTTAGCCCACCCCTGCCCGTCGCTGTAGGTCTGACCCAGAGCGTTGCCATCGGCCGCCCACATCACCAGGATACCTTCTAACGGTGTCACCCCATTCTTGACCACTTGAACCCTGATCGTAGACATGGAGCCAGCCCGAATAATGGCGGGCAACGCGTAAATGCTGCGCAGCAGCACACTGGGCAACTGTTCCACAGTAATGCGCTGGGTCTTGGCCCCTGGAAGGCCAGACGCTAGCGAAGCCACCAGATCAAACTCACCGGCGGCAGGTGTTACGAAAGTCATCTCTGCCATGCCAGTGATGTCGGAAAAGGATTCGGATAGCGACTGCCCCGCAAACATCCAGCTGACCCGGATGCCCTGCAACGGCTTGCCACCGTCCGACGCAAGTACCCTGGCCCCGGCGCGGACCGTATAACCGGTAAAACTCTGGGTTCTGTCACAGGTAAGGGCGTCGATGACCGGCACCACCACCTGATTCAGCGCCAGCAGCGCCATGTCCCAACCACCCTCACCGCCCTCCACCATAGCCACCAGCGTACTCTCCTGCTCGGCGGACAGCGTAAAGCCCAACCAGGCAAACCCGTCTGCATCGGTCAAACCGGACGGCAAGCGTGAACCGTTCAACTCCCACATCACACTCACGCCTTGCAGCGGTTCGCCGGTGCGGCTGGAGGCCACCTTGACCCGTACGCGCGCAGGCTCCTGCTCCGTGCCGGCCACTTCAATCAACTCAACGATTTTGCGCGGTTCATTCAGGGTGAAACCCAAGGTCGTCGACTCCGAGTACAGCGCATCTCCCACCGTCGCCGTCAGCTGCGCCGCGCCCGGCTGCGTCGGGATGAAATTGATCTTCGCCACGCCATAGAAATCCGTTACCGACGTCACCGTACCCAGATCCGGGCTACGCCAGGTCACGGTCAAACCCGCCATCGGTTTGCCGCTGATCGCCGACACTACCGTGACCTGTTCCATCAGCGTCTGCCCCCAATCCAGTGTCTGGGTCACACGGTTGCCTACCCGGAACTTGACCACCTGCATCCCTGACCCGAGCGACATCGCATTAGCCGGTGACAACCGGGCGAGCCGGCCGGCGGACAGGCGCAGGGCAAATGCACCGTCCTTCACATCGCCGACCACAAAGCCGTAGTGCAGGCCGATGCTGGAAAACCAGCGCGGCGTCCCGAGCGCGTTCATTGGATCAAAACGAATCCCCAGCTCCGCCGGCCCGGTGCCGGTCAACCCCAGCACCAGTTCCTGACCGAACAAAGGACTGTTGTCGGCCGCCATGACCTCAATCACGTGATTGCCTTTGCGTCGCGGGAAACAGGTTTTTTTGCCCCAGGGTTCTGGCGGCAGACCGTCAAAGCTGACCGTCACCCCCTCCCACGGATCGCTCGCCAGCACAGTGACCATCATCGAGCGTTTGTCTTCGTAACCGTCGTAAGGGCTGACGAGCACAGCCTCTATCGGCTGCTGCCGCACGACCGTGGGCGCGAAGGCGAAACCGGACCAACCTTCAGCGTCGGTTTTCACCTCAACGGATTGCTCGCCGGCAAGCCATTTCACGCTGACCTGTTCAACCGCGCGCTCGGTGAAATGGGAAAAAGCCCGGATCCACGTCCAGGCTGGCTCCTGGCCTACCACCGGGTCCACTGCCGCCTCACGCCAAGCCTCAATCCTGACTTTGTTGTGCGCCAGGATCATTGAGTTGGCTGCCGCTTTCAGTCCCAACTGCGGCAGTTCCAGCGCCAGGGCAAATGTGCCCGGCGCCGCACTGGCGGTGAAGTCCAGGAACCAGCGCGTGCCGCCGTCGCCGATCACCTGCGACTGCGTCAAAGGCGGATTGACGCTCGCACCCAATTGCTCAGGCGACGTTCCTGTCCATGACAGCGTCGTCGAAAGCCCCACCAGCGGACTCAACGCATGGGGCAAAAGACTGAAACGGTGCACGGCCCCCAGACACGGATAGAGCGCCTGATCACCAGGCACCGCTGAGACCTGATCCAGTGTCAGACTCGCATCCTCGGCAAGATCGGGAGCGATCAGACGCCCGAACAAATCCCGATCCGAGGCCAATCGCGCACTGCTCAATGTCAGCTCAAAAAGACTGCTGAGACTGGTTGGAAGCGAAGACGTCAACGTCCACTCCAGCCCCGTGGCGGTCAGTGTTCTGGGCGTTCCGATGTCGTTCGCCACCAACCCGATGGTCGGTGGCGTACCGCGCCAGTTCAGTGTTACAGCCTGGCCAATCAAGGTACTGCCCGCCAACGGCTCGATTTTCAATTGATGAGAGCGACCACGCCAGCAGAGCATGCCCAGCACCACCCGATCGACTTCCACGTTATCCAGCAGGATCCTGACCTCACTCTTCCATGGATTGGAGGCCAAGGCTTTGACATTAAAGACATGCTCAACCGCCACGGCCTCTTCATGCGCACGGACACGGGCGATGACGACCAGATCCCCGGCGTTCTTGGGCGAGTACTGCAAACTGGCCCAACCACCGGCCCCGGTGGTGACCGTCGGCATCCGGCCCTCAGGGGTTATCCAGTCGACCAGGGCATTGACGACCGGGTCGCCGTCGCCACTGACCAGCACATGCACCACCTGAATCCGCAGTAGCACGTTTTCGTTTTCATCCACCACCGGAAACTTGTTGGCCCCACGCCACTCGCCGATGCGCACCAGATTGCGTGCCAGCGACATGGTTTTTTTCGGCGACGGCAACAACAACTTCGAGCAGACCAGCGACAGTTCGAATCGGCCGTCGAGACGATCCTCGCTGGTCAGTGTCCAGAGCAGGTCGCGGCCATCGACCGGCACCGCCGATTCCAGCGCCGGGCTGACGGCTACGCCCAATTGTTCGGCGGAATCGCCACTCCAGCGCAGTCGCATCTCGCTACCCGACAACGAATGGTCGGCCGGCAGCCTCACCTGGAGCGGATAACCGGTGCCGCGATTGGGGTAGCCGGTCTTGTCCTCCCAGCGTGTCTCGATGCCTTCGATAACAGACAGCAACGTCTTCCACGGATCGGTCGCCAACACCCGCACCGGCAGAGTTGTTGAAACAACACCGGTGGCGTAATAGGGACTGGCGACCGTCGCTTCGATGGCGAAATCCCCCGCAGCCGTCGGCACATACTCGAAGTACGCCCAGCCATCCTCGTCCGTCAGGGAGGCAGCTTTGACACCCTGTCCGGCCACCGTCCAGCTCACCGTGCGCGCGTCGAGTGTCTGGCCTGTGTAAAACGACGCCACCTGAACCCCCAGGCGCACGGTTTGCCCGTACTCCAACACCGGGTAATAAGCAGCCTCCAGCTCAGTTCGGAACACCAGACGGTGGTGCCCCAGCGACACCGCGATAGGGAAAGGCTCGGCGGTGTACTGGTTGACCAACTGCATCTTGAACAGATGCGGGCCTTGATCATCGAGCCACGGCGTTTCAAGCGTCCACGCTGATTCCAGCGGATGATCGACTCCCCAGTCCGGATCCGAACGAACGGCCTCCTGCGGGTTGTCCTCAATGGTCAAGGCCGCTTGGGTGCCTAGCCAGGGATGGCCCGGCACCGGCACACACACCAGACGATGTGGCGAAATGATGGGCGCCCCCAGGCACAACGGAAGAACGCCAGTCGCCGGCAACAACTCGTCATCCAGCTTCAGCGTTTGCAGCACCATCGGCGGCAAATGCAGGGCCAGGTGTATACGGGTGATGCACACTGCCACATTGCCGATTTCACCGATCGGGCTGAACACCCTCACGCGAATCCGGTCCTGGCTTTGCAGCGGCAGATTCAGCGGCACTTCGTACTCGATCGGCAAAAACTCCAGCGGTTGCCCGTCCAGCAGACATGCCCGGTCGTCTTCCTCACTGCGCGCCTGACCCACCCGCAAAGCAATTTCCTGATTTTTCTCGGGCTGGTCGACCATCTCGATCAACACCCGGCCCACCCCGATGTACCGCACCTCGCACAGAAAGCTGAGCACATATCGGACATCGGAACCCAGTGCCTTGGGAGCCACGATCACCTGACTGACCGAAGCGCCGTTACCGATCCGCAGGAAACGGGTCATCTGCCCCTGATAGAGCTCCTCGGCCAAACCGACCTCTCGCGTATTGGCCGGATGCTTCGTCCAGTTGTCGACGGCCTGGCTGAAATCACCATTGACCACCAGGTTCTGATTAGCCTGAACGACGGGATCACGCATGACCGCTTTCTCCTCTGCCTACACGTTTCAGTTCGGGCGTTTCAGCCATGTTCACGAGGTTTTCGACGGCGAGCCTGAAGCTCGGCTCGCCGCCCTTGGCTGTGTAGCGGATACGCACAATCACATCGGTCAAAGAGCTCAGCATCGCGCTTTGCGGTTCTCTCTTCGGCCAGGGGAAATTCAGCTGCCAGCGCGACACAGCCCCCGTGTTCTCAAACGGATTGAGCAAGCCTTCATCAGGTTTGATGGCCGTCATGCCGTTGTCGGCAATGCCCACCGACAACGCGATCTGTTGCCCGCTGCGCAGGTTGAACAGCACGTCGGCCGGAGCCACCGCATCATCAGGCCAGAGCAAGTATTCGACCGAATGCGCTGACGCTTTGGTGGCGGTCATGCTGCCAATCTGCTGCAAGTTAGCGCGCACATCCTCGTAAGGTCCGACCAGCACCGGCAGATCGACCTCGACTGAATTGATCAGCCGGCAGTAGTCGCCGGGGTGCTCGCGATCAAACAGCAACTGCGTCAGCTTGAACTCCAGAACGCCGGTGTCTTGCAACTTCGCCAGTGCCGCACTCCAGTCGACATGCACCGATTGTGGATCGCTGGCGTCGTCGAACAACCTCCGCAGGGAAACGGTCTTGACCCGTTCCAGCCGACGCTCATGACTTTGTAAATGCCTGCGTTCCATGCGCAACAGGTATTCGCGCAATTGTTCACCGGCCGTCAATCCATAACGGTTGTCGAGCCACACCTGGGGCATGGCAGGGGCTGAGTCGTAATCGCCGGTTTCAGCGCTCAGCGAAGCCTGGGCACTGAGGCAAAGGCTGACCACCGCGTCGTAAGCCTGGTAGTGCAAGGCCTTGAGCTGCCCCAGCAGCCAGCCGAACAGTTCAGCATTGGTCGCGCGTTTTTGCAGGAAGTTGTACACCGTCAGCGCCTGAGCAGTGCTTCGCAGCGTCTGATCGAGGCTCGCCCCGGCCGCGTCTACCGCGATCCGCTGCGCGGTAATCTGCTCATCGATGGCCAGCGTCTCCGCCAGGGCCTGATTGCGTTGCAACTCCCATTCGCGACGGCGCAGGCGATAGCTTTCAGTGACGGCTTGCTTGTCGGCATCTATTTGCACCGCTGCCGAAGCGAGTTCCAGGCCATAACCCACGGCGTAGGCAATGGAGCCAGGGCGGTGGCCGCCATTGGCCATGCCAAAAATGTTCGGAATGGCGTCGATCGCCGCCCCCACGGTCTGAAGCGCCGTCGACGCCACGTGCAGTTTTTTGGCCGTGTGCAGACTTTCCATGACCTCGTATTCCACCGCGCTGACGTTTTCGTCATACCAGCGGGCATAGGTGTCGGCACGCTCCTGCACCGCGGCGCGGCTTTGGCGCAACGCCGTCACATTTGCCTCCAGTTGGGCAATGCTCTGCTCCTGGACCGTGCGCGCATAATCCCCCAGTTCCACCAGGTGGCTCTGTTGCATCTCCTCCTGCTCGGCCCGGTCCCGTTGTTCAAGCAGGCGCAACACTTGGTTGCCGTAGTCTTGCAATGCCTGCACAGCGCGTACCGCAACCTCGAATGTCACACGCCAATGAAAGGCGCCCACCACCAGACGTCCGCCCATCGGGCGTGGTCCGCCGACGCCACCGGCCGCCAGGTCCCGTAACAATTGGTTCGGATCGGTCGGCGGGCTGAACAGTGGAATATTCAGCGGTTTGCCATCAAGGGTCAGGTTGTTGCGCAGGTTATTCAAACGCCGGCCCGGCAGGTCGAACATATCGAGCAACTGCTCGTTGATCGGCAGTTTGAACGGTTCGTTGGCCAGCAGGCCGAGCAGGGGTGCCGCCGACGCCGAAGGCGGAATATCGGCCAGGGAAACATCGAGGGTTTTCTCGAACTGCTCCAGCGTCGGGCGCGTGCTGGTGGAGGTCAGCAACTGTTCGACCGTTATTGTTTCCCAACTCGTTACCGTCCGCGCCACCGGTGGTTTGCCCATGAGAAATTCGGCCTGCACATAGCACAGCTTGGCCGCCACCAGACTGTCCCGGGTGAGTTGGCGGTAATACCAGTCGCCCCACGCAATCAGGTTTTTCACGTACTCGATGAACACCAGAATCCGCAGATGCCGGGGCGCCGAGTAGCCGATGGCATCCGGGTCGACCGGCAACTGGGTTTCACAGCCCAGGTTACCGTCGCTGACCAGAGGCCGACAGCGCCAATAACCCGGTTTGTCAGAGGTTTTCGGCGGATTGGATGCCGCGTCTGCCGGGGCACGCGGGTCGAACAGGTAATGCAACCAGTTCTGCGCTTCCTGATATCGATCCTCGGCGCGCAAACGCGTGGCGACCAGATGCGGCAGGTGAAACGACAGTTCCCAGAAGTACAAACCGTTGGCACCGTTGTAGGCACCGTTCGGCTCGTCGAGGGCGGCGGAATCAGGCGGCGGCTCCACAAGGAACTGCGTGTCCCAGTCCAGCACCGCATCCACCGAGATATTGGCGCGCTGCACCAGTTCCGGGCCGAACAATGAATTGAGGCGGGCATGGGCCAGCGTACCGGGCTGTTTGAAGGCGATGAATTGCGCGGCGTTGGCGGTGTTTTTTTCCAGGGTTGGTGGAATGAACCGGGGAAGGCCGCTCATTGCCAGGGCAAATCTCGTGGTGCCATAGGCCGTGGTGCCACTCAATGTGAACTGTACATTGGCGGTAAAACCACCCGCTGTCCGTTCGAGCACCATCCAGGGCGTCGCCCAACCGCCGGCACTCGAAGCGGTCAGGTTGACCGGGCTCGGATCACCGGTGGCTCCATTGAGCAACGTCAACGTGAATTGGGCGGGAGCAGGGGTCAGCGAAGTGGGCCTGCACACCCCTCTGACCACCAACCGATCCTTGTCGCTGCCGCTGATAAACAACACCTGCAAACCGTAATAGCTTGTCAATGAGCCCGCATTAGTGACTTCAGCGCTGACATTCGGCTGGTTCTGCGCGAACAGCGGGTGCTGCACGGTCAAGGCATCGGTAAAGCGATAAAGCCCCAGGTAAGTCAGCCAGGTACCGTCGTCTTCCGGCACGGGACGCATCAGCACGTCGCGCGTCACGCGGACGTCTGAGTTGCTGTCTTGGCACATCAGCATGACGCCCAGCGTGCCTTTGGGCTGACGCCCATCGACTGCGATCGTGGCGATCAACCGGCACTTGCCGGACAAATTCTGCGAAGGCTCGCCTGTATGCAGATTCAGCGGTGCCGACCACTGGCCGTTCTGGGTCATGAAGGCCAGATTGATCTCCAGCTTGTACGGCAAGCGCACGATTGGCTGGTTGTCGATCACCTCGACAATCCAGTCTCGCCACTGCGCCCACACCACACACAAGCGCCCGCTCCAAAACACCGGGCGAATGTCCAGCACCGTATCGCCCGTGCCGATCTCCACCGGTTGCCACTCCCCCCACGCCACCGGGTTGATGGCTTTGCAGCCAGGCACCAATTCGATCTCGGCCTTGCGCCAGAAGTACTGGAACGGTGGCACACGCTGACGGCCGATAAAGTAATAATCGGCGCGACTGGGCGTGGCGCCGTCCATGTAACTGCTGAGCACGTCCAGGTTGCAGGTTTGCTCGAAGGCTTGCAGGTAATTTTGCAAGGCCCGTTGCACCGAGTCGCTGTTGAGGCGCGTCTGGTTCAGATCGTTTTCCAGCGCCTTGAACAGGCCGGTCTTGCGCTGGCGCACAAACGGGTTGATGAAGTTCTCCGGGTAGACCCCGATTTGTGTCACCGCCGCCCAGTCCGGGTAGTTGCTGTACAGCTCCCAGAGTGTGAGATCTTGCGGGTTGAACACTTCCTCGTCATACCCGGGCTCCAGCTTGCGATAGGCCGCATGGATGAATTGTTGGGCGCAACTGGTCGCCTCGGCCACCCAGGAACTCTGTACCGGATAACTGTCCAGCGGATCCAGGCGCAGGAGTTCGAACAGATCCCCCGGCGTCCTCAGGAAGTTGAACTTGCCATCGCCGGTTTTGCCGACTTGTCCGATGCAATACTCGACCAGTGCCGAACGACGCTTTTCAAGCAGACCGCTGATGTTGTGCTGTGTCATGTGCCTTGCTCCTGTGCCCGTCGGGCGCAAACCGTCGTCCAGCCGTCGTCATTCGACGCCTGGGCCGGCAAATCTGATGGGGTCGAACACCACGGAAGCCTCTGCGCTTTCGATCAGCACCTTGACGGTGAAACGTCCACCGTCGGCGCTGGAGACAAAGGCCCGCGCCAGGCCCTCCTGATTGCTGCGCCCCTGTGCCGGTCGGATTGTCGCGGAGCCTGTCGTACCGCTGAACGGCTCCACAGACCAGCGCACCAACTGGTCTTTACCAAAGTTGTCGTAACGGTCCGTCAGGGTGCCGTAAAACTCGACTTCCCGGCCTGCCGGCACCGGCTCCGTCGGCACCAGAGACTTGGATGCCGACTGCATCGTCAGGGTGTTGACGTCGGCGATGACGCTGATGGTCGGGGCATACACGGGCTCCATCAGATCCAGCCAGAACAGCGGAGCCTCCGTCCCCATGACCTTGCCCGCATACGCGGCCTTGACCTGGCCTCTTTCGTCGGTCGCCTGCGTCGCCAACGTGCCGAGGCTGGCCTGCCAGTAAACATTCACATGCGGCACAGCGGTGCCGGCGGGGTCCCTGAGCGTCACGGTAAACATGATCGTGTCGCCCGGTTTGTTGGCGACCACCTCGGTCTTGTCCTCGGTGCAGGTCAGCGTGACAATGGGCTCGGGCACCTCGTCGTGGTAAGCCGCCACCGGAGCTCTGGTTTCGGTGAGGCTGAGCAAGGCACTTTCAGCGGCGAGCCGGTACGCCTCTTTATTGACCGTCTCATTGACCGTCAATGGCAGATTGCCCACCCGGAAGATCGTCAAGGCGTCCATGCCGGTGTGCCGGGACAGCACCCGGATGCGCATCAACAGATCCAGTTGGGTCAGGTTTTTCACCAGGCGCTTGTCGGGGTCGATATGCGTGACGCACGCCCGTACTTCCTCAACGCTCCAGTCGAAAAACACGGCCAGGCGAATCGAGGCCGCCTTCTGCGCAATCCCCAGTGCTTCTTCGGAAATCGGATCTGGAAGTGCGTTGACCTCGCGCAGGTAATCCAGCAGTTTTCCGGCCGGTTGCTCCCCGAGTTCAAACGCTCGGGTCAGCGCCGTCAGGTAGTAAAGGGTGCGCACCGAAAAAGCAATCCGGTCGTCCTGCCCCAGCCACGCCGTGTAGCCATATTGCAGATAGTCCTGCAGCAGCGTGGCACTCAAGTCGAGTTGCAATACGACGTTGCTGCGTCTGCGCACATCGGCCAGCAAGGTGAGCGCGGGATCCGGCTCGTCACTCAACGTGCCCGCCAACTCGCGCACGTCAGTTTTCTGCACCTGGCGCAGCAATTGGTAAACCGAGCTGTTGGCCCAGATCAGCACATGGGATACACACTCGGCATCAAGGCCGGTGTAGACCGCCAGCGACTCCTTGACCACCGACGCCTGGGCATCCCGGGCTTGCAACAGTACCGTGAGCATTCTTTGGACAATGACCGCACGCACCGAGGCGTCGTCTTCACCCAGGCCATCGCGAACCGCTTTATCCAGTTCTTCGCGGGCGAACGTCAGGTACTCGGCTTCAGTGCCGGCAAAATCCATCACCAGTCCCGAGGGGTCGATCAGTATCGTCAACAAGTCCAGCCAGTCGGAGCCCACCAGCGGCGGCACCCCCACCATCAGCAGCGAGGCGTTGGTCAGTAGTGCGGCCGGCAACAGATTGCCCGCCTGCTCGAACAACTGACGTTCCTTCTCGGAGGCCACAACCAAAGCCGCGGGTGGCGACACCTGTTGCAACATCCACAGCACCGGCAACTCGCGATCCCGGCACCAGCCCACGCACGAATGCAGGGCATAAATGAGGTTCAATACATCGGGAACGGTATCGCTGCCAGGGGTCGCCTTGATCGTCGGGATGCCAGCCAGGCCATGGACCCAGTTTTCGCCACCCAACAAGGTCAGCATCAGCACGCCTTCGACCGGAGTGATGCCCAATAGACGCGGCAACTTCACCAACCGGTAGAACGCGGAAATGATCGCCGGGCTGCGCAGCAACGTGGTGGTGCGGTTATGCGCCGGGGCAATTGCCAGGGCCAGGTATTGGTAGGTCTTCAGGTCAATGCCCAGGCCGTTGCATAGGCGGTTGATCGTCAGATCCACGGCCCCTGGCGCCGGGATGATCGGGAACTCGGCGTTATCCAGCATCAGCGGTTCGCGATAGCCGCCCTGGTTATTGAACACCTGGTCGAACTGCGACAAGCCATCGCCCCGTCCGTAGATCGCAATCTCATCGATGAACGCCGCGAAGTCCTGCGCGGTGCAACCGTAGCGCTCGCGCAATGACTGAAACAGGCCCAAGGCATGAACCGTGGAATCGCTGATCCACCAGGTGTGTGCGGTGCCACGCTTTTCGGCCTTTATCGCCGCCACCAGCAACGCATCTACCTGTTCGCTGGGCAACTCCAGCCATTGATCCAGGCGCAGCTTGCGGTTCATCCGATCATAGCGGGCAAATGCAGTAGCCGGATCCGCAGTCAAGCGATGGAATGCCCCGCCCGTTGCGCTGTAACTGATGGTGACCGCCGGGGCGGTGGCGGAGTTAAGGTAAACCGAACCTGAACGCTCGCTTTCGCCAGTCGTCGATGGCGGCTGATACACCGTGACATTGGCCGAGCGGGTCGGGGCGAAATCACGCACCGACAGCAGCGCCTCGACGCCCCGGGCATCGAGCTTGGTACGCTCACCAAAAAACTGCACCTGATTCAGGTTGTTCCAGGACACACCCGCAGCGCCGAAATCGCGCAGGTAAAAGGTGTCCCGCCCGGCCTGGACCACCGCCGGCTCAGTCAACAACTGCCGCTGGTAAGGCCCCAACCTCGAGGCGTGGGCCAATGCTCGAGCGGCATCGTTGTCCCAGGCCTGGGGCTGGAGGAAATAGGGAGAGGACAAATCCACCGCATGGGCAAAGTTACCCACCGACATACCGTGATGACGAGCGACCGCATCCAGCGTGACCCAGTGCTGGTAATACGGCAGCCCATTGGGGTACCGGGCCACGATCATGGCTTGTTCCAGATCGGGTGCCGCATTCTCGCCTTTGATGAAGGCCTCCAGCACCGAGACGATGATGTCCACCGCCGACACCGATTGGTGCACCGCGTTGAAATCGATGCGCAAAGGCTTCAGATCTTTGCGACGCTCATGCAAAGGCAACTTTTGGTCCGAGCCGAACGGTTCGATGCGGTCGCGAATCCAGCGCAACAACTCGACCAGGTACGCCACGGGCGAGGTCACGGATTCCAGGGCATCGGGCGGGCACAATTGGTCAAAGTTGGGAGAGAACAAACGCTCATAACTGGGCCCCGGAACCAGTGACAACAGCCCGCTCGACGGCGTGCCGGCATGCTCCCCGGAGCCCGTCAGGCTGTGCTCGATAAACTGGCGGCGCACATACGCGGCCAGGCTGTTGGCCCGGCGCAAGAACTGCTGCGCCTCCTCACGGCCCAATCCATAATCGCGCACCAGCCCCTGCACGCCTTGCTCTACCAGGGGAAAGATCGATCCTTCCTGCTCGATGTAAGTCGACAGGCTGGCGTAGGTGTCGCGTTGTTCCTCGTCGAACACCTGTTCAAACAATTGTTGGATAGGACGATTTCGGGAGTTCGCCATGGCCAGGTTCCTTGATGGGTATAAGCACCCGAACCGCTGTCGGGACATTCATCTTGTAGTGCCAATCTGCGCGTGCGGGCTGGCGCCGTCTACTGTCATAAATGACAGTAGAGGCGACCATTTATCAGATGATGACCGTCAACGCGAAGATGGATCGAGGACTTCAAAACGGCCACTCTCGTTCCAGTCGGAAATCGTCGAGGCATCCGCCCCATCGACGATGGTCTGCTTGAACCGGCACCAATTGCCTCCCGCCGGCAGCGCCCGCACCGCCAGCCCTTGCCAGCCTTGCGCACCGACAGAAAGGTTTGGCGCCCATGGCTGTTCGGGGTTGAACCAGCTCACCAACTGGCCGGTGCCCGGTCGGCCCTGACCGCTAAAGCTCACCGGATCACTAACCCAGCGTCCCGCCTGCGGCGAATCGATGTTGGGCACATAGCTGCCGAGCACTACGGGCCGTCGGGCAGAACGATCGGACTCAAACCCGTCAAGCGCGGCCACCACGACCAGCACTTGCGCGCCACCGGGTTGAGTGAGCGTCGCTGGCACCGACCAGGTGCGGTCCTCCAGCACCGGAGCGCTGCCGAGCCTGGTCTCGCCCAAGAGAATGGTGACCGTGTCCCCCGGCACACCGAACCCGGACACCACGGTCGAACGGCCGATGTGCCCATCCTGGACTGGCGTTTCAATGTAGGGTGCGGCGGGTACCACGTTGCACGTCAACAGCGGGCTGTCGTTGGAAACTTCCTGTCCGATGGCTTGCCTGGCCCGCAACTTCGTCACCCCAACGGGCAATGTCACCGGGCCTTCCCAGCGGCCATCGGCGTTCACCGAGACGCCCCGGAACAAAAAGTCATCTCGACCTTCCAGCCACACCTCGACCGTCGCACCGGGCATGCCCTCGCCAGCAATGATCGAAACACGCGGCAAATCACCGCCCGGTTGTGGCGTCGTGAAGACCGGAGGCATCAGCACCATATAAAAAGCTACGGGTTCACTGCGCTCGGAAGGCCGACCGTCGAGTGTCTGCTGCGCATCCAGGATGCGCCGGCCAAACGCCTGGCCCTTGAGTTCGATAGACCACTCGCCATCGCTGGTCAGTGGCTTGGCTGCCCCCGCATTGATGCCGTCGATACGAAGCTGCATCGACGCTCCGAGCGTGCCTAGCTGACCGCGCACGGTCAGGTCGCGCTCCACTTCTATCTCACTCGTGGGATAGGTGATGATGGGCTTGAGCAGCGTCCTACTTACCTCGAACGTTCGCGTGGTTGGCGGTGAGGTTTGCTGCGCGGCGACCTGGGTGACGGTCACTGTATGGGTCACGTTGGGGGCGAATGAGCCGGCACGTCGAAAGGTCCAGGTGCCCACCGTCACAGTCGCCGTTTCAACCTTACTCGGGCTATCGCTGAAGATCAGGTTGACCACCGCCCCCGACCTCCAGCAGGTGCCCGAGATCGTGGGCGATAACTCGTTGTCCTCCAGTCTGGTGATCGGCGGTGCCAGCGGCGGGATCTTCACCACAATCCGGACCCATCGCTCAGAGTCACGTCCATTGAGACGTTGCTTCAAGTCAACGTTCTGGCTGAACGTCGGTCCCCATTCTTGCCGCGACTGGCTCGACCAGCGATTGCCCGACACTGAAGCATCCGGTGCCGCCTCGACCCCACCCTCTTTCTTGATCAGCACGGTGGCGCCGTTCAAGCCTGCCCCGGTGAATGTAGGCATGTAGCTATATTCATTGGGCCGGTCGGGCACAGGATCGGGCACCGGCTCTAGCTCCGGCGGGAGGATGGTGAATGTAAAGCCAAAGTCCTGCGAAGGGATCCAGCCGCCGGCATTGTCGGAAACCTTCTGGATCGCCGAGTAGGTGTAGGCTCCGGACGTCCAGGCAGTGGAGTTCACCTGCCATACACCGTTAGTTACCTCCACCTCTGACAACTTTTTGTCCGCCGGCCCACTGACGTAGGTGAGCGCGACGGTGGCTTCGCTGTAGCCCGCGCCGGAAAATCTTACGGCCTGGTTGGGCAACGGTTCCACGTTGACTTGGGTCAGTTTGGGTGGTCGGATTTTGAAGGCCCGCGGGACGCTGCGATCCGAGGTGTACGTGGAGTGTTTTTGCAGCACCGTCAGGCTTCGGGTACCAGGGATCAAACCGCTGATGGCAACGCTCCAACTGCCATTTGCCATTACTTTACTGGTGCCCACCTGGGTGCTTGTCAGATCCAGATATACAACAACGTCTGCATTGGCCAACCCGCCGGTGCCGCTCAGCAAAAAGGCAGTGTCTTGGTCAGCCGTGGTGCCGGTGATCGTCAAGGGGTACAGGCCAAAGGCAGAAATCACGGTGGCCCAGGTACGTGTCTTGCCATCCTTACGCTGTTTGGCCGTCAGCTGGAAAGCCCCCTGAGGCAAGTCCCGGGTGAGTGTTACTTTCCAGGTGTTATTCGCCAGTACGCTCGCCGTGCCGTAGACGGTTGTCCCATCTCCGCCCTTGTGAATATCGACCTGAGCGCCGGCAACGCCTGTGCCTGAAATCTCGGGTCTGGGGACTTTGACGAAACCATTGCCTGGCAGAGGGGTGATGATGGCGTTGGCGAGCAAGTAATAAATGAAAGGGGTGGAAGCATCGCTGGATTCCACGCCAGCCGGAAGCCACATTCTGATGATGATTTCGTTATTACCGTCGACCAGATCCTGCGTTAAAGGCAACGTCCAGGCGAGGTTGCTGTCGACAGCTCCCACATTGCTTAAAAAGATGGTCGACGACGGCGATACTTGCTTTACAGCCCTTACCAGCAAACCCGACAGGCCAGGGGCAGTGCCTGAGAGCACAGGCCTGACAACGTCCTGTGTCTGGCCCGAAACATGCGACTTGATGTAGGGCGGTGTTGCAATTTCAAACCAATCGGAATCGTACCAGTCAGACTCGGCGCCACCTTTGAGCTTGAACCGATAGAGCAAATAAGCCCTTGCACGATCCGGCACCCATGCGGGCATCGACATTGTAAATTGAGTAACAAATGGCACGACATTGGGTGTCAACCAAAGCAACTTTTCTCCGACAAAACGATTGGAGCCCTGACTGAAGACGTAGAGGTGCAACTTGACGGTTTCATCGTTCGGACTGTGATAGTTCGGCCCTATGACGGTGAAGTTGTTCCTTTCGACAAGAGCCCCCGGCCGTGGCGCATTGAGGGGCCGAATGTCGGCCTGGATGCCGGGAGTGTCGTTGGTGGTGTCGTTGCTATCAGTGGGCTCTGTCAGTTCGGTTGGGTCCGACATGTTTAAATCCTCCAAC
This sequence comes from Pseudomonas sp. 5Vm1k, assembly GCF_056161485.1. Taxonomy (NCBI): domain Bacteria; kingdom Pseudomonadati; phylum Pseudomonadota; class Gammaproteobacteria; order Pseudomonadales; family Pseudomonadaceae; genus Pseudomonas; species Pseudomonas sp. 5Vm1k. The sequence continues at coordinate 240,196 of NZ_JBSPCZ010000006.1, forward strand.
GTCAGGCATCAGGGGCCTGCGCATTGAAGTCATTTAAAGCCGAACAGGGTTTGCTCCGACACCTGTAATAACTGACAGTCCCGACGAATGGTCCTACGGACTTTTCCCACGCTTTTTGATGCCTACGAAGCCTTGCGCCTTTGCCTACAGCTACGCCAGAATCGGCCGGCTTGTGCACTTTTGGCCTGCCCCGTAATTTGATCCGTGTCGCTGATTGGCAGCGATCGGGTTTAGTCGCCCGGAAGGTTCCACGAATGTGCAAAGCAGGCCAGACGGTCGGGATGTCCCTATCCCACTTCCTGAACGTTATGGTGGCTGTGCACAGGGCGCCCTCGGGCGCGCCGGTTTTTCGTGGTCCTTCCGGTCGACTAACCTGTGCACAGCCGCCACCCCTTCGTTTAGTCGCGATTCGGTGGCAGCTTCATCAAAGGTAAAAAGACCATGTTCAAAGCCACACCCAATCCGCCGAAAACGGACTCGCTTTCGGCCACCCTCGATGCAAAAAAACTCCGCGAGGCCGCCGACCGCGCCCTCGACCACTACCTCAAGCCCAATGCCCACCACCTGCGCGCGCCAAAGGATCGAGCCATGAAAATGTTCGCCGTCGCCCCCCAAGCCAACGCCCAGGCCATCACCATCCAGACCTACGAAACCTTTTCTTCGGTCAGCATTTTGCTGCTCGACCTGGCCGAAAGCCTGGACAACAAGCCACGGCACCTGGCGATGGCGATTTATCAGTTGAGTGAGCTGGGGTTGTTGCTGGTAGAGAAGACACTTGAGAATGAGCCGGCGGTGAGTGCGACTTAGAGCAATATCAAAAAATCGCAGCCTTCGGCAGCTCCTACACAGACTGTGCTCACCACAATATGGTGGGGAACACCGATCCTGTAGGAGCTGCCGCAGGCTGCGATCTTTTGCTGTTCAGGCCGAAGCAGGCAACGGCTGAAAACTGAAGTACTGGCGCAACGCACTCACCAGTTGCCCGTATTCCGGCGGGGCCCGTTGCAGGCTGAAACCGGCGTCATAGTGGTGAGGGGTCGCGTCTTCATGGCACCACAAACAACTCGCCCGCAAATCGATGATCTGCATGCAGCCTTCGCTGGCGGGGATTTTCAGGCGTAAGTCAAAGTCAGCGCCAATCATCAGTGGCAACTGACTGATGAGCATCATCCCGTCTTCTGAAACATTGCCCAGAAAGCCAATGGGTTTGTCGGTGACGCTGTTGAACACTTTCAGAAAATACGGCAGCTGATGCCGCTCGATCCGGCGGTCGGTAAACATGCTGAATTCGCTACGCAAGGCCCTTAAGCAGAGCCGCACTAATGCTTCGGAACGGGCCTTCTTCTGTTCTATAAAAATAGAAAAGACACGCTCTCCCCGCTTCCGGTGTGACAGCCCATCCTAACGGCTGCCAACTTTTACTACTGCCCGTCGCAGGTGTTACCTCAGTTTAGAGGCAAGGCTCTAAACCGGTTTATTCGACTATAGCTCACCCTATACAACCGGCGAGACTTTGTATGAGGTCTATCATCAGAAGCGGGTCGGCCGCACCACAGCCGCTGCGCTGCGGGTCGGATAGTGGCCCAGTGACTCCAGGGTTTCCAGCCGCGCACGGGCACGGTAGGCATATTCACTGTCCGGGTACGACGCGATGATGTACTGGTAGGTTTGCGCAGCGTCGATAAACAGCTTCTGACGCTCCAGACACTGGCCACGCATCATCGACACTTCCGGCTGCACGTAACGGCGGGCGCGGCTGGCGCGGTCGACCTTGGACAGCTCGAGCATCACCTGCTCGCAATTGCCCCGGTCATAGGCGCTGTAGGCATTATTCAAATGATGGTTCATCGACCAACGGGTGCAGCCCGTGACACTAAGGGCACTGATGGCAAGGGCGGCAATGATCACGAATCGCATGAGGGTTCTCCTGTCTTGAGCTCTGTATCGACCCGTTGGCGGAAATCTTCAGGAATGTTCGTTTAAAGAAAGAAACGAATAAGTAGTGCACATGAACAATGACTACAACCAGAGAGCATAGTAGCCTCACTCAGCGCTTGAACTCAGGAGTCTATGCATGTCCGTCCGTCGCACCAAAATCGTCGCTACCCTTGGCCCGGCCAGTAACTCGCCGGAAGTTCTCGAACAGCTGATTCTGGCTGGCCTGGACGTCGCCCGCCTGAACTTCTCCCACGGCACCCCCGACGAGCACAAGGCTCGCGCGAAGCTGGTGCGTGACCTCGCCGCCAAGCACGGCCGCTTCGTCGCCCTGCTGGGCGACCTGCAAGGCCCGAAAATCCGTATCGCCAAATTCGCCGGCAAGAAGATCGAGCTGAAGATCGGTGACCAGTTCACCTTCTCCACCAGCCATCCGCTGACCGAAGGCAACCAGCAAGTGGTCGGCATCGACTACCCGGACCTGGTCAAGGACTGCGGCGTGGGCGACGAGCTGCTGCTCGACGACGGCCGCGTGGTGATGCGTGTCGATACCGCCACCGCCACCGAACTGAACTGCACCGTGCTGATCGGCGGTCCGCTGTCGGACCACAAAGGCATCAACCGTCGCGGCGGTGGCCTGACCGCTCCAGCCCTGACTGAAAAAGACAAGGCCGACATCAAGCTCGCCGCCGAGATGGAAGTCGACTACCTCGCCGTGTCCTTCCCGCGTGACGCCGCCGACATGGAATACGCCCGTCAACTGCGCGACGAGGCCGGCGGTACTGCCTGGCTGGTGGCGAAGATCGAACGCGCCGAAGCCGTGGCCGACGACGACACCCTCGATGCGCTGATCAAGGCGTCCGACGCGGTGATGGTTGCCCGTGGTGACCTGGGCGTGGAAATCGGCGACGCCGAGCTGGTGGGCATTCAGAAGAAAATCATTCTGCATGCACGCCGCCACAACAAGGCTGTGATCGTCGCGACCCAGATGATGGAGTCGATGATCCAGAACCCGATGCCGACCCGCGCCGAAGTGTCCGACGTGGCCAACGCCGTGCTCGACTACACCGACGCCGTGATGCTCTCGGCCGAAAGTGCTGCAGGCTTGTACCCGCTGGAAGCCGTGCAAGCGATGGCGCGCATCTGCGTCGGCGCTGAAAAGCACCCGACCAGCAAGACCTCCAGCCACCGCATCGGCAAGGTCTTCGAAAGCTGCGACCAGTCCATCGCTCTGGCGGCCATGTACACCGCCAACCACTTCCCGGGCGTAAAGGCGATCATCGCCCTGACCGAAAGTGGCTACACGCCGCTGATCATGTCGCGCATCCGCTCCTCGGTGCCGATCTACGCGTTCTCCCCGCACCGCGAAACCCAGGCCCGCGCGGCCATGTTCCGTGGCGTCTACACCGTACCGTTCGACCCGGCATCGCTGCCGCCTGAGCAAGTCAGCCAGGCTGCCGTAGACGAGTTGCTCAAGCGCGGCGTAGTCGAGCAAGGCGACTGGGTCATCCTGACCAAGGGCGACAGCTACCACACCATCGGCGGCACCAACGGGATGAAAATCCTGCACGTTGGCGATCCAATGGTCTGAGTGACCGGTTGTTGAAAGTCAAAAGCCCCGCCATGTGAATGGCGGGGCTTTTTGGTTTTTGATTCAGGGGATGTGTTGCCTAGGCTGCCGCCTTCGCGGGCAAGCCTCGCTCCTACAATGGATCTTCAACGTTCACAAAACCCTGTAGGAGCGAGGCTTGCCCGCGAAGAGGCCAACCGCATCACCGCACATTCAATGCCGATTGATAAACCCCGACAACGCCGCCATTGCTTCCGGCGAGCGCAGCCGTTGGGTGAACAACGCGCCCTCCTCCTCGATCACCCTGCGGATCAATTCCCGATCCGGGGCTTTCATCAATTGCTTGCTGATGCGCACCGCTTCGGTCGGCAACGATTCAAACTTCAACGCCATCTCCCGCGCCTTGGCCAATGCCGCTTCGCCACTGCCCAACGCCTCGGTTGCAATCCCCCACGCGGCGGCTTGTTCACCACTGAAACTTTCGCCGAGCAACAGCAACTCCGCCGCTTTCGCGTGCCCGAGTAACCGCGGCAGGATCAGGCTGGAGCCAAATTCCGGGCATAACCCAAGATTGACGAACGGCATGCGCAACCGAGCATCGCGGCTCACGTAGACCAGATCGCAATGCAGCAGCAGGGTCGTACCAATGCCCACCGCCGCCCCGGCCACGGCAGCGATCACCGGTTTGCGGCATTCGAGCAGGTTGAGCATGAAGTGAAACACCGGGCTGTCGAGGCTGCTCGGTGGTTGCTGGATGAAGTCGGCGATGTCGTTGCCGGCGGTGAAGCATTCGCTGCTGCCGGTGATCAGCACGGCGTTGATTTCCGGATCACTGTCGGCCTGTTTCAGTGCTTCGGCCAGGCGACTGTACATGGCACGAGTCAGGGCGTTTTTCTTGTCCGGGCGATTGAGGCGCAAAGTCAGCAGACCGCGCTCGCGTTCAAGGTGGATGGCATCGGTCATGGCGAGTCTCGCGTCGTTAAACGATCAGCGCTCAACCACGAGGCAGGAAGACGTCGGCCAGTAGTTGATTGCGCGGCAATCCCGCCAGGTACAGGCGCCGGGCGAAGGCGTCGACACTGTCGGGGGCACCGCAGAGTAAGGCCAGGGTTTGCCGGGAAACAAGCCGCAGTTGCGCCAACGCTTGCGGCAACTCGGCCGGGGTCCACAGTTCGACCGTGAGGTTTTCACGGCCAACGGCCATGGCTTGCAGGGGTTTGGCCAGGTAATGCTCATCGGCATCATGGGCCAGATGAATAACGCGGATGGCGCCCTGATGATCCTGACGCAACGCTTCGCGCAACACGCCGAACAACGGGCCCAGACCGGTGCCGGCGGCTAATAGCCACAGCGGCCGGGTGTGCCAGTCCGGGTCGTAATGCAGGGCACCGCCGCGCAGTTCGCCGAGGCGGATTGAATCGCCGATCTGCAACTGTCGGGCTGCGTCGCTGAATTCGCCGGGCTGGCGGCAATCGAGGTGAAACTCCAGGAAGCGGTCTTCATCCGGCAGACTGGCCAGGGAGTACGGCCGCGCCACGTTGCCCGCCCACAACACCAAATGCTGGCCGGCGCCGTAGCGTAACGGGCGTTGAGTGATCAGGCGCAACCGCAGCACGTTGGCGCTGAGCCAATCGGCGGCGGCAACCTCGGCCGGACTCCCGTCCTGTTGCGGGTCGAAGGTGTGAACCTGCAAGTCCTCAACCACCGAACACTGACAGGCCAGGCGCCAGCCTTGTTGGCGCTGGTCGGCGCTCAAGGCATCGGGACGGCTGTCGCTGGGCAGGCCCTGCACACATTGAACGAGGCACGCATGGCAACTGCCGGCGCGGCAACTGTAAGGCACCGACACGCCGTTTTGATTCAAGGCATCAAGCAGGTTGCAGCCCGTCGCTACCGACCACTGGCGTTCACCGACCCGTAACTCAGGCATCGACGTTCTCCCAGGCCGCCGCGCAACGGTTGCGGCCGTCGCGTTTGGCGCGGTACAGCGCCTGGTCGGCGCGTTGCAAGGCGTCGTCGAGGTCGTCGCCCAGCTCCAGCAGGGTCATGCCGGCGGACAGGCTGAGGTTGCTCACGCTCAGGCCGAACAATTCGACATCGGTAAAGGCAATGCGCAGTCGCTCGCAACATGAGGTCAGGCGTTCGGCATCACAGTAGGGCAACAACACCACGAATTCTTCGCCACCGTAACGCGCCAGCACATCACCCTCGCGCAGGCAGGCCGTGGCTACCCCAGCGAAGGCTTGCAGTACTTGATCGCCAGCGGCATGACCATGCACATCGTTGATGCGTTTGAAGTGGTCGAGGTCGATCAGCGCCAGACCGTGCACCACGCCAGGTTCCATGGCGTTGAGCTCGCGAGAGGCCAGGCGCAGGAAGTGGCGGCGGTTGAACAGCCCGGTGAGTTCGTCGGTGGCGACCAGGTCTTCGAGCTGGCGCATCATCCCGCGCAGCGTGTCCTGATGCGCCTGCAAGGCGAAACGTCGTTGGCGCATAAGCTGGCGCGAGGCCTGGACGTAACGGGCATACAGCACCAGCCACACCAGCACGATAAACAGCACACACACCTGCAATAACGCCAGGGCCGGGTCGGATAGCTGGAAGTGGTAGCCCTCCCACAGCGTGATGGCACTGAAACTGAAGAACACCAGCAACGCACACCGCACAAAGGCCCGGCGTGACAGATGGAACAGGCCGAACAGCAGAATCAATACGTAGAACACCAGAAACGCGCCGCGGGCTTCGTCCAGGTGTGAAATCAGCCAGGTTTGCCAGCCCAGGCCCAGTAACACCTGCACTTCGGTCAGGCTGGGGTCGGCAAAACGCAGGTTGCAGCCGCTGTAGAACACCGCGAACAGCGCCGCCTGACTGATGACTACCAACGCACTGCCGATGGCGACTCCGGCCAGGGGCACATCGTAGTGACCGGTGAAAAACGCCAGCCACAGGAGCAGCAATGCCAGGGCATAGGTGCCGGCCGCGAGGGCAAAACGTTTGAGCAACAGTCGCTGGATGGCGTTATGGGTCAATCGTTGACTCACCGAAGAAAAAGAGGCTGAAAGAGTGTCCTACTCTACAGGCCGATTGCCACTTTAGTGGCGCGACCGATAAATGACCATTCAATTTTGGGAGCGGAAAAATGGCGTCAGAACGCTGACAAAATCCCCCCGTAGAACCTGCGTAGGAGCTGTCGAGAGAAACGAGGCTGCGATCTTTTGATCTTAAAAAATCAAATCAAAATCAAAAGATCGCAGCCTCGTTTCACTCGTCAGCTCCTACATAGACCCTACACAACTCCTACAAGAAGCAAGCTCCGGGTATGCGACCAACGATTGACTGTCGGCGGGTGTGCCCGGAACCGAGGCGCGTTATACTGCCGCGCCTTTTTAGCGTCGCGCCAGCTGCCCCGGCGTGCCTTGTAAAGGTGCTTGCAACCGACCGATGCACCCAAGCTGCAAGCGCCTTATTGAATGTTCCCGTCTTTTAGAGGAGCGCGACTCATGACCGTGATCAAGCAAGACGACCTGATTCAGAGCGTTGCCGACGCCCTGCAGTTCATTTCTTATTACCACCCCGTGGATTTCATCCAGGCGATGCACGAAGCCTACCTGCGCGAAGAATCGCCAGCGGCCCGTGACTCGATGGCGCAGATCCTGATCAACTCGCGCATGTGCGCCACCGGCCACCGCCCGATCTGCCAGGACACCGGCATCGTCACCGTGTTTGTCCGTGTGGGCATGGACGTGCGCTGGGATGGCGCCACCATGAGCCTGGACGACATGATCAACCAAGGCGTGCGCCAGGCTTACAACCTGCCGGAAAACGTCCTGCGTGCCTCGATCCTCGCCGACCCGGCGGGCGCTCGTAAAAACACCAAGGACAACACCCCGGCGGTCATCCACTACTCCATCGTTCCGGGTAACACCGTGGAAGTGGACGTGGCGGCCAAGGGCGGCGGTTCCGAGAACAAGTCGAAAATGGCCATGCTCAACCCGTCCGACTCGATAGTCGACTGGGTGCTGAAGACCGTTCCGACCATGGGCGCCGGCTGGTGCCCACCGGGCATGCTCGGCATCGGCATCGGCGGCACCGCCGAGAAAGCCGCGGTCATGGCCAAGGAAGTGTTGATGGAGTCCATCGACATCCACGAGCTGAAAAAGCGCGGCCCGTCCAACCGTATCGAAGAGATGCGCCTGGAGCTGTTCGAGAAGGTCAACCAACTGGGCATCGGCGCCCAGGGCCTGGGTGGCCTGACCACCGTGCTTGACGTGAAGATCATGGATTACCCGACCCACGCCGCTTCGTTGCCGGTGTGCATGATCCCGAACTGCGCCGCCACCCGTCACGCGCACTTCGTGCTCGACGGTTCCGGCCCGGCTTCGCTGGAAGCGCCACCGCTGGACGCCTACCCGGAAATCGTCTGGGAAGCCGGCCCGTCGGCCCGTCGCGTCAACCTCGACACCCTGACCCCGGAAGACGTGCAGAGCTGGAAGCCGGGCGAAACCGTCCTGCTCAACGGCAAGATGCTCACCGGTCGCGACGCCGCGCACAAGCGCATGGTCGAGATGCTGAACAAGGGTGAAACCCTGCCGGTAGACCTCAAGGGTCGCTTCATCTACTACGTCGGCCCGGTTGATCCGGTGCGCGAAGAAGTGGTTGGCCCTGCCGGTCCGACCACCGCGACGCGGATGGACAAGTTCACCCGTCAGATCCTCGAGCAAACCGGCCTGCTGGGCATGATCGGCAAATCCGAGCGCGGCCCGACCGCGATCGAAGCGATCAAGGACCACAAAGCCGTGTACCTGATGGCAGTGGGCGGCGCGGCTTACCTGGTGGCGCAAGCGATCAAGAAATCCCGCGTTGTGGCGTTCGCCGAACTGGGGATGGAAGCCATCTACGAGTTCGACGTCAAAGACATGCCGGTCACCGTTGCGGTAGACAGCAAAGGTGAGTCGGTACACATCACCGGTCCTGCCATCTGGCAGAAAAAGATCAGTGAAAGCCTGGCGGTAGAAGTGCAGTAAGCGCTTCGCCTTCCAGATACGGCCGGGTCGTCTCCCCAGATGACCCGGCCGTTTTTTTTGCCGATTAATTATTGAAACACCACAAAACCCTGTGGGAGCGGGCTTGCTCGCGAAGGCGGTGTGTCAGTCAACATCATTGCTAAATGACACACCGCCTTCGCGAGCAAGCTCGCTCCCACGTTGGATCGGCGTCGATTGTTATAAACCACCCCGCCGTGCACCCCATTCGGTCTAAAAAACCCGTCCCCACCTGTCAGATATGACAGGTTACGCAGCACCGCCATCTTGATAGCGTTGGTCCACCGCGAAACCTTTTACCGGGCCGAGACAGGATCAGCAAAATGGAAGATCAAGCGTCGCTGAGCATCACCACGCCCTCCATTTCCAGAAGTGCCTCGATTGCCATGGTGAGCAAAAGTGGCACGGTCGGTTTCACCGGCAGTGCCTCGTTTGAGCTGACGCTGCCGATTTCCCCTGGGCGTGGTTTCGACCCCGGCCTGGCATTGAGCTACAACAGCCAGGCCGGCAACGGCCCCTTCGGGATCGGCTGGGGAGTGAACAACGCTGCCATTTCCCGCCAGACCAACAAGGGTGTGCCGCGCTACGGCGACGACGATGTGATGATCGGCCACGATGGCCAGCAGTGGCGCCCCGAACGTGATGCTCAAGGGGCGATCAAGTCGCGAATCGAAACCCAATACCGCGGTTCCATGATTGGCCCGCACAGCGTGGTGAGTTATTTCCCTCGTGTCGAAACAAGCTTTGAGCTGATCGAGTTCTGGCACTCTGGCGTCAACCCTCAAGGGTTCTGGCTGGTGCACGGTGGCGATGGCAGCCTGCATCTTTTTGGCAAAGCCGAAGCCGCCCGCATCACCGACCCGCAAGACCCTCAACACGTGGCTTCCTGGTTATTGCAGGAAAGCCTGAACACCCGTGGCGAGCACATCGGTTACGAATACAAAGCCGAGGACGCGTCTCTAGACCCCGGCCAGCCCCACGACTATCGGGCCCAGCGCTACTTGCATCGCGTGCTCTATGGCAACGTCGAGGCCAGCGGTCATTTGTATGGCTGGGATGCCCAGGCATCGCCGTCGTGGCACTTTCAACTGGTGTTCGACTACGGCGAACGCACCCTGGATCGGGAACAGCAGCCGCCGTTCGATGCTCCGGGCGAGTGGCCGGTTCGCAGCGATCCGTTTCACACCTACGGTGATGGCTTCGAAGTCGGCACCCGACGCCTGTGTCATCAGGTGTTGATGTTTCATTACTTCCCCGAGGAGCTGGGGGCAGAACCGGCGCTGGTTCGACGTTTGTTGCTGGAATATCGCCCCACTTCGCTGGGCTACAGCCAATTGGTAGCCGCGCACTATCAGGCGTATGACGCCAGCGGCGCGGTGGAAAACCTGCCACCGGTGGAATTCGATTACTCGGTGTTCGAACTCAATACCCAACCGGCGGCCTTCTTTGCGTTCGACAACATGCCCGGTCTTGAAGACGGACAACGCTATCAGTGCGTCGATCTGTTCGGCGAGGGCCTGCCGGGGTTTCTGTGCCGCTACGACCAGGCCTGGTATTACCGCGAACCGTTGCGCGCCAGGGCCGACAGTGATGATGTCGCCTATGGCCCGTGGACGCTGCTGAGCACACTACCGCGCGCCGATCGCAACAAACCGGTGCTTCAGACCCTGACCGATCTGACCGGTGACGGGCGCCTGGACTGGATCATCGCCCAACCGGGCGCGAGCGGTTTCCACACCCTCAACCCGGATCGCAGTTGGTCAGGGTTTATCCCGTTCGAGGCGTTTCCGGTGGAGTTTTTCCATACGTTGGCGCAGATGGGCGATTTGTCCGGCGACGGTCTGAGTTCCCTCGCGCTGATCGGTCCCAAGAGCGTGCGCCTGTATGCCAACCGCCGCGAACACGGGTTTGCCAAAGGTGAAGACGTTCCCCATGACGGGAATGACGACCACCTGCCGCTGTTCAGCAACTTGCCTACGGAACTGGTATTTCTCGGCAATATGCTCGGCAGCGACATGAGCGAGTTGTGCCGCATTCGCCACAATGAAATCAAATGCTGGCCGAACCTGGGCCACGGGCGGTTTGGTCGGGGTTTTGTGATGAGCGCCCTGCCCTTCACCTACGCCGAATTCGATGCCGCGCGGGTGCGCATTGCTGACCTGGATGGCTGCGGCGCGCCGTCGCTGATTTACCTCAACAGCGACGGTTTCGATATCTACTACAACCGCGGCGGCAATGGTCTGGAGCAAACCCCGCTGAAGGTGTCCTGGCCCGAAGGGGTGCGTTACGACAACCTGTGCCAAGTCACCCTCGCCGACCTGCAAGGCCTGGGTTGCGCGAGCCTGATCCTGACGGTGCCGCACATCAAGCCACGGCACTGGCGCTATGATTTTGTCCACGCCAGGCCTTACCTGCTGAGCACCAGCAATAACAATATGGGTTGCAGCACCCATGTGCGGTATCGCAGCTCGGCTCAAGAATGGCTGGATGAAAAGGATCAGTTGCTCAAACGTAAAATGCTCCCGGTGTCGTACCTGCCGTTTCCGGTTCAGGTGACCAAGGAACAATCCCGCAAGGACGAAATCACCGGCGGCGAGCTCACCCAATCGATCCGTTTTACCCAGGCCTACTACGACGGTTTCGAACGGGAGTTCCGTGGCTTCGGCCTCGTGTGCCAGACCGACAGCGAAGCCAACCAGGATGAAAGCGACAAGGGTTATACCGCACCGGCGCTGGTCTGCACCTGGTTCCATACGGGACTGGACGTGAACACGTCCCGCGAAGGCGCTTTCAAGAATGATCCTGAGGCTTGGCCGCTGGGCGATACGCTGTTCTGCCGCTATCACGCCAGCGACGGTTTCGATGAGCCCGTCACGCCAGCGGACGAGGCGACCCGCCGTGAAATCGCCCGGGCCCTCGCCGGTTCGGTGCTGCGCACGGAAACCTATGCGCTGAATGACGACCGGCCCTATCAGGTGACGGAGTACCGCTACAAGGTCCGGGAACTGCGGGCCAAAGACGCGTATTCACCCTACGGAACCCTGTTGCCTTCGTTGCTGGAAACCCTCAGCTACCAGTACGAACGCGTTATCGACGACCCGCTTTGCCAACATGACATCACCCTGGCCATGGATGAATTCGGTCTGCCGGTGCACACCCTCACCGTCCATTACGCCCGGCGCCGGACCGAAGCCGACACACCGCCCTTCGACGATCCGGATGAGCAAGCCTGGTGGCGTGACGCCCATGACCCGGCGCAGCAGTTTTATTACCTGAGCGAAACCCGCGCCCAATTCATTCACCTGACCGAACCCCAGGCCTGGCGTCTGGGGCTGCCGTATCGGCAACGCAGTAACGCCTTGATGTTGCCCAAAGGTGCATGGCCGTCGGGACTCGCCCCCGAACATATCAGCTACGAGTTGATGCTCGAACATCACAACAGCGCGGTCTGGAACACCGCGCGGGTACTGACCGCGCAGTCGGTGCAGCGTTATCTGAAAACCAGTGATCGCAGCACATTGCTCCCGGATGGCTCTGCGGATTTCGAAGCGTTGGCCGCGCCCCGGGAAATCGCACAACTGGATGCAACCGCGCTCAGCGCGTACGACGTGCTGCCGCCGCCATTCGACATCCGGGCAGAACTGGCGCTGAACCATTACGCCCCGATGCCGTTGTTTCTTGAGCCGGACCCGGCAGAAGACCAGAAGAAAAACCTGTGGTCCGCGCTTTACACGTTTGCCAGGTATGGCGGCCCGGCGGACTTCTACAGCGTGCGCGAATACAAGGAAACCGAGAGCCACGAATTCACCCAGGCCGAATACGATGCCTACTGCCTGGCGGTCATTCGGGTCGTGCTCCCGGATGGCTGCACCACCCGCGTCGACTACGATTACCACGCGTTGCAACCGCTGCGCATCACCGATGCCAACGACAACATTCAGGAAGCACTTTACGAACCGTCCGGCCAACCGCTCGCCATCAGCTTCTACGGCACAGAAGACGGCGCGCCTGTCGGGTTCAGGCCTTTGAGCGAATACGTTCGCCCGGATTCACCGCTGCCGGACCCGGCCATCGACAACCCGCCGGCCGCGCTGCAAAAAGCCGCCAGCGTATTGCGCAAGGACCTGTTCAGCTGGATGGGCCAGCTCGACGCAGACGTGCGGCAAACACCTGACTGGCTGGCCGGCTGGATCGCCGAAGGCTACGTGTTGCCGAGCCTGCACGTCCGCGCCAGCGCCCGGATACGCCTGTCCCGGCTCAAGTCCCGGACCTCGGCGCAACAGACGCTGCGGGAACTGATCCGCGCCACGCCCCGCGAGCCGGTACACAGCGTGGTGCTGACCGCCGACCGCTATCCCGATGACCCGTTGCAGCAGATCCAGATCATCAAGTCCTGCGTGGATGGCTTCGGCCGGGCGTTGCAAACCCAGCAAAAAGTCGAACCGGGAATGGCCTACAGCGTCGATGAAAACCTCGAACTGGAACTGGTGGACGGCCAACCGCTGGAAAAACTGGCGAACCCACGCTGGCGGATCAGCGAGCGCGTTGAGTACAACAACAAAGGTGCGGTGACGCGGGTGTTTCGCCCCTATTTCTGCAATGCCCATGGCTATGTGCGCGACCAGTCCTTCCGCCAGTTCGGCTATCACGACCAGCAGTTCTACGACCCGTTGGGCCGCCCGGTCAAAGTGGTCAGCGCCAAGGGCTACGAGTCTTTCGACACCCTGCATCCGTGGTATCGCGCCAGTCATGACTTCAACGACACCGAGGCACTTGAGCCATGAACACGCTGAATTGGCGCACCCCTTCGCTGGTGGTCAATGACAGTCGCGGCCTGCCGGTTCGCCAGGTGGCGTACCTGCGCACCGAGGCAGGTACAGCGGCACAATCGCTCATCACCCGCCAGCATCATGACGTGCCCGGTCGTCCCGTCGAGCAATGGGACCCAAGGCTTTTCGGCACCGCGCCGAAACCCAATCTGTCCACACGCTATCGTCTGAACGGCGAAGCCGTGCAGGTGGACGGCGTTGACGGCGGCTGGCGCTTGAGCCTGAGCGGTGTGGGCGGTGAAGTGCTGCAACGCTGGGACCAGCGGGGCAGTCACTGGCGCATGACCTATGACGAGCAATTGCGCGTCACCGCCGTCGAGGAAAACGCCCAGCCGAATGTCGAGCGTTTCACCTATGCCAACGCTGCGGCGGATGCCGGACACAACCTGCGCGGTCAGATGAACGAGCAGGTTGACCCTTCCGGTCGCCTGACTCTGGACAGCTATGGCCTGCTGGGCCAGGCATTGCGTGACACCCGCACGTTCGCCGATGGCAAGGCGTACCTGAGCAGCCGAACCTTCAGCCCGCTCGGCGCGGTGCTGGATCAGACCGATGCCGGCGGTCATCGACAGCAGCTGCGCTATGACATCGCCGGGCAGCTCACGCAGGTCGGTTTGCAGGTCGCCACGGCCACTGTGGTGAAAGACATCCTCACGGACGTGCGGTACAACGCCAACGCGCAGATCATCGAACAGCGCGCGGGCAACGGTGTGATCAGCACTTGGACTTATGACCGGGCCGATGGGCGCCTCTTTCGGCTTAAAGCGCAAAAGAACACCGAACAGCCGCTGCAAGACTTCGAATATTTCCATGACCGTGTGGGCAACGTTACCCGCATTGATGACCATGTCTTCACCGAGGTCTATTTCGCCAACCAGCGTGTCGACGGTCATCGCGCTTTCACGTATGACTCGCTGTATCAACTGACCAGCGCCAGTGGTTTCGAGGCCGATATTCCCCATTTGCGCCCAGGTTTGCCCGACATGGTGACGCCTGTCGATACGGGCCGCCTCTATAACTATGTCCAGCACTATGAATACGATACGGGTAGCAACCTGACCCTCCTGCGTCATGTACGCGAGGGCAACAATCACACTCAACTGACACGCATCGCCCCCGGCAGTAATCGCGGTGTGCGCTGGAAAGAAGGCGAGCCCGAGCCGGTGTTCGACGAGCTGTTTGATGCCCACGGTAACCTTCGGTCCTTGCAACAAGGTCAGCCGTTGACCTGGAACAGCCGCGATCAACTAACCGTGGCCCGGCTGGTCGAACGCGACGACAGGCCCCATGACGAGGAAACCTACGTCTATAGCCAGGGCGTGCGGGTCAGCAAGCGGCTGGTAACTCAGGCGCAATCTGCGTCCCATGTTCGGCAAGTACGCTACTTGCCGAAGTTGGAAATCCGCACGGTGGACGACGCCGAAGAGCTGCATATCATCACCCTGGGTAATGTCCGTTGCCTGCACTGGGTCAAGGGAAAACCGGCGGCCATCGAGCAGGATCAATTGCGCTATAGCCTCGACGACCTCCTGGGTTCCAGCACTGTTGAACTGGACCGTAACGGCGAAAAGATCAGCCACGAAATCTACTACCCCTTCGGCGGTACAGCCTGGTGGGCGGCGACGTCACAGGTGCAGGCCGATTACAAAACCATTCGTTATTCGGGCAAGGAAATGGATGTCAGCGGGTTGTATTACTACGGCGCGCGGTACTACGCACCGTGGTTGCAGCGGTGGGTCAGTGCCGATCCCGGCGGCGCCGTGGATGGGCTGAACCTGTATGGATTTGTTGGGAATAATCCGTTGCGCTATGTGGATCCTGAAGGTGGAGCCAAAGCGGAAAGCGTGATCACACTTTACGCGGGCTTCCTTTCCATTCTCGGTGACGTTACCGCGAGGACACGCGGCCAGCTCCATGACGTCTACCGACAAAAGAACATCAAGCGCAATCTGCTGATGAATACCGTCAACGTGGTGGCCTTCGGGACACTAGGCTATGAGGCGGGCAACATCGGCGGTACGCAAGTCGGCCATCTCATTCCGGATGCCTCACACGCGACCCGCGTCGGCAGGATGTCAAGATTGCCGTACATTGAGGCAGCAACGGGCGGTAATTTTGGCGGAGATATTGCCGGTTCAATGACAGACGCGGTGTCCGGGCTGGGCGGCGCACTGGCAGACAACGCTCAACTTTTTGGCGGTCGCGCAGCAAACTTTTCGGAAAACATGGGACGGGTCGGCCCGCTCATTCCACAAACCTCGGCGATGTCTGTGGCCGCGATCGATAGCGCGTTGGGTATCCCGGATGCCGCCAACGAAATACAGCCCAACTGGAACAGCATCAACGATGAGTTGATTGATCCGGCGCTCAACTCAATCCTCAATCCGGATTTCGCCGTCGGTCGTGCGCTGGGCGCGTGGATATCGATTCTCCCCGGCGCACTTAATCTGTTTCAACGGGCGGTAGAAGCCGAGGACATCAAGAACCGGCTCGACCCGATCAAGATCGCAAAAATCGAAGGCATGTTTGCTGACTGGGAAAGCACTACCTTGCAACGCAGCGCCTGGATGGAAGCCGCTTTCGATTCGCTGGGCACCAACGTTGTCCATCTGGATCCCGGCCCCAACGGCGCGCGAGCACCGATTACGCGGGCGGGACTGCAACAGGCAACGACAGAAACGCTTCATAGCATCCGTCACCTTAAAGGGGGGCTTGCTGCGTATAAGGAGGCTGGCAGCACGGATAACCAGTTTTTGGCGAAGCAAAGAACGGCCTCCGCAAGGGCTTCGCGAAGATGAGTGGCGCACGGGGTAACAATTTATGAACAGATCGGTGCATCGGCACACGCCGTCCCTGTCAGTTCATGACCCTCGAACGTTGCCGGCAAGGCAGGTCGCCTATTTGCGTAAAATGGCTGACGGTCCCGTTGAACGGCTCATCACCCGGCAACACCACGACGGCGCCGGGCGACTGGTCGCCCAATGGGATCCGCGCCTGTTCGACACCGCCCCCAAATCCAACCTCGCCAGCGTCTACAGCCTGACCGGCGAACCGCTCACCGTGGACAGCGTCGATGCTGGTTGGCGCGTGAGCCTGGTGGGGCTGGCCGGGGAAGTGTTGCAGCTGTGGGACGCGCGGGGCGGTCATTGGCGCAGTATTTACGATGAGCAACTACGGGTGGTCTGCGTCGAAGAAAACGCACAACCGGTCGACCGCTTCACCTATGCCGACCACTCGGCATCGCCCGGTCACAACCTGCGCGGTCAGTTGCTCACGCAGGTCGATCCCGCAGGCCTCCTTGCCGTCAGCAGTTACAGCCTGCAAGGGCAGCCGTTGAACGAAATACGGACCTTTGCCGATGGCTCCCCTTACCTCAGCCATCGGACCTGGTCGCCCCTGGGCGTTGTACTTTTCCAGACCGATGCCGGAGAACATCACCAGGACCTGCGCTACGACATCGCCGGACAGCTCAAGCAGCTGCTTTTACAACTCAAGACCGACAGCCAGCCGCAGATGATCCTGCGAGATGCGCAATACAACGCCGCCGGCCAGATCGAGCAACAGACCGCGGGTAACGAGGTGATCAGCACCTGGACTTATGACCCGGCCGACGGCCTGCTGAAGATCCTCAAATCCGGTAAACCCGGCCAGGCCTTGCAGCAACACTTCAACTACAGCTACGACCGCATGGGCAATGTGTTGCGTATCGAGGACCCGACCGTGGAAACGGTGTACTTCGCCAATCAACGGGTAGACAGCGACCGGGAGTTTACCTACGACTCCCTCTACCGCCTGACCAGTGCCAGTGGTTTCGAAGCCGAGGTGCCCAATCTTCGTCCAGGCTTGCCCGAGCTGATCAGCCCTATCGATCCCGGCCGCCGTTACAACTACGTCGAGCACTACGAATACGACGCGGGCAACAACCTTGACGAGCTGCGTCATGTGCGCAGCAACAACACCTACACCAGCCGGATGCGTATCGATGGGGCCAGCAACCTTGGCGTGCGCTGGAAGGAAGGTGACCCGGAGCCGGACTTCAGCCAGTTGTTCGACCGTCACGGCAACCAGATGGCGCTGCAACCGGGTCAGCCTCTGACCTGGAACGCCCGGGACCAGTTGAGCAAAGTCACCCTGCTGAGCCACAGCAATGGCTTACCCGACGATGAGGAAACCTATCTCTACAGTCAGGGCGATCGCGTACTCAAGTGCCACACCACCCACACCCTCTCAATGACTCACCGCCATGAAGTGCGTTACCTGCCGGGGCTGGAGATCATCAGCAAAAGTACTGGCGAACTATTACAGGTCCTGACTCTGCCCCTGGCGTCTGGCACCGCGCGCTGTCTGCATTGGGTCGCTGGTCAACCGACAGGTGTCGAGTCTGATCAGTTGCGGTACAGCTACGACGATCAACTGGGTACCAGCAGCCTTGAGCTGGATCGCCAGGGTTTGAAAATCAGCCAGGAAATTTTCTACCCTTACGGTGGCACAGCCTGGTGGGCCGCACGTTCGAAGGTTGAAGCCGACTACAAGACCCTTCGCTACTCGGGTAGGGAAATGGACTTGAGCGGACTGTATTTTTACGGTGCCCGCTACTACGCCCCCTGGATACAGCGCTGGATCAGTGCCGATCCGGGCGGTGATGTGGATGGACTCAACCTGTATGCGATGGTGGGGAACAATCCGATCAACTTCACCGATATCAATGGCGAAATGGGATGGCCAAAAACGTTAGTAGCCGGGGTGGACAGGCTGATTGCCTCGCAACAGAACAGCTATGCCAACAGCAGGCAAAGACTCGCAACGGATCGGGTGAAACGGCAACTGAACAAGCAAGTCATTCGCCAGATAGAAATACTGGGGATCACCAAACGCCGGGTACGTGACGCCAGCGGGCAGTTGGGCAGGATGGGTTCAGGCTCGGAGGTCGCGGTGGCAGCGGCACGCAGGACAATGGTGTTGGTGGCGGGCAAAGCCATCAGTTACGGCATCGGGATTGCTATCGGTGTCGGCGGCCAGGCGCTAGGCGTGGCAGCCCCGGGGATCGGTAACGTGGTGGCGGCAGGATTAGGGTTTGCTGCAAAAGCCACCGTCAGCGGCCTGGTGGACTACGTGGCCGAAAGAAGCGGCTTAAGCGCCTCGGTCAATCTGAAAACGAAAAAACTGACGGCGGATAAAATCATACGAAAAGCTGAATACAAGCACATGGACCCGGTTGAATACATCAAAGCCAAATATCAGAACATGAACCTGGGCTCGCACAACTCGCAGCTGAAATTGGCCAAAGAAGCCACTGCCATTGCCTCCAGTGAGCTATTGAAGACCACTCTGACCGGGCTGCCCTCGGAAGCGGTGAGCGCAGTCAGTAGCGGTGTCAGCGTAATACTGGGCCTGCCGGAAATAATTGACGAAACCATCGGGGCCAGCAGGGAGAAATCCAGCGACAAAATGGACCGCTTCGAAAGAGAAATTTTGGGTCTCGCCCAAGCGATTGAATCGAGCATGGAAACGGTTCACGAGTTTGCCAACGCACTTTCCGTCAACAGCGTCGGCGGGATTGATATCCAGAGCCTGCAGGAGGAAACGAACACAATCACCAGCGGCCTGTACGATTTCGTGAACACTATTCGCAACCACAGGAACAACCGTCAAGCGGCCGCTTGAGCGGACGAGTTTCACGCTGCCAACGCAGCTCACACACAGGGGCATGTTATGGTGCGCGCCCGTATTGCTGACTGTTTACGACGCCATGCCTGCGACTTCCCGTACCCTGCGCCTGACGCTTTACACCCTGCTGATCGTTGCCGGTGCGGTTCTGGCGGCGGGTCTGGCCATGCGCCACGCCGAACGCCAGGCCCTGGAAGACGACGCCGCCCGCGCCAACCAGCAACTGGCGCTGTACGCCAATTCCCTGCACACCCTGATCGACCGCTATCGCGCCCTGCCCGCCGTGCTGGCGCTGGACCCGGAACTGCGGTCGGCCCTCGATGGCGCGGTGAGTCCTGAACAGCAGGACCTACTCAACCGCAAACTGGAAAAGATCAACGGCGCCGCGCAATCCTCGACCCTGGAGCTGCTCGATCACACCGGCCTGGCCGTAGCCGCCAGCAATTGGCGGATGCCCAGCAGTTACGTCGGCCACAACTACGGCTTCCGCCCTTACTTCAGCCAGACTCGCACCCAAGGCACCGGGCGTTTTTATGCGGTCGGGGTCACCAGTGGGATTCCCGGTTACTTCCTGTCCAGCGCGGTGACCCGCGACAACGGCGAGTTCCTCGGCGCCATGGTGGTGAAACTCGAATTCCCCGAACTTGAGCGCGAGTGGAGCCAGGGCACCGACACCCTGCTGGTCAGCGATGCGCGCGGGATCATCTTCATCGCCAATCAGCCGGGCTGGCGTTATCGCCAATTGAAACCGTTGAGCGACAGCGATCACGCCGAACTCAAGACCACCCGCCAATACGACAAACAGCCGCTGACGCCGTTGAAGTATCAATCGGTGCGGCGCTTCGACGATAACAGCGATCTGGCGCGGGTCGATGGCCCCGACGGCACCGCGGATTACCTGTGGGAATCCCTGCCGCTGCCCGCCGAAGGCTGGACCTTGCACCTGCTGCGTCGCCCGCAAATCGCCTTCGAAGACAGCCGCAATGCCGGCCTCGCCGCCGCCGGATCGTGGCTGGCGCTGGTGTTTCTGCTGTTGTTCCTCAACCAGCGCTGGCGCCTGGCGAAAATGCGCCAGCGCAGCCGCGAGGAACTCGAACAATTGGTCGAAGAACGCACCCGCGACCTGCGCACCGCCCAGGACGGTCTGGTGCAATCGGCCAAACTCGCGGCACTCGGGCAGATGTCGGCGGCGCTGGCCCATGAAATCAATCAACCGCTGACCGCGCAACGCATGCAGCTTGCAACGCTGCGGCTGTTGCTCGATCACGGCCGGGTCGATGACGCCTACAAGGCGCTGAAACCGGTGGACGACATGCTGACGCGCATGGCGGCGCTGACCGGCCACCTGAAAACCTTCGCCCGCAAAAGCCCCAGTGGCCTGCGCGAACGCCTGGACCTGGCGGCGGTGGTCGATCAATCCTTGCAGTTGCTCGACGCACGGCTGCGGGATGAAAACGTCAGCACCGTGTTGCACCTGACGCGCCCGGCGTGGGTCCGTGGCGATGCGATTCGCCTGGAACAAGTGCTGATCAACCTACTGCGCAACGCCCTCGACGCGGTGCACGACAAACCCTGCAAACGCCTGGAAATCCGCCTCGAAGCCGATGAGCAACTATGGCGTCTGAGCGTTTCCGACAATGGCGGCGGGATTGCCGAAGAACACCTGCCGAACGTGTTCGATCCGTTCTTCACCACCAAACCGGTGGGCGATGGTTTAGGCCTGGGGCTGGCGGTCTCGTTTGCCATCGCGCACGAATCCGGCGGACGCCTGTCGGCTGACAACCAAGACAATGGCGCGGTGTTCACCCTGACCTTGCCGATTGATCTGGAGGTGCCCGTCTCATGCTGAATTCGGTGATGGTGGTCGACGACGAAAGCAGCATTCGCAGCGCCGTCGAACAGTGGCTGAGCCTGTCAGGCTTCGAAGTGCAGTTGTTCAGCCGCGCCGATGAATGCCTGGCGCAGTTGCCGGCGCATTTCCCCGGGGTGATCCTCAGCGATGTGCGCATGCCCGGCATAACCGGCCTGGAACTGTTGGCCGAAGTGCAGCGGCGCGATGCCGACTTGCCGGTGATTTTGCTCACGGGTCACGGCGATGTGCCGATGGCCGTCGAAGCGATGCGCGATGGCGCCTACGACTTCCTCGAAAAACCTTTCAGCCCGGAAACCCTGCTCGGTAGCCTGCGCCGGGCGCTGGAAAAGCGTCGGCTGGTCCTGGAAAACCGTGCCCTGCATGTTCAGGCCGACAACCGCGCCAAACTCGACGCCACGCTACTCGGCGTGTCCCGTGGCTTGCAGACGTTGCGCCGGCAAGTGCTGGACTTGGCGACGTTGCCGGTCAACGTGTTGATCCGTGGCGAAACCGGCAGCGGCAAAGAGCTGGTCGCCCGTTGCCTGCACGACTTCGGCCCGCGTGCGGACAAGCCGTTCGTGGCGCTGAACTGCGCGGCGATTCCCGAGCAGTTGTTCGAGGCCGAGCTATTCGGGCACGAGAGCGGCGCGTTCACCGGTGCCTCGGGCAAGCGCATCGGCAAGCTTGAATACGCCGACGGCGGCACGCTGTTCCTCGATGAAATCGAAAGCATGCCCCTGGCCCAGCAGGTCAAGCTGTTGCGGGTGTTGCAGGAGCAAAAGCTTGAGCGGCTGGGGTCGAACCAGAGCATTCGCGTGGACTTGCGGATCATCGCCGCGACCAAACCCGACCTACTGGACGAAGCCCGGGCCGGGCGCTTTCGCGAGGATTTGGCCTATCGCTTGAACGTCGCCGAATTGCGCCTGCCGCCGTTGCGCGAGCGCCGTGAAGACATTCCGTTGTTGTTCGAAACCTTTGCGCAGAATGCCGCCGAACGCCTGGGCCGGACCTTCCCACCCTTGAGCGGCCCGCAATTGAGTCATCTGCTGAGCCACGACTGGCCGGGCAATGTGCGGGAACTGGCGAACGTGGCGGAGCGTCAGGTGTTGGGGCTGGGTGAGCCAGAGCCGGTGGGGATTGATTCTGGCCAATCGCTGGCGGCGCAGCAGGAAGCGTTCGAAGCTCATTGCTTGCGCGCAGCATTGACGCGGCACAAGGGTGATGTGAAAGCGGTGCTTGAAGAGCTGCAACTGCCGCGGCGCACATTCAATGAAAAGCTGCAGCGGCATGGGTTGAGTCGGGAGATGTTCATTTCCGACACATAACCTGTGGCGAGGGGGCTTGCCCCCGTTCGGCTGCGAAGCAGTCGTAAAATCTGCAGATGTGATGTGTCTGAAAAAATGCCGGGGAGTGCTTCGCGCTCCAACGGGGGCAAGCCCCCTCGCCACAATTGATCGGCGGAAATCCGCTCACTCTCATGCACACCTTGAGCGGCTATCCGCTCAACAAAACCTCCCTCCCCCTCTAAACCGGCCCTCCTCCCCTTGGCACACCTCCTGCTATAGCCCTTGCAGGCTGCGTTTACTCGCGCTCCACAAAAACAATTAAACGAAGGATCCTTCAATGGATAACTCCAACGCCCTGCCCCTCGGGTCGGCCGTCGCGCCTGCCAAAGAAAGAACCACCGCCAGCCGGATCAAATCGATCTTCAGCGGCTCGGTCGGCAACATGGTCGAGTGGTACGACTGGTACGTCTACGCCGCGTTCTCCCTGTACTTCGCCAAATCGTTTTTCCCTGCTGGCTCCTCCACCGCGCAACTGATGAACACCGCCGCGATCTTCGCCGTGGGCTTCTTGATGCGTCCGATCGGTGGCTGGTTGATGGGCCTCTACGCCGACCGCGCCGGTCGTAAACGTGCGTTGATGGCCTCGGTGTACCTGATGTGCTTCGGCTCGCTGCTGATCGCCCTGAGCCCCAACTATGAAACCATCGGTATCGGTGCGCCGATCCTGCTGGTGTTCGCGCGTTTGCTGCAGGGCCTGTCGGTGGGTGGCGAGTACGGCACCTCCGCCACGTACCTCAGCGAGATGGCGACCAAGGAACGTCGCGGCTTCTATTCCAGCTTCCAGTACGTGACCCTGATCTCCGGCCAGCTCATCGCGTTGGCGGTGCTGATCGTGCTGCAACAAGTGCTGACCACCGAACAGCTGTACGCCTGGGGCTGGCGCATCCCGTTCGCCATCGGCGCGCTGTGTGCGGTCGTGGCGTTGTACCTGCGTCGTGGCATGGAAGAGACCGAGTCGTTCAACAAGGTCAAGAAAGAGAAGAAAGAAAGCGCCATGCGCACTTTGATGCGCCACCCAAAAGAGCTGATGACCGTGGTCGGCCTGACCATGGGCGGCACCCTGGCGTTCTACACCTACACCACCTACATGCAGAAATACCTGGTGAACACCGTCGGCATGAGCATCACCGACTCCACCAGCATTTCGGCGGCCACGCTGTTCCTGTTCATGTGCCTGCAACCGATCATCGGCGGGTTGTCGGATAAGGTCGGTCGTCGGCCGATCCTGATCGCCTTCGGCGTACTGGGCACATTGTTCACCGTTCCGATCCTGACCACCCTGCACACCATCCAGAGTTGGTGGGGTGCGTTCTTCCTGATCATGGCGGCGCTGATCATCGTCAGCGGCTATACCTCGATCAACGCGGTGGTCAAAGCCGAACTGTTCCCGACCGAGATTCGTGCACTGGGCGTTGGCCTGCCGTATGCGCTGACCGTGTCGATCTTCGGCGGCACCGCGGAATACATCGCGCTGTGGTTCAAAAGCATCGGCATGGAAACCGGTTACTACTGGTACGTCACGGCGTGTATCGCAGTGTCGTTGCTGGTGTACGTAACGATGAAAGACACCCGCAAGCATTCGCGGATCGAGACGGACTGACCGCTGCATATGTAGTGGCTGTATTGGCCTCTTCGCGGGCAAGCCTCGCTCCTACGGTTTTACATCGTTCACACATGTTGTGAACGACTCATGCCTGTAGGAGCGAGACTTGCCCGCGAAGGGTACGACTCGGCTTTAAGTCAACTCGGCAACCACGCGCTTGCCGTACTTGTTCTGCGCGTAAGACGCACCCGCGATCATCACCACCAGAATCCCCGCCAACACCAGCGACGAGCCGATGGTGCCGAAATCCAGGCCGCCCTTTTCATGGGGTTTGGTCAGGAAGTCGCCCAAGGTTGCGCCGAATGGCCGCGTCAGCACGAATGCCACCCAAAACAGCAAAACCGACGAAATCTTCGTCAGGTATTTGAGCAGCACCACCACTGCAATGGTCGAGCCGATCAACAGTGCGCCGCCTGCAAAGCCCAGACCCGAGTCATCGGCCAGGTAATCGCCGAGCGCGGTGCCTAAGGTGTTGGAAAACAGAATCGCCATCCAGTAGAACATCTCGCCGCGAAAGCTCTGAACCTTGCTGACGTTCAGTGAATCGCCACTCAAACGCCAGGCAGCGAAGATCCCCGCCAGAATCGCAATCAGGATCATCGACCCCGTGGCGTAGCCCAACCCGAGGGTGCGGTCCATGAAATCGGACATGGTGGTGCCTGCCGTGCTGGTGGACAGAATCACGATCCAGTACAGCACCGGTTTGTAGGTTTTGGACATCAACTGCGTGATCAGGGTCAGCACGAACACGCTGATCAGAATCAGCGAGCTGATCGCATAACCGACATTAAGGGTCATCGACAGCAAATCACCGGCGGTTTCCCCCAGGGTCGTCGCGCAGATTTTCATCACCCAGAACGCCAGGGTGATTTGAGGCAGCTTATTCATTACGGATAGAACTCCAGTGCTCATGACGGCCGTTTCTTAGGGTTATGGCCGACCGGCAGACTGGAGGCGAGGCGGTGAAAAATAGGTAACTGCTGTATGAAAAATCTGTCACGTAAGCCACCGAACGGATTAATCACCGGTTAATGCTCGGAATGCATCCTGCCCCTGTCTGATCGATTCATTGCGATGTGCTCACTCGAACCTTGAAAGCGAGAACGCCTCACGGCCTTAACATCAATTTAATCGATAGCTAGTAGCATTAATTTGCGCTTTTTAATCAATTTATCGAGCGTAAAATGAGTTCCATACCAAGGCACAAAACGCCAACGAACCTGGAGTAACCGCCATGAAAACCAAATTGATCCTCGCCCTGACCCTTTCCGTACTGGCCGGTAGCGCCTTCGCCGCCGACGGCTATGACCGCACCGGCTCCGCTGTTGCCGCTGACGGTTACGACCGCACTGGCTCGGCCACCGTTGCTGCTGATGGCTACGACAAAACCGGCTCCGCCACGTTCGCCGCTGACGGCTACGACAAAACCGGCTCCGCCACATTCGCCGCTGACGGTTACGATCACACTGGCTCGGCCACCATCAGCTAACACCCAAACGCGGCATCACAGCCCGGCTTCGGCCGGGCTTAGTCGTTTCTGGGGGAAAGTAAAATGCCAGAATCACAGGAGGACCTGTGGGAGCGAGCCTGCTCGCGAAGACGGCCGCACATTCGACATCAAATCGACAGACGGACAGCCTTCGCGAGCAAGCTCGCTCCCACCGGGATCCGCGTCTGACTGGAAATTACCTGTGTACGCTTGCACTATGGCCCTCAAGCCAAATGCCTCTATTTCCAGGAAATCCAGCGCCATGCCCGACGACATCCACTATTACGAACCCGCCAACGGCCACGGCCTGCCCCATGACCCGTTCAACGCCATCGTCGGTCCGCGCCCCATCGGCTGGATTTCCTCGCAAGACGCCAACGGCCACCTGAACCTGGCGCCTTATAGCTTCTTCAACGCGTTCAACTACATTCCGCCGATCATTGGATTTTCCAGCGTCGGGCGCAAAGACAGCCTGAATAACATCGAACAAACCGGCGAGTTCGCCTGGAACCTGGCGACCCGGCCATTGGCCGAGCGGATGAACCAGAGCAGCGCGATGGTCCCGCCCGACACCAACGAATTCGAACTGGCCGGGTTGACGCCGGCAGCCTCGACAATCATTCAGGTGCCACGGGTGGCCGAAAGCCCGGTGTCCTTCGAATGCAAGGTCACGCAGATCATTCAGTTGCA
This sequence comes from Pseudomonas sp. 5Vm1k, assembly GCF_056161485.1. NCBI lineage: Bacteria > Pseudomonadati > Pseudomonadota > Gammaproteobacteria > Pseudomonadales > Pseudomonadaceae > Pseudomonas > Pseudomonas sp. 5Vm1k. Next base: position 266,219 of record NZ_JBSPCZ010000006.1, read on the forward strand.
GCGCGCGGATGGGAATGTGGTGCCGAGCTGGCTGATTCTCGGCGAAGTGGTCGCCGTGCATATCGCCAAGTGGCTGTTGAAGGATGGGGTGTACGACACCGCCGCGGCAGAACCGATTCTGCGCGGCGGCGGGCCGGCGGATTACTTTCAGCTGGGGCCAGAGGCATTGTTCAAGATGTATCGCCCAGGGGCGAAAAAATAACTTACCAGAGCAGATCAGCGTCTTCTTTGACGTCTTTGAGGCGGGTCAGCTCTTTGGCGGCGGCCAGATCGGCTTCGTTGGCCGTCTTGAAGATTTGCCCTTCAAGCACTTTGTGAAAACGTGGCGCACCGGTGCCACCGATGGCTTTGACGGCGATTGCGGCATGGTAACCACCCTCGCCCGGTACTACAGCGGAAACAGCTTCGAAATGATCAAAGGCTTTGCGTGCCATGTCGCGCATCCTGGCTAATTGAGAATGGTGCCATTAAACCCTCAACCGACCAGTTTGTGCACCTGTGCTTTGGTTTGCCCCAGGGCCTGGGCCGCCGAAACATCCTTGAACGTATGGAAATCCAGGCTATTGACCATCAGGTCCTGCACCAGCTCGGCGAAAATCTGCATGGCGGGGGTGCTGAAATACGCGGTCATGGCCTGCTGATGGGTCCAGAAACCGGACACCAGCCACAGGTCGGGATCGCATTGCGAGTGTTGCAGGGCAAAGCTCAGGCAACCGCTGGCTGAGCGCGATGGCTCGATCAACGCGCTCAGACGCGCACCGAGTTCCACCGAATGCCCGGCGCGGGCACGAACGAAGGCCATATGGCTGACGGGAATCTGCGTAGACATGTTCAACCCTCCCAAGGAGTTGCGAGGCAGCCAGGGACGGGCTGCGACAGGATCCAAGGTTAGGCGTCGCGACGGCGTGGCCGTTAGTCGATTCCTGCCAGCTTGTTGCACGATCCTGCGAGGATGCAGCAATCACCCGCAAATGCCGCTCCAGACATGTCTCACCGATGACACAGCGGTTTCAAGCAAGTTTCAGCCCGCCGACACTGCTAGAGCAACGCCGCGAAACAACCCAGTGCAGAATCAGGCAAGCATCAGGCAGGATGTGTCTACCGCTGTCGATTGCACAAACTTAAGCTCTGCCCCATCAACAACGCCTCACCGAGGAGTCCCCGCATGTCGTCGTTCGATCACTTTGAAGCCCCGCTGGACGCCGACATGGAGAAACAGCGCGAGGAACTGGCCGCGATCATCCGCCGCAATACGACGGAGGATGGCAATTATGCGACTGCCGTCGGCTCGTTGTTCATGTCCCGCTACAGCCAGACCCACCAGTTTTCTCCGGGGCTGGCGCAACCGGCGCTGTGCATCATGGCCCAAGGGCGCAAGGAAGTTCGGCTGGTCGACGAGGTCTTTACCTACGACCCACTCAATTACCTGGTGGTTTCGGTGTCGATGCCGGTGAGCGGTCGCGTGGTAACCATCACCTCCGAAGAACCGATCCTGGCCGTACGCCTGGACATCGACCCGGCAGAAATCACCGCACTCATCGCCGACGCCGGGCCCATGGGCGTGCCCACTCGGCCCACCGGGCGCGGCTTGTACGTTGAACGGCTGGACGCAGCGATGCTCGATGCCGTGCTGCGCCTGGCCCGCTTGATCGACACCCCGAAAGACATCGCCATGCTCGCGCCGTTGATTCGCCGGGAGATTCTTTATCGCCTGTTGCGCAGCCAGCAGGGCCATCGTCTGTATGAAATTGCCATCGCCAACAGCCAGAGCCATCGCATCAGCCAAGCGATCAAATGGCTTAACGGCCACTATGAACAGCCGCTGCGCATCGATGATCTGGCGAAGGAAGTGAACCTCAGCGTGTCGACCCTGCATCACCGCTTCAAGGCGATGACGGCGATGAGTCCGTTGCAGTATCAGAAGCAGCTGCGTTTGCAGGAAGCCCGGCGCTTGATGCTGGCCGAAGGGCTGGAAGCGTCGGCGGCGGGGTATCGGGTGGGGTATGAAAGTCCGTCGCAGTTCAGCCGGGAATACAGCCGGCTGTTCGGGGCACCACCGTTAAGGGATTTGGCGCGGTTGCGGTTGACGGTGTGAGTTTTGGGTTGGTATCAAGAGCCACTCCTCACCCCAGCCCTCTCCCCAGAGGGGAGAGGGGGAAAGGGAGCAGATCTTCATGCTTTTCAAGACCTGAGTTCGACTCGACTTTTCAGGTCGATGTAGCTCCAAGAACAACTCGGTCAGCCCCCTCGCCCCTCTGGGGAGAGGGTTGGGGTGAGGGGTGGATCGAAAGGCAGAAACCCGATATCAGGCGCTCAGGACTCGGCATGCCTCCGCCGGCAATGTCACCGAAACCGGATTCCCAATGCTCAACCCAAACCCCTGACACGGAGTGCTCAACGCGGTAAACGACACCCCGGAACACTCCACCGTCGTCTCAATCGTCGCGCCGATATCCCGAACAAACGTCACCTTGCCCAGCAAGCGATTCCCCGCCGTGGCCTGCGGATGCGAGAGTTGCAGGTCTTCAGGGCGAATCAGCATCTTGATCTTCTCCCCGACCACAATGCTGCTGCAGATCGGCACTTCCAGCGCATCGCCACCCGGCAACCCAACCTTGCCATTGCCCAGCGCGGTGGCCGGAAAGATGTTGCCCGAACCGATAAAGTCCGCGACAAATTCATTGGCCGGGTGCCGGTAGATTTCAATCGGCGTGCCCACTTGCTGCACCTTGTGCTCACCCAACACGACCACGATATCGGCCATGGTCATGGCCTCGCGCTGATCGTGGGTCACCATGATGGTGGTGATGTTCAGGCGCTGTTGCAGCTGACGAATTTCCACCTGCATCGACTCGCGCAGCTTGGCGTCCAGCGCCGACAGCGGTTCGTCCAGCAGCAGGATCTTCGGCCGCGAGGCAATCGCCCGGGCAATCGCCACGCGCTGACGTTGACCACCGGACAGTTTGGCCACCGGGCGATCAATCATTTCTTTCAGCTGAATCAGTTCCAGCAACTCCACCACCCGCGCCTGCTGATCAGCCTTGCTCACGCCGCGCAGCTTCAATGGGTAAGCGATGTTCTCCCCCACCGTCATGTGCGGAAACAACGCCAGGGACTGGAACACCATGCCGAAATTACGCAAGTGCGCCGGGGTGTGGCCGATGTCCTCACCGTCCAGGCGAATCTCGCCGCCGGACAGGGTTTCGAGCCCCGCGATCATCCGCAGCAGCGTGGTTTTGCCGCAGCCCGACGGGCCGAGAAAACACACCAGTTTGCCCTCGGGCAAATGCAGGTTTACATCCTTTACCGCGCAGGCCGAGCCGTAGTGTTTCTCGACGTTTTCCAGAATCAGACCAGTCATGTTGCACCTCAAGAATCAGAACGAAACGCCACCTTCACCAACCAGCTTCTCCAACGCCCAAATCAGGACGAAGTCGATCAGCACGATCAGCACGGCAAACGAGAAAACAGTAGGGTCGAGCGAAGACACGGTGCGGCTGTACATCCAGATCGGCACGGTCATGACATCGATGGTGTAGAGGAAATAGGTCACGGTGAATTCGTTGAACGAGACGATGAACGCCAGCAGCATCCCCGCCAGAATCCCCGATTTCATCAGCGGCACCACCACATCGACAATCGCCCGGGTCGGCGACGCGCCGAGCATTTGCGCGGCTTCTTCGACTTCACTACCGATGGAGAGCATCGCCGCCGTGCAGTTTTTCACCACGAACGGTAACGCCAGGATCACGTGGGCAATCACCAGCCGCGACGTGGTGATCTGGAACGGCAGGCTGTCGAACACCAGCAGCAGCGCCAGGCCCAACACCACCATCGGGAACACCAGCGGCAACGACATCAATTGCAGGGCCACGGCTTTGCCACGGAACTCGCAACGGGTCAGTGCGTAAGCCGCCGGCACTGCGATGATCGTGGCGAAGACCATGGTCAGGCACGCCACCATCAGGCTGGTGGTCATGGCTTTGCCGAGGCTCAGCACATCGCTGGCGTCCGGCGAGACAAAGGTGTGCCAGGCCGCGCGATACCATTGCAGGCTGTAGCTGCTGGGCGGGAAGTCGAGGTTCGACGCGCCGCTGAACGACATCACGATCATCGTCAGGATCGGCAACACCGCCAGCAGCAGGATAAAGCCCGACAGGATGCCGGCGAATTTGCCGGTTTCGCCCGGCAGCAAGCCATAACGTTTCTTGGTCAACGTACTCATTGCGAAGCCTCCAGCATGCGCCGACGACGGCCCGTGATGTATTCGGACAAGGTCATGATCGCCAGCGTCGTGACAATCAACACCACACCGGCAGCGGACGCGGCGGGCCAGTTCATCAGCGGGGCGATCTGGTCATGCACCATCACCGCCAGCATCGGCACCCGACGGCCACCGAGCAGCAAAGGCACGACGAAGCTGCTGGCGTTGTAGGCGAACACCAACGTCGCGCCGGTGATGATCCCCGGCAAGCTCATCGGCAACACCACTTGACGGAACACCTGGAAGCGACTGGCACCGAGGGTCGCGGCGGCTTCTTCATAGGTCCGCGCAACACCGCGCATGGCGCTGGCAATTGGCAACACGGCCAACGGGAACGCGGTTTGCACCAGGCCCATCAACACGCCGTTCTGGTTGTACAGCAGCATGATCGGGCGCTTGATCAGCCCCAGGCCCAGCAGTGCCTGATTGAGCATCCCGGCCGGGCCGAGAATCACCAGCCAGCCGTAGCTTTGCAGCAGCAGGTTGACCAGCAACGGCAGCAACACCGCCGCGAGGAAAATCCGCCGTACAAACGGCGAGGTCAGGCGCGACATGGTGTAAGCCACCGGGATCGCCAACAGCACCGCGATCACCGCGCTGAACAACGCCAGGCGCAGGGTCAGCATCAGGGATTTGAGGTAGTAGGGTTCGAGCAACTGCGCGTAACTGGCCAGGCTGAACCCGGTCCACTCCGCGCCTTTGGTGCCGACGCTCATGCGCAGCACCAGCAGGCTCGCGGCAATCAGCACGCCGAGAAACAGCATCGACGGCGACAGGAATAACCAGGCGCGGGTGGTCGGCGACACACCCCGGCGCGAAGGCGCTGGCGCGGCGGCGACCGGATGAGTCAGATGGGGTTGGTGTTCCATAGCAAGGGTCTCGTCAATGGAAGATCAATTGCGCAACGATGCCGAAGTGCTAACCCGATCCCTGTAGGAGCTGCCGAAGGCTGCGATCTTTTGATCCTGATCTTTTCCAAGCCATATCAAGATCAAAAGATCGCAGCCTTCGGCAGCTCCTACAGGGGGATTCGGTGCCGCTTCAGACCTTGCGCAGATCAGGAAGAAAAGATTTCCGTGTAGCGACGAATCCATTGGTCATGCACGGTGGCCAGGAAGGCGTTGTCGTGCATGATCGCCTTGTCGGCAATCTGCTCTGGCGTAAGGATGTACGGGCTCTTGCGCGCTTCGGCGGAGATGATTGCCTTGGCGTTGACCGGGCCGTTGTAGATGTCTTCGGCCATCTTGCCCTGCACCAGTGGGTCCAGGGAGTGGTTGATGAAGGCGTAGGCCAGGTCGGTGTCGCCCGGACGATTCTTCGGCATTACCGAGAGCATCAGGTCGGTGTAGAAGCCTTCCTTCATGCCGAACGTGGCGCCGAGGCCGTAGTTCGGATCGCGGATCTGTTTCGGGAAAAACGCCGGGGCGTAGAGGCCGCCCATGTCCAGGGAACCGGTGCGGAACAGCTCGGCAATCTGGTTCGGGTTTTCACCCAACGTGACAACGCGATCCTTCAACTCGGCGAGTTTCTTGAAGCCCGGCTCGATGTTGTGTTCGTCACCACCGGCCAGTTTGGCGGCGATGATGATCAGGTCCATCGCTTCGGTCCAGTTCGGCGGCGGCAGGAAAATGTTCGGGGCCAGTTCGGCATCCCACAGCGCGGCATAGCTGGTTGGCGCTTCGGTCTGGGTGCGGGTGCTGTAGACCAGGCTGTTGCACCACAACAGGTAACCGATGCCATGACCGTTGGCGCCAGTGCGGTATTTCTCCGGCACGTCCACCAGGTTCGGGATGCGGTTGAGGTCGGGTTTTTCCAGCAAGTCGGCGGCGGCCAAGCCTTCGGCGCCGACACCAGCGAGGGTGATGATGTCGTACTGCGGACGATCACCGCCGGCCTTGAGTTTGGCGACCATTTCCGAGGTGCTGCCGGTACGGTCAGCGATGACCTTGCAGCCGTACTTGGCTTCGAAGGTCGCCGCGATGTTGCGCAGCGCCGCCAGCCCGGTGTCATCGGACCAGGTCAGCAAACGCAGGGTCTTGCCCTGGAAACGGGTGTCGCTGGCATTGGCACGGATGAAGGGCATGCTCATGGCCGCCGCTGCAACCGAAGCCACGCCCACGGTTTTGATGAATTGACGTCTGTTCAGATCATGCTGGCCCATGAAGGACTCCCTTTGTTTTTGTAAGTATGAGGTTGGTCGCAACCGTTGCATCCGCGCGGTCAGATCTGCGTCAACCCCCCGTATTCAAGGGGTTTGAGCTGAGCCGACGGGTTCATCCTGAGGTCGTGCAAAACACCTGACTATCGATAAAAACTCATTGAAGCCATGACGCCAGCGCATGCCTCATCGGGAGGCATGCGCTCACCTTTTTCGAGCGTCTACACCGCTCGAATCACGTGTTTGATTTCCTGGAAAGCCTGCAAACCCCACGGCCCCAACTCGCGGCCGATGCTGCTCTGTTTGTAGCCACCCCAAGCGGTCTGCGGAAAGATCACTTGCGGCGCGTTGATCCACACGAGGCCCGCCTGCAGGGCGTTAGCGACCCGATCTGCCGCTTCGGTGTCACGGCTGACCACGCTGGCCACCAGGCCGAACTGACTGTCGTTGGCCAAGGCAATCGCCTCGGCTTCGGAAGCAAAACTGCGCACGCAAATCACTGGCCCGAAAATCTCTTCACACCACAACGCACTGTCGAGGGGCACTTCGGTGAAGATCGTCGGCTGCAAAAAATATCCGCGCGGCAAGTCGGCCGGACGGTTGCCGCCGCAAATCAGCTTGGCGCCACTGCTCAAGCCACGATCGATGTGACCAAGCACACGCTGGTATTGCGCCTGATTGACCAGTGCGCCCATTTCCACGTTCGGGTCGAACGGGTCAGCCACCCGAATCGCTTCGGCGCGGGCCTGCAAGCGAATGAGGAATTCATCCGCCAGTTCATCGGCGACCAGCACACGGCTGGTGGCAGAACACATCTGCCCGGCGTTGAAGAAACCACCGCCGCAAGCGACTTCAACGGCCAGTTCGATGTCGGCGTCCTTGAGCACCAGCAGCGAGGATTTACCGCCCAGTTCCAGGCTTACGCCCTTCACGGTTTCGGCGGCGCGCTGCATCACCTGGACACCCACTGCGTTACTGCCGGTGAAGGAAATCTTGGCGATGCGCGGGTCCGACGACAGAGGCGCACCGACCGCCAGGCCTGTACCGCAGACCAGGTTGAATACACCCTTGGGTAAGCCAGCCTCGGCGATGATCGCGGCCAGTTCCAGCTCTGGCAACGGCGTGACTTCCGACGGTTTGAGCACCACGCAGCACCCGGCAGCCAGAGCCGGGGCGAGTTTCCAGGCGGTGGTGACCATCGGGAAATTCCACGGCACGATCAGGCCCACGACACCGCAGGGTTCACGGCGCAGGCGTGCGCTGAAGTCGTCGCTTGGCAATTCGACACTGCTGTCCTGCTTGGCATCCAGCCCTTCGGCCAGACCGGCGTAGTACTCGAACGTGGCGATCACGTCGTCGACGTCGATGGCCGCTTCGAACAGTGGCTTGCCGTTGTTGCTCGATTGCAAATGCATCAGTTGTTCGCGACCCGCCGCCACGCCAGCGGCGATGCGGCGCAGGATCGCGCCGCGTTCGCTGCCGGTGGTTTTCGACCAGTCCTTGAAGGCAAGGGTCGCGGCGTTGACGGCTTGATCGACAGCTTTTTCATCGCCGCCATTTACGGTGGTCAACAGGGCTTCGGTGGCCGGGTTGATCACGCGCAAGTGTTCTTGACCAGCGGACCATTGGCCGTCGATGTACAGGCCGTCGAGGGTGGTTGGAAAACTCATTTCGACACCGCCTTCATCCACTGGGTCTGGTCGATTTCGATCAGGGTCGGACCTTGACGATCCGTGGCGGCGCGCAGGGCACTGCGCAGTTGCTCGACACCGTTGACGGCTTCGGCGGCGCAGCCCAAGGCCTTGGCCACACCGATGAAGTCCGGGGTGTAGATGTCCACGCCCACCGGTTCGATGGCGCGGTTGACCATGTACTTTTTGATTTCTTCGTAGCCCTGGTTATTCCACAGCAGGACGATCACCGGCGTGCGTGCTTCCACGGCGCTGGCCAGTTCCGGCAGGGTGAATTGCAGGCCACCGTCGCCGATCAGGCACACAACAGGAGGACGCGAACCGCCCTCGACGCTGCCGCCGAGCCAGGCACCAATTGCTGCCGGCAAGGCGTAACCGAGGGTGCCGTAACCGGTGGACGAGTTGAACCAGCGGCGCGGACGCTCCGGGTTGAACGTCAGGTTGCCGGTGTACACCGGTTGGGTTGAATCGCCGACGAACACGGCGTTGGGTAATTCGTGGAGAACGGTTTCGAGGAAACGGGTCTGGGCCAATGTTGGCGCATCCCAGGTCGCGGCCAATTCTTCACGCAAGCGCGCGGCACGCACCTGGCCCCAATCATTGCGGCGCTCAGCCAGAGACTTGTGGGACAAGGCACTGAGCAAGGCTTGGGCGGCGTTACGCGAGTCGGACACCAGCGCCACGTGCGGCGGGTAGTTGCGCACGGTCTGGTCCGGGTCGATGTCGACGCGCAGCAGTTTGCCAGGGATTTCGAAGCCGCCGGCGAAGGTCACGTCGTAATCGGTTTCGGCCAGTTCGGTGCCGATGGCCAGCACCACGTCGGCCTCGGCCACCAGGGCACGGGTGGCGACCAGGCTTTGGGTCGAACCGATCAGCAGTGGGTGATTAGATTCCAGCATGCCTTTGGCGTTGATGGTCAGCGCGACCGGCGCGTCGAGCAGTTCAGCCAGTTCAGTCAGTTCGGCGGCAGCCTCGATGGCGCCGCCACCGGCCAGGATCAGCGGGCGTTTGGCGCTGGCCAGCAATTCGGTCATGCGCGAAACGGCAGCCGGCGCGGCACCGGCACGGTCGATGTTGACCGGGACGCTGGCGAGCAGGTCGTCGGCATCTTCCACCAACACGTCCAACGGAATTTCGATATGCACCGGGCGCGGACGACCAGCCTGGAACAGCGCGAACGCACGGGCCAACACGCCCGGCAATTCCGACGCAGACATCAGGGTGTGGGAGAACGCCGCCACGCCACCGACCAGTGCGCTTTGGTTCGGCAGCTCATGCAGCTTGCCGCGACCGCCGCCCAACTGGTTGCGAGTCTGTACGCTGGAGATCACCAGCATCGGGATCGAATCGGCATACGCCTGTCCCATCGCCGTGGTGATGTTGGTCATGCCTGGGCCGGTGATGATGAAGCACACACCCGGTTTGCCGCTGGTGCGTGCGTAGCCGTCGGCCATGAAACCGGCGCCCTGTTCGTGACGCGGAGTGACGTGGTTGATGCTCGAACGGGCCAGCCCGCGATACAACTCAACGGTATGCACCCCCGGAATGCCGAACACCTGCTCGACCCCGTAGTCTTCGAGTAACTTGACCAATACTTCGCCGCACGTCGCCATGTCTTTGCCCTTCTTGTTCGTTTGAGACGCCGGGCCTGCGCAGTGTTTATGATGCGAAGGCAAGCCCAGGGATGGCCTCATTGGAACGGGCGACACGTAGCCGCAACAATGGATAAAAAGTCATACTAGCCATGTCCTCACGTCATACCTTGGGTCCTCATGAAACGACTGCCTCCCCTGCCCGCCCTGCACACTTTTCTGATCACGGCGCAGTGCTGCAACTTCACCCGGGCCGCCGAGCAGTTGCACATCACCCAGGGCGCGGTGAGCCGACAGATCGCCGGGCTGGAAGATCATCTGGGTTATGAGTTGTTCATTCGACAGGCCCGCGGCCTCGATTTAACCGCTGAAGGACGCGAGTGGCTGCCACGGGTGCAGCAGATTTTCGGCTTGATCGGCGAGGCGGTGGAACAGATCGGCGCCAAGCGTGAAACCCTGCAACTCAAGGCCCCGACCTGTGTCATGCGCTGGTTGTTGCCACGCCTGATGCAATGGCAGAAGGAACGCCCGGACGTGCCGGTGGAACTGACCACGACGGTGCGCCACGGCGTGGATTTTCATCGCGAGCAGTTCGATGCGGCGGTGATCTATGGCGTACCACCGGAGACGTCACTGGCGTCCCATCGGCTGTTCGACGAGCAACTGACGCCGGTGTGTTCCAAGCCGTATCTCGAAGGACCGGTGCCGTTGCAGGCGCCGGAAGATCTGGAACAACACATGCTGCTGCACCCGACCCGCGACGAACGGGACTGGAAAGCGTGGCTGGCCAGCGCCGATGTGCACTTGAACAATGTCAGCAAGGGTCAGCACTTTGAAACGCTGGATCTGGCGATGTCGATGGCGTCCCAGGGCACGGGTGTGGCGATTGGCGATTGGTCGTTGATCGGCGACGATTTGAGCGCCGGGCGACTGGTCATGCCGTTTGAATTGAAGGTGAAAACCGGGTTGGGGTATTACCTGGTACTGCCGCAGAAGCCGACACCTTCGCCGAAGTTGCAGGAATTGTTGGGGTGGTTGGTGGAGCAGGCCGCCATACGCTGATCGTTCCCACGCTCCGCGTGGGAATGCAGCCCGGGACGCTCCGCGTCCCATCAACAGCCGAACGCAGAGCGTCCGAAGAGGCATTCCCACGCAGAGCGTGGGAACGATCAAGCTTCGCGAGCAGGCTCGCTTCCACAGGGAAATGCATTCCAATGTGGGAGCGAGCCTGCTCGCGAATGATTTCAGCCGCGCTATCAATACCCCACAGCAAACCGCTGCCGCGAATGCTTCGGCGCTTCCACTTCATCCAGCAGCGCAATCGCATAATCGGCAAAGGTAATCCAGCTGCGCCCTTGCGCACTCACCAGCAAATCATCCTTGCCGATCCGAAACTTGCCGGTGCGCTCACCTTCAACAAACTCCGCCGACGGCGACACAAACGTCCAGTCCAGTTCCTGCTCCTGACGCAGATTCTCCAGGAACACAGCACCGGCACTGGCCTCAGCCTTGTACGCCTGCGGGAAACCTTCGCTGTCGATCACGCGACCGCCATTGGGCAGCAACAACGAACCGGCACCACCTACCACCAGCAACCGTTTGACCCCGGCCTTTTTCACCGGCCCGATCACGGCGCTGGCCGGCAGGGTCGAGAAATGCGCGGCGCTGATCACCACGTCATGACCGGCAACGGCGGCCTGCAGTGCTTCGGCATCCAATGCATCGACATTCTTGCTGACCACACCGACACGCTGGCCGATTTTCGAGGTGTCGCGGGCGATGGCGGTAACGCTATGACCGCGACGCAGGGCTTCTTCCAACAGTTGGCTACCGGCACGACCGGTGGCACCGATGATTGCGATTTTGCTCATGACGTTCTCCAGTTGGGTAGGTGTGTCAGTTTCGCTTAACTTGCTCACGAACACGGTCCTGTAGGAGCTGCCGCAGGCTGCGATCTTTTGATCTTGATCTTCTCCAAACAACATCAAGATCAAAAGATCGCAGCCTGCGGCAGCTCCTACGGGATCAAGTGCGTTCTGTGAAGCTGCGGGTTACCACTTCATCTCGCCCTTCGCGACTTTGGCGCTCAGCTCCAGCGAGCTTTCTTCGCCCAGGGTCGGGTAGCGCTTCTTCATCGCCGCAATCAGTTCAGCAGAATTTTTCGCCTTGGCAGTTTCTTCGTCGAAGGCCTTGATGTACTCGGCGGTGAACTGCACAGCCGCCAGAGACCGAGCGCTCTCACCCAGGTAGTGACCCGGCACGATGGTTTTCGGTTTCAGGGTTTCGATCGAATGCAGCGTCGTCAGCCAATCGGCATGGGACTGCGCGGTCTGTGTGTCCGCCATCCACACATGGATGTTTTCCGCGACAACCACACCACCGACCACAGCCTTGATCGACGGAATCCACACGAAGCTGCGATCCGGCTGCTTGCCGTCCAGGCCGATCACCTGCAATTTCTGCCCTTCGAGCACCAGGCTGTCGCCCTTCAGCACGCCCGGCACGATGGTTTTGGCCGGCACGTCAGCGCCCATTTTCGGGCCCCAGAACGCCAGTTTGCCGTCGACTGTTTGCTTGATGTGGTCCACGGTCGGCTGCGAGGCCAGCACTTTGGCGTTCGGGAACGCAGCGGTCAGGGTGTCGAGGCCGAAGTAGTAATCCGGATCACCGTGGCTGATGTAGATGGTGGTCAGTTGCTTGCCGCTGGCGCGGATCTTCTGCACCACTTGCTCGGCCTGGGATTTGCCGAACTGTGCGTCCACCAGGATCGCGTCTTTCTCGCCGCTGACCAGTACCGACGTCACCGGGAAAATCGCCTTGTCGCCTGGGTTGTAGACATCCAGGGTCAGGGTCGAAGCGGCTGCGGCGTGGGCCGCGAAACCGAGGGTGGCGGTTGCCAGGAGAATGCGCTTGATTGCGGTGAAACCGATCATCTATAGCTCCGTTATCGATGGCCAGGATTGGCCGATGGCTCTGTCCCTGTAGGAGTTCTGCAGGAGCTGTGTAGGAGCTGTGTAGGAGCTGTCGAGTGAAACGAGGCTGCGATCTTTCCAGGTTCACTTGAGCCTCAAGCGAAAGATCAAAAGATCGCAGCCTCGTTTCACTCGACAGCTCCTACAAGTCCTACAAGTCCTACAAGTCCTACAAGTCCTACAAGTCTTACAAGTCCTACGAGGTTCTACCGAGTGCCTACAGGGGATAGAGCTTAGTTGCCAAACTCAGTACAAAAAATGCGATGCTTGAACATAGTTTGTTTCTAAAAGTGGGCAAATCATGGATCGGCTTCAAGCAATGCAAGTGTTTGTCGCGGTGGTGGACCTGGGCAGCCAGTCGGCGGCGGCCGATCACCTGGACCTGTCGCGGCCCGTGGTGTCGCGCTATCTGGCGGAGCTGGAGGATTGGGTCGGCGCCCGGCTGATGCACCGCACCACGCGCAAGCTGAGCCTGACGGCGGCAGGCAGCGAAATCCTGCCGCGCTGCCGGCAGATGCTCGATCTGTCCACGGACATGCAAGCCGCCATCAGCGAACCGGACGAGGCGCCCCGTGGTCTGCTGCGGATCAGCGTCAGCACTTCGTTCGGCCAGGCACAACTGGCGGACGCCATGGCCGCTTACGTCAAGCGTTACCCCGGCGTCAGCATCGACATGCAGATGATCGACCGCACGGTGAACCTGGTGGACGAACGCATCGACCTGGCGATCCGCACCAGCAACGACCTCGACCCGAACCTGATCGCCCGCCGTCTGACGGTGTGCCGCTCGGTGATCTGCGCCTCCCCGGCTTACCTGGAAGAACACCCGACGCCGCAACGGGTCGAGGACTTGAGTCAGCACAACTGCCTGACCCACTCCTACTTCGGCAAAAGCCTCTGGCATTTCGAGCAGGACGGCGAGCAGGTGTCGGTGCCAGTGCAGGGCAACATCAGCGCCAACGAGGCCAGCACCCTGCTACGCGCGACCATGGCCGGTGCCGGCGTGGCAATGCTGCCCAGCTACCAGGCCGGCGTGCACATCCACAGCGGCGAACTGATCCGCCTGTTGCCCCACGCCGAACCCCGGCAGATGAACATGTACGCGGTCTACGCCTCCCGCAAGCACATGCCGTCGACGATGCGCAGCATGCTGGACTTCCTGGTGCTCAGATTCCCCGAAGAACCTGCCTGGGATATCGGACTATAAGAAGATCAATGTGGGAGCGAGCCTGCTCGCGAAAGCGGTGGATCAGTCAACATCAGTGTTGAATGAATAATCGCCTTCGCGAGCAGGCTCGCTCCCACAATGGGCTGGCGGAATGAATGCCATCCCCCTAAACCCAAAAATCCCCCTGTGGGAGCGGGCTTGCTCGCGAAGGCGTAGTGTCAGTCGATATCAATTTTGTCTGACACACCGCTTTCGCGAGCAAGCCCGCTCCCACATGGGGGATATCAGTGTTCTGAATATCGGGTTACATCCATGACCCGACTGGCTGGCAACTCATGAGCGCTGACCTATGCTGAAAGAAGTACCCCCGGGTATTCGTTCAGAGGTCAACGCCATGAACATCAGAACAAGAAGATACCTCGCCATTTTCCTCACCTGCGCGGCGACGCTGGCGCTGTACGGCACCGCGGCCTGGCGGGTCGAGCAACTGCGAAACCTGCCCCGTGAGTTTGCGAGCTGCAACTACGAACGCTGCATTCCCCACAGCGCGACCCTCAACGCCCTTCGCTAACGAAGCGCGTCAGGCCTCGCTGTCCTGATCGGCCTTCAAACGGTCGCGGAAGGCCTTGGGCGAGATCCCCACCCGGCGTCGGAACAGACGCGTGAAGTTGGTCGGATCGGAAAACCCCAACACGTCGGACATTTCATAAATGGTCATGCTGGTATAGGTCAGCAGGCGCTTGGCTTCCAGCAACTGCCGCTCGTGCATGATCTGCAACGCCGGTTGCCCCGCCAGTTCACGGCACGTGCCGTTGAGGTGGGACACGGAAATCCCCAGCCGATGAGCCAGGTCCTCGACCTTGACGTGCTGGCGATAGGTCTCTTCCACCAGTTGAATAAAGCCGTTGAGGTATTCCCTGGCGCGCTGCGGCCGCTGGCTGGCGCTACGGCGCTGGATCACCTGGCGGCTGACCCAGACCATGATCACGCTGACCAGTGAATGCATGAGCATTTCCCGGGCAGGTTGATGGCCGGTGTATTCGTTTTGCAGCGCCGCAAACAGACTGTTTAGGTACTCGCTGTCCTTACCCGCCGGATAGCTTTCGGCCTGCGCCAGGGCGTTCACCGAGTTACCCAGTTGTGACTGCAAATGCGCCACCAGCGGCGCGGCGAGGGTCACGACGAAACCTTCAACGTCCTCGGAAAAGCGATAACCATGCACCGACAGCGGCGGCAGGATCAGCATCGCCGGATCGGTCAGTTGCGTGCGTTTACCTTCGATTTCAAGCTCTGCCTGACCTTTGAAGACGAAGAGTAACTGGCACAAATCAGCATGGCGGTGGGGTTTGATTTCCCATTGATGTTCGCGGCTGCGTTTGGAAATGGTTTCACAGTGCAACAAGTCGGGGGTCGGCCAGTCCAGGCTTTCACCGTAGAGCTTGAACACCGGAATCGAAGGCAGGTCAGGCTTGTTCATCACTTCAATCCAGGCCTCGAGGTAGACGGGGCGATAATCGCACCGATTGGCGAAATGTACAGGTATCGGCTCAGTTTTCACCT
Organism: Pseudomonas sp. 5Vm1k; assembly: GCF_056161485.1. Lineage (NCBI taxonomy): Bacteria > Pseudomonadati > Pseudomonadota > Gammaproteobacteria > Pseudomonadales > Pseudomonadaceae > Pseudomonas > Pseudomonas sp. 5Vm1k. Next base: position 281,624 of record NZ_JBSPCZ010000006.1, read on the forward strand.
TCAATTGACAGACTCGCGAGGGAAAAATGCAAGCACTCGATCCATAAAAATTATTCACCGGCCCTGGTCGCGTGAAGCTTGCGAGTCATAAAAACAATGAAAACGCTGAAAACCCAAATCGCCATCATTGGCGCCGGTCCGTCCGGTTTATTGCTCGGCCAATTGCTGCACAACGCCGGAATCGACACCGTCATTCTCGAACGCCAGACACCCGATTATGTACTCGGCCGAATCCGCGCCGGCGTCCTCGAACAAGGCATGGTAGAGCTGCTGCGCCAGGCCGGCGTGGGTCAGCGCATGGACGCCGAAGGGTTGGTGCATGGCGGCTTCGACCTGGCCCTCGATGGCCGCCAGGTGCACATCGATCTGCAGGCCCTGACCGGCGGCAAAACCGTGATGATCTACGGCCAGACCGAAGTCACCCGCGACCTGATGGCCGCCCGTCGGGACGCTGGCGCACGGACGATTTATCAAGCGAGCAACGTCGTCCCCCACGGCATGAAAACCGATGAAACCTTTGTCACCTTCGACAAGGACGGTGAGACCTATCGCCTCGATTGCGATTACATCGCCGGCTGCGACGGTTTCCACGGCGTGGCACGCCAGTCGATTCCCGCCGAGTGCCTGAAGGTGTTCGAGCGGGTTTATCCGTTCGGCTGGCTGGGGATTCTGGCCGATACCCCGCCGGTCCACGAGGAGCTGGTCTACGCTCGCCACGAACGCGGTTTCGCCCTGTGCAGCATGCGTTCGGCCACTCGCACCCGCTATTACCTCCAGGTGCCGGCCGAGGAGAAGGTCGAGGATTGGTCCGATCAGCGTTTCTGGGATGAACTCAAATCGCGCCTGCCCCAGGCGTTGGCGGACAAACTGGTCATCGGGCCGTCCATCGAAAAAAGCATCGCGCCGCTGCGCAGCTTTGTGGTTGAGCCAATGCAATACGGGCGAATGTTCCTGGTCGGCGACGCCGCACACATCGTCCCGCCCACCGGCGCCAAAGGCCTGAACCTGGCCGCCAGCGACGTCAGCACACTGTTCAATATTCTGCTGAAGGTTTATCGCGAGGGGCGTGTGGACTTGCTGGAGAAATACTCCGACATCTGCCTGCGCCGGGTCTGGAAAGCCGAGCGATTTTCCTGGTGGATGACCTCGATGCTGCATCGCTTCGACGAGCACGATGCCTTCACCCAGCGCATCAGCGCCTCGGAGCTGGACTACTTCGTCAACTCCGAAGCGGGCCGAAAAACCATTGCAGAAAATTACGTCGGCCTTCCGTATGAGGCTATCGAATAGCTTGCTATCGACTTACACTGGCGAGCATTCCCGTCCGTAGTGTTCCTGGCGGGTCAATCACTGCCCGCAGGTTTTACCCGTGACCAATCTGAACCAGCCTGACACGCCAAAACCGGCCATCCGCAGTGTGTTGATCGCCCTGATGCTGGCGATCTTTCTCGGTGCGCTGGACCAGACCATCGTCGCCGTGTCGATGCCGGCCATTTCCGCGCAGTTCAAGGATGTCAGCCTGTTGGCCTGGGTGATTTCCGGCTACATGGTGGCGATGACCGTGGCGGTGCCGATCTACGGCAAGCTCGGCGATCTGTACGGTCGGCGCAAGTTGATGCTGTTCGGCATGGGGCTGTTCACCATTGCCTCGTTCTTTTGCGGCATGGCCCAGAGCATGGAGCAATTGGTGCTGGCGCGGATCATTCAGGGCATCGGCGCCGGCGGGATGATTTCGGTCAGCCAGGCGATCATTGGCGACATCGTCCCGCCCCGGGAGCGCGGCCGTTATCAGGGCTATTTCAGCAGCATGTATGCGGTGGCCAGCGTCGCCGGCCCGGTGCTCGGCGGGTACATGACCGAGTACCTGTCGTGGCGCTGGGTGTTCCTGATCAACCTGCCGCTGGGTCTGGGCGCGTGGCTGGTGGCCAATCGAACGTTGGTGGGGCTGCCAGTGCCGCAGCGCAAACCGATCATCGATTACCTCGGCACGGTGCTGATGATCATTGGCTTGACCGCGCTGTTACTCGGCATCACTCAGGTCGGCCAGGGTCACTCGTGGCGCAGTGCCGAAGTGCTCGGTTTGCTCGGCTGCGCGGTGTTGGTGTTGGCGGTGTTCGTCTGGCATGAGCGGCGGGCGCGGGAGCCGTTGCTGCCGATGCACTTGTTCGCCAATCGCAATGCGATCTTTTGCTGGTGCACGATCTTCTTTACCAGTTTCCAGGCGATTTCCCTGATCGTGCTGATGCCGCTGCGCTTCCAGAGCGTCACCGGCGCCGGGGCCGACAGCGCTGCGTTGCACCTGTTGCCACTGGCGATTGGTTTGCCGATTGGCGCCTATTTCGCCGGGCGCCGGACATCGGTGACCGGGCGCTACAAGCCGATGATCCTCACCGGCGCGCTACTGATGCCGCTCTCGATTCTCGGCATGGCGTTCAGCGCACCACAGGCCTTATTGATGAGCAGCCTGTTCATGTTGCTCAGCGGTATCGCCAGCGGCATGCAGTTCCCGACGTCACTGGTGGGTACGCAGAATTCGGTGGAACAACGGGACATCGGCGTCGCCACCAGCACCACCAACCTGTTCCGCTCGCTGGGCGGCGCGGTGGGGGTGGCGTTGATGTCGGCGTTGCTACTGGCGTTGTTGCAGGATTCAAGTTTCGCCCACCTGAGCGGCTCGGCGCTGATTGGCGAGGGGCATTCGGGGAATGTGTTGCTGGATGGTTTGAACGCCGCGCCGGGGGATGCGAAGGACGCCTTGCGTGCGGAGTTGCTGCTGACGTTCCGGCATTTGCTGATGGTCAGTGCGGCGGTGTCGTTGTTGGGGTTGGCGGCGGCGATTGCGATGCCGAACAAGGTGTTGCGGGGGCGCGAGGATAAGGTTCGATAGTTAGACCGAGTCGCCTGTATTCGCGAGCAAGCCCGCTCCCACATTTGATCTCTGTCGTACACAAAATCTGTGACCACTGGAGATCCACTGTGGGAGCGGGCTTGCTCGCGAAAGCGGTCTATCAGGCCCTACGATTCAAGGGCTGTAATAACCCACTGCTACCAGAAAATGCCCAACCTTCTTCAGGTAGGCATGCTTATCCTCAACTTTGCCGGTCACCGGGTTCTTCCAGCGGTATTCGTATTCCCCCTGATCCTGCTTGGCGATCAACGCCAGAATCGGCTCGCCCACGGGTTTGCCTTCCGGGTCGTTGACCTTGCTGAAGTCGGTATTGATCAGTCTCAGATTAGTGCCATGGGCGACGTAGCGCTGGTTATCCAGGTCCACCACGAACACATACAGATCGTCCTGCAAGTACCCGCCCTTGAGGGAATTGATCGCCGTCAGCGTGCCCTTCTCGTCCTTGCCCAAGTCGATGGCCGCTTTATTCAGCAAAGCCATCGCCTGCTCCGCCGATGCCCGGGGTACGTAATAACCGACCGCCAGAATCCGCTGGCCGATGCGCTGATAGAACACGTGCTTGCGTTCGACCTTGCCGTCGGCCCAGTTCTGCCAGCGGTATTCGGCCTGCTGGATGCCGTTGCCTTCCGGTACTTTCAAGGCGTCCTTGAAGGCTTTCTGCAAATCAGGTGGCAGCGTCTCGGACACATCACGCCCGATCAACGCCGAGGACGGCCCACCGCTGGCGAGCATCACTCCCTTGGTGTCGACCACAAAGACGTAACGGTCCTTGTCGACAAACTCGCCCTGACGACTGAACGCCGCGAACGCCTTGTCACCGTTGTCGTGGTAATACGCCAGGGCTTTTTCCAGCAAGGCCCGAGCGGCCTGGCCGTCATCCTTTGCTGCCGTGGCTGCCTGAGCCTGACCCAGGCTCAGCAACAGCATCCCTACCAGCCAGGTCATCTTGTGCACAAACCCCATAGCGCATCCCTCGTTCTTGTTGATGTTTCAAGAGCGTAGACGGGTTGGGGATATGTATGGATATTCAGCTGAGCGTGGTTTGCGGGTGGTGCATTGAGCTTTTGTGGCGAGGGGGCTTGCCTGTGGCGAGGGAGCTTGCTCCCGCTGGAACGCGAAGCGCTCCCCAGCAGTGGACCAGACACACCGCGCTCTCAGGTTTTGCGACTGCTGCGCAGCCGAGCGGGAGCAAGCTCCCTCGCCACAGAAGCCCGCCCGCCACAAAAGTGGTGTGCCGGGCTATTTCGCCCGGGCGTTGATCTGTTGTTGCAGGTTCTGGATCTGCGCTTGCAGGGTGTTGAGGTTGCGAGTGGTCTGGGCGCGGAAGGCGTCGAACTCGGCGGTGTTGGCTGCGCTTGGGGCGACGGCGGCCGGGCGATTGTCCTGCTCGCTTTTGAGCACAACGATTTCCTGTTCCAGACGATCGATCGCGACAGTCGGATTGCCCTGTTTCTTCAGCGCCGCGATGTCGGCGTTGAGGTTTTTCAGCTCGGCGTCGACTTTGCTGGTGTCAGCCGGGGCGCTTTTCAGGGCAGTCAGTTCATCGCTCAGGGTTTTGACCTGAGTCTGCAACTGCGTGTTGGCAGCGGCTTGCGCGGTGGTCTGCGCAGTCATTTGTGCCAGGCGTTTGTCCAGGTCGCTGGTCTGGCCAACAACACCTTGCTGTGCCTGACTCTGATCCTGAAGTTTGCTTTCCAGTTGTTTGATCTGCAGTTTCAGCGCTTCGCTGTCGCTGTTGACGTTGGACTGACTGGCGACCACCTTGCCGGAAATATCCTGCAGGCGCCCCGCCGCCTCCTCACTGATCCGCGCGAAACTTTCCTGCGTCGCCACCAGTTGCTGCTCCATCAGCGAAATCTGCTGAAAGCTCCACCAGGCCAGGCCCGCGCAGGCAAAAAACAACGCGCCGACCAGTGCCCACAACGGACCGGTGCTGGCGCTTTTGACTTTGACTGCGGGTACCGGGCGCGAATGCACGGTGGTGCGAACGGTAGGCGGGAAATCATCGTCATCGAGGGGGTCGGCACGCAGGCTCGGTACATCGTCGAAGTCGTCGTTGGCATCGTTACGCATGGACATTGAGGCAACCTTTGTGAAACGCGGTGATGGCTTGATGCGGCGAAGTATAACCCCCACTGCCGCTGTGATTGACCCTCAACCCTGCACTCGGTTCAGTGTCGGGACAGGTCCTGCGCCACTTAGCGAATATCCTGAGCCTTCCACCAGCCACAGAATTCATCGAGGGCACTCCACAGGCTGACTTTTGGATCGTAGTCCAGATAATGCCGGGCGCGACTGATGTCCAACGTGAAATTTTTGTTCATCACTTGCATGCCCAAGCGCGACAGCGTCGGCTCGGGACGCCCCGGCCAGAGTTTGCACACGCCTTCGTTGAGCGCCGCGACGCTGTAGGCCAGGCCGTAAGAGCGATAACGAGTGACCTGAGGAACGTCCATTTTGCGCATCACGTAATTGACCACGTCCCACAACGGCACCGGTGTTCCGTTGCTTATGTTGTAAGCCTTGCCCAGCGCCGAACCGCTGGCCAGCAGACTGCTGAGCAACGCTTCGTTGAGGTTTTGCATGCTGGTGAAATCGACCTTGTTCAGCCCATTGCCGACAATCGCCAGACGCCCCTTGCGCTGCATCTTCAACAGCCGCGGAAAGATGCTCATGTCGCCGGCGCCAGTGACGAAACGTGGGCGCAGGGCGATGGTTTCGAGACCGAACTCCTGAGCACCGAAGACCTTTTGCTCAGCGAGGAATTTGGTCGCGGCATAGTGATGCTTGAAGCGTTTAGGCACTTGCTCTTCGGTCAGGCCCAGATGATCGCGGCCATCGAAGTAGATCGATGGCGACGACAAATGCACCAGGCGTCGAACCCGCTGCTTCAAACAGGCTTCGACCACGTTTTCGGTGACCTGGACGTTGCCCAGGTGAAAGTCCTGATAACGCCCCCACAACCCGACGGCGCCGGCGCAATGCACCACGGCTTCGACGTCCGAGCACAGGTCGCGCACCAGCTCCGGGTCGCTCAAATCACCCTGGATAAATTCGGCGCCACGGCGCACCAGGTGCTCGACGCCCTCGGCCCGGCGACCGTTGACCCGTACGTCCAGGCCCTGCTCCAGGGCGAAACGCGCAAAGCGCCCGCCAATGAAGCCGCTTGCGCCGGTGACCAGAATTTTCATGTAGAGCTCCGATGTCTTTCGTTTTGCGTAATGCGTGAGTCTTGACGCCGCCCGTCAGTCCAACGGCACCAGCCATTGCTTCGACGAACGTACCAATTGGTCAGTCAGTAAACCCAGTAACTGACCGCCATTGCGCCAATGATGCCAGTACAGCGGCACATCGATCGGCTTATCTGGCAAAAGCTCTACCAAAACACCGCGTTGCAGCTGTTCGCGCACCTGCAACTCCGGCACCAGCCCCCAACCCAGCCCCGCTTCCGTGAGGCGGATAAAGCCTTCGGACGATGGGCATAAATGGTGCTCGAAACCGCCGTCTACACCCAAGGACGCGAGGTAGCGATGCTGTAGGAAATCGTCCGGGCCAAACACCAGCGCCGGTGTGCGAGGCAACAGTTCGGCGCGCACACCTTCGGGAAAGTGCCGGGCAATGAACGCCGGGCTGGCCAACGCCCGATAGCGCATGGCGCCCAACAACACGCTGCGGGCACCGGCCACCGGGCGTTCGCTGGCGCAGACGCACGCCGCCACTTCACCGGCGCGCATGCGTTTAAGGCCCACGGTCTGGTCTTCCACCACCAGGTCCATCAACAGGTGTTGCTCGGCGCAAAAGTCTCCCACCGCATCGGCCCACCACGTGGCGAGGCTGTCGGCGTTCAGGGCGATGCGCAGGCGTTCCGGCAAACCTTCTTCGTCCAGCGCCGGCACCAGCGTCAACAAATCCCGCTCAAGCAAGCGCACCTGCTGCACATGGTTGAGCAATCGCCGACCGATTTCAGTGGGCGCTGGCGGCGTCGCCCGCACCAACACCGGTTGGCCAATCCGCGCCTCCAGCAGCTTGATGCGCTGGGAGATCGCCGATTGCGACAAACCCAGCACTTGGGCGGCGCGTTCGAATCCGGCCTGCTCGACCACGGCGGCCAAGGCAGAAAGCAATTTATAGTCGAACATCAGTTTTCCTAATGAGCGATCAGCACTATTGGTTTTTCTTATACAGCTTGGCGCTGGAGAATGGCCAGCAAGAACTTTTGAACAAGGAATACCGACATGGCTGGCGAAACGTCATTGGCAACCCTGCTGCGCAGCATGAGCCCACAACTCAACGTCGGCGAATTCGTGTTTTGCACCTCGCCCGACACCACGCTGCCGGCGGGGCTGGAGATCATCGGCAGCTTTCGCGAACAGGAAGGCCTGACCGTCATTATGGAAAAATCCCACGCCGAAAAAGCCGGTTTCAGCTTCGATTACGTCGCCGCGTGGATCACCTTGAATGTGCACTCGGCCCTCGAAGCCGTCGGCTTGACCGCCGCGTTCGCCACGGCATTGGGCAAGGCCGGGATCAGCTGCAACGTGATCGCCGGCTACTACCACGACCATTTGTTCGTCGGCCAGGCCGATGCCGAACGGGCCATGCAGGTACTTCGGGACCTGGCAGCCAACGCGGAGTAGATAACCATGTGGCAAAGCTATGTAAACGGTCTGTTGGTCGCTGCGGGGCTGATCATGGCGATCGGCACCCAGAACGCGTTTGTGCTGGCGCAAAGTCTGCGGCGTGAGCATCACTTGCCGGTCGCGGCGCTGTGCGTCGTCTGCGATGCGCTGCTGGTGGCTGCAGGCGTATTCGGTCTGGCGACCGTGCTGGCCCATAATCCGACACTGCTGGCGGTGGCGCGTTGGGGCGGTGCGGTGTTTCTGATTTGGTACGGCAGCCAGGCGTTGCGTCGGGCCTGCTCGAAACAGAGCCTGCAACAGGGCGAAAACCAGACCGTGCGTTCGCTGCGGGCGGTGATGCTCAGCGCCTTGGCGGTAACGTTGCTGAACCCGCACGTTTATCTGGATACCGTGTTGCTGATCGGCTCTCTGGGGGCACAACAAACCGAGCCGGGGGCCTATGTCGTCGGCGCAGCGAGTGCTTCGCTGCTGTGGTTTTTCACCTTGGCGCTGGGCGCCGCATGGCTGGCTCCGTGGCTGGCGCGCCCGAGCACCTGGAGGATTCTCGACCTGCTGGTGGCGGTCATGATGTTTACTGTAGCGATTCAACTCATCACGTCAGCCTGAATATTCCAAAAGGCTCTGGAACCTCTATTCCACACAGTTGTTGCGTGGTTATGCCGCACCCCCGGTGCTATGATCCGGTTCGATGCGCCGCAAAGAGTACAAACTCCCCGGCGCTTGTCTGGCCGCCCGTGATCGGCCTTGCGCTCACCGCAACTGACCTGATTAGGAGAATCATCATGGCTTTCGAATTGCCGCCGCTGCCCTACGCACACGATGCCCTGCAGCCGCACATTTCCAAGGAAACACTGGAATACCACCACGACAAGCACCACAACACCTACGTCGTGAACCTGAACAACCTGGTGCCAGGCACCGAGTTCGAAGGCAAGACCCTGGAAGAAATCGTTAAATCTTCTTCGGGCGGTATCTTCAACAACGCCGCTCAGGTCTGGAACCACACCTTCTACTGGAACTGCCTGGCGCCAAACGCCGGCGGTCAACCTACCAGCGCACTGGCTGAAGCCATCAACGCAGCCTTCGGTTCGTTCGACAAGTTCAAAGAAGAATTCAGCAAAACCTCCATCGGCACCTTCGGTTCCGGCTGGGGCTGGCTGGTGAAAAAAGCTGACGGTTCCCTGGCCCTGGCCAGCACCATCGGCGCCGGCAACCCGCTGACCAACGGCGACACCCCGCTGCTGACCTGCGATGTCTGGGAACACGCTTACTACATCGACTACCGCAACGTTCGTCCGAAGTATGTCGAAGCGTTCTGGAACCTGGTCAACTGGAAATTCGTGGCTGAGCAGTTCGAAGGCAAAACCTTCACCGCTTAAGATCGATGCCCAAGAAAAAAACCCGGCTTAGGTCGGGTTTTTTTATGGGCGTTGGAAATGTGTTGTCTGGTCGGGCGCCTTCGCGGGCAAGCCCGCTCCCACAGGGGGAATGCATTTCAACAGTGGGAACGGGGCTTGCTCGCGAAGAACGATGACGCGGTCAACCTGACTGAACGCCTATTGCTGCGGATCGACAATATCCAACGCCCGATTCACGGCCAACTCCGCCAACATCACGATCTGCGCGATAGCCAGCGCCGTATTACGTTGGGGACCTGTCAGGCCGGTGGCGAAATCACTGGCCAGGACACACGCGGAGGCCAATGACTCACAGGCATTTGCCAGGAGCGATTCGATGTCCATGTTTGGGGAAATCATGAACATGGGATTCGGGGGATGGGGGTTGGTGGGGTTGAAGGGCGGATCGGGGATTAACTTATCCATTGGAACTCCTGCTGGTAGTTGAAGCCATCCCACTCGCCGGATCTCAAGCGACGAAGAGGAGGCAGCTATGTGCAGGGTGAGATCACCGGTAGCAGGCACCCGGCCGGACCGAAGTCCGCCCGCACACAGCCGCCATAACGCATTTTCTGGCAGCAGATAAGCCGGCGCCAATTATGGTGATATTGGCACTGGATGCATACTAATTGCCGGGATCTCACACCCGGTCGCTGATGTTCAGCGACCGCCAAAAGGTTATTGAGCCCGCTTCCGACAGGCAACCTGAAAACCTCGTGGGAAAGTTCTACCGACTTCCTACACAGCAAAAACCCCTGTGGAAGTGAGCCTGCTCGCGATAGCGGTAAGTCAGCCAGATTGATATTGAATGCGCCGCCGCCTTCGCGAGCAGGCTCACTCCCACAGTGAATTAATGTGTGACAGGAAGAAACAGGTCGGCAGGAAGCCCGCCTTCGCAAGCAAGCCAGCTCCCACAATTGGACCGAGCACATCCGGGAGAGATAGGTCGGCTGGCAGGCCGCCTTCGCGGGCAAGCCTCGCTCCTACAGAAGCAGAAGCAGAAGCAGACGCAACCCAGCGCACACCGCCCCGCCCCTCACCACTCAACAGGCCGAGCGTTAGCTCGCCTGAAGCTCTTGATCTTGCTCTACCCGCCCCTTCGGGAGGCTGAGTGGAGGTGTTCATCTGGGGGTGGGCGCGCAGCGCCGTTCGACGAAGTCGAACACATCGAGAGGAGGTCGAAGCGAAGCCGACCGTAGGCGATGCCCCCAGATGGATACCGGAGCGAAGGAACGCCGAGCCTAAGCGAGGGGCCGGACGCTCGGGGCGAGCCTTTTTTTGCTTACTTTTTTTTGGCGTTTGAAAAAAAAGTGAGTCGCCGTAAGGGCGAAACCATAAGCCGCCGTTACCGCAGCAACGGATATGTACACAACCACCAAGAACATGGTCGGCCCAGAGGCCGCCAAGCCCCACCCGCCCAATCGCAATTTCCTACGATGAAACAAGCCAAGAGCCCCTTGCCCCCAAGCCACAGCGGACTAACATCAACCCAAAGGAAAAATAGTCCCGATCCCCCTCAAGTTGAAGGCCAAAACTACCGACACAGTACAAATAGGACAAACACTCAAAACAACAGCATATTGGCCAAGCTACAGGCAAAATCCCCTGAGCTGAATTGTCCCTTTGACTGCCATCACGGGATTGCCAATACTCATGGCAACTTGATGCTACCCGCACGGAACAAGGAATAACCCTTTGAAGCTGGAACTCAAGAACAGCTTGTCGGTGAAGTTGCTCCGGGTCGTGCTCCTGTCGGCATTGATCGTCGGCGTGGTCTTGAGCTGCGCGCAGATCGTTTTCGATGCCTATAAAACACGCCAGGCCGTGGCCGGCGATGCCCAGCGCATCCTCGACATGTTCCGCGACCCCTCGACCCAGGCCGTCTACAGCCTGGACCGGGAGATGGGCATGCAAGTGATCGAAGGCCTGTTCCAGGACGACGCCGTGCGCCAGGCCTCCATTGGCCATCCCAACGAAGCCATGCTCGCGCAAAAATCCCGCGAGCTGCAGCATTCCCATAGTCGCTGGCTGACCGACCTGATCCTCGGCCAGGAACGCACCTTCACCACTCAATTGGTGGGTCGTGGCCCCTACAGCGAGTATTACGGCGACCTGAGCATTACCCTCGACACCGCCACCTATGGCCAGGGATTCATCGTCAGCTCGGTGATCATCTTTATTTCCGGGGTATTGCGCGCCCTCGCCATGGGCCTGGTGCTGTACCTGGTCTACCACTGGCTGCTGACCAAGCCGCTGTCGCGGATCATCGAGCACCTGACCGAAATCAACCCAGACCGCCCCAGCGAACACAAGATTCCGCAGCTCAAGGGCCACGAAAAAAACGAACTGGGGATCTGGATCAACACCGCCAATCAGTTGCTCGAATCCATCGAGCGCAACACCCACCTGCGTCACGAAGCAGAAAACAGCCTGCTGCGCATGGCCCAGTACGATTTCCTCACCGGTCTGCCGAACCGCCAGCAATTGCAACAGCAACTCGACAAGATCCTGGTGGACGCCGGCAAACTGCAGCGCCGGGTCGCTGTGCTGGTCGTCGGCCTCGACGACTTCAAAGGCATCAACGAACAATTCAGCTACCAGACCGGCGACCAATTGTTGCTGGCCCTGGCCGATCGTCTGCGCGCCCACAGCGGTCGCCTCGGCGCCCTCGCCCGCCTCGGTGGCGATCAGTTTGCGCTGGTCCAGGCCGACATCGAACAACCTTACGAAGCGGCTGAACTGGCCCAAAGCATCCTCGATGATCTGGAAGCGGCGTTTGCCCTCGATCATCAGGAGATCCGCCTGCGCGCCACCATCGGCATCACCTTGTTTCCCGAAGACGGTGACAGCACCGAGAAGTTGCTGCAAAAAGCCGAGCAGACCATGACCCTGGCCAAGACTCGCTCGCGCAATCGCTATCAGTTCTATATCGCCAGCGTCGACAGCGAGATGCGCCGCCGCCGCGAACTGGAAAAAGACCTGCGCGATGCCCTGATCCGCGATCAGTTCTACCTCGTCTACCAGCCGCAGATCAGCTACCGCGATCACCGGGTGGTTGGCGTCGAAGCGCTGATTCGCTGGCAGCACCCCGAACACGGGCTGGTGCCGCCGGACCTGTTCATCCCGCTAGCCGAACAGAACGGCACCATCATTGCCATTGGCGAGTGGGTACTGGATCAGGCTTGCAAGCAATTGCGCGACTGGCATGACCAGGGGTTCGTTGACCTGCGCATGGCGGTGAACCTGTCCACCGTGCAACTGCACCACGCCGAGCTGCCGCGGGTGGTCAACAACCTTTTGCAAATCTACCGACTGCCACCCCGCAGCCTGGAACTGGAAGTCACCGAAACCGGCCTGATGGAAGACATCAGCACCGCCGCCCAGCATTTGTTGAGCCTGCGTCGCTCCGGCGCACTGATCGCCATCGACGACTTCGGCACCGGCTATTCGTCACTGAGTTATCTGAAAAGCCTGCCGCTGGACAAGATCAAGATCGACAAGAGCTTCGTCCAGGACCTGCTCGATGACGACGACGATGCAACCATCGTTCGAGCCATCATCCAGCTGGGCAAGAGCCTCGGTATGCAGGTGATTGCCGAAGGCGTGGAAACCGCCGAGCAAGAGGCCTACATCATCTCCGAAGGCTGTCACGAAGGTCAGGGTTACCACTACAGCAAACCACTGCCAGCGCGGGAGTTGAGCGCTTATTTAAAGCAGGCCCAGCGCAGTAACGCGGCTATTTTGTAAAAATCAAAAGATCGCAGCCTCGTGTCACTCGACAGCTCCTACAGAGTGCAACGAGGCTGCGATCTTTTGACCCACAACACCCCCACCCGCTAAATACGAAATATTTCCAAGCACAACCCTTTACACATAATGCGAAAGATTTGCATTATGTCGCAGTTTTGCGCGCCCACAGCGCCATTCCACCCCCTTACCGAAGCAGGATGTTCGCCATGATTCGTATGCCTCTGGCTACCGCCAGTCTGTTGGCCATCGCTATTTCCCTCGCCGGTTGCGGCGAAGGTAAAGACAAGACCGCCGCTGCGCCAACGCCTGCGCCGGCCGCCAGCACCACTGCTGCGGCCCCGGCTACTGCGCCAGCCGCTGCCGGTAAAGTCGACGAAGCCGCCGCCAAAGCCGTGGTCGCGCATTACGCCGACATGGTCTTCGCCGTTTACAGCGATGCCGAATCTACCGCGAAAACCCTGCAAACCGCCGTCGACGCCTTCCTCGCCAAGCCGAACGCCGACACCCTGAAAGCCGCCAAGGCTGCCTGGGTCGCTGCTCGCGTTCCTTACCTGCAGAGCGAAGTGTTCCGCTTCGGCAACACCATCATCGACGACTGGGAAGGCCAAGTGAACGCCTGGCCACTGGACGAAGGCCTGATCGATTACGTCGACAAGTCCTACGAACACGCACTGGGTAACCCGGGCGCTACCGCCAACATCATCGCCAACACTGAAGTTCAGGTCGGCGAAGACAAGGTCGACGTCAAAGACATCACCCCGGAAAAACTCGCCAGCCTGAACGAGCTGGGCGGTGCCGAAGCCAACGTCGCTACCGGTTACCACGCCATCGAATTCCTGCTGTGGGGCCAAGACCTGAACGGCACTGGCCCAGGCGCCGGCAACCGTCCTGCTTCCGACTACCTGGAAGGCAAAGGCGCGACTGGCGGTCACAACGATCGTCGCCGCGCTTACCTGAAATCCGTGACCCAATTGTTGGTCAGCGACCTGGAAGAAATGGTCGGTAACTGGAAGCCGAACGTGGCCGACAACTACCGCGCCACTCTGGAAGCCGAGCCTGCCGAGACCGGCCTGCGCAAAATGCTGTTCGGCATGGGCAGCCTGTCCCTGGGCGAACTGGCGGGCGAGCGCATGAAGGTTTCCCTGGAAGCCAACTCCCCGGAAGACGAACAGGATTGCTTCAGCGACAACACCCACAACTCGCACTTCTACGATGCCAAAGGCGTGCGTAACGTGTACCTGGGCGAATACACCCGCGTTGACGGCACCAAAATGACCGGCGCAAGCCTGTCGTCCCTGGTGGCCAAGGCCGACCCGGCTGCCGACACCGCACTGAAAGCCGACCTGGCCGCGACCGAAGCCAAGATCCAGATCATGGTTGATCACGCCAACAAGGGTGAGCACTACGACCAGTTGATCGCTGCCGGCAATACCGCAGGCAACCAGATCGTGCGTGACGCCATCGCGTCGCTGGTCAAGCAGACCGGTTCGATCGAACAAGCCGCTGGCAAACTGGGCATCAGCGACCTGAACCCGGACAACGCTGATCACGAATTCTGATCAACGCTGGCTGAGTGACTAAAGAGGCGACCTTCGGGTCGCCTTTTTCATGCCCGCCAAACACCACCCCTGTAGGAGCAAGGCTTGCCCGCGAAGACGGCGGCACATTCAAAATCATTCGTGCCTGACACACCGCCTTCGCGAGCAAGCTTCGCTCCTACAGGGGATTGATGGCGACCACAAAATCGGGCGTCACACCGAACAAAATGTGGGAGCGAGCTTGCTCGCGATAGCGGTCGCACATTCAGCATCAATGTCGACGGTGATGACCCCATCGCGAGCAAGCTCGCTCCCACATTGGATTGCATTCCCACAGGTGAATTGTGGTGCCCAGATAAATACTGTCCCACATCAACCAAACGATAATTCCTCTTATTCAATTTCCCCTGCCCTGTTAGACTTTGCGCCCTTGTTTTGCTCGTCTTTCAGGAAGTCTGATGCTGTCGTCGCCTCTTCGTTGGTGCACCCTGTTCATGGCCCTGGGCCTGAGTGCCTGCGATGACGCCCCGCGTTTTACCAAGGCCGAACCCGGTGAAGCCCGGTCCGGCGGCAGCGCGACGGTGCGCAAGACCGATCAGAACGCCTTTTCCCTGCCTTCAGCCAATCTGCCGCCATCACGCCGGGTGGATTTCAGCGTCGGCAACAGCTTTTTCCGCAGCCCCTGGGTGATCGCTCCGTCAACCACCACCGCCCGGGATGGCCTCGGCCCGTTGTTCAACACCAACGCCTGCCAGAACTGCCACATCAAGGACGGTCGCGGTCACCCACCGACGCCGGACGCCAATAATGCGGTGTCGATGCTGGTGCGCCTGTCGATCCCCGATGCGCCGGCCTACGCCAAGGTCATCGAGCACCTGGGCGTGGCGCCGGAACCGATCTACGGCGGCCAGCTTCAGGACATGTCGGTGCCCGGCGTCACCCCGGAAGGCAAGGTGCGGGTCGACTACACGCCGGTGCCGATGCGTTTCAAGGACGGCACCGAAGTTGAACTGCGCAAACCGACCTTGCAGATCACCCAACTGGGCTACGGCCCGATGCACCCCGACACCCGATTCTCGGCGCGGGTTGCACCGCCGATGATCGGCCTGGGCCTGCTCGAAGCGATCCCAGACGAAGCGATCCTGGCCAACACCGAGGCCCAGGCCAAAGACAAAAACGGCATCGCCGGGCGCCCGAACAAGGTCTGGGATGACGCTCAACAGAAAACCGTCCTCGGACGATTTGGCTGGAAGGCCGGGCAGCCCAACCTCAATCAACAGAATGTTCACGCGTTCTCGGGTGACATGGGCCTGACCACCAGCCTGCGCCCCTTCGATGACTGCACCGAAGCGCAAACCGCCTGCAAACAGGCGCCCAACGGCAATGGCCCGGACGGCGAACCGGAAGTCAGCGACAACATTCTGCGCCTGGTGCTGTTTTACAGCCGTAACCTCGCCGTCCCGGCCCGCCGCGATGTCGGCACGCCGCAAGTGCTGGCGGGCAAGAATCTGTTTTTCCAGGCGGGATGCCAGTCCTGTCACACGCCGAAATACACCACCGCCGCCAATGCCGCCGAACCTGAGCTGGCCAATCAAGTGATTCGCCCCTACAGCGATCTGCTGCTGCATGACATGGGCGACGGTCTGGCGGATAACCGCAGCGAATTCCAGGCCAGTGGCCGCGACTGGCGCACTCCGCCGTTGTGGGGCATCGGCCTGACGCAAGCGGTCAGCGGCCACACCCAGTTTTTGCACGATGGCCGCGCGCGCAATCTGCTTGAAGCGGTGCTCTGGCATGGCGGCGAAGCGAGCGCGGCGCAGCAACAGGTTTTGTCTTTCAACGCCGAGCAGCGCGCTGCGTTGCTGGCGTTTTTGAATTCTCTTTAAACACCTTATAAAAGAATCGGGAGCCCGACATGTTCCGTCCCAAATTGTTGTTCACCAGCCTTGCAGCGCTCGCCTTGGGCGCTTGTTCGCCCCAAGACCCACAAGCTGTTACCTCGGCGGCCATTGCCAAGCAAGTGATCCTGCCGACCTACAGCCGCTGGGTTGAAGCCGACCGCCAACTGGCCGTCAGCGCCCTCGCCTATTGCCAAGGGAAAGAAGACCTCGACACCGCCCGCGCCGACTTCCTGCACGCGCAGAAAGCCTGGGCCGAGTTGCAACCGTTGCTGATCGGGCCGCTGGCCGAGGGCAACCGTTCGTGGCAGGTGCAATTCTGGCCGGATAAGAAAAACCTGGTCGGCCGTCAGGTCGAGCAACTGGTCACCGCCCAGCCGCAGATCGATGCCGCTGCCCTGGCCAAATCGAGCGTGGTGGTTCAGGGCCTGTCGGCCTATGAATACATCCTGTTCGACAGCAAGATCGACATGGCCGATGCCACCCAGAAAGCCAAGTACTGCCCACTGCTGACTGCCATCGGCGAACGTCAGAAGCAACTGGCCGAAGAGATCCTGTCGCGCTGGAACACCAACGACGGCATGCTCGCGCAGATGAGCAAGTTCCCGAACCAGCGCTACGCCGATTCCCACGAAGCGATCGCCGATCTGCTGCGGGTACAGGTCACGGCGCTGGACACCCTGAAGAAAAAACTCGGCACGCCAATGGGTCGCCAGACCAAGGGCATTCCACAACCGTTCCAGGCTGATGCATGGCGTAGCCAGTCGTCGCTGCAAGGTCTGGAAGCCAGCTTGGCCGCGGCGAAAACCGTCTGGGTCGGGGTCGACAACAAAGGCCTGCGCGGTCTGTTGCCGAGCGAGCAGAAACCGTTGGCCGACAAGATCGATGTTGCCTATGCGGCATCGCTCAAGCTGTTCGCCAGCAACCAGCGTTCGCTGACCGAAATGCTCAGCGACGATGCCGGGCGCCAGCAACTCAACGATCTCTACGACAGCCTCAACGTCGTCCATCGCCTGCACGAAGGCGAGCTGGCCAAGGCGCTGGGCATCCAACTGGGCTTCAACGCCAACGACGGTGACTGATGAGGGCGACTGCCATGCTGCGACGTCAGGCTCTGACTTTAGGTAGTTTGCTGCTGGGAGCAGTGACACTGGGCGGCTGGACGCTGTTCAAGCACAAGGACAAGAGCCCGCTGCTGTTGTCGGCGCGGGACGATACCGACGGCAAGCATTACGCCGTCGGCTATCGGCTGGACGGCACCCGGGTGTTCGCCACCCAGGTCGGCCAGCGTTGCCACGACATCATCAACCACCCGACGCTGGCGATTGCGCTGTTCGTTGCACGTCGCCCCGGCACCGAGAGCTACCTGATCGACCTGCGCGACGGCACGCTGCTGCAAACCGTGACGTCGCAGCCGAACCGGCATTTCTACGGGCACGCGGTGATTCATAAGGACGGTGAGTTTTTATACGCCACCGAGAACGACACCTCCGATCCGGGCCGTGGCTTGCTGGGTGTGTATAAGTTCGAAGGCGAACGACTTATCCACAGTGGCGAAATTCCAACCCATGGCGTCGGCCCGCATCAAGTGTCGTGGATGCCCGACGGCGAAACCCTGGTGGTGGCCAACGGCGGGATTCGCACCGAGGCCGAAAGCCGGGTCGAGATGAACCTCAATGCGATGGAACCGAGCCTGGTGTTGATGCAGCGCGACGGCACCCTGCTGAGCAAGGAAACCCTCGCCCAACAGATGAACAGCGTGCGGCACCTTGGGATTGCCAGCGACGGCACCATCCTCGCCAGCCAGCAGTTCATGGGGCCGTCTCACGAGTCATCAGAGTTGCTGGCGATCAAGCGTCCGGGTCAGCCGTTCGTGGCGTTCCCGGTGCCGGAGCATCAGTTACAGGCCATGGGGCATTACACCGCCAGCGTCGCGGTCCACAGCGAGCTGCGCCTGGTCGCATTGACTGCGCCACGGGGTAATCGCTTTTTCATCTGGGACCTGGACAGCGGCGAAGTGCGCCTGGATGCGCCTTTGCCGGATTGCGCCGGGGTGGGTGCCGTGGCCGACGGGTTTGTCGTGACCTCGGGTCAAGGTCGTTGCCGGTACTACGATTGCCGTCAGACAGATTTGGTTGCAAAACCGCTGGAGCTGCCAGCGGGGCTTTGGGATAACCACCTGCATCTCATCTGATTTCCCCCTTCCGGGTGATGGACTTACCCTGTGGCGAGGGAGCTTGCTCCCGCTGGGCTGCGAAGCGGCCCTAAAAAATGGGACTGCTACGCATTCCAGCGGGAGCAAGCTCCCTCGCCACAGGGTTTATATTCCTCCCATTACAGACTGTAATAAGTGGCAGTTGGATTCCCCTTCCCACTCGGAGTAATGTTTCCGCCTGTCTCGCCTGATTTTCTCCAAGGAAGTGGAAATATGCTGCGTCGCCGCATGCTGATCATGTTGGGTGTTGTCCTGCTAATCGTGCTGGCGCTTGGCGGTTATAAAGCCTTTTCGATTTACACGATGGTCCAGGGGTTTGCCAAGCCCAAACCACCCATCAGTGTCGCCGTGGCCAGGGCCTCCGAACAGCCGTGGCAAATGCGCTTGCCCACCGTTGGCACGCTCAAGGCGTTGCAAGGGGTCAACCTGAGTCTGGAGATCTCAGGCACCGTGAAGGACCTGATGTTCGAGTCCGGGCAGAAGGTCAAGGCCGGGCAACCGCTGCTGCAATTGGACAGCGCCGTCGAAAGCGCCCTGCTGGAAACCGCCCAGGCTGACCTCGGGCTGGCACAACTGGATTTCGGCCGGGGCAGTCAATTGGTCGACAGCCGGGCGATCTCCAAAGGTGAGTACGATCGGCTCTCGGCACAACTGCAAAAAAACAAAGCAACGGTCAATCAGCTCAAGGCTTCCCTGGCGAAGAAACGCATCCTCGCCCCCTTCAGCGGCACTATCGGCATTCGCCAGGTCGACATCGGCGACTACCTCGCCAGCGGCACGATGATCGCCACCCTGCAAGACCTCAGCAGTCTGTATGTCGACTTCTTCCTGCCCGAGCAATCGGTGCCGAAGATCGCTCTCGGCCAACCTGTGCAGGTCATCGTTTCGGCCTACCCGACGCAAAACTTCCCCGGCACCATCAGCGCGATCAACCCGAAGGTCGAGAACAGCACCCGCAACATCCTGGTGCGCGCAACCCTGGCCAACCCCGATGGCAAGTTGCTGCCCGGGATGTTCGCCAGCCTGCAAGTGATGCTGCCAGATCCACAACCGCACATCGTCGTGCCGGAAAGCGCGATCACCTACACCCTTTACGGCAACTCGCTGTACGTGGTCGGGCAGAAAAAGGCCGAGGACGGCAGTGTCGAAAAAGACGACAAGGGCCAGCCGATCCTGATCGCCGAACGACGCTTCATCGAAACCGGCGAGCGCCGTGATGGGCTGGTGATGATCAACAAAGGCGTGCAGAGCGGCGAACAAGTGGTCACGGCCGGCCAGATCAAACTGGACAACGGCGCACACATTGCCATCAGCGACGACAAGACCCTGACCGATAAGAACAGTCAGCCACGTACTGACTGATCAAGGAATCCTCATGGCTTTTACCGATCCGTTCATCCGCCGCCCGGTGCTCGCCACCGTGGTCAGCCTGTTGATTGTGCTACTGGGTTTCCAGGCCTGGAGCAAGCTGCCACTGCGCCAATACCCGCAAATGGAAAACGCCCTGATCACGGTAACCACCGCCTATCCCGGGGCCAACGCCGAAACGATCCAGGGCTACATCACTCAACCGATGCAGCAGAGCCTGGCGAGTGCCGAGGGCATCGACTACATGACCTCGGTCAGTCGCCAGAACTTCTCGGTGATCTCGATCTACGCACGCATCGGCTCCAACAGCGACCGTTTGTTTACCGAGCTGCTGGCGAAAGCCAACGAGGTGAAGAACAAGCTGCCCCAGGACGCCGAAGACCCGGTGTTGAGCAAGGAAGCGGCCGACGCTTCGGCGCTGATGTACATCAGCTTCTTCAGTAAAGAACTGAACAACCCGCAGATCACCGACTACCTGTCCCGGGTCATCCAGCCGAAACTGGCGACGTTGCCTGGCATGGCTGAAGCGGAAATTCTCGGCAACCAGGTGTTCGCCATGCGCCTGTGGCTCGACCCGGTGAAGCTCGCCGGTTTCGGCCTGAGCGCCAGCGACGTGACCAACGCGGTGCGCCAGTACAACTTCCTCTCCGCCGCCGGCGAAGTGAAAGGCGAGTACGTGGTCACCAGCATCAACGCAAACACCGAACTCAAGTCTGCCGAGGCCTTCGCCGCGATTCCGCTCAAGGTCTCGGGTGACAGCCGCGTATTGCTCAGCGATGTGGCGCGGGTCGAGATGGGCGCCGAAAACTACAACGCCATCAGCTCGTTCGGCGGCACGCCGTCGGTGTACATCGGCATCAAGGCGACACCCGGCGCCAACCCGCTGGACGTGATCAAGGAAGTGCGCAAGATCATGCCGGAGCTGGAAGCCCAGCTGCCGCCCAACCTGAAAAGCGAAATCGCCTACGACGCCACGCTGTTTATCCAGGCCTCGATCAATGAAGTGATCAAGACGCTTTTCGAAGCGGTGCTGATCGTCATTGTGGTGGTGTTCCTGTTCCTCGGCGCTCTGCGTTCGGTGGTGATTCCGGTGGTGACCATCCCGCTGTCGATGATCGGCGTGATGTTCTTCATGCAGATGATGGGTTACTCGATCAACCTGCTGACCTTGCTGGCGATGGTATTGGCCA
The DNA here is from genome assembly GCF_056161485.1 of Pseudomonas sp. 5Vm1k. Lineage (NCBI taxonomy): Bacteria > Pseudomonadati > Pseudomonadota > Gammaproteobacteria > Pseudomonadales > Pseudomonadaceae > Pseudomonas > Pseudomonas sp. 5Vm1k. Next base: position 302,528 of record NZ_JBSPCZ010000006.1, read on the forward strand.
TCGGGCTGGTGGTGGACGATGCGATTGTGGTGGTGGAGAACATTCACCGACACATCGAGGAAGGCAAGACTCCACTGGACGCAGCCATTGAAGGGGCCCGGGAAATCGCCATGCCGGTGGTGTCCATGACCATCACCCTGGCGGCGGTGTATGCGCCCATCGGTTTCCTCACGGGCCTGACCGGAGCACTGTTCAAGGAGTTCGCCCTGACGCTGGCCGGGGCGGTGGTGATCTCCGGTGTCGTCGCCCTGACCCTGTCGCCGATGATGTGCGCCTTTTTACTGCGCCACGACCAAAACCCCAGTGGCCTGGCCCATCGACTGGACCTTATTTTCGAAGGCCTCAAGCGCCGCTATCAAAGCATCCTGCACGGCACACTCAACACCCGGCCGGTGGTGCTGGTGTTCGCGGTGATCGTGCTGTGCCTGATCCCGGTGTTTCTCAAGTTCGCCAAGTCGGAACTGGCACCGGACGAGGACCAGGGCATCATTTTCATGATGGCCAACGCCCCGCAGCCGACCAACCTCGATTACCTGAACACCTACACCGACGAGTTCATCACGATCTTCAAGGAGTTTCCCGAGTACTACTCCTCGTTCCAGATCAATGGTTTCAACGGTGTGCAATCGGGTATCGGCGGTTTCCTGCTCAAGCCATGGAACGAGCGCCATCGCACGCAAATGCAGATTCTGCCCGAGGTCCAGGCCAAATTAGGGAACATTCCCGGTTTGCAGATCTTCGGCTTCAACCTGCCATCCTTGCCGGGCACCGGTGAAGGCTTGCCGTTTCAGTTCATTATCAACACCGCCAACGATTACGCGTCGCTGCTGGACGTGGCAGACCGGGTCAAAAAACGCGCACTGGAATCCGGCAAATTCGCCTTTGTCGACATCGACCTGGCGTTCGACAAACCGGAAATCGTGGTAGATATCGACCGCGCCAAGGCTGCGCAGATGGGCGTGTCGATGCAGGACCTGGGCGGCACCCTGGCGACACTGCTGGGTGAGGCGGAGATCAACCGGTTCACCATTGAAGGACGCAGCTATAAGGTCATCGCCCAGGTAGAGCGAGCCTATCGGGATAACCCCGACTGGCTGAACAACTATTACGTCAAAAACACTCAGGGCGAACTACTGCCCCTGTCGACCCTGATCACTGTCACCGACCGGGCGCGGCCACGGCAGTTGAACCAGTTCCAGCAGCTCAACGCGGCGGCCGTGACCGGGTTCCCACTGGTGAGCATGGGCGAGGCCATCGAGGTCGTGCGCCAGATCGCTCAGGAAGAAGCCCCGGCGGGTTTCGCCTTCGACTACGGCGGCACATCACGACAATTCGTCCAGGAAGGCAGTGCGCTGTGGGTGACCTTCGCCCTGGCGCTGGCAATCATTTTCCTGGTGCTGGCGGCGCAGTTCGAAAGCTTCCGCGACCCGCTGGTGATTCTGGTCACCGTGCCGCTGTCGATCTGCGGCGCGTTGATCCCGTTGTTCCTCGGCTGGTCGAGCATGAACATCTACACCCAGGTCGGGCTGGTGACGCTGATCGGGCTGATCAGCAAACACGGGATCCTGATCGTCGAGTTCGCCAACAAGCTACGCAAGGAGAAGGGTTTGACGCCCCGGGAGGCCGTGGAAGAAGCGGCGGCCATTCGCTTACGACCGGTGTTGATGACCACGGCGGCAATGGTGTTTGGCATGGTGCCGTTGATTCTGGCGACGGGTGCGGGTGCCGTCAGCCGGTTCGACATCGGTACGGTCATCGCCACGGGGATGTCGATCGGGACGTTGTTTACCTTGTTTGTGTTGCCGTGCATCTACACATTGCTGGCCAAGCCCGATAAACCCTGATTCGCCCCATTCCCCCTGTGGGAGCGGGCTTGCTCGCGAAGGCGGTGTGTCATTGAGCGATGATGTTGCCTGACACTCCGCTTTCGCGGGCAAGCCCGCTCCCACAAAGGGTTCGGTGTCGTTGCTGAACATCAGGCAAAAAAAAACCCCGCATCGGCGAGGTCTTTTATTTTGGCTTCAATCTGTTCAACTTTGCGGCCTCAATCCTTGTGATAGTCCGAACATAAACAGTAACAAGTCATGATCAGGTTGTGTGGCCACGGTTGCTTTGGCAACCCGTGGCAACGGGCAGTGAGCGTCACCGTTCACTGCACTGAGGACTTGCGTGCGGGGCTGCTCCCAAGCCGCCACCGCCAATGAAGCAACTGCCAAGGCTCCTAGAAGAAACACACCTCGTGCAATTTCGAGTTTCATCGCTATAAACCCTTGATAGCGCTGCCAAACGCCGTCTCATAAAAATAGACCAGATTCTTCCAGTCTGTATCGCTGAACGACGAGTGGCGACGCAATTGCTTCATGTCATGGGCGGCGGCACGCTGGGCGGTCAAACGCTGCCGGCACTTCTCCAGATCGATCAACGCCACTTCAACTGTGGCAGCGTCGCCCTCGCCAGTGACCCGCACAAATACGTGCTTGATATAGATGCAGCTGTGCTGCCAGCGGCCCTTGTGCATGCGGGCCAGGTTCTCGGCCAGTTCCTTGAGAACGCGCTCATGCACTGCCTCGCCGTGACGCTCGCGACCGCCGCCGGCGTACCAGTGTTCGATTTCTTCGAAACCGTCCAGAGACTTGGTGACCAGCAAGGCACGCCATTTGTGCACCGGGTCACGCTGGGCGCCGCAGAACACCATTTCTGGTACGCGCACACCCAGTGCGGTCAAACCGATCAGCGCATCACGCTCGCGCAATACCGTCGGCCGACCGAAGGGATGCAGCCAGCTGCGATAGATGTGCCCGGTCTGACGCTTGGCGTACAGCAGTTGTCCGTCGGTGCTCCTGACCCGTTGCACGCCACTTTCGCCACCGCGACGGACGTTGGGTTCTTCTACCCATTCACCGCGCTGATTCCAGAAATAGTCGAAGCGGTCCTGAGGAGCGACTTCCGTTTCTGCTGCACATTGCACTGCCATCCTGTTACCTCTTGCGTAATACGTAAACCCGCCACATGGCATAGAGCGGTATAAAGTCCAGTTGTTCCTGGATACGGAAACCCGCCTGCTCGAATTCCTTTTCAACCGTAGCAGCCGGTAACACAAAGCGATTTTGGTAACCTTCCTGACCGCGTGCTTTCTCGGCACGCTTGCGTTTCCAGGCCTTGAAATTGCCATCAACCCACAGAGAAAGGATCACGCTGTCGCGGGTGACGCGCTCGAACTCGCGCAAAATAGCCAGTCGATGCTCGGCTTCCCCGATGTGATGGAGCAAACGCATGCAGAAAATGCTGTCGACGGCGTTATCAGGTAAAGCAATGTCGAATGCAGAAGTGTGCAAGGGTTGTACCCGTTTTACCACTTCGGCAGGTTGTGCCTGGGTGGCGATCTTCAGCATTGACTCGGAGTTGTCGGCTCCGATGATGACACGGTTGTGCTTTTCGGCCAGCAGGGGCCAGAAACGTCCCGCGCCGCAAGGCAAATCGAGGACCAGCCCAGGGTCACCGGCCAGGGTCAGCGCCTTGCGGGCCAATTGCTCGTCACGCCAATGAGACAATCGACGACCGAGACCGTCCTGATGCTTGCGCAAATATTTTTGCGCGTGTTGATCGTCGTATTTTTCGGAAAAATCCAGTTTGATCGGGCCTTCCATCACCAAAGTCTCCTGAGTTGCTGATGACATCTACGTTATGTAGCGTAGTGTCAGCATCAGGTCATGGCTTTGTGAAAACTTCGTTGTGTACAACGGCGAAGTATTTCAGGGTTTTACAGGGGTTCAACAGTGGCGCGGGGCCACCATCCAAAGATCACGATGCCCGCCGCCGCGCAGGAACCGCCGAAGGCTGCGTTCTTCTCGCTCGATCAGACCCGAGGCTTACCCAACTCCACCTCAAAGCGGCAGCCATTAGGCTCCATGGTGGTCAGGCTGACGGTCCAGCCCTGGTTCTCACAGATCCGCTGCACCAGCGACAAGCCCAACCCCAGGCCTTCGCCGCGCTTCTCGCTGCCACGCACGAAGGGTTCGAACATCGCTTCGCGCTTTTCCTCAGGAATGCCGACACCGCTGTCCTCGACGATGAACCCACTGGCCGTCAGTGTCAGGCGAATGAACCCGTGCTCGGTGTAGTGCAGCGCGTTGCGCAACAAATTGCCCATCACCGCATGCAGCAGGGTTGCGTTGTAGCGGTTGTTCGGTGGATTGCCCGGTTCGAAGTTCAGGATCAGGCCCTTGTACTCGATCGGCTCGCGCCAAAGACTGAGCAGCCCGTCGGCGATCTGACTGACGGTCTGCTGCGGCGACATGCTGGCGTCTTCACGCTGGGCACGGGCCAGCATCAGGAAGGTTTGCACCAGCTCGCGCATCTCCTCACAGGCCCGAGCGATGCGCTCAACCTGGGCTCGACCGCGCTGATCGATGCCCGGGTTCTCCAGCAACAGTTCACAGGAACTGGCGAGCACCATCAGCGGGGTGCGCAATTCATGGCTGACGTCACTGGTAAACAGGCGCTCACGGGTCAAGGCCTGGCGTAGACGCCCCAGGGTGGCGTCGAAAGCCACTGCCAGTTCACCCACTTCATCGGCGGCGTAATCCGGCGCCAGTGGCGGCGCCAGGCCCAGCAACTGATCGCGGTGACGCACCTGACGGGCCAAGCGCACCACGGGCGCCATCACTTTGCGCGCCAGGATCCAGCCAAGAAATACCGCCAGCGCCAGGCTGAGCACAAAGCCCACCAGCACCACGGCAAACAGCACGCGCTCACGCTCTTCAAAATCGCTCTGATCCTGCAACAGCACGTAACGCCGACCGTCGACGATTTCGACCATCGCGTGGTACGACAGATTTTCACGAAAGACTTCGTGGAAACCGGAATCCAGGTGACGCAGATCCTTGGGCAACTCGAAGTCCCCCGGCCCGCCGCTGAAATAAAACAGCTGATCAGGCTCCGGGCGGTGGCTCCAGTCCGTAACGCTGTCCATCAACAACAGGCGTTGCAAGTCGCCGCCCAGACCTGCCGATATCAGCTTCTCTTCCACCAGGTGCACGGTCGCCACGATGCCCATGGCGAAGGCCCCGGCCACCAGTGCGCTCATCAGCGCAAAGGCGATGATGATCCGTTGAGCAAGGCTCTGTTTAAACTCCATCACGGCCCTCGGCCAAGCGATAACCGACACCGTGCACGGTTTGCAGCAGGGGCTTGGCAAAGGGCTTGTCGATCACCTGGCGCAGTTGGTGAACGTGGCTGCGCAGGCTGTCGCTGTCCGGGCAGTCATCGCCCCACAAGGCTTCTTCGAGGATTTCACGGCGCAGTACGTGGGGGCTTTTCTGCATCAGCACCGCCAGCAGTTTCAGGCCGACCGGGTTGAGCTTCAGCAAACGCCCTTCGCGGGTCACTTCCAGGGTATCGAGGTCGTAACTCAAGTCGCCGACCTGCAACGAACGGCGACCGCCACCCTGGGTGCGGCGCATGACCGCTTCGATACGCGCGGCCAGTTCGGACAAGGCGAAGGGCTTGATCAGGTAATCATCGGCGCCGGACTTGAAGCCCTGCAGCCGGTCATCGAGTTGATCCCGGGCGGTGAGCATGATCACCGGCGTGTCGCGGCGGGCGTCTTCGCGCAGGCGCTTGCACAGGGTGTAGCCGTCAATGCCGGGCAGCATGATGTCGAGCACGATCAAGTCGTAATGCTCGGTGGCTGCCAGGTGCAACCCCGACAAACCGTCCTGCGCGCAATCCACGGTGTAGCCCTTGAGCCCCAGGTAATCGGCCAGATTGGCGAGGATATCGCGGTTGTCTTCAACCAATAGAATTCGCATGGGGCACTCCTCCGTACACAGTAACAGCCGTCTTGGCCCGCGCAGCTTAAGGCCTCGTGTGGCTCAGGGCTAGGGCCGGGTATCGCTGGAATCAATTCACTCAACCAAAGCCCGGGTTTGACAAGTTTTTCACTATCGGTTCACAACATCATTACAGTACGACGGTTAGACTCACGCGGCTGATAAAAAAGGAAGGTCTCCAATGGATGTTTTGAAGACAGCGCCAATGCGCTTTCTAACGCTTGTTACCGGCACCTGGCTGGTTATTTTCTTTCTGACCCGGATGGTTCTGCTACTCACTCACCTGGATGAGGCCGGTAGCGGCTTTCTGTCGGTTTTTGGAATCGGGTTTCTTTATGACCTGGGTTTCATTGCCTATGCGGCCTTGCCGATGGGCCTCTACTTGCTGCTGTGCCCGCCCGCCTTGTGGCGTCGCCGAGGCCATCGCTGGTTTCTGCAAGGGCTGCTGACTGTCAGCCTGTTTGCGATGCTGTTCACGTCCGTCGCCGAATGGCTGTTCTGGGACGAGTTCGGTGTGCGCTTCAACTTCATCGCCGTTGATTACCTGGTGTACTCCGACGAAGTGTTGAACAACCTGCTGGAGTCGTACCCGATCGGCACGCTGCTGGGCATTCTTGCTGTGGTGGCCGTGGTTCTGAGCCTGCTACTGCGCAAGCCCTACAATGCTGCACTGGACGCGCCACTGCCGCCAGTGCGCCGACGCCTGCTCAATGCCTTGGGCTTGCTGATCGTTGCGGGCCTCAGCCTGCAACTGCTCAGCCAGGACGCCCCGCGCGCCCAGGGCGGCAATGCCTATCAGAACGAACTGGCGAGCAACGGCCCGTATCAATTCTTCGCCGCGTTCCGCAATAACGAGCTGGATTATCCACAGTTCTATAAAAGCCTGCCGCCCGCCACTGTTGCGGGGCAGATCCGCGCCGAACTCAGTGAACCGAACGCACGCTTCATCGGCGAAGACCCGCAAGACATCCGCCGCATGATCGACAACCCCGGCACCCCACGCACACCCAACATCGTGCTGGTGACCATCGAAAGTTTCAGCGCCAAGTACATGGGCAGCAATGGCGACGGGCGCAACCTGACGCCAAACCTGGACGCCCTGCGTAAACAGAGCCTGTACTTCAATAACTTCTACGCCACCGGCACCCGCACCGATCGCGGTCTGGAAGCCATTACCCTGGCTATTCCGCCGACGCCGGGCCGTTCGATCGTCAAGCGCGTGGGCCGTGAAAGCGGTTTCGCCAGCCTTGGCCAGCAGCTCAGTGCCGTGGGCTACGACAGTGTGTTCGTTTATGGCGGACGTGGTTACTTCGACAATATGAACGCGTTCTTCAGCGGTAACGGTTATCGCGTGGTCGATCAGAGCAGCGTCGATGAAGCGGAGATCCACTTCAAGAACGCCTGGGGCATGGCCGACGAAGATCTGTATAACCAGACCCTGAAACTGGCCGATGCCGACTACGCCAAGCAGCAGCCCTTCCTGCTGCAATTGATGACCACCTCCAACCATCGTCCTTATACCTACCCGGACAACCGGATCGACATCAAATCCGGTAATGGCCGCGACGGTGCGGTGAAATACACCGACTATGCCATCGGCCAGTTCCTTGAGCAGGCACGCCAGAAGCCGTGGTTCGACAACACGATTTTCGTGTTTGTCGCCGACCACACGGCGGGCAGCGCCGGCAAGGAAGACTTGCCGATCAGCAACTATCAGATTCCGCTGTTCATCTATGCACCGAAGCTGATCGACGCCCGGGAAACCGCGCAACTGGCCAGCCAGATCGATCTGGCGCCGACCCTGCTTGGCTTGCTGAACATGGACTATCAATCGACATTCTTTGGCCGCAATCTGTTGCAGGACAATCCGCTGCCACCGCGTGTGGTGGTTGGCAACTATCAACATTTGGGGTTGTTCGACGGCAAGGATCTAGCGATCCTGAGCCCACGTCAGGGCCTGCGTCGTCATGACGATGCGCTGACCGAGAGCCGCGAGTCGAAGGCCCAGGCCAGCGATCCGTTGATCACCCGTGCCATTACCTATTACCAAACCGCCAGTTATGGCTTCAAGCAACAGCTGCTTGGCTGGAAAGCGCCCAAGGAGGGCAACGACCAGGTCAGCGAACGTTAACCGAACAGCCCCGGGCTGATGCCCCGGGGCTTTTTCCCATGCTCAGGATCCACCATGTCATCAACCGCTGTTCGCCCCGTTTCCCGGCCACTCAATTTCTGGGTGTGCCTCGGGGTCCCCGCCATTGCGGCGATCGTTCTGGTGCTGCTCGAACTGACCGACCTGGACATGGACCTGGCCAGGTATTTTTATGACCCGGCGGCCGGTGACTTCATTGGCCGGCACAGTTACTTCCTGGAAAACATCCTGCATGACAAGGCCAAGGAAGTGGTCATCGCTTTCTCGGTGTTTGCGGTGATCGGTTATATCTGCTCGTTTTTTGTCGAGAAACTCAAACCGTTCAAACGGGAGCTGGGTTGCCTGGTGCTGTCCCTGGGCTTGGCGACGTCCTTCGTCACGCCGGTGAAAGTGGTGACAGCGGTGCAATGCCCGTGGAGCCTGGAACAGTTCGGCGGCCACGAAACCTACAGCGAGCTGCTCAGCCCGCGTCCGCACACCGAAAAACCTGGTCGTTGCTGGCCTGGTGGTCATGCGGCTACTGGTTTCACGCTGTTTGCGCTGTTCTTCGTGTTGCGTGACCGTCGCCCACGTTTGGCGCGCAAAGCGTTTATCTTCGCCGCTGCACTGGGCACGGTGTTTTCCATCAGCCGGATGATGCAGGGTGCGCACTTCTTCTCGCACAACGTGTGGACGGCGATTTTCTGCTGGTTGATTTGTCTGGGGTCGTATTACTACATCCTGTATCGACCGGCGTCCAAGGCTGAACGGGTTGGCAAGGCAGATCCGGTCAACGCCTGACACACACAGATCCAAATGTGGGAGCGGGCTTGCTCGCGAAGGCGGCGTGTCAGACAACGTTGATGTCGACTGATACACCGCCTTCGCGAGCAAGCCCGCTCCCACAGTGGTTCGATGTGACCGCTGAATCCGGGCAATAAAAAGCCCCGCCTGCTTTCGCAGGCGGGGCTTTTTTATAGGGGTAAGGCTGGCTTACATCATGCCGCCCATGCCGCCCATACCACCCATGTCTGGCATACCGCCGCCAGCGCCGCCTTCTTCCTTGATCTCGGCGATCATGGCTTCGGTCGTGATCATCAGGCTGGCGATGGAAGCCGCTGCCTGCAGAGCCGAACGAGTCACTTTAGCCGGGTCCAGGATACCCATTTCGATCATGTCGCCGTATTCGCCGGTAGCAGCGTTGTAACCGTAGTTACCCGAACCCTGCTTGACCTTGTCGACTACTACGCTTGGCTCGTCGCCGGAGTTGGCAACGATCTGGCGCAGCGGCGCTTCAACAGCGCGACGCAGCAACTGGATACCAACGTCTTGATCGGCGTTGTCGCCTTTCAGTTCGGAGATAGCCTGCAGAGCGCGAACCAGTGCCACGCCACCGCCAGGTACCACGCCTTCTTCAACGGCTGCACGGGTAGCGTGCAGGGCGTCTTCAACGCGGGCTTTCTTCTCTTTCATTTCAACTTCGGAGCCAGCGCCAACCTTGATCACTGCAACGCCGCCGGACAGCTTGGCCAGACGCTCTTGCAGTTTTTCACGGTCGTAGTCGGACGAAGTGTCGGCCACTTGCTGACGGATTTGCAGAACGCGAGCCTGGATATCAGCTTCAACGCCGGCGCCGTCGATCACGGTGGTGTTTTCTTTGGACAGGATCACGCGCTTGGCATTACCCAGGTGTTCCAGGGTAGTGCTTTCCAGGCTCAGACCGATCTCTTCGGAGATAACGGTACCGCCAGTCAGAACAGCGATGTCCTGCAGCATGGCCTTGCGACGGTCGCCGAAGCCCGGAGCCTTGACGGCTGCGACTTTAACGATGCCACGCATGTTGTTCACAACCAGAGTCGCCAGGGCTTCGCCTTCAACGTCTTCGGCCACGATCAGCAGTGGACGGCCGGCTTTGGCAACGGCTTCCAGTACTGGCAACATTTCGCGGATGTTGGAGATCTTTTTGTCGACCAGCAGGATCAGCGGACCGTCGAGCTCGGCAGTCATGGTCTCTGGCTTGTTGACGAAGTACGGGGACAGGTAGCCACGGTCGAACTGCATGCCTTCAACAACCGACAGTTCGTTTTCCAGGCCCGAGCCTTCTTCAACGGTGATCACGCCTTCTTTACCGACTTTTTCCATGGCTTCGGCAATGATGTCGCCGATGGAGTTGTCGGAGTTGGCCGAGATGGTGCCGACCTGAGCGATTGCCTTGGTGTCAGCGCAAGGCTTGGACAGGGCTTTGAGCTCTTTGACGATAGCGATGGTCGCTTTGTCGATGCCGCGCTTCAGGTCCATCGGGTTCATGCCGGCAGCGACGGCTTTCAGGCCTTCGTTGACGATCGATTGAGCCAGAACGGTAGCGGTGGTGGTGCCGTCGCCTGCGTCATCGTTGGCACGGGAGGCAACGTCTTTGACCAGCTGCGCGCCCATGTTTTCGAAACGGTCTTTCAGTTCGATTTCTTTGGCTACGGAAACGCCGTCCTTGGTGATGGTCGGAGCGCCGAAGCTCTTCTCGATGATCACGTTACGGCCTTTAGGGCCCAGGGTCGCTTTTACTGCGTCAGCCAGGACGTTTACACCGGCGAGCATTTTCTTGCGGGCGGAGTCGCCGAATTTAACTTCTTTAGCAGCCATGATCGATATTCCTTAAATACTTTGTAGTAACGGGAAAATGAGCGGGGAATCAGCCTTCGATAACAGCGAGAATCTCGTTCTCAGCCATTACCAGCAGGTCTTCGCCGTCAACTTTCACAGTGTTGCTGCCGGAGTACGGGCCGAACACAACCTTGTCACCCACTTTTACGGCCAGTGCACGCACTTCACCGTTTTCCAGCACGCGGCCGGTACCGACAGCGAGGATCTCGCCGCTGTTGGCTTTTTCAGCAGCCGAACCTGGCAGGACGATACCGCCAGCGGTTTTCTTTTCTTCTTCGCTGCGACGGATGACGACGCGGTCATGCAGAGGACGAAGCTTCATTGTCGATCTCTCCTAATTGTGGTTTTCATCGGCCGGTGTATTCCCGGCGGGTTTAACAAATCCGGCGGTGCCGGGTGCGGTTCGTCAAGCGAACTGCGGAAGTCTGTCTGGCATGATCGCCAGAAACCTTGCGGTGACCGTTACATAAGGGCGCATAAGCTTATTACAAGGGCGAGCAAGCAAATTTTTTCATGTTGTTGCCCGCAAACGAACACGGCACCCGAAGGTGCCGTGCAGCTGAAACGCTTTACTTGGGATCGTGGTGTTCGAACTCGCCTTCGATCACGTTGGGCTCGCGGCCCAGCGGTTGCTGTCTTGGAGCGGGACCGCCCCGGGACTGCAGGTCATCGGCGAAGGCACGCTGACGGATCGCCTGTTCTTCGGCACGCTGACGCATCTTGTTTGCCAACAGACGCCGAGACAGCGGCATCAACATGATCAGGCCCAGCACGTCGGTGACGAAACCCGGCAGGATCAATAGACCGCCCGCCAGCGCCAACATCAAGCCTTCCAGCATGGTCTGGGCCGGCAGCTCGCCGCGGTTCAGGCTTTCACGGGCACGCAGTGCGGTAGCCAGACCGGCGATACGCAGCACGAACACGCCGAGCATCGAGCCGAGAATGATCAGCAGCAGGGCCGGGAAAAACCCGATGGCCCCGCTGACCTTGACGAATACGAACAGCTCCAACACCGGAAACAGTACAAAGAGCAATAAAAAAGGGCGCATCAAATGGTTCCTCAACGCAAGAATGCCTTGCCAGTGTTCCTTAGATGACGTCGCCGATTCGTGAATTCAAGCGTCGGCCACTTCATTTTTCGGCCAATGCTCGGCGTGAGCCAGGAAAACCAAGGCTTCGCGCACTTGTGTCGGCGTATTACAAGGCGCTTGAAACGGTAGCCAGTACAGCGCCTGACCTATCCGCAGGTGCATGCCTTCGGTGTCGATGCCGGCCAGTTGCGCCGGTTCGGTTTTCGGCAAACCGGCCAATTCGACGTAATGGGCGATGGCCTTGGTGTGGTCAGTATTCATGTGCTCGACCATGCTCACTTCGGCCTTACCGGCGAACGGGTTGGCCAGGGTCAGTTGATCGACCCAGTGAATCGCGCCGAAGCCGCCGATGTAACGGTGACGCACCGGTTTGAGCACCCAAAAATCGAAATCATGCGCCTTGTGGTAACTCTGCGAATCCGGGAAATAACGGTAGTAACGCTCGGCCGCCGCTTCAATGGCTGCCTCATCCTCGAGTTTTTCGGCTTCGGCGAGGTAAGTCAGGCGACCGACGGCTTGTGCATCTTCCGCCCCGCGCTCGCCCACGAACAGTGAGCACTTAGGATCTTTTTGCAGATTGTGGGTGTGCTGGGCGATGCGGCTGATCAGGATCAGCGGCCGGCCCTGCTCGTCCAGGCAGTACGGAACCACCGAGCCGAAGGGGAAACCGGGCATGGCCTTGGAGTGCGTCGAAAGCACTCCGCGGTATTCCTTGAGAAGCAATTCTCGGGCATTCTTGGCCGCTTCAACGCTCAATTTATGACTCCTTATATAGAATCCGTCGAAAAAACGGACAGGCGCCTGGGGATAAGTTCCAGTGCGCCATCGGGGCAGTTCTCATGTGCAACCAAGCCGCATCAGGTGCAGATCGAGAGGCCCTCTACAAGGAACCACTCTCCGACCTGCTTTTGGGGCATGCGAATGCAACTCACTGACAAAGTAATCATTATCACTGGCGGTTGCCAGGGTTTAGGCCGTTCCATGGCCGAGTATTTCGCTGACAAGGGCGCAAAACTGGCGCTGGTGGATCTGAACCAGGAAAAGCTCGATGACACCGTCGCCGCCTGCAAGGCCAAAGGTGTCGAGGCCCGCGCTTACCTGTGCAACGTCGCCAATGAAGAGCAAGTGACGCACATGGTTGCTCAGGTGGCTGAAGATTTCGGCGCGATCCATGGTTTGATCAACAACGCCGGGATCTTGCGCGACGGCCTGCTGCTGAAGGTCAAGGACGGCGAAATGACCAAGATGAGCCTGGCCCAATGGCAGGCGGTGATCGACGTCAACCTGACCGGCGTGTTCCTGTGCACCCGTGAAGTCGCGGCGAAAATGGTCGAGCTGAAAAACAGCGGCGCGATCATCAATATCTCGTCGATCTCCCGCGCCGGTAACGTTGGCCAGACCAACTACTCCGCCGCCAAGGCTGGCGTGGCAGCAGCGACCGTGACCTGGGCCAAGGAACTGGCGCGCTACGGTATTCGTGTGGCGGGCATTGCGCCGGGCTTTATCGAAACCGAGATGACGCTGGGTATGAAGCCTGAGGCGCTGGAGAAAATGACCGCCGGGATTCCGCTCAAGCGCATGGGTAAACCAGACGAGATCGCCCATTCGGCAGCGTACATTTTCGAGAACGACTACTACACCGGCCGGATTCTGGAGATGGATGGCGGGTTGCGGATTTAAGTCCACCGCATAACCAATGTGGGAGCGGGCTTGCTCGCGAATGCGGTGTGTCATTCAACAGATAAGTTGACTGATCTACCGCATTCGCGAGCAAGCCCGCTCCCACAGGGGATTGTGTTTCTTCTGTGATTAATCGTCGCTAACGGTGATATTCGGCATCGCCGGGGTTGCCGCTTCCTGCAACACGATCCGCGCGCCGACGTGGCGGGCCAGCTCCTGGTAGACCATCGCAATCGGGCTGTCCGGCTCAGCGATCACCGTTGGCTTGCCGCCATCGGCCTGCTCGCGAATGGCCATCGCCAGCGGCAATGAAGCCAGCAATTCAACGCCATACTGCGTGGCCAGTTTCACGCCACCGCCCTCACCGAACAGATGCTCGGCATGCCCGCAGTTGGAGCAGATGTGCACGGCCATGTTTTCCACGACACCCAGCACCGGAATGTTGACCTTGCGGAACATCTCCACGCCTTTGCGTGCGTCCAGCAGGGCCAGATCCTGTGGCGTGGTGACGATCACGGCACCGGCCACCGGGACTTTCTGGGCCAGGGTTAGCTGGATGTCGCCGGTGCCTGGCGGCATGTCGATGACCAGGTAATCGAGATCGCCCCACGCGGTTTGTGTCACCAGTTGCAACAGCGCACCGGAGACCATCGGGCCGCGCCAGACCATCGGCGTGTTGTCGTCGGTCAGGAACGCCATGGACATCACTTCGACGCCATGGGACTCGATCGGAATGAACCACTTCTGATCCTTGACCTTTGGTCGAGTGCCTTCGGGGATGCCGAACATGATGCCCTGGCTCGGACCGTAGATGTCTGCGTCGAGAATCCCGACCTTGGCGCCTTCACGGGCCAGCGCCAGCGCCAGGTTGGCGGCGGTGGTGGACTTGCCCACGCCACCCTTGCCCGAAGCCACGGCAACAACGTTTTTGACGTTGGCCAGGCCCGGGATTTGTGCCTGGGCCTTGTGCGCGGCAATTACGCTGGTGATCTCGACGCGCGCGGTGACCACACCGTCCAGCCCTTCGATGGCCATTTGCAGCAATTGCGCCCAGCCGCTCTTGAACAGGCCGGCGGCATAACCGAGCTCCAGCTGGACGCTGACGCGGTCGCCCTGGATGTCGATGTTGCGTACACACCCGGCGCTGACCGGGTCCTGGTTCAGGTAAGGGTCGGTGTATTGGCGAAGGACGGCTTCCACCGCTGCGCGATTGACGGCGCTCATGGGCAACTCCGATAGCAAGACTGGAAAATCAGGCGGGTATCGTACCTGTTCTCTCGCACGGACGGCATGCTTTCAGGATGTGACAATTATCCGGTGACCACACGCATTCTGTAGCAGCTGGCGAAGCCTGCGTTCGGCTGCGCAGCAGTCGCCAAACCGGACACCGCGTACTGCCTGAAACACCTCCGTGTCCAATTTTACGACTGCTGCGCAGCCGAACGCAGGCTTCGCCAGCTGCTACAAGGGACCGTGATGGCCTGTGCCGGGGGTGAAAAATATGCGCCAGCGCTTTATAGTGGCCGACCTCCGTTTCATCAAGTAGCCGAGCCCCATGTCCGAGCCACGCAAGATCCTCGTCACCAGCGCCCTGCCCTATGCCAATGGTTCGATCCATCTTGGCCACATGCTGGAATACATCCAGACCGACATGTGGGTGCGCTTCCAAAAGCACCGCGGCAATCAATGCATCTATGTCTGCGCCGACGACGCTCACGGCTCGGCCATCATGCTGCGTGCAGAAAAAGAAGGCATCACCCCGGAACAACTGATCGCCAACGTCCAGGCTGAACACAGCGCCGACTTTGCCGACTTCCTGGTGGACTTCGACAATTTCCACTCCACTCACGCCGAAGAAAACCGTGAGCTGTCGAGCCAGATCTACCTGAAGCTGCGCGACGCCGGGCACATCGCCCAGCGCTCGATCACGCAGTACTTCGACCCGGAAAAGAAAATGTTCCTGGCCGACCGCTTCATCAAAGGCACCTGCCCGAAATGCGGCACTGAAGACCAGTACGGCGACAACTGCGAAAAATGCGGTGCAACCTACGCACCGACCGACCTGAAGGATCCGAAGTCGGCAATCTCTGGCGCCACCCCGGTGCTCAAGGATTCCCAGCACTTCTTCTTCAAACTGCCGGACTTCCAGGAAATGCTGCAAGCCTGGACCCGCAGCGGCACCCTGCAAGACGCCGTGGCCAACAAAATCGCCGAGTGGCTGGACGCCGGCCTGCAACAGTGGGACATCTCCCGCGATGCGCCGTACTTCGGTTTTGAGATTCCGGGCGAGCCAGGCAAATACTTCTACGTGTGGCTGGACGCGCCGATCGGCTACATGGCCAGCTTCAAGAACCTCTGCGCCCGTCGTCCAGACCTGGACTTCGACGCGTTCTGGGCCAAGGATTCCACCGCCGAGCTGTACCACTTCATCGGCAAGGACATCGTCAACTTCCACGCCCTGTTCTGGCCAGCAATGCTTGAAGGCGCGGGTTTGCGCAAGCCGACCGGCATCAACGTGCACGGCTACCTGACCGTCAACGGTCAGAAAATGTCCAAGTCCCGCGGCACCTTCGTCAAGGCCCGGACCTACCTGGATCACCTGTCGCCGGAATACCTGCGCTACTACTACGCGGCCAAGCTGGGCCGTGGCGTGGACGACCTCGACCTGAACCTCGAAGACTTCGTGCAGAAGGTCAACTCCGACCTGGTGGGCAAAGTCGTCAACATCGCCAGCCGTTGCGCCGGTTTCATCCAGAAAGGCAACGCCGGTGTGCTGGTGGCGGGTAACGCCGCGCCGGAACTGACCGAAGCGTTCCTGGCCGCCGCGCCGAGCATCGCCGACGCCTACGAGGCGCGCGACTTCGCCCGCGCCATGCGTGAAATCATGGGCCTGGCCGACCGCGCCAACGCCTGGATCGCCGACAAGGCACCGTGGTCGTTGAACAAACAGGAAGGCAAGCACGACGAAGTCCAGGCCATCTGCGCCTTGGGCATCAACCTGTTCCGCCAACTGGTGATCTTCCTCAAACCGGTGCTGCCGCTGCTGGCCGCCGACGCCGAGGCGTTCCTGAACGTCGCGCCGCTGACCTGGAATGATCACGCCACGCTGTTGAGCAATCATCAGTTGAACGAGTTCAAACCGTTGATGACCCGCATCGACCCGGTAAAAGTACAAGCCATGACCGACGCCTCGAAAGAAGACCTGACCGCCAGCGCAACCGACACCGGCGAAACTGCACCGGCCGGCAATGGTGAACTGGTCAAGGAACCGCTGGCGCCGGAAATCGAGTTCGATGCGTTTGCAGCCGTCGACCTGCGGGTTGCGCTGATCCTCAAGGCCGAAGCTGTGGAAGGCGCCGACAAGCTGTTGCGCCTGACCCTGGACATTGGTGACGAGCAACGCAACGTCCTTTCCGGGATCAAGAGCGCTTACCCGGACCCGGCCAAGCTCGAAGGTCGCCTGACCATGATGATCGCCAACCTCAAGCCGCGCAAAATGAAGTTCGGGATCTCCGAAGGCATGGTGATGGCCGCCGGCCCTGGTGGTGAAGAAATCTACCTGCTGAGCCCCGACAGCGGCGCCAAGCCGGGTCAGCGCATCAAGTAAGTACTTTGCTGAACAAATCCCACAGTCATGCCTGGCATGACTGTGGGATTTTCATGTCTGGCCCATAATTACTATCAACTCTGGCCTCACCGTGTAGGAGCTGCCGCAGGCTGCGATCTTTTGATCTTGCTCTTTAAAGTCAAAAGATCGCAGCCTGCGGCAGCTTCTACGGAGTTAGTCGGCAGCCATCAACAGTGCATGTATATGGACGATCATGACCGAACTGCTTCTTACGCTTATCAGCGCCGCCCTGATCAACAACCTCGTGTTGCAGTGGCCGCTGGGCGTCGATCCGC
The DNA here is from genome assembly GCF_056161485.1 of Pseudomonas sp. 5Vm1k. NCBI lineage: Bacteria > Pseudomonadati > Pseudomonadota > Gammaproteobacteria > Pseudomonadales > Pseudomonadaceae > Pseudomonas > Pseudomonas sp. 5Vm1k. Next base: position 319,819 of record NZ_JBSPCZ010000006.1, read on the forward strand.
TGTTGGGTTCGCAACAGCGGCAGGTCCACGCACTGGGCATTGCCACGGCGAGCCTGATGCTGATCGTCGGCCTGCTCGGTTACGCGCTCTACCACTGGCTGTTGGTGCCACTGGAACTGACGAACCTGCGCCTTTTCGTGTTCCTGCCGTTGAGCGTCTTGCTGATCGCCCCGCTGCTGAAGCTGCTGTCGCGATCACTGCCAAAACTTTCGTTCGAGGGCCTATGGCCGTTGCTGTTGGCCAACGCCGGCGTGCTCGGGCTGACCTTGCTCAACGCCCGGGACGACAAGGGATTTTTCCACGCCACCGCCCTGAGCCTCGGCGCCGGGTTGGGTTTCTGGCTGGTGCTGATCCTGTTTAATGACTTGTGCCAGCGCACACGTGACAACGATGTTCCCCTGCCCTTTCGTGGCTTGCCGATCCAGTTGATCGGCGCCGGACTGATCGCAGTGGCTTTTCTCGGATTCAGTGGACTGATCAAAACATGAGTCTGATTCAACGCATCGACGCCCTCTTGCCCCAGACCCAATGCGGCAAGTGTGGTCACCCCGGATGCAAGCCCTACGCCGAAGGCATCGCCAGCGGCGAGTCGATCAACAAGTGCCCGCCGGGTGGCAGCGAAACCATCGCCGCCCTCGCCGAACTGCTGAAAGTGCCGGTGCTGGAACTGGACGTCAGTCGCGGTTCGGCACCGGCGCAAATTGCCTACATCCGCGAGGCCGAATGCATTGGCTGCACCAAGTGCATCCAGGCTTGCCCGGTGGACGCGATCGTCGGCGCAGCGAAATTGATGCACACCGTGATCGTCGATGAATGCACCGGTTGCGACCTCTGCGTGGCGCCGTGCCCGATGGACTGTATCGAAATGCGCCCGTTGCCGCTGACCACGGTGCTGCCGATTGTCGGTGGCCTGGCGTTCAGCCTCGAAGATCAACGGGCTCGGGCTACCAAGCGCAATCGTGCGCGGCGGCGCTTCGAACAGCGCAACGCGCGGCTGCAACGGGAAGAACAACAGAAAGTCGCCGAGCGCCAGGCCCGCGCCCAGCGTGCCGCGCAACCCAGCGAAGTGGCGGTCAACCCGGTGCAGGCGGCCCTTGAGCGAGTTCGTGCGCAGAAAGCGGCGACGGCTGACGCAGCGTTGAAAAAAGCCAAGATCGATGTGGCGATGAGTCGGGCGCAATTGAACAAATCGCTCAAAGCATTCGGGCATCCGCCAACCTTCGAGCAGCAATCGCAACTGATCCTGCTGCAACAGCAGTTCGAAGCCGCCGAACAAGCCCTCGCGCAACTCGAAAGTAGCGCGCCGCCAGCCCCCGCACCGGTTGCCCCGGCGAAAGACGCCGAACTGAAACGGGCAAAAATCCAGTTGGCCATGCACCGCGCCGAACTGAAAAAAGCGCAAACCAGCGAAGCGTCAGTGGATCAGATCGAAGCGTTGGAACTCGCGTTGAAAAATGCCGAGCAAGCCTTGCACGACGCTGAAGCGGTCAGCGATCAACCGTTACCTGACTTGCAGCGCGTTGAAAAACGCCCGATCAACAACCAACTTCGTCAGCTGAAAACCGAATTGGCCTACGCCCGCGCGGACGTCAGCAAACTTGAACGACTTCCCGAAACGCCTGCCGAACTGATGGACAAGGCGCGCGCCCGACTGCTGGAAGCCGAACGTCTGGTGGAGGCCTATGTCGCCCCTTGAATCGGTGGACGAACGCCTTCAGCAGGCCATGAAGCTGGTATTGCTGGCCACCATGCCGGGGATGCTGGCGTTGTTTTGGCTGTACGGCTGGGGCGTATTGATCAATCTGATTCTGACGGTCGTGACTGCATTAATTGTTGAGGCCAGCGTGCTGAAACTGCGTCAGCGTCCGCTCAAGCCGACCTTGAGCGACGGCAGCGCCTTGGTCACCGCGACGCTGTTGGCGCTAGCCTTGCCACCTTATTGCCCCTGGTGGCTGACAGTCAGTGCGGCCACCGCCGCGCTGCTGTTCGGTAAACACCTGTATGGCGGCGTCGGCAAGAACCCGTTCAACCCGGCCATGCTCGGTTTCGCCCTGGTGCTGGTGACCTTTCCCCAACCGATGACGCATTGGCCGTCATCCCATGGCATGGACCTGCTCGGCGGCCTTCAGCAGATCTTTGGCTTCAGTTTCAGCCAGACGCCGGATGCCTGGGTCCAGGCCACGGCACTGGACAGCCTGCGCATCAATAAAAGCCTGACCATGGATGAGCTGTTTGCCGGCAATTCGGCGTTCGGTCACTTCGGCGGCCACGGCGTGGAATGGGTCAACCTGGCGTTTCTCGCCGGTGGCGCCTTTCTGCTCCAGCAACGGGTGTTCAGTTGGCATGCCCCGGTCGGCATGCTCGCCAGCCTGTTCATCATCAGCCTGCTGTGCTGGAACGGCTCGGGCTCGGATTCCCATGGTTCGCCATTGTTTCACTTGCTGACTGGCGCGAGCATGCTCGGTGCTTTCTTTATCGTTACGGAGCCGGTGTCCGGCGCCAAAAGCGCAGCTGCCCGGCTGTTGTTCGGAATGGGCGTGGGGCTGATCACCTACATGATTCGAACCTGGGGCGGCTACCCGGACGGCGTGGCCTTCGCCGTGCTGCTGATGAACCTCTGTGTACCGGCGCTGGAGCGGTTTGTCGCCGCCCGACAGGAGCGAACCGCACCATGAACCGGGCGACAAGCGTTGTGACACTGGTGTTATTGGTCGGACTGGGAATGGGCGCGACCTACCTTGTGCAACACACCAGCGCCGCGCGCATTGCCACAGAGCAACGCCTGATCGACAGCCACACTCTGCTGGATATGTTGCCGCCCGGCAGCTACGACAATCAGCCGCTGGAACAGCCACTGCCCCTCGAAAACATTCCGCTGGCCAACAGCACGTTGCTGGTGGGCTACCTGGCAACCAAGTCCGGGCAACCCAGCGCGGTGTTGCTGCGCAGCCAGGCCCTGGGCTACATCGGCGCCATCGAGTTACTGATCGCCATTGATGCCAACGGCAAGCTGTTGGGGGTCAAAACCCTTAAACAGGCAGAAACACCGGGCCTGGGCGGTCGCCTCGCCGACTGGCCGAATGCCTGGCTGCACCTCTTTACCGGCAAGTCGCGCACTGACCCTGCCGACAATGGCTGGGCACTGAAAAAAGATCAGGGGCAATTCGATCAAATGGCCGGGGCCACCACCACATCAAGAGCGGTGATCAACACCATTCATGATGCGTTGCGCTACTTTGATGAACATCGGCAACAGTTAGTCGGGAGCAGCGCCCATGAATAAGGCCTCTGTGCAGAACTCGCTGATGCTGGCGCCACTGATCGGCGCCACCGATTCCCTGATGACGGCACTGGGCCTATGGCTGATGTTCGTGGTGGTGATAGCTGCCTACGACGGGGGTATGAGCCTCTTGCGCGCCCGACTCATGCCGTGGGCACGTTTGCCTGCCGGCGTCCTGCTGGCGGCCACGCTGACCAGTTGCGCAGAGCTCGCCGGGCAATCCTGGTCGCTGCAATGGCAGCAACACTTGGGGTTGTATGCCGGACTGATTGCCTTGCAATGCGTCGTGTTGGACACCCATGATTTTTTCCAGAGCCCGTGGCGTGATCGCTTGCACCTGTGTGGCGCATTCGGCGCGCTGATGGTGGGCCTGGGTTTGCTACGCGAGCTCATCGGCAACGGCACGCTTGGTGCTCATCTGTCCTGGCTGAGCGGCGGACTGGATTGGCCCGGTTTGGTGCTGACCACCGACGGTGGCTTGCGTCTGGCCACACTGGTCCCCGGCGGATTTATTCTGCTGGGACTGCTGATCGCTGCGAAACAGGCCTGGCTTCGCCCCTCAAACTGACCGCTTTCGAGGAAACGCATCACCCATGAATGCCGCAAAACGTTACGAAATCTTCCGCAGGCTGCACGAAGACAACCCGGAACCGAAGACCGAACTGGCCTACTCCTCGCCGTTTGAACTGCTGATCGCGGTGATCCTGTCAGCGCAGTCCACCGATGTCGGGGTCAACAAGGCCACGGCGAAGCTGTATCCAGTGGCCAATACCCCCGCCGCCATCCATGCCTTGGGGGTCGAAGGGTTGACGGAGTACATCAAGACCATCGGCCTGTTCAACAGCAAGGCCAAGAACGTGATCGAAACCTGTCGCCTGCTGGTGGAAAAACACGGCGGCGAAGTGCCACAGACCCGCGAGGAGCTGGAGGCCTTGCCCGGCGTTGGCCGCAAGACCGCCAACGTGGTGCTCAATACGGCTTTCCGTCAGTTGACCATGGCGGTGGACACCCATATTTTCCGGGTCAGCAACCGTACCGGCATTGCTCCAGGCAAAAATGTGGTCGAGGTGGAAAACAAACTGATGAAGTTTGTGCCCAAGGAGTTTCTGCTCGACTCCCACCACTGGCTGATCCTCCACGGACGCTACGTTTGCCTGGCCCGCAAGCCCCGTTGCGGCAGTTGCCGGATCGAGGACCTGTGCGAATACAAGCAAAAGACCTCGGACGATTGAGACGCTATTAAATTTATTGATATACCGATTGAAAAAATATTTTTTACCCGCCGGGAGAATGTCGATATAAGGAGCGCCAAAGGCAGTCTTAGCCTGGAGTAACAAAATGAGCACTGGCAAAGAGCAATTGGACGTAGAAGACGACTTCACCCCCGTTGAAGCCGATGACGCTGAACCGGTGGTTGAGGTAGCAAAAACCAACCTGAGCAAGCGCCGCACCATCGACAATTTGCTGGAGGAGCGCCGACTGCAGAAGCAATTGGCCGATTACGATTTTGATCTATGACACCTGAAAGCCTCCCGAAACGGAGGCTTTTCACTATGTGCCGTCAAACCAGGCCATTTCGCTGGGCCAGTTCGATCAAGTCCACCAGCGAGCGCGCGTTGAGCTTCAACAATAACCGGGTTTTGTAAGTGCTGACGGTCTTGTTGCTAAGGAACATGCCATCGGCAATCTCCTTGTTAGTCTTCCCCCGTGCCAGTTGTTGCAACACCATCATTTCCCGACCCGATAAACGATCCACCATATCGGCTTCGCTGGCATTGCCCAAACTGGACCGAACCGTATGCAAGGCTTGATTGGGGAAGTAGCTGTAGCCTGACAATACAGCCTTGATGGCACTGAGCAATTCAGTGAGGTCCTGTTGCTTGCAAACATAACCGGCGGCGCCCGACTGCATGCAACGCATTGAAAAATGGCCTGGCGCCTGGGAAGTCAGTACCAACACTTTCAAAGGCAGCGCCACGGATGTCAGGCGCGCGATGACTTCCAGCCCATCCAGTTTCGGTATGCCAATATCCAGAATGACAATATCCGGCATATGTTCACGAGCAAGTTGCAATGCATCCACACCATTGTCTGTTTCTGCGATGACTTCGTAGCCATGACGTTCCATTAGCAAACGCACCGCAAGACGAATGACAGGATGATCATCCACGATCAGCACTTTATTCATGGGCAAGTCCAATTTTCGCTGTTCGAATTTTTAGAGCCCGCACAATAGCCTAGTCGTTTCCCCCGTGGCATGCCGTACCCCCCGGCCACCCACACCGAGAGACATTCCCTACACGCAACACGGATGAATCCTACAAAAAAACCTTGAATTTAATGAGCACGAAAACGTGATTTCTTAAGAACGATCGGCTTGCAGTTACCTTTTTTGTATCAGCTTACAACTGACACCTCACATAACCGTCAGAGCGGCAACTCATCCCGAGCCGATTACCTACAGGACCAGACTAAAAGTTATCGCTATTACCAGCATCCAACTCAATACCAGTTGATCAATCACCAAACATTCACTCACAGTTAAAGAAACGAACCTCACACCCAATTAAACTTTTGAAACAAGAACATTCGACATACTAAAGCCACCGGCATTACAGTTACTTTCTACACCCCAACTGATACAAATCGGAATTTAATTAAAAAATAACACCTATTAACAGACACGAGAACAAGACACTACCTCACGAGCCAAACACATGAAAAAACTCAAAAAAAGAATTTCCAACCCAATGACCATCATTGCTATATTCGCAGCACTTTCCGAGACATCTGCTGCTATTTCCCTGCCCTTTCTTGATAACGACGAACGAGAAATCTACGTCTGGTTTTTGATCAGTTTTCCGTTTTACTTACTCTTTCTTTTTTTTCTCACGCTCAACTTTAACTATCGATCGCTCTACGCGCCTTCAGACTTTGATAAAGACAAATATTTTATAAAGGTCATTGATCATGCCGAGCGTCCGCCACCCACGCGCTTCTCATCCAGAGTGAGAGGATTTCGTTACTGGTTCTGTAGCGCACAAGACCCGCCGTCCCAAATTCACCTGCAAGCAGGCAACTGGCCGAGACACAGCGTCTATCTGCAGGGGCTGTTGAGAGAGGTGAGCATCATCGACGCTCGCGGTGTGAGTACGCCGGTGGATATCGCCACCTTAATGGAAAAAACCCGCAAATCCGGGAGGCTTCCGACGAAGGTGATCGTGTTTCTGGCGTGCAGCGAATCGGAGAAGTTACTGAAGGACAGCGCACTCAAGTGTTCAAAGCAAAAAAAGAAAGGCGCTTACGAAGCCTTCTGCATTGTCTACAACTTGAACTCACAGGGCGTGACGGTGCTGGATCAGACTCTTGAAGAGTGATCAGAAAAACCTGAATTGAAAAAAGATAAACGCGGTCAATCCGGTGCAGGACAGAAAAACCATTTGACGTTGTGGCCCCGTCGAAGACAGGGCCACAGCCTCAATTACCGCAGCAAAGGTGCTTAGAACAGCTTGCGACCCTTGTTGGCGGCAATACGCATGCGCAAGGCGTTGAGCTTGATGAAGCCCGCCGCATCGGCCTGGTTGTAGGCGCCGCCATCTTCTTCGAAGGTTGCGATGTTGGCGTCGAACAACGATTCGTCGGACTTGCGCCCAGTGACGATCACGTTGCCCTTGTACAGCTTCAGGCGAACGACACCGTTCACGTGAGCCTGGGAAGCGTCGATCATCTGTTGCAGCATCAGACGCTCAGGGCTCCACCAGTAACCGGTGTAGATCAGGCTGGCGTATTTAGGCATCAGCTCGTCTTTGAGGTGAGCCACTTCGCGGTCCAGGGTGATCGATTCGATCGCACGGTGAGCGCGCAGCATGATGGTGCCGCCAGGAGTTTCGTAGCAGCCACGGGACTTCATGCCCACGTAGCGGTTTTCGACGATGTCCAGACGGCCGATACCGTGTTCACCACCGATACGGTTCAGGGTCGCCAGCACGGTGGCCGGGGTCATTTCGACGCCGTCCAGTGCAACGATGTCGCCGTTGCGGTAGGTCAGTTCGAGGTACTGAGCCTTGTCAGGAGCGTTCTCCGGGGAGACGGTCCATTTCCACATGTCTTCTTCGTGCTCGGTCCAGGTGTCTTCCAGCACGCCGCCTTCATAGGAGATGTGCAGCAAGTTGGCATCCATCGAGTACGGGGATTTCTTCTTGCCGTGGCGCTCGATCGGGATGTTGTGCTTTTCAGCGTAATCCATCAGCTTTTCACGGGAGAGCAGATCCCACTCGCGCCAAGGGGCGATCACTTTCACGCCTGGCTTGAGTGCGTAAGCGCCCAGCTCGAAACGAACCTGGTCGTTGCCCTTACCGGTGGCGCCGTGGGAAATGGCGTCAGCGCCGGTTTCGTTGGCGATTTCGATCAGGCGTTTGGCGATCAACGGACGAGCGATGGAGGTACCCAGCAGGTACTCACCTTCGTAAACGGTGTTGGCGCGGAACATCGGGAACACGAAATCACGCACGAATTCTTCGCGCAGATCGTCGATGTAGATTTCTTTTACGCCCATGGCCTGAGCCTTGGCGCGGGCCGGTTCGACCTCTTCGCCCTGACCCAGGTCAGCGGTGAAGGTCACTACTTCACAGTTATAAGTATCCTGCAGCCACTTGAGGATCACCGAAGTGTCCAGGCCGCCGGAATACGCCAGAACGACCTTGTTTACGTCCGCCATGCCATCACTCCACGGGGTTCTACGGAAAGCCGTGAAGTCTACCGCTCATACAAAATAATTTACAGTACCGCGACAGCTTATGACGACGAAGCGACAGATTCTGTCGAGCTCGCGACGAACACAACAGGTTCAGGAGGTCGCCGCAGCGCTTGCGGCAGAGGCGGATTGCGGGGCCGGTTTTTCGGTCGGAGCAACACGTTCGAGGCGCACCGCAACCCGGCGGTTTTTGGCCCGGTTGGCCGCATTGGTGTTCGGTGCCAGCGGGTAGCGCTCACCGTGGAAACGCATGGTGATCTGCGATTCCTGGACGCCATTGGCCTTGAAGAAGTCCATCACCGCCAACGCCCGGCGGCGTGACAGTTCACGGTTGGTCAGGCGATTGCCACTGTTGTCGGAGTGACCGTCGAGCTCGATGTGATTGACCGTCGGGTCGGCCTTCATGAATTCCAGCATGACCTGCAACTTGGCCTTGGCTTGAGGATCCAGATCGACGCCTTCGCCGGGGAAACCGACTTCGGATTGCTTCACCTGTTCGAAGTTCTGGGGCAACAGTTTGGCCACACAGCCCTGATAATCATTGAAGGCCTTGCTGAACTTGACCGGCAGCAGACGAACCTCAGACACCCGGCCGTCGCCCGAAGCACGCCGGATCACCGGGCTGCGACCGTCCATCAAACCACTGATCAGGCGCCCGGCCTGCACTTGCGAACTGTTGAACAGTACGTTGCCGCTGCCAATGTTTACCGAGCCCAGATTAATGTCCCCACGCCCTGGCTGCCATGGCGCAGCCGCCGCCAGCAAGGTCGCCGAACCGCCGCCGATCATCGAGTTGTAGGCTTTGAGACGAAAGATCGCCTGCTCACCCGCACGACGCACGAACTCGCCCGAACCGAAATCGGTAATCGGCTGGGTCAGGCGGCATTCGAACTTATCCCCTTCGACCATCCACTCAATGTTCTCCAGACGGGTCTGGAAAGTGAGCGCCATCGCGGGAAGGCTGGCAAACACACTGAGCAAGGCTAAATAACGCTGGCGCACGGGAGGCTCCACTGGCTTCTACTACAAAAAGACCGACACATACGTTTACGGCATACCTAATGGATATCGGAAGCTTGCTGCAAAACTTGATAGCGAGTGCCTGAGAGAGTCTTTTCCGGTAGCATTCCCCTCAGTTTGACCCGCCTGGAATCCCCTCATGTCCGACCGCCTGACCCTGCTGCGTCCCGACGACTGGCATATTCATCTTCGCGATGGTGCTGTTTTGTCCAATACCGTTGCGGATGTTGCGCGCACCTTTGGTCGCGCCATCATCATGCCCAACCTGGTACCTCCGGTGCGCAACGCCGCTGAAGCCGACGGCTATCGCCAGCGGATTCTCGCTGCACGCCCGGCCGGCAGTCGTTTCGAGCCGTTGATGGTGCTGTACCTGACCGACCGTACCCAGCCCGAAGAAATTCGTGAGGCCAAGGCCAGCGGTTTCGTTCACGCCGCCAAGCTGTACCCGGCCGGCGCCACCACCAACTCGGATTCTGGCGTCACCAGCATCGACAAGATTTTCCCGGCGATCGAGGCCATGGCCGAAGTCGGGATGCCGTTGTTGATCCACGGTGAAGTCACCCGTGGCGATGTCGACGTGTTCGATCGCGAAAAGATCTTCATCGATGAGCACATGCGTCGTGTGGTCGAGCGTTTCCCGACGCTCAAAGTGGTGTTCGAACACATCACCACCGCCGATGCCGTGCAGTTCGTCAACGCGGCCCCGGCCAACGTTGGCGCAACCATCACCGCCCATCACCTGCTGTACAACCGCAACCACATGCTGGTGGGCGGAATTCGGCCGCACTTCTACTGCCTGCCGATTCTCAAGCGCAACACGCACCAGGAAGCCCTGCTCGACGCCGCCACCAGTGGCAGCGAGAAGTTCTTCCTCGGCACCGACTCGGCGCCGCATGCCCAGCATGCAAAAGAAGCCGCTTGCGGCTGTGCCGGTTGCTACACCGCTTATGCTGCGATCGAGATGTACGCCGAGGCCTTTGAACAGCGCAATGCGCTGGACAAGCTTGAAGCCTTCGCCAGCCTCAACGGCCCGCGCTTCTATGGCCTGCCGGTGAACACCGATCGCATTACCCTGGTCCGCGAAGAGTGGACCGCCCCAACCAGCCTGCCATTTGGCGAGCTGACCGTAATCCCGCTGCGCGCCGGTGAAAAACTGCGCTGGCGCCTGCTGGAGGAACACGCGTGAGTGAAGACCATTTCGACGACGAACAGGACGGTCAAGGCGGCGGAGGCGGTCCTCGTCATCCGATGGCTGCCAGATTCCGTGGCTACCTGCCGGTTGTCGTCGACGTAGAAACCGGTGGTTTCAACTCGGCCACCGACGCCCTGCTGGAAATTGCCGCGACCACCATCGCCATGGATGAAAAAGGGTTTGTTTACCCCGATCACACCTACTTCTTTCGCGTAGAACCGTTTGAAGGCGCGAACATCGAAGCAGCCGCCCTGGAATTCACCGGGATCAAGCTCGATCACCCGCTGCGCATGGCGGTGAGTGAAGAAACCGCCCTGACCGATATCTTCCGTGGCATCCGCAAGGCCCTGAAAGCCAACGGTTGCAAACGGGCGATCCTGGTCGGGCACAACAGCAGCTTCGACCTGGGCTTCCTCAACGCCGCTGTCGCGCGCCTGGACATGAAACGCAACCCGTTTCATCCGTTCTCCAGTTTCGACACTGCAACCCTCGCTGGCCTGGCTTACGGCCAAACCGTACTGGCCAAGGCTTGCCAGGCAGCGGATATCGACTTCGACGGTCGCGAGGCTCACTCGGCTCGCTACGACACCGAGAAGACCGCCGAGCTGTTCTGCGGCATCGTCAATCGCTGGAAACAAATGGGCGGCTGGGAAGACTTCAACGACTGATTCAGTCGAGGGTTTTATCCCGCCCACAAAAAAACCGGCCTCGCGGCCGGTTTTTTTATGCCTGACGCTTGGGCTTACAGCGCCGCAGCGTGCTCGGTCAGGTAAGCCGCAACACCTTCGGTGGAAGCGGTCATGCCTTTGTCGCCTTTTTTCCAGTTGGCAGGGCAAACTTCGCCGTGCTCTTCGTGGAATTGCAGTGCGTCGACCAGACGGATCAGCTCTTCCATGTTACGACCCAGTGGCAGGTCGTTGATGATCTGCGAACGGACAACGCCTTTGTCGTCGATCAGGAAAGCGCCACGGAAAGCAACGCCGTCAGCGGACTGAACGTCGTAGGCCTTCATGATTTCCTGCTTGATGTCGGCAGCCATGGTGTAGCGAACCTGGCCGATACCGCCATTGTTCACCGGGGTGTTGCGCCATGCGTTGTGGGTGAAATGCGAGTCGATCGACACGGCAACCACTTCAACGTTACGTGCCTTGAAGTCAGCCATGCGGTTGTCCAGAGCGATCAGCTCGGACGGGCAAACGAAGGTGAAGTCCAGTGGGTAGAAGAACACCAGGCCGTATTTGCCTTTGATGGCCGACGACAGAGTGAAGCTGTCTACGATCTCGCCGTTGCCGAGGACGGCTGGTACGGTGAAGTCTGGAGCTTGTTTGCCTACGAGTACGCTCATTGAATATCTCCTGGTCTATTAACGTGAAGAACTGGATTCGCATCAGCCTGCCACCCTCAGGCGACAGCCCTGTGACACGATCCCCTTCGCAAGGACCGACCATCATACACGGCGTTTTTGAGCTGTCCTTAACGGATTTTCAGCGGCGCGTTAAATTGGGACTGTTACGGTTACTGTCGTAATGCCATGCCGCAAACCGTTCGTCAGCCATGGGCGCTTATAACGCGAAGCTTTCAGAAAGCACTTTGACAATCATTCTCGTTAACATTAAGATCCATCGCAATTGAGTCACAACCAGCGACGGTTCTCACTTATGTATGTCTGCCTCTGCACTGGCGTTACCGACGGTCAAATCCGCGATGCAATCTATGAAGGTTGCTGCAGCTATAAGGAAGTCCGTCAGGCCACCGGCGTAGCTAGCCAATGCGGTAAATGCGCCTGCCTTGCCAAGGAAGTGGTGCGTGAAACCCTGACCAAGCTGCAAACCGCCCAGGCCGCGATTCCATTTCCTGTTGAATTTACTGCCGCGTAACTACCGTATTTCAAAGAACCGGACTAATGTCCGGTTTTTTTATGCCCGTAAATCAACCGCTTAGGCGCTAGACGCGGAACACAAACATTCTTATTCCGATTAATTTTCATATAAGTTTCAATAACTTAGGTTTGACACTCTTAATTACGCGGCTCAAACTCTGCCTTATAGTCAGTTAATACAGGGCAGGATCCCATCATGAAAGGCGACGTTACAGTCATCCAGCATCTCAACAAGATCCTTGCCAATGAGCTGGTCGCGATCAATCAATACTTTCTGCATGCACGCATGTATGAAGATTGGGGCCTGAACAAGCTCGGCAAGCATGAGTACAAAGAATCCATCGACGAGATGAAACACGCGGACAAGCTGATCAAGCGCATTCTGTTTCTTGAAGGCCTGCCGAACGTCCAGGACCTGGGCAAGCTGCACATCGGCGAGCACACCAAGGAAATGCTTGAGTGCGACCTGCGTATCGAGCGCACTGGTCACGCGGATCTCAAGGTCGCGATCGCGCATTGCGAAACCGTCGGCGACTTCGGCAGCCGTGAGCTGCTTGAAGATATCCTCGAATCCGAAGAAGAACATATCGACTGGCTGGAAACCCAACTGGGCCTGATCGATAAAGTTGGCCTTGAGAACTATCTGCAATCGCAGATGGGCGAAGAGTAAGAGCTGTGTAGGAGCTGTCGAGTGCAACGAGGCTGCGATCCTGGCGATGGCAGCGGCGACATCGACATAACTTACTAAGCGCAATAAAAAGCCCCGCCTTCTTTCGAGAGGCGGGGCTTTTTAGTTGCTGAAGATCAAAAGATCGCAGCCTCGTTGCACTCGACAGCTCCTACAGGGGAGCCAATCGACTTATGCTTCGGTCTTGGCAGCGGCTGCTTTTTCAACAGCTGCTTTGATCGTGGCCTGCAACGAACCGTCAGCAGCCATTTCAGTCATGATGTCGCTACCGCCGACCAGCTCACCGCCGACCCACAGTTGCGGAAAGGTTGGCCAGTTGGCGTATTTTGGCAGGTTGGCGCGAATTTCCGGATTCTGCAGGATGTCCACGTACGCGAACTTCTCACCACAAGCCATGACGGACTGCGCGGCTTTCGCGGAGAAGCCACACTGTGGGGCATTCGGCGAGCCTTTCATGTAAAGCAGAATGGTGTTGTTAGCAATCTGCTCTTTAATCGTTTCGATGATATCCATGGAGCACCTCGGCTGAACTTTCCGACTCAAGGGTCGGCACGGTGGCGCATTGTAACGGAAACCCGAGCGCCATGCTCGGTCTCCCCGACAGACTCGATCAAGCTGCCGCCACGGTCACCGGCACGCCGTTCAACGCCGCATTCCCCGACAATTCGTCAAGCTGACATTCGTCGGTCAGGTCATTGGCGCTGGACCCCGGCTGGCTACTGGCAATCGTCATCTGCACACCCGGCCGCGCATGGCCCCAACCGTGCGGAAGGCTGACCACGCCTTTCATCATATCCAGACTGCCAAGCACTTCAACTTCGATCACCCCGACCCGCGAACTGACCCGCACCCGCTGCCCGTCGCTGAGGCCACGGCTGGCCAAGTCTTCCGGATGCATCAACAGTTGATGCCGGGGCTTGCCCTTCACCAGACGGTGATAGTTGTGCATCCACGAGTTGTTGCTGCGCACATGTCGGCGGCCAATCATCAACAGCTCATCGGCGGCCGGCGCCTGCAGGGCAGCGAAGCGCGCCAAGTCTGCAAGGATCGCCGCCGGTGCAGCCTGGACATGCTTGTTCGGCGTCTTGAGCCGTGGTTTCAGATTGGATTTGAGCGCACCCAAATCAACGCCATGGGGATGATCGAACAAGGTCGCCAGTGACAGCTTGTGATCGGATGCATCGCCATACAGCCCCATCCGCAAGCCACGGTCGATCATCTGCGCCGGAGCGATGGTCGGCTTGAGTTCCTTGCCAGTCTTCGCCGCAAAAGCCTTCGCCAGACCAACGAAAATCTCCCAATCGTGCAACGCGCCTTCCGGCTTGGCCAGGATCGCCCGGTTGAAGCGCGTGACGTTGCGCACGGCAAACATGTTGAACGTGGTGTCGTAGTGATCGTTTTCCAGGGCCGAAGTAGACGGCAGGATCAGATCGGCGTAACGGGTGGTTTCGTTGATGTACAAATCGATGCTGACCATGAACTCCAGCCCGTCCAGCGCTTGCTCCAGTTGCCGGCCGTTGGGCGTGGACAGCACCGGATTACCCGCCACGGTGATCAGCGCCCGCACCTGCCCTTCCCCGCCGGTGAGCATCTCTTCGGCCAGGGCTGACACCGGCAACTCGCCGCCGTACTCCGGGCGCCCGGACACCCGGCTCTGCCACAAATTGAAATGCCCGCCCGAGGTGGACGCCACTAAATCCACCGCCGGCTCGGTGCACAGCGCACCGCCCACGCGGTCGAGGTTACCGGTGACCAAATTGATCAGTTGCACCACCCAATGGCACAACGTACCGAAGGCCTGGGTCGAGACACCCATGCGGCCGTAGCAGACCGCCGTCGGCGCCGCCGCAAAGTCCCGGGCCAGTTGGCGGATCTGTTCGGCGGGCACCGCGCAAAGCGGGCTCATGACCTCTGCGGTGAACCCCGCCACCGCCTCACGCACCTCATCCAGACCGTCCACCGGCAAATGACTGTCACGAGTCAGGCCTTCGGCAAACAACGTATTGAGCAGCCCGAACAGCAACGCTGCGTCGCCACCGGGCCGCACGAACAGATGTTGATCGGCAATCGCCGCCGTTTCGCTGCGGCGCGGATCGACCACCACCACTTTGCCACCCCGGGCCTGAATCGCTTTCAGGCGTTTCTCGACATCCGGCACGGTCATGATGCTGCCGTTGGACGCCAGCGGATTACCGCCCAGGATCAGCATGAAATCGGTGTGATCGATGTCCGGGATCGGCAAGAGCAAGCCGTGGCCGTACATTAAATGGCTGGTCAGGTGATGGGGCAATTGATCGACCGAAGTCGCGGAAAACCGGTTACGGGTTTTCAGCAGGCCGAGAAAGTAATTGCTGTGGGTCATCAGCCCATAGTTGTGCACGCTGGGGTTGCCTTGATAGACCGCCACTGCATTCTGCCCGTGACGTTCCTGAATCCCTGCCAAGCGTTCGGCTATGAGATTAAAGGCGTCTTCCCACGCAATCGGCTGCCATTCGCTGCCCACGCGCTGCATCGGTTGATGCAGACGATCCGGGTCGTTCTGAATGTCTTGCAGCGCCACAGCCTTGGGGCAGATGTGCCCGCGACTGAACGTATCCTGGGGATCACCCTTGATCGAAGTGATCTGCACCCGGCCTTCGGCCTCAGTGGTTTCGATGGTCAGGCCGCAAATGGCCTCGCACAGGTGGCAGGCACGGTGGTGGAGAGTCTTGGTCATGGCCAGTCTCTGTCTTGTTCTGGGTGGGCAATGTCTGCCACGGGAACAAAACTATGGCGCGCGGACCGTCGCTGCGCCAGCGACGTTCGTCTTGTGAATCGGCGGCCATCAGGCCAGCCGATGGCAGTAAGAACTCAGTTCGGCGGCAACCGGGGCGGCGCCTGCAACTGGATTTCCTGGATGGTTTCGATCTGCTCGTGGGCGACATGCACGCCGGTGAGTTCGCCGATCAGTCGCCAGTGTTCGTCGAGCCCGGAGCTGATGGTCGCCATGCGGTCGATCATCCGTCGACCGGCGGCCTTGGTCACTTCGTCGTCACTGCGCATCAACTCAAAGGACATTGAGGTCATGGACGCGGTGAGGTGGGTCAGAGAGCGGGCCGTAAGGCCGAGTAATTCCATCAATTGTTGTTCTTTCGATTCCATTCTGAAGGCTTCCTGCATCGTCGTGAGGTAGTTATAACCCAGCACTTTGCATTAGCAAATGTTTCAGACCAGACACACTATTCAGAAAGATGAGGAAAACTTCACTGAGCTTGAGAAACCTTCAACACTTTCTTTTTGTACGGTGAGGTAAGCGCCGTCCATATACCGCCGATGGCCAGCCAAAGCATGACGCCGGACCCGATCAGGATGATCGCTTTTTGGTTTGCCAAGATTCCCAATTGATGGGGTTCGGCTTGATAGACCTGCAAAGCGATATCAATCACGCTCACCACGGTGAACCACGCGACCTCCAACGCTGCTCCATGCTTGAGGTCGGGTGTGGAACGGGCCAGTAGCGAAACACCCAGGTAGATTCCGATAGCGATCAATCCGCCAATTACCAAAAATTGGGTCAAATCAATCTGCAATCGCATCATCCTTGAAATTCTTCACGCCGATAAAAGCGCCAACGATGGCGCCTACCACTGCGCTCGGAACGCCGGGGTAGATCGTATTCGCGATAATCGCGAAGCCCATGACGGTAGACAGCACGGCTATGTCAAACGCCGGAGATACGCGACGCAGGCGTGTCAGGCCAATGTTTCCGGCTTTGTTGATCGACATATGGGGCGCGCCCTCCTTGGTTGTTGGCTTGATTCAATCGAAAATCCGCAATGGGCGGATGATACGGGATGACTGCTTCACTACCGGCAGGTAAAACCGTAACAGCAAGCAACGCGCCCCTTTGAAACCATGCAGTTACTGGGGCTCCGCGCTGCGCCTGATTTGCAAACCCGCTTCGCCACCGTGTACAAATGCGGCTCGCTTGTGAATTTCGAAACATGTCAGCAGCCGGAAAAATAAGCCCCCTATTGGTAAGACGCGACATTTAATTATAAGATCGCGCCTTCCCCTATTTCGTCGCCCCGTGCGGCTTACGCCGCAGGTCTCGCCCGTTTTTCAATTAAACAAGGCTTTGAGTATCTGCGGTCTGTTGCAAAAAGGTAGTCAATGATGAGCGCAAGGCACTTTCTCTCCCTGATGGATTGCACGCCCGAAGAGCTGGTCAGCGTGATCCGTCGAGGCGTTGAGCTCAAGGACCTGCGTAACCGCGGCGTACTGTTCGAGCCTTTGAAAAACCGCGTCCTGGGGATGATCTTCGAGAAGTCCTCGACCCGCACCCGCATCTCGTTCGAAGCCGGCATGATCCAGCTCGGCGGCCAGGCGATCTTCCTTTCGCCCCGGGATACCCAACTGGGTCGCGGCGAGCCGATCGGTGACGCCGCCATTGTCATGTCGAGCATGCTCGATGCGGTGATGATCCGTACGTTTTCCCACAGCACACTGACTGAATTCGCCGCCAATTCGCGCGTCCCGCTGATCAACGGCCTGTCCGATGACCTGCACCCGTGCCAGTTGCTGGCCGACATGCAAACCTTTCTTGAGCATCGTGGCTCGATCCAGGGCAAGACCGTGGCCTGGATCGGCGACGGCAACAACATGTGCAACAGCTATATAGAAGCGGCGATTCAGTTCGACTTCCAGTTGCGCATCGCTTGCCCGGAAGGTTACGAGCCAAACCCTGAGTTCGTGGCCAAGGCCGGCGATCGTGTGACCATCGTCCGCGATCCACAGGATGCCGTACGTGGCGCCCATCTGGTTAGCACCGACGTCTGGACCTCCATGGGCCAGGAAGAAGAAACCGCCAAGCGCCTGAAGCTGTTCGCGCCATTCCAGGTTAATCGCGCCCTGCTCGACCTGGCTGCTGCGGACGTGCTGTTCATGCATTGCCTGCCGGCCCACCGTGGCGAAGAAATCAGCCTCGACCTGCTGGATGACCCGCGCTCCGTGGCCTGGGACCAGGCAGAAAACCGTCTGCACGCGCAAAAGGCCCTGCTGGAGTTTCTCGTAATGCCGGCGTACCACCACGCATGAGCCAACCATTACTACTGAACTTGCGCAACCTGGCCTGCGGTTACCAGGACCAGCGGGTGGTACAGAACCTCAACCTGCATCTGAATGCTGGCGATATCGGTTGCCTGCTGGGCTCCTCTGGCTGCGGCAAGACCACGACCCTGCGGGCGATTGCCGGTTTCGAACCGGTGCACGAAGGTGAAATCCAGTTGGCCGGCGAGACTATCTCCAGCGCCGGGTTCACCCTCGCCCCGGAGAAACGCCGGATCGGCATGGTATTTCAGGACTACGCACTGTTTCCGCATTTGAGCGTGGCCGAGAACATCGCTTTCGGGATTCGCAAGCATCCGCAAAAGGATCGCGTCACCGAAGAGTTGCTGGAACTGGTCAACCTGAAAAACCTTGGCAAGCGCTTTCCCCATGAGTTGTCCGGCGGCCAGCAGCAACGTGTCGCACTGGCCCGCGCCCTGGCGCCGGAGCCGCAACTGTTGCTGCTCGACGAACCGTTTTCAAACCTCGATGGCGAACTGCGGCGCAAGCTCAGCCATGAAGTGCGCGACATTCTCAAGGCCCGTGGCACCAGTGCGATCCTGGTCACCCACGACCAGGAAGAAGCTTTCGCCGTCAGCGATCACGTGGGGGTTTTCAAGGAAGGTCGCCTGGAGCAGTGGGACACGCCCTACAACCTGTATCACGAACCGCTGACACCGTTTGTGGCGAGTTTCATTGGCCAGGGTTATTTCATTCGCGGCCAATTGAACACGCCGGAGTCAGTGCAAACCGAACTGGGCGAGTTGCGCGGCAATCGGGCCTATACGTGGCCGACCGGCGGCGCGGTGGACGTGTTGTTGCGCCCGGATGACATCGTTTATGCACCGGACAGCACGCTGAAGGCTCGCATCGTCGGCAAGACCTTCCTCGGCGCCTCGACGCTGTATCGCTTGCAGATGCCGACGGGTGCGCAGTTGGAATCGATCTTCCCGAGCCATGCCGACCACCAGATCGGTGCGCAAGTGGGTATTCGGGTGGCGGCTGAACATCTGGTCCTGTTCCAGGCATCTGGAAGCACGGCGGCGCAGATTCCCGCGGTTGAGACCGGCGTTCGCCGGTACAGCACCGCCAGCTGAATCCTGAACCTGTAGGAGCGAGGCTTGCCCGCGAAGGCGCCGTGTCAGTCGATGTCATTATCGGCTGGTCAGCCCCATTCGCGGGCAAGCCTTGCTCCTACAAGCGTTAACCCAACATCAGCGTGCCACTCGCCACCAACGTCGCATTCCCGCCGATCTTCACCCGCTCCCCTTCCAGTCGGCAGAACAACTCCCCGCCTCGGGCCGAGCACTGATATGCCGTCAGACTCGATTTGCCCAACCGTTTCGACCAGTACGGAATCAAACTGCAATGGGTCGAACCGGTCACAGGGTCTTCATTGATGCCGATCGCCGGCGCGAAGTAGCGGGACACAAAATCATGCTTGCTGCCCTTGGCCGTGACGATTGCACCCGGCCACGGCAGTTTCGCCAGCGCCGCCATATCTGGCCGACAGTCCAGCACCGCTTGTTCGGATTCCAGCACCACCAACAGCTCATTCGAACCCAGCACATCCAAGGCTTCTACACCCAGAGCGCGTTCGACATCCAGGGTCACACCAACTTCTGACGGTACGATTGCCGGGAAATCCAGCCACAACCGCTCACCTTCCCGGCTGACGCTCAACGAGCCGGACTTGCAGATGAAATCCAGACGCTCGACCGGCTCCTTATAGACTTCAAACAGTACGAACGCGCTGGCCAAGGTCGCGTGCCCGCACAGCGGCACTTCGGTAGTCGGGGTAAACCAGCGGATATGCCAGGCCTGACTTTCGCGCACTACAAAAGCGGTTTCAGCGAGGTTGTGCTCGGCGGCGATCTTCTGCATCAACTCATCGGCGAGCCAGGCATCGAGCCGATACACCATCGCCGGGTTGCCACTGAACGGCCGATCACTGAACGCATCGACCTGATGATACTCAAGCTGCATAACCTTCTCCCTAAGTCAGGCCACCGAGCATGAAGCCACGACTTATCCGGCGCCAGTGACAGTGAAGCCCAATTTCCACGATACACCGCGAAGTCGATGGCAATAGTCAGACGCGAGCGATATCGGCGAACGTCGCCTGGGTGTGCTCAGCCAGTACCGCAGGCGCCAATTCGACTTCCAGACCGCGCCGCCCGGCGCTGACAAAAATGCTGGCAAACGGTTGAGCCGAATTATCGATAAAGGTACGCAGACGTTTCTTCTGCCCCAGCGGACTGATGCCACCCAACAAGTAACCCGTCGCGCGTTGAGCCGCTGCAGGATCAGCCATTTCGACTTTTTTCACGCCCGCCGCATGCGCAAGGTGCTTTAAATCCAGACTTCCGACGACCGGCACCACCGCCACCAGCAATTCACCTTTCTCACTGGCCGCCAGCAGGGTCTTGAACACCTGCGCCGGATCGAGTCCCAGTTTTTCCGCGGCCTCCAGACCATAGGAGGCCGCCTTCGGATCATGTTCGTAACTGTGCACCCGATGTTCGGCGCGAACTTTTTTCAACAAATCCAATGCAGGGGTCATGGCAGCTCCAGGCTTGGCGACAGAAGAAAAACACTGCTTCGGATTCTAGGTCATTGATCAACAAAAGGCTCTATTGCGGAGCCATTTCAAAGGCTTGGCGCGCCACGCCATCGGGGGTTTGCAGGAGACTCATCGTGCTTTCAACACGATCATTCACACGGCGAATAGTTTAAATATGACTGATGGTTCACTTTCGACCTTTGACAGCGGCGTTTCTTGTCTATATTTTTTCGAATGCGAATACTGTAGGAATGATCCCGAAGTAGTACTCGGCAGTAAACCAGGAACAGGATGGGGATCCTGTCCTGGTGAAAATCGCGCTTTGACCAAGATGACAAAGCGCCAGACAACAACAAAAAAGAGGTTTTCGATGACAACTGCTTTGAAACAACCGTCACTTTCCAGCCAATGCATGGCCGAATTCCTCGGCACTGCGCTGTTGATCTTTTTCGGGACGGGTTGCGTTGCCGCTCTCAAGGTCGCGGGTGCCAGCTTCGGGCTTTGGGAAATCAGTATCATTTGGGGCGTCGGCGTCAGCATGGCGATCTACCTGACCGCCGGTGTATCCGGGGCTCACCTCAATCCTGCCGTCAGTATCGCGTTGAGCATTTTTGCCGACTTCGAAAAACGCAAACTGCCCTTCTACATCCTCGCCCAGGTCGCTGGTGCTTTCTGCGGAGCGTTGTTGGTTTACACGCTCTACAGCAATTTATTCTTCGATTACGAACAAACTCACCATATGGTTCGTGGCACCCAGGCAAGCCTTGAGCTGGCGTCGGTGTTCTCCACCTTCCCGCACCCTGCCCTGTCCACGGCCCAGGCGTTTCTGGTTGAAGTGATCATCACCGCCATCCTGATGGGCGTGATCATGTCCCTGACCGACGACAACAACGGCCTGCCCAAGGGTCCGCTGGCACCGCTGCTGATCGGCTTGTTGATTGCAGTGATTGGCAGCTCGATGGGCCCACTGACCGGTTTCGCGATGAACCCGGCGCGTGATTTCGGTCCTAAGCTAATGACTTTCTTCGCAGGCTGGGGTGAAATTTCCTTCACTGGCGGCCGCGATATTCCGTACTTCCTGATTCCGATTTTTGCACCGATTGTCGGTGCCTGCCTCGGCGCTGCGGCCTATCGCGGGCTGATTGCCCGTCATCTGCCAAGCACCGAACCTGCAACAAAGGGCGCAGCACCGGCCATTGACGGCAAACCAAGAACTTCTTGATACCGTTGGCGCGTGATCCTGCCATTTGATCGCGCGCCTGACCTCACTCTCTTTTTCGTCCAAGGCAATCGACATGACCGACATTCAGAATAAGAACTACATCATTGCCCTCGATCAGGGTACGACCAGCTCCCGCGCGATCATTTTCGACCGTGACGCGAACGTGGTCTGCACTGCACAACGTGAATTCGTCCAGCATTACCCGCAAGCCGGTTGGGTTGAACACGACCCGATGGAAATCTTCGCGACCCAAAGCGCCGTGATGGTCGAGGCCCTGGCTCAAGCCGGCCTGCATCATGACCAGGTCGCCGCCATCGGCATCACCAACCAGCGCGAAACCACCGTGGTCTGGGACAAGACCACCGGCCGCCCGATCTACAACGCGATCGTCTGGCAGTGCCGCCGCAGCACCGAGATCTGCCAGCAGCTCAAGCGCGATGGCCACGAGCAATACATCAGCGACACCACGGGCCTTGTGACTGACCCGTACTTCTCCGGCACCAAGCTCAAGTGGATCCTCGACAACGTCGAAGGCAGCCGCGAGCGTGCGCGTAACGGCGAACTGCTGTTCGGCACCATCGACAGCTGGCTGATCTGGAAATTTACCGGCGGCAAAGTCCACGTCACCGACTACACCAACGCCTCGCGCACCATGCTGTTCAACATCCACTCGCTGGAGTGGGACGCGAAGATGCTGGAAATCCTCGACATCCCTCGTGAGATGCTGCCGGAAGTTAAATCGTCGTCGGAAATCTACGGCCACACCAAAAGCGGCATCGCCATCGGCGGTATCGCGGGCGACCAGCAAGCGGCCCTGTTCGGCCAGATGTGCGTCGAGCCAGGCCAGGCGAAAAACACCTACGGCACCGGCTGCTTCCTGCTGATGAACACCGGCGACAAAGCCGTGAAGTCCAAGCACGGCATGCTGACCACCATCGCTTGCGGCCCGAAAGGCGAAGTGGCCTACGCCCTGGAAGGCGCGGTATTCAACGGCGGTTCGACCGTGCAGTGGTTGCGTGACGAGTTGAAGATCATCGCCGATGCCACCGACACCGAATACTTCGCCAGCAAGGTCAAGGACAGCAACGGCGTGTACCTGGTGCCAGCCTTTACCGGCCTGGGTGCTCCGTACTGGGACCCGTATGCCCGTGGCGCGCTGTTCGGCCTGACTCGCGGCGTTCGCGTGGATCACATCATTCGTGCCGCGCTGGAATCGATCGCTTATCAAACCCGTGACGTGCTCGACGCCATGCAACAGGACTCCGGCGAACGCCTCAAGTCCCTGCGTGTGGACGGCGGTGCAGTGGCGAACAACTTCCTGATGCAATTCCAGGCCGATATCCTCGGCACCCAGGTTGAGCGTCCGCAAATGCGCGAAACCACAGCACTGGGCGCAGCTTACCTGGCCGGCCTGGCGTGCGGCTTCTGGGGCAGCCTGGACGAGTTGCGCGGCAAGGCAGTGATCGAACGCGAGTTCGAACCGGCCCTGGAAGAAACCGCGAAGGAAAAACTCTACGCCGGCTGGAAAAAAGCCGTCAGCCGCACCCGCGATTGGGAACCACACGAAGGGGCTGAATAAGCCAAGGACCGGACTCGTATCCGGTTGTAACTGGTAGGGAGCGGATTCCTGCGGCATCATGGGCAAATTTTGCACGGCAGCCCAAAGGAAGCCCCATGAATCTGCCTCCCCGTCAGCAGCAAATCCTCGAACTGGTCCGCGAACGCGGCTATGTCAGCATCGAGGAAATGGCTACGCTGTTCGTCGTTACACCGCAAACCATCCGCCGCGATATCAATCAGCTCGCGGAAGCCAATTTGTTGCGTCGCTACCACGGCGGCGCAGCCTACGACTCCAGTGTCGAGAACACCGCCTACGCCATGCGTGCCGACCAGATGCGCGATGAAAAGCAGCGTATCGGCGAAGCCATTGCGGCACAGATTCCCGATCACGCCTCGCTGTTCATCAATATCGGCACCACCACCGAATCGATTGCCCGGGCGTTGCTCAACCACAATCACCTGAAAATCATCACCAACAACCTGCATGTGGCCTCGATGCTCAGCGCCAAGGACGACTTTGACGTTTTGCTGACCGGCGGTAATGTGCGGCGCGACGGTGGCGTGGTTGGTCAGGCGAGTGTCGATTTCATCAACCAGTTCAAGGTCGATTTCGCCTTGGTCGGCATCAGCGGTATTGATGAAGACGGTAGCCTGCTGGACTTCGATTATCAGGAAGTGCGGGTCTCCCAGGCGATTATCGCCAACGCGCGGCAGGTGATACTGGCAGCGGACTCCAGCAAATTCGGGCGCAACGCCATGATTCGCCTGGGTCCGATCAGCCTGATTGATTGCCTGGTGACTGATCAGCAGCCGGTACCGGCGCTGGCGCAATTGTTGAGCCAGCACAAGATTCGGCTCGAGGTCGTCTAAGGCTTTCAGCCTCAAAAGATCGCAGCCTTCGGCAGCTCCTACAGGTTCACTCTGCCCTGTAGGAGCTGCCGAAGGCTGTGATCTTTTGCTTCTAATGTTCGTAAATTTTCCTTTAGCCACCCTTCGATCAGTATTTTCAATCGAAGTTGACTGGCTGTGCGCGGCTTTATGGGCTACCATTTTCGCAAATGAACATTAATGTTCGAATTCCAATATCGAAAATCATAAAAGCCCGAGGCCAGCCGATGCCCACTTCTACCTTGCCTACGCCCCCTCTCGCCGAGGTCTACGATATCGCCGTCATCGGTGGTGGGATCAATGGCGTGGGGATCGCAGCGGATGCCGCCGGTCGCGGTCTTTCGGTGTTTCTTTGTGAAAAAGACGATCTGGCCAGCCATACCTCGTCAGCCAGCAGCAAGCTGATCCACGGCGGCCTGCGCTACCTCGAACATTACGAATTCCGCCTGGTGCGTGAAGCCCTGGCCGAACGCGAAGTGCTGTTGGCCAAGGCCCCGCACATCGTCAAGCAGATGCGTTTCGTGTTGCCGCACCGTCCGCACCTGCGTCCAGCGTGGATGATCCGCGCCGGCCTGTTCCTGTATGACCATTTGGGCAAGCGGGAAAAACTGGAAGGCTCGAAAAGCCTGAAGTTCGGCCCGAACAGCCCGCTGAAAAGCGAAATCACCAAAGGTTTCGAATACTCCGATTGCTGGGTCGACGATGCCCGCCTGGTGGTTTTGAACGCCATGGCCGCTCGCGAGAAAGGCGCTCACGTGCACACCCAGACCCGTTGCGTCAGCGCCCGTCGCTCCAAAGGCCTGTGGCATCTGAACCTGGAACGCGCCGATGGCAGCCTGTTTTCGATCCGCGCCAAGGCGCTGGTGAACGCCGCCGGCCCGTGGGTCGCCAAGTTCATTCGTGATGACCTGAAGATGGATTCGCCGTACGGCATCCGCCTGATCCAGGGCAGCCACCTGATCGTGCCGAAACTGTACGAAGGCGAACATGCGCACATTCTGCAAAACGAAGATCAGCGCATCGTCTTCACTATTCCGTACCTGAACCACTTCACCCTGATCGGCACCACCGACCGTGAGTACACTGGCGACCCGGCAAAAGTGGCAATCACCGAAGGCGAAACCGATTACTTGCTCAAAGTGGTCAACGCCCACTTCAAGAAACAAGTCAGCCGCGACGACATCCTGCACAGCTATTCCGGTGTGCGTCCGCTGTGCAACGACGAATCCGACAACCCGTCGGCCGTGACCCGCGATTACACCCTGGCATTGTCCGGCAGTGGCGAAGAAGCCCCGTTGCTGTCGGTGTTCGGCGGCAAGCTGACCACCTACCGCAAACTGGCTGAGTCGGCGCTGGCGCAACTGGCCCCTTACTTCACGCAGATCAGGCCGAGCTGGACCGCGACGGCGACCCTGCCCGGCGGCGAAGACATGACCACCCCGCAAGCCTTGTGCGCGAAGATCCGCGACACCTTCGACTGGGTGCCGACCGAAATCGCCCGCCGCTGGGCCACCAGCTATGGCAGCCGCACCTGGCGCATGCTTGAAGGTGTGCAAAACCTCAGCGACCTGGGTGAACACATCGGCGGCGGTCTCTACACCCGCGAAGTCGATTACCTGTGCAGTGAAGAGTGGGCCACCACCGCCCACGACATTCTGTGGCGCCGCAGCAAGCTCGGGTTGTTCACCACCCCGGACGAGCAGCAGAAGCTGGCGGATTACCTGAGCAAGGTCGAGCAGAACCGCAGCAAGATCGAAGCGGCCTGATCGGGAATCCGGCTAAACAAAAGCCCCTGAATCGTGAGGTTCAGGGGCTTTTGCATGTGCCGCCTATCTGTAGGAGCGAGGCTTGCCCGCGAATGCGGTGTGTCAGCTGCATTAATGTTGGCTGACACTCCCTCTTCGCGGGCAAGCCTCGCTCCTACAGGGGATGTCGCAAGACTCCATTCGGTTTTCCGAACGCGACCTGTCAGTCAATTCGGTTAACCGGATTATTCCTCGCTAAAAAACCCGCCATAAATATTTAATACCCTTATAAATCAACACCTTGATCCATTCAGCCTGGCCTGGCACGAGTCATGCTCTACACTCTTGGACGAATGTATTGTCGTGACCACCCTTCAGGTGCCGCCACGCATTCGAAGCACAAAAGGGCCGACGAACTGGCTCCATAAAAAAAACAATGTCGAGGAAAATTTGATGCGCATCGTTCCCCATATCCTGGGCGCAGCCATTGCTGCCGCTCTGATTAGCACTCCAGTTTTCGCTGCCGAACTCACCGGCACACTGAAGAAGATCAAAGAGTCCGGTGTGATCACCCTCGGGCATCGTGATGCTTCCATTCCGTTTTCCTACATCGCGGACGCTTCCGGCAAACCGGTCGGCTACTCCCACGATATCCAGCTGAAAATCGTCGAAGCCATCAAGAAAGACCTCGACTTGCCGAACCTGCAGGTCAAATACAACCTGGTCACCTCGCAAACCCGTATCCCACTGGTGCAGAACGGCACCGTGGACGTCGAGTGCGGCTCCACCACCAACAACGTCGAGCGTCAGCAGCAAGTTGACTTCTCCGTCGGCATCTTCGAAATCGGTACCCGCCTGCTGTCCAAGAAAGGCTCGGCGTACAAAGACTTCGACGACCTGAAAGGCAAGAACGTCGTAACCACCGCAGGCACCACGTCCGAGCGCATCCTCAAGTCGATGAACGCCGACAAGCAAATGGGCATGAACGTCATCTCCGCCAAAGACCACGGCGAGTCCTTCCAGATGCTGGAATCGGGCCGCGCTGTTGCGTTCATGATGGACGACGCCTTGCTGGCCGGTGAAGCAGCCAAGGCCAAGAAGGCTGATGACTGGGCCGTTACCGGTACTGCACAGTCCTACGAAATCTACGGCTGCATGGTCCGCAAGGGCGACGAGCCGTTCAAGAAGGCTGTAGACGACGCCATCGTGGCCACCTACAAGTCGGGCGAGATCAACAAGATCTACGAGAAGTGGTTCATGCAGCCAATCCCGCCTAAAGGCCTGAACCTGAACTTCCCGATGAGCGACGAGCTCAAGACCCTGATCGCCAATCCGACCGACAAAGCGGCTGACGACAAGAAGTCCTGATTCCTGACTAACCTTATCCCCTGAAAGGGCCACTGCCCTTTCGGGGGGTTGTCACTCCCTGCTGGCATATTTTGGAAACACTCGAACCGGTGGCTGTCGAGCCGATCGTGTGTGCCTGACCACCAAGGTTGGGCGGGAACGGAGCTTCCCCAGGCGGGCACTTGTACATTGATCGATCCGAGGGGAGACCCTAATGAATTACAACTGGGACTGGGGCGTGTTCTTCAAGTCCACCGGCGTGGGCAGCGAGACTTATCTCGACTGGTTCATCTCCGGTTTGGGCTGGACCATCGCCATCGCCGTCGTGGCCTGGATTATCGCGCTGACGCTGGGCTCGATCCTGGGTGTCATGCGTACCGTGCCGAACCGCGTCGTATCTGGCATTGCGACCTGCTACGTCGAACTCTTCCGTAACGTGCCGCTGCTGGTTCAACTGTTCATCTGGTACTTCCTGGTGCCCGACCTGCTGCCGCAGAACCTGCAAGACTGGTACAAGCAGGACCTGAACCCGACTACCTCGGCCTACCTCAGCGTCGTCGTCTGCCTGGGCCTATTCACCGCGGCTCGCGTTTGCGAACAGGTGCGCACTGGCATCCAGGCCTTGCCACGCGGCCAGGAATCCGCCGCGCGTGCCATGGGTTTCAAGCTGCCGCAGATCTACTGGAACGTGCTGCTGCCCCAGGCTTACCGCATCATTATTCCGCCGCTTACCTCGGAATTTTTGAACGTGTTCAAGAACTCGTCCGTGGCCTCGCTGATCGGCCTGATGGAGCTGCTCGCGCAGACCAAGCAGACCGCCGAGTTCTCCGCCAACCTGTTCGAAGCCTTCACCCTGGCCACGCTGATCTACTTCACCCTGAACATGAGCCTGATGCTGCTGATGCGCCTGATCGAGAAGAAAGTCGCTGTACCTGGCCTGATCTCGTTAGGGGGTAAATGATGGAATTCGACTTCTCAGGCATCGTTCCGTCCCTGCCGGGCATGTGGAACGGCATGGTCATGACCCTGCAATTGATGGCGCTGGGCGTGGTCGGTGGGATCATCCTCGGCACGATCCTGGCGCTGATGCGCCTGTCCCACAACAAACTGCTGTCGAACCTTGCCGGCGCCTACGTTAACTACTTCCGTTCGATTCCGTTGCTGCTGGTGATCACCTGGTTCTACCTGGCGGTGCCGTTCGTACTGCGCTGGATCACCGGCGAAGACACCCCGATCGGCGCATTCGCCTCGTGCATCGTGGCGTTCATGATGTTCGAAGCGGCGTACTTCTGCGAAATCGTCCGGGCTGGCGTGCAATCGATTTCCAAGGGCCAGATGGGCGCTGCCCAGGCTCTGGGCATGACTTACGGCCAGATGATGCGTTTGATCATCCTGCCGCAAGCGTTCCGCAAAATGACCCCGCTGTTGCTGCAACAGAGCATCATCCTGTTCCAGGACACCTCGCTGGTGTACGCGGTCGGTCTGGTGGACTTCCTCAATGCTTCGCGCGCCAGTGGCGACATCATCGGTCGCTCCAATGAGTTCCTGATCTTTGCAGGTCTCACGTACTTCACAATCAGCTTTGCCGCCTCGCTGCTGGTCAAGCGTCTGCAAAAAAGGTTTGCCGTATGATCTCTATCAAGAACATCAACAAGTGGTATGGCGACTTCCAGGTGCTGACTGATTGCAGCACCGAGGTCAAAAAAGGCGAAGTGATCGTGGTCTGTGGCCCGTCGGGCTCGGGTAAATCGACACTGATCAAATGCGTCAACGCCCTGGAACCGTTCCAGAAAGGCGACGTGGTGGTCGATGGCACGTCCATCGCCGACCCGAAGACCGACCTGCCGAAACTGCGTTCGCGCGTCGGCATGGTGTTCCAGCATTTCGAACTGTTCCCGCACCTGTCCATCACCGAAAACCTGACCATCGCGCAGATCAAGGTCTTGGGCCGCAGCAAGGAAGAAGCCACCAAGAAAGGCCTGCAACTGCTGGAGCGCGTCGGCTTGTCGGCTCACGCTCACAAGCACCCGGGCCAACTCTCCGGTGGTCAGCAACAGCGTGTGGCGATTGCCCGTGCGCTGGCCATGGACCCGATCGTCATGCTGTTCGACGAACCGACTTCGGCCCTCGACCCGGAAATGGTCAACGAAGTGCTCGACGTGATGGTGCAACTGGCCCACGAAGGCATGACCATGATGTGCGTGACCCACGAAATGGGCTTCGCCCGCAAAGTGGCCGACCGTGTGATCTTCATGGACCAGGGCAAGATCATCGAAGACTGCCCGAAAGAGGAGTTCTTCGGCGACATCAGCGCCCGCTCCGAACGTGCGCAGCACTTCCTTGAGAAGATTTTGCAGCACTAAAAGCTACACGGCCGCCCCTGTAGGAGCTGCCGCAGGCTGCGATCTTTTGATCCTGATCCTTAAAGGCAAAAGATCGCAGCCTGCGGCAGCTCCTACACGGGATTCTCTGGGCTTGTAGTTGTGGTTGACCCAAGGCATCTGTGATGAAATGCGACCCCACTCTCTATCGCGCCGCGCCGCCATCACTCGCCGTGAAACCCCGTCTGATTCGTCATCTGTTCCTGCCGCCGCTGGTTATCGCCCTGATGATCGGGTTGGGTTACATCGGCTTCTGGGTCAGTGAACACTACGGGATTCGCAGCCTCAGCGAGAATGGTCAGCGTCAGCTGGAACTGCACGCCCGCGCCGTCGAGAGCGAGATCAGCAAATACACCTACCTGCCCAGCCTGCTGGAGCTTGAATCCAGTGTTTCAAAACTGCTGGACGACCCGTCGCCGGAAACCCGGCAAACGGTCAACGATTACCTCGAAGGCCTGAACCGGCGCAGCCGCAGTCGGGCCATCTACGTCATGGACACCACCGGTCGCGTACTCGCTACCAGCAACTGGCGCGATGTCGACAGTTACCTCGGTGAAGACCTGTCCTTCCGTGCCTATTTCCAGAACGCCGTGCGCGGTCAGCCGGGGCGGTTCTACGGCATCGGCAGCACCAACGGCGAGCCCGGTTATTACCTGGCCCATGGCCTGGAAGAACACGGCAAGATCATTGGTGTGGCGGTGGTCAAGGTTCGCCTCGAAGCCATGGAAGAACGCTGGCAGCGTGCGCGCCTCGAAGCTTTCGTCAGCGACGAAAACGGCATCATCATTCTCTCCAGCGATCCGGCGCGTCGACTCAAATCCGTGGTGCCGTTGAGCGACGAGACCAAGGAAAAACTCGCCCGCAGCCTGCAGTACTACTGGTTCCCGCTAAACGAATTGCAACCGTTGGCCCGGGAAACCCTGGCCGAAGGCGTGGAGAAACTGACCTTCCCCGCCAACAGCGAACTGGCGTCCGACGAACAGGACATCACCTACCTGGCCCAGACCCGGCCGTTGAGCGACACCCCGTGGAATTTCACCCTGCTCACGCCCCTGGCGGATTTGCGTCGGGAAGCGATCAATCAGGGGATTCTGGTGGCGGTGGCGTTTGCCCTGGTGGCGTTCCTGCTGATCGCCTGGAACGAGCGGCGCAAGGTGATCGCCACACGCCTCGCCGCCCGGGAAGCCTTGCAGGAAGCCAACAACCAACTGGAGCGTCGGATTACCGAACGCACCACCGATCTGCGCGCCAGCAACGAACGGCTCAAGGGCCAGATCCGCGAACGGCGACAGGCCGAAGAGACCCTGCGCCGGGCCCAGGATGAACTGGTCCAGGCCGGCAAATTGGCGGCCATCGGCCAAATGTCCACCAGCATCGCCCACGAATTGAACCAGCCGCTGGCCGCATTGCGAACCTTGTCCGGCAACACCGTGCGCTTCCTGGAGCGCGGTCAACTGGACGTCGCCAGCACCAACCTGAAAACCATCAACGAATTGATCGACCGCATGGGCCGGATCACCGCCAGTCTGCGTTCGTTCGCCAAACGCGGCGACGACAAAGGCCAGGCCAGCCTCGGTAAAGCCGTGGAAGCGGCCTTGCAATTGCTCGGTGGCAGGAT
This sequence comes from Pseudomonas sp. 5Vm1k, assembly GCF_056161485.1. Taxonomy (NCBI): domain Bacteria; kingdom Pseudomonadati; phylum Pseudomonadota; class Gammaproteobacteria; order Pseudomonadales; family Pseudomonadaceae; genus Pseudomonas; species Pseudomonas sp. 5Vm1k. Next base: position 351,040 of record NZ_JBSPCZ010000006.1, read on the forward strand.
GGAAAGCGCGCATCTGCAACAGCATCGAGACTTCGCCGATGTGCAGGTGCAGATCGACCAGACGCGACTGGAACAGATTCTGGTCAACCTGATCGGCAACGCCCTCGACGCCATGCAAGCCCAGCCACTGCCGGAGCTGTGGCTGGAAGGCGAAGAGTTCGACGGCAAATATCGCCTGCGGGTGCGCGACAACGGCCACGGCATCGACGCCGAAGCGCGCAAGCATCTGTTCGAACCGTTCTTCACCACCAAACCCGGCGCACAGGGCCTGGGCCTTGGCCTGACCCTTTCCGCCAGCCTGGCCGCGGCCACCGGTGGTCATTTGGGTGTCGAGCACCCGGCCAGCGGTGGTACCACCTTCGTCCTCAGTTTACCGTTGGTAAGCCCCACTCCCGCCGAGCCAATATGAACAACGACCTTAGCGTACTGATCGTCGAAGACGACCCCCATGTGCTGCTCGGCTGCCAACAGGCACTGACCCTGGAAGACATTCCCTGCGTCGGTGTCGGCAGCGCCGAAGAAGCCCTGGAGCGGGTCGGCGACAACTTTGCCGGGATCGTCATCAGTGACATCCGCCTGCCGGGCATTGACGGACTGGAGCTGTTGACCCGGCTCAAGGCTCGCGACCGCAGCCTGCCGGTGGTGCTGATCACCGGCCATGGCGACATCTCCATGGCCGTCGGCGCGATGCAGAAAGGCGCCTACGATTTCATGGAGAAACCGTTCTCCCCGGAACGCCTGGTGGACGTGGCCCGCCGTGCCCTGGAACAACGCAGCCTGGCTCGCGAAGTCTCGTCGTTGCGCCGGCAACTGGCCGAACGTGATTCTCTGGAAGGCCGGATCATTGGTCGCTCGCCGGCCATGCAGAACTTGCGCGAACTGATCGCCAACGTCGCCGATACCTCAGCCAACGTGCTGATCGAAGGCGAAACCGGCACCGGTAAGGAACTGGTCGCCCGTTGCCTGCATGATTTCAGTCGCCGCCACACTAAGCAGTTCGTCGCCCTGAACTGCGGTGGCCTGCCGGAAAACCTGTTCGAAAGCGAAATCTTCGGCCACGAAGCCAACGCCTTTACCGGTGCCGGCAAGCGGCGGATCGGCAAGATCGAACACGCCGACGGCGGCACGCTGTTCCTCGATGAAGTGGAAAGCATGCCCCTGCCGTTGCAGATCAAACTGCTGCGGGTATTGCAGGAGCGCACCCTCGAACGCCTCGGTTCGAACCAGAGCGTGGCGGTAGATTGCCGGGTCATTGCAGCGACCAAGTCCGACCTGGACGAGTCGAGCAAAAAGGGCGAGTTCCGCAGCGACCTGTATTACCGCCTCAACGTGGTGACCCTGGAACTGCCGCCGCTGCGCGAACGTCGCGAAGACATCCTGCAACTGTTCGAACACTTCCTGCAGCAGTCGTCCCTACGCTTCGACCGTGCGGTGCCGGGGCTGGACAACCAGACCCTGTCCAACCTGATGAGCCACGACTGGCCGGGCAACGTGCGCGAACTGCGCAACGTCGCCGAGCGTTTTGCCCTCGGTTTGCCGGCCTTTAAAAAGTCTGGCGCCAGTGGCAGCAATCAAGGCCTGGCCTTCGCCGAAGCGGTGGAAGCCTTCGAACGCAACCTGCTCAACGATGCCCTTCAGCGCAGTGGCGGCAACCTGACCCAGGCCAGCCTGGAACTGGGAATGGCCAAGACCACGCTGTTCGACAAAGTTAAAAAGTACGGGCTGAACCACTGATGGACCTTTTGCTCAAAGCCGCCCTGGGCGCGGCGGTGGTGTTGATCCTCGCCGCGTTGGCCAAGACCAAAAACTACTACATCGCCGGCTTGGTGCCGCTGTTCCCGACCTTTGCGCTGATCGCGCACTACATCGTCGGCAAGGGCCGTTCACTGGACGACTTGAAGACCACCATCGTGTTTGGCATGTGGTCGATCATTCCGTACTTCGTGTACCTGGCCACGCTGTACGTCCTGGTCGACCGCATGCGTCTGGAAGCTTCGCTGGCTGTTGCGGCGGTGGCCTGGTTGATGGCCGCGACCGTGCTCGTCAGCGTTTGGGTTCGCCTTCACGCCTGATCACCCCACCATCCCCTGTGGGAGCGGGCTTGCTCGCGAAGAGGCCAGCACATTCAATATCCATGTTGGCTGACACACCGCTTTCGCGAGCAAGCCCGCTCCCACAAGGGAACTGCGTCGCCAGCGGCTGGCCCGCCCCTTGCATTTACCCCCAAAGCCCTCTCGGCCGGTGCTCATACCTGATGAGCCCGGTGTCTGAAAGCGCCCACCAAGGGGTAGATCCTGACCGTGAATATTTTCATAAAGGCACCACGCCCATGACCTTCACCGTCATTGTGCTGGTGGCGTTTTCTATCGTGCTGGATGTGATCGGCCAGCTCTGTTTCAAGCTTGGCCTGGACCGTTTGCCGGAACTCGAAGGTGGTTTCCGGCTGAATGCGTTCTGGGGCCAGGTGTTCAATGCGCCGCTGTTGTGGTGCGGGATCGGTGCCTATGCGCTGGAGTTTTTCGTCTGGCTCGAAGCCTTGTCCCGGGCGCCGCTGAGCCTGTTGTTCCCGGCCGGGGCCCTGGCCTATTGCGGCGTAGTACTGGCGGGCAAAGTGGTGCTCGGGGAAACCGTCAGCCGCCGGCGCTGGCTCGCTACCCTGGTGATCACGGTGGGCGTCATGCTCGCGTGTGCCGGTAATGCCTGATTCTCAAAGGAGCAATGCGATGGATTGGTTACACGGACGCTTCGGCACGGTGGTGCTCTGGGCGCTGCTGATTCTTCTGGAAAGTGCCGGACAGATTGCGACCAAAGTCGGCGGTGATCAACTGGGCCAGATGACCTTTACCCTGCAATGGCTGCAAGCGGTGATCGTCGATCCCGGCGTGCTGTTTGCGGTGGGTTGCGGCATCGGCGCGTTCTTTGTGTGGATGCTGATTTTGCGGCGCAGCAGTTTGTCCCTGGCGTTTCCCCTGAGTTCACTGGTGTTTGTCGGGGTGCTGCTGGGGTCGTGGCTGGGGTTGGGTGAGCAGATCAGCGTGCTGCACTGGATCGGGGTGGCGGTGATTATCGGGGGGATTGCGTTGTTGGCTGAAGGCGAACAAGCCTGAATCTCTGTTGCACTCAAGGGAGCCTTCGCGAGCAAGCCCGCTCCCACATTGGAACGCGACCTCCTGTGGGAGCGGGCTTGCTCGCGAAGACGTCAGCCCCGCCAATGAGATTTCCTAGTCAAACTTATAAGCCACCGCCGCCTGCACTTCCCCCTGATCCTGCTGCCCGACCTGTTTGACGATACTGCTGTCTGCCGCTGAGCCCGTCAGGTGAATCCAGCTCGCACTGGTCAACAGCGACCAATGGGTTGCCAGCGGAAATTCAAAGCTCTGGGTCAATGCCACGTTCTGCAAACCGCCACCGGCGTTGTAGCGGGCAATGCCCGAAGCCTGTGACGTCTCGGCACTGACGCCGTAGAACGCCTGATTCTGCTGCGCATCGGCAAAGTGTGCAGTCAGGTTACTGCTGCCGATCACACCGCCGCCCAGTGGATAACCGATCTCGCCACCCAAGCGCCCGACCACGCCCTGCGGTCCGCCAACCGCCTCGCCTACCGTGGCAAACACCCGCCAGAAATCAGCCGGCGCGTACTGCACGAACCCACCGACAACGCCCATATCGGGTACATCGTGCAGGCCCTGCAAACTGCCGTTGGCGGTGCGCCCCGGCAAGTAATTGAGGAACGGCCCGGCGCTGAAGCCATTGGTTTTCAACGCGCTCCAGGTCAGCCCGTCGTCGGTGCTGAGGCTGACATCGCCCCAGTCCAGATCGAGATACGGCACCGGACGGATTTCATGGCGGCTGCCGCTCGGGTCGTGGGGTTGGTAGCTCAGCCCCGCACCGGCCTCACCGGTAATGCCGTCGGCCAGGACATTGGCCGACAAGCACGTCAGCGCCGCAAACAGGGCAACAGTAATCCTCGACATGAGGTCTTTCCTTAACAAGATATGCGCGCATCAATCCTCTTTTAACCGTCCCTGCGCAAGCACTCATGTTGTTTGTAGCGACCTACAAAAATTGTAGCTTCGCCGACACACACATCCGCTAGAACCCCGGAAATACGGGGCTCTACCCGATTGGCACACTCCCTGCTCTACCCCTTTTGCAAGCGCAAACAGCGCGCCCTGCCAAATAGGTAAACAGATGATTGACTGGCATATCGTGTGTGATTTCGACGGGACCATCACCCGCACCGACGTGATCGACAGCATCCTCCAGCAGTTCGCCGACCCGAGTTGGGAAGCGATCGAAAACGAGTGGCTGCAAGGCGACATCGGTTCCCGTGAATGCCTCAGCCGCCAGCTCTCGCTGGTCAAGGCCACGCCGACCGAACTGCTCGCGTTCTTCGACACGATCGAAATCGACCCGGACTTCCCCGACTTCGTCGATCACGTGATCGGCCTCGGTGCCACCCTCGAAGTGGTCAGCGACGGCATCGAGCAAGGCATTGCGCGGATTCTTGCGCGCAACTACGTGACCCTGCTGCCGATCCTCGCCAACCGCTTGCGCCAACTTGGCCACGAGAGCTGGCGTATCGACTTCCCGTATTCCAGCGACGCCTGCCGCGCCGCTTCCGGCAACTGCAAATGCAAGTCCACGCCCAAGAGCAAACGGGTGTTGGTGATCGGCGACGGTCAGTCCGACATGTGCGTGGCCTCCACCGCCGACTTCGTGTTCGCCAAGGATCGCCTGGCCGAGCACTGCGAGCGCAACGGCATCGCCTACGCCCGCTTCGATAGCTTCGCCGAACTCCCGGCCCTGCTGGCCCAACTGCCGGCCGGCCGCGCCGCCAATGCGACCGACTTCGCCCTTGAAACCACTTCTGACTACGCGTCAAACAATCAGGAACTCTTCAATCATGTCTGATATCCGCATCGCTACGCCCGAAGACCAGATCCTTCTGGATAAAGAAGCCAAATATTGCTCCTACGGCGACACCGTCCACTACATCGACCCGCCGCGCATCTTTAGCCGCTGCGAAGGCTCGTACGTGTGGGACACCGAAGACCAGGCCTACCTCGACCTGCAAATGTGGTACTCGGCGGTTAACTTCGGTTACGCCAACCCGCGCCTGAACAACGCACTGAAACAACAGATCGACACCCTGCCGCAGATCGCCAGCCAGTACTTGCACAAAGGCAAAATCGAGCTGTCGGAAATGATCGCAGTCGATGCCAAGAACAAGTTCGGCCTCGACGGTCGTGTGCACTTCAACGTCGGCGGTTCGCAGTCCATCGAGGACTCGCTGAAAGTCGTGCGTAACGCCACCAACGGCAAGAGCCTGATGTTCGCCTTCGAAGGCGGTTACCACGGTCGCACCCTCGGCGCGTCGTCGATCACCTCCAGCTACCGCTATCGTCGTCGCTACGGCCACTTCGGCGAGCGTGCCAATTTCATCCCGTTCCCGTACCACTTCCGTGGCCCGAAAGGCATGACCAAGGAAGAATACGGCAGCCATTGCGTGCAGCAATTCGCCCGTTTGTTCGAGACTGAATACAACGGCGTCTGGGACCCGAAAGTCGGCCAGAGCGAATACGCAGCCTTCTACGTCGAGCCGATCCAGGGCACCGGCGGCTACGTGATCCCGCCGATGAACTTCTACAGCGAACTCAAGCACGTGCTGGATCAGCACGGCATCTTGATGGTCGTCGATGAAATCCAGATGGGTTTCTGGCGCACCGGCAAGCTGTGGTCGATCGAACACTTCGACGTCAAACCGGACGTGATCGTCTTCGGCAAGGCGCTGACCAACGGCCTCAACCCGCTGGGCGGCATCTGGGCCAAGGAAGAATTGATCAACCCGAAAATCTTCCCGCCGGGTTCGACTCACTCGACTTTCGCGTCCAACCCGTTGGGCACTGCGGTCGGCCTGGAAATGTTCAAGATGACCAGCGAAGTCGATTACGGCGCGATGGTCATGGCCAAGGGCAAATACTTCCTTGAAGGCCTGAAAGACCTGCAGAAACGCTACCCGATCATCGGCGACGTCGATGGCCTGGGCCTGGCCCTGCGCTGCGAAATCTGCGGCCCGGACGGTTTCACCCCGGACAAGGCGACCCTGGATTTCATGGTCGACGAAGGCATGAAGGGCGACATCGAAATCGACGGCAAACGCCTGGGCCTGATCCTCGACGTGGGCGGCTACTACAAAAACGTGATCACCCTGGCCCCGTCGCTGGAAATCAGCTACCCGGAAATTGACCTGGGTATCGCCCTCCTCGACCGTTTGCTGCATCGGGCCATGAAGCGATGAACGAACACGAGATCGACATGGGCGAAGGCAACGCCGGTTTCGTTCTCGGCTCGGGCGAGGTCGCGGTGCTGTTGATCCACGGCCTCACCGGCACCCCGACGGAACTCCGTCGGGTGGCCATGGGCCTGGCGAAAGCCGGGCACACGGTCTACGTGCCGACCCTGGCCGGCCACTGCGGGGGCAACGCCGACCTGCAAGCCACTGGCTGGCGCGACTGGTACGAAAGCGCGCGCAACACCTTCGTCGGCGTGCGGCGCAAGCACGAGCATGTGTTCGTCGGCGGCTTGTCCATGGGCGCGGTGCTGTCGATGTACCTGGCAGCCGAGCATCCGGGGCAAATCGAAGGCTTGCTGCTGTACTCGACCACCCTGCGCTACGACGGCTGGAGCATCAACAAACTGGCGTTCCTGACGCCGTTGCTGATGAAAATTCCATTCGGCGTGCATCTTTGCAGCTTCGAAGAAAAACCGCCCTACGGCATCAAGAATGAACGCCTGCGGGCCATCGTCGAACGCCAGATGAAAGAAGGCGAAAGCAGCGCGGCCGGTTTGCTGACCATGGAAGGCGTCACCGTGCGCGAGTTGCACCGACTCAATGCCGTGGTGAAAAAATGCATGCCATCGATCACCACCCAAGCGTTGGTGCTGCACTCCATCGAAGACGACATCACCAGCCGCTGGAACGCCGATTACGTCGAACGCAAGCTCGGCGGGCCGGTGGTCAAGGTGCTGCTGGACGACTGCTATCACATGATCACCGTCGACCTGCAATACCGCCGGGTGATTGAACTGAGCATCGACTTCATCCAACAGCGTTTCATTCAACAACGCTCCACCCCGCAACCTCTGCGCCAGGAATATCGGCAACTGGCCTGAGCCCATGGCGAACCCGTTGCAGACGGGTCGCCACCGGCGGGGCAATGTCGGCTACTGTATTGAACCAGGCCTCACGATTTCTCCCGCCATGGCATTCGACAAGCGAACCCGATGACCAAACACCGACCTGCCAAAGCCCGACCCTTCGCCCTCTCCGGCTGGAGCCTGCAACGCAAACTGGTCCTGGCCTTCTGGCTGGTCAGCGTGATCCCGACCATGATCGCCGCAGAACTGGCGGCCACCACCCTGTCACAGATTTTCGACAGCAACGTGCGCATCTGGCTGCAGGAATCGACCAAGATTGTCGAGGACGAGATCAGCGAAATCCTGCGGGACAACGCCCGGGCCGCGCAGTTGTTCCTGCGTTACACCCGCCCGCCGGTGGATAAGTTGTCGCTGCGCCACGACCGCCTGACCACCGACATTGCCGATTCCATGGGCATCGACGTCGTCGCGCTGGTGCGCAACAGCGATCACAAAGTGGTGTTCAGCACCGCCGCCGATGACATCGTGCGGCAGATCAGCACCGCGCCCAAAGCGGTGATGCAAACCTTGCAAATCGGTGGTGTCGCCACCGGCACGGTGGTCTCGACCTTCGAGACCGAACAGGACGGCGTCGATTACAAACTGGTAATCGCCACTTACCTCGATAACAGCTTCCTGACCAGCGTCTCCGATGTGCACTCGCTGGACTTGCGTTTGTACCTGGCCAAGGGCAATGACTTTTCCGAGATTTTCTCCAGTCAGCGCTTCGAGGATCACCCGGCGGCGGTGCCGGAAAAAATCGAACAGATCCTGCGCACCACCAAGCAGCCGACCGAACAATTCACCAGTCGCTACAGCGGCATCTATCGGCCGATCCTCAACGAAAACGGCGAACTCCAGGGCGTGATTTTCAGCGGTTTGCTGCGCCACACCAGCCTGGTCGGGCTGGTGAATCAGAGCAACCTGTTCATCCTGATCTTCCTGCTCAGTTCGGCAGCGTCCCTCGGTGTCGGCTGGCTGGTATCGCAACGCCTGACCCAACCGTTGCGCGGCTTGTCCAAAGGCGTGCAAGCGGTGATCGCCGGGGACTATCGCCAGCGTTTGGCGGTTACCGGCGGCGACGAACTGGCCGAACTGAGCAGCACGTTCAACCACATGAGCGAACGCCTGGGTGAGTTGCAGCACCTGGAGTCGCAACTGCGCCGCCGCGACCGTTTGCATGCGCTGGGCGAAGTCGCCATGGGCCTGGCCCATGAAATTCGCAACCCGCTGGGCATCATCAAGACCGCGACCCAATTGCTGCACCGCCGCGCGGATCTGCCCGAGACCGACAAGCGTCACCTGGAATACGTGGTCAGCGAAGTCAGCCGCATCAATGACCTGATCACCGATTTCCTCGACTTCGCCAAACCCAGCGCGCCGCTGCGTTCGACCCAACCGGCGCGACCGCTGGTGGATGAGTTGGTGGGGTTTTGCGCCCCGGAGCTGGCCAGCCACAACATCGAGGTGCACATCGATGATCAGGCACCGGGCGCGACCCTGTACGCCGATGCGCGCCAGCTCAAGCAGGCCGGGTTGAACCTGATCGTCAACGCCATCGACGCCATGCCCGATGGCGGCCACCTGACTCTGGGCATCAACCGCGATGCTTCCCACACCATCATCAGCGTCGCAGACACCGGCCAGGGCATCGAACCGGACATGCTCGAACGGATCTTCACACCATTTGTGACCACCAAGGCATCCGGCACGGGCCTGGGTCTGGCCAAGGTGTTTTCGATCATGGAAAACCATGACGGGCACATCGAATGCACCAGCGAAAAAGATGCCGGCGCTACCTTCAGCCTGTACATTCCGACCCATGGCGAAGACTTCGACGAGGCGAGCGATGACACATAACGTACTGGTGGTCGACGACGAGCCCAAGCTCTGCGACCTGCTGGCATCGGCCCTGAGTCAGAACGGCATCACCGTGTTCACCGCCGGCAACGGCCTGCACGCGCTCAAGGTGCTGGAGTGCGAGGACATCGACCTGGTGATCAGCGACTGGCGCATGCCCGGCATGGACGGCCCGCAATTGCTCGCGGAAATCAAAAACCGTTTCCCGCAGTTGCCGGTGATCGTGATGACCGCCTACAGCACGGTGAAAAACGCCGTGCAGTCAATGCGCAACGGCGCCTTCGACTACATCGCCAAGCCGTTCGACATCGACGAACTGGACATCACCGTCAGCAAGGCCCTGCAATTTCGCGACATCCTCAAAGACAACCAGCGCATGCGCGCCGAACTCGACGAACACCAGCAGATCGACAGCCTGGTGGGCGACAGCCCGAGTTTTCGCCGAGTGCTGCAAGCCATCGACTCGGTGCGCGAAAGCAACGCCACCATTCTGCTGACCGGCGAAAGCGGCACCGGCAAGGAAATGGTCGCCCGGGCCATTCACAAACACGGTAACCGCGCCGACAAGCCGTTTGTGGCGGTGAACTGCGCGGCGATCCCCGAAGGCTTGCTGGAAAGCGAAATGTTTGGCCATCGCAAAGGTGCGTTTACCGGCGCCGTGGCGGATCGGGTCGGGCGTTTCCAGCAAGCGGACAAGGGCACGTTGTTTCTCGATGAGATCGGCGAAATGCCCTTGGCCTTGCAGGCGAAAATCCTCCGCGCGTTGCAGGAACGGGTGATCGAGCCGGTGGGCGATCCGCGCGAGCGCAAAGTCGATGTGCGGGTGATCGCCGCCACTAACAAAAACCTGCTGGATGCGGTGGCCAAAAAAGAGTTTCGCGAAGATTTGTATTACCGGCTCAACGTGTTTCCGATCCCGCTGCCGGCCCTGCGCGAACGGGTCGAAGACATCGCCCCGCTGGCCCGGCATTTTGCTAATACCCTGGGGGCCGCGGCGGGCAAACGCTTCAGCGGATTCAGTGCGGCGGCGTTGCAAGCCATGGCCAATTATTCGTGGCCGGGGAATATTCGTGAGCTGCAGAACTGTGTCGAGCGCGCGACGATTGTGGCGAGTGGGTCGGTGATTGAGGACGATGATTTGCCGGCGTATTTGTTTGCCTCACGGCCCGCCGACAGTGGCGTGCTGATTGAACACAACGGCGTGCCGGCGGACCTGGAAGCGGCGCTGGCGGAAGTCGAAAAAGCTTACATTCTGGCGGCGCTGCAACAGAGCAATGGCGTGCAGGCTGCGGCGGCGCAGTTGATCGGGATCTCCGAGCGCAGCTTCTGGTATCGGCTGAAGAAACTGGGGATTCATGTGGACAAGATCGTCCGCTGACCACAAAACCTTGTGGGAGCGGGCTTGCTCGCGAAAGCGGAGTGTCAGCTCCATTGATGGTGACTGACACTCCGCCTTCGCGAGCAAGCCCGCTCCCACATTAACCGTGTTCGCCGAAGGATCAGCTGACGGTACCGCCCTTCGCCTCGCTCATGATCTGCCGGATCGCCCCGACGAACGTTTCCACCGGCTGCCCGCCAGTCACCGCGTACTGCCCGTTGAACACCACCGTCGGCACCGAACTCACCCCGCGCGACAGCCACAACTGTTCTTCCTCGTGAACCTCTTTGGCGTATTCATCCGAGGCCAGAATCGCCTCGGCCCGTTGCCGATCCAGCCCAACACTTTCCGCGATCTGCGCCAATTGCGCGGGGTCCGACGGATTACCGCCATCGGTGAAATACGCCTTGAACAGCGCCTCTTTCAAATTGAACTGCAACCCTTCCAGACCGGCCCAGTAGAGCAAGCGGTGCGCATCGAAGGTGTTGTAGATGCGGCTGTTGCCATCGGTGCGAAAGGCAAACCCGACTTCGGCGCCACGGGCGCGGATCATCTCGCGGTTTTTCTGCGATTGCTCGGGGGTGGAACCGTATTTTTCGGTGATGTGTTCGGTGATGTTCTGGCCGTCCGGGCCCATGTTCGGGTTCAGCTCGAACGGCTGGAAGCGGATCTCGGCCTGCACCTCCTCACCCAGCAGGTCCAGCGCTTTGGTCAGGCCATACAGGCCAACGACGCACCAGGGGCAGGACACGTCGCTGACAAAATCGATTTTCAGGGAGTTACTCATCGTGTACCTCGCAGGCTGATGTCGCGCTGGAAAGCTCGAACAATACACCCGACGGGGCTGGGGTTGCAGTAGATCCCTGTGTCCAACGCAAATCCCCCTGTGGGAGCGGGATTGCTCGCGAAGAGGGTGTGTCAGCTGCATCGATGTCGACTGACACGCCGCTTTCGCGAGCAAGCCCGCTCCCACAGTTGGGTTTGCGGTGTTACAGGAGGTTGGGGGTTGCCACCGGTTCGATCTGCGCCCAATGCGAGGTGTCTTCGCGGTGGGACTGCAAGTACGGCAACACCGCCGCCAGCAATGGCGCCTTGAACGCTTCCTGGAAACGATGGGCCATGCCCGGGATCAGTTTCAACTGACTGCCGCGAATATGCGCCGCCAGGTGTACGCCGTGCATCACCGGCAACAACGGGTCCGCCGTGCCGTGCACCACCAGCGTCGGCACGCGCAATTGGTTGAGCAACGCCACCCGGCTCGGCTCCGCGAGGATCGCCATGATCTGGCGCTTCACACCTTCGGGGTTGAACGCCCGGTCGTAGGAGGCCGCCGCTTGTTGCAGCAACGCTTGCCGGTCATCACTCACGGTTGGGCTGCTCAGGGCCGCGAGCAAATCCGCCTGTTGCTCCAGCGCCACTTCGCGATTCGGCGCGCCCCGGCGCGACAACAATTGCACCAGCGCCGCACTCGGCGCCGGCAAGCCTTCGGCCCCGGAACTGGTCATGATCAAGGTCAGGCTCTCGATCCGCTGCGGCGCCATGGCCGCCATATGCTGGGCGATCATCCCGCCCATGCTCGCGCCCAGCACGTGAAACTGCTCGATGTGCAACGCGTCCATCAGCCCCAACGCGTCCTCGGACATGTCGGTCAAGGTGTACGGCGCCGCCACCGGCAAGCCGAGTTTGTAGCGCAGCACTTCGAAGGTCAGGTTGGCGTTGGCCGGGGCCTGGCGCCAGGTCGACAGCCCGACATCGCGGTTGTCATAGCGAATCACCCGAAAGCCCTGCTGACACAAGGCAACCACGACTTCGTCCGGCCAGTGGATCAGTTGCCCGCCCAGGCCCATCACCAACAGCAATGCCGGATCGGACGCACGGCCGATGCTCTGGTACGCCAGGCTCACCTGGTCCAGATCGACATGTTCAGTCGGCACATTGACGTCGCAGCGCGACGCCGCAAGGGACGGCAGGCTGAATAACAGCGCTGCCACGAAAAGAAATACACGCATGAAAAACACCGAAACGCAGAACCCCAGTAGAGCGCGAGTCTGATGAAGTTTGTTCAAGCGCGCTGCCACAGTTGCGTGACAGTTTGATGAAGATTGCCGAGCGGTCATTTTTCGAGACCGCGTTATCGTTCATTCGCGAGCAGGATCGCTCCCACAGGATGTGTGTCGATCACAAACTTTGTGTGCGACATCAATCCAATGTGGGAGCGAGCCTGCTCGCGAAGGCGCCAGACCAGGCGCCGCAGGACTTTATGCCAACTGACTGCGCAACTGCCGCGCCGCCGCCACCATGTTCACCAGCGCCGCCTCAGTCTCTGGCCACGCACGGGTCTTCAAGCCGCAATCCGGGTTGACCCACAGGCGTTCGGCAGGGATGCGCTTCACTGCCTTCGTCATCAACTTGACCATCTCGGCCGTGTCCGGCACCCGTGGCGAGTGGATGTCATACACGCCCGGACCGATGTCGTTCGGGTAGTCGAAGGCTTCGAAGGCTTCCAGCAACTCCATGTCCGAACGCGAGGTTTCGATGGTGATCACGTCGGCGTCCATGGCGGCGATGGACTGGATCACGTCGTTGAATTCGCTGTAGCACATGTGGGTGTGGATCTGGGTTTCGTCGCGCACACCGGAGGCGCTCAAGCGGAAGGCTTCCACCGCCCAGTCGAGGTATTCCTGCCATTGCGCCCGGCGCAGCGGCAAGCCCTCGCGGAACGCGGCTTCGTCGATCTGCACGATTTTGATGCCGGCGTTTTCCAGGTCGACCACTTCATCACGCAGGGCCAGGGCCAGTTGCTGCGCCTGGATTTTGCGCGACACGTCTTCCCGCGGGAACGACCACATCAGCATGGTCACGGGACCGGTGAGCATGCCTTTCATGACTTTGTCGGTCAGGCTCTGCGCGTAGGTGATCCAGTCGACGGTCATGGCGTTCGGGCGGCTCAGGTCGCCGTAAATGATCGCCGGTTTGACGCAACGGGAACCGTAGCTCTGCACCCAGCCGAAACGGGTGAACAGGTAGCCGTCCAGTTGTTCTGCGAAGTATTCGACCATGTCGTTGCGCTCGGCTTCACCGTGCACCAGCACATCCAGGCCCAGGCGCTCCTGGACTTGCACCGCGTGGCGGATTTCGCTGTGCATGGCGTCGGTGTAATCGTTGGCCGACAGCTTGCCTTGCTTGAACGCCTGACGGGCCAGACGGATCGAACCGGTCTGCGGGAACGAGCCGATGGTGGTGGTCGGGAACGCCGGCAATTGCAGGCGTGCACGCTGCTGTTCGATGCGTTTGGCGAACGGCGAATGGCGTTGGCTGTCTTTGGCGCCAATGGCGTTGATGCGAGCCCGGACTTCAGCTTTATGGATGCGCGGCGACTGCGCACGGCTAGCCTGGATTGCGCGGCTTTCGGCCAACGCGGCTTGCACCTTGGGCGCTTGCGGGTCGTTGAGGGCATCGCGCAGCACGGCAATTTCACCGCACTTCTGCACAGCGAAGGCCAGCCAGGATTTCAGTTCCGGGTCGAGCTTGTCTTCGCGCTCCAGATCCACCGGGCTGTGCAGCAACGAACAGGAACTGCTGACCCACAGGTTGTCGCCAAAACGCTCCTGCGCCGGTTGCAGCTGCGCCAGCACTTGTTCCAGTTCACAGCGCCAGACGTTGCGCCCGTTGACCAGGCCGACCGAGAGAATCTTGTAGGTCGGCAGGCGATCCAGCACTTGGCCGAGTTGGTCCGGCGCACGCACCGCGTCGATGTGCAGGCCTTGCACCGGCAGGCTGACGGCCAGGCCGAGGTTGTCTTCCAGGCCGCTGAAGTAAGTCGCCACGAGTTTTTTCAGCGGCGAATATTGAAGGATGTGATAAGCGCGCTCGAAGGCACTTTTCCAGGCTTGTGGCAGGTCGAGGGTCAGGATCGGTTCGTCGATCTGCACCCATTCCACGCCTTGTTCGGCGAGGCGACCGAGGATTTCGTTGTAGACCGGCAGCAGGCGTTCCAGCAGTTCGAGCTTGTCGAAGTCGTTGCCTTTGGCTTTACCCAGCCACAGATAAGTCAGCGGGCCGATGATCACCGGTTTGACGTTGTGGCCCAGGGCCTTGGCTTCGGCGACTTCGTCGAACAGCTGTTCCCAGCTCAGTTTGAACTGCTGGTCAGCGCTGAATTCCGGGACCAGGTAGTGGTAGTTGGTGTCGAACCACTTGGTCAGTTCCTGGGCGTATTGCGCTTTGCTGTGTTCGCCGCCGCAGCAAGCGGCAGTGGCGCCACGGGCCATGGCGAACAAGGTGTCGAGGGTCGGCTGGCCGCTGGCATCCAGAGTGCTGTCGAAACGCTCGGGCACCACGCCGAAAGCCAGGGAATGGCTCAGCACCTGGTCGTACCAGGCGAAGTCGCCGACCGGCAGCAAATCGATGCCGGCGTCTTTCTGCAATTGCCAATGGGTGGCGCGCAGTTGGCGGCCAACGGCTTTCAAAGCGTCCTGATCGAGATCGCCCTTCCAGTAGGATTCGAGGGCTTTTTTCAGTTCGCGGTCAGCGCCGATGCGCGGGAAACCAAGTGTGTGGGCCAGAGCCATGGTGAATTTCTCCCTTTAAAGATGTTGTAAAAACGTGGGCCTATTGTCGACAGCCAACCCAACATGAGACAAACTCAACCTTTTCGTGTTGATCACAAGTTTTCCTCATGGAGCCCCCGGTGCTTGAAATCCGTCACCTGAAGACCCTGCATGCCTTGCGCGAAGCCGATAGCCTGGTGGATGCGGCCGACCGCCTGCACCTGACGCAATCGGCCCTGTCCCACCAGTTCAAGGAGCTGGAAGAACGCATGGGCATGCCGCTGTTCGTGCGCAAGACCAAACCGGTGCGTTTCACCAGCGCCGGTTTGCGCCTGCTGCAACTGGCCGACGCCACCCTGCCGTTGCTGCGTGGCGCCGAGCGCGATATTGCGCGGCTGGCCGGCGGCACTGCCGGGCGTTTGCACATGGCGATCGAGTGCCACAGTTGCTTTCAGTGGCTGATGCCGACCATCGATCAGTTCCGCGACGCCTGGCCGGAAGTAGAACTCGACCTGGCCTCGGGCTTCTCCTTCGCCCCGCTGCCGGCCCTGGCCCGTGGCGATCTGGATCTGGTGGTGACTTCCGATCCGCTGGAACTGGCCGGGATCACCTACGTGCCGTTGTTCACCTACGAAGCGATGCTCGCAGTGGCCAACCAGCACCGGTTGGCGAGCAAGGCGTACATCGTGCCGGAAGATTTGCTCACAGAAACCTTGATCACCTACCCGGTAGAGCGGGATCGGCTGGACATCTTCACCCGTTTTCTGGAACCCGCCGACGTCGAACCGGCCCAGGTCCGAACATCGGAACTGACGGTGATGATGATGCAACTGGTGGCCAGCGGACGCGGCGTGTGCGGCATGCCCCATTGGGCGCTGCATGAATACAGTTCACGGGGTTATGTGAAGGCCAAGCGGCTGGGGGAAAAAGGCTTGTTTGCGACGCTGTACGCCGGGATCCGCGCGGACATGCTGGATGCACCGTACATGCGCGATTTCTTGCTGACGGCGAAGGACACGTCGTTCTCGACACTCGACGGCGTCAGCGCGGTTCGCTGACACGACACAATCCTTGTAGGAGCGAGGCTTGCCCGCGAAGCTTTTTGCAGCCTCAAGGACGCCTTCGCGGGCAAGCCTCGCTCCTACAGGTTATTTGTGCACCTAAAGACCCTCGGTGACTCTTAAATCTCGCGCCACATGTGGATCTTGTCGAAGTAGTCTTCGCCGACCCGCACTGCCAGCGGTTCCAGGCCGAACTGGATAAAGCCGCAACGCTGGTACAGCTTGAACGCTGCGTCATTGCCAGCCGTAACGGTCAACTGAATCAGCTTCAGGCCTGGGCGATTTTGCGCTTCGGTCAGTGCTGCCTGGACCAATTCAAAACCAAGCCCGCGCTGGCGGACCTGGCCGGACACGTACATGCCGAACAGCGTTGCCTTGTGCCGAGCCTTTTCCCGGGGTTCAAAGGCCAGGCCGACGATGCCCGACAGCTTGCCCTCCTCAAACGCCCCGAACACAACATCTAGCTTGCTGGTCAATCGCGACTCCCACCAACTCAGCGGCATCGCGGCACGTTCGCGCACGCTGGAGGTGAACGCTTGCGGATGCCGGTCGTAGGCTTCGAGCATCAGTTCCCGATAGTCCAGGGCGTGGCTGGCATCCAGGCGTTCAATCCACATGATCACACCGCGTTGCGCTGTTCAAGCATCAACCGTACCGCCAATGCCGACAGCACGAAACTCATGAAGTAGCGTTGTACCGCCAGCCAGGTCGGGTTGCTGACGAACCACGACGCAATGCCGGCGGCGAACAACGCAATCAGCAGGTTGACGCAGAAACTCACGCTGATCTGGGTCAGGCCGAGGATGACGCTCTGGGTAAACACCGAACCATGTTCCGGGATGATGAACTGCGGAAACACCGACAGGTAAAACACCGCGATCTTCGGGTTCAAGGCGCTGGTAAGAAAGCCCATGGTGATCAGTTTTCGCGACGAGTCCGGCGGCAATTGCTGCGCTTCGAACGGTGAGCGTGCGCCGGGTTTGACCGCTTGCCAGGCCAGCCACACCAGGTACAGGGCGCCGGCCCATTTCAACACTTCATACGCCATCGGCACCGCCAGGAACACTGCGGTCAAACCGGCTGCGGCGGCGAACAAATGCACGAAAAACCCCGCCACCACCCCGAGCAACGAGGTCACGCCGGCCTTACGCCCCTGGCAGATTGAACGGGAGATCAGGTAGATCATGTTCGGCCCCGGCGTCAGTACCATCAGCAATGCGGCGGCGGCGAATATCAGCAAGTCTTGAAGGGGAATCATGGGGCAGTCCTTGGTCCGGTGATGATCAGGCGATCGCTGTCAGCGAGGCTCGATAAAACGGCAGGATCACGTCCCGTGTCAATGGCGCCAGCGTGAGATGGCCGTCGGTGGCCGGGTCGATCCAGCGCACTTCTTCGATCTCGGCGGCCGGCGTGACGTTTGCGTCGATGGTCAGCAGAAAGAGTTCGGCCTGAACGATAAAACCCGGTTCGTTGGCGGCCGGTGCCGAGAACTGGCCCAAATAGGTGGTTTGCGCCGGATCGATGACCAGGCCCAGTTCCTCTTCAAGCTCGCGGGCCAGCGCGTGGGCCGGTTGCTCATGAGCTTCGATCTTGCCGCCCGGTTGCATAAAGGCCTCGGTCCCGCGTTTGCGTACCAGCAATGTGCGGCCATCGGGGCCGATCAGCAGGGCGGCGGCGATATGGATGATGCGGGGTGAAGTGGACATGGATGAGGAATGGCCTTGACTGAAAGGCGCAAGAATAACCTGTAGGAGCCAGGCTTGCCGGCGAAGGCGTCTTTGAAATCGCCTTCGCCGGCAAGCCTGGCTCCTACAAGTGTTCGTCGAAGACCCTGCGGTGTTTACGAAGTAGCACGCTCCAGCAAGGCTTCCACTTCCTCGGGGACTTTCACAAAGACGCTGTATTTCGCCCCTTCCATGGTTTCGAAGGCGATCAGTTTTTCCACCAGCGGCCCGTTCAGCACCTTGCCGGCATTGAGCAACAGCATGCCGTTGTCGGCGTTGAGGTTACGCGCCAGGATCATGCCCGACACCAGGTCCCGGGTGGTCAGGACCTTGACCGATGGATCGGCCAGCGTCACATCGCTGAGGTACGCGGCGCAGATCTGAATGAAATCTTCCACCAGTTCGGGATCGTAGAGCCGTCCGGTATAGCTGCGGATATACACCAGCGCTTCGTCGCTGTTCATCTGCCGCTCAAGGATCAACCCGCGCTGCAACTCGATGAAATCCACCGCCAGTTTCAGCAACCGTGAACCGAACGGAATCGCCTCACCCTTGAGTCGGTCCGGGAAACCGCTGCCGTCCCAGCGTTCCTGGTGGTGCAGGATTAGACGGGCGGCATCTTTCATCGGGTCGAGGGTCATCAGCAGCGACTCGCTCTGCTTCGGATACTCGCGATAACGATCACGATCAAGGTGATGCAGCATGTCCGACGGCGTGATCATCATGCTGTCGGTCCAGCTCAGCTTGCCGATGTTGTAGAGCGCGGCGGCCATGGTCAGGTCACGGCTGGTGCCCTCGTCCAGCCCATGGAGTTTGCAGTACACCCGCACCAGCTCGATGATCTGGCGGTTGGTCTGCTTGGCCGGCGGCAGACGCAGGTTGGCCAGCAACGAGAACACCTCGGTGCCGGTGACATAGCTGTGTTTGAGCTCTTCATACGCCAGGTCGAGCATGTCGGCGGTCTGTTGCAGCTCGGAGGTGCGCGCCGCGACGTGTTTTTCCAGGGTGGTATTGAGGGTTTTCAGTTGATCGTTCTGCTGGCGGGTCAACTGCACCAGACGCCGGCGTTCGCGCTCGGAATGCTGATGTTCCAGGGCCTGGCGCAGCGTCAGAAGCATTTCCTCGTCGTTCCAGGGTTTACTGATGTAACGGTGGATCTGCCCGTCGTTGATCGCTTTGATGATCGTCGGCAGGTCTGCGTAACCCGTGAGCAGGATGCGCGTGGTCGTCGGGTAGAGCTGATGGATATGGGCCAGCAACGTAGCGCCATCCATATTGGGCATGCGCGCGTCGGTCATCACCAGATCGACACTGTGCTGCGCCATGATCTCCAGGGCTTGGGCACCACTGGTGGCCAGCAGCACGTCGTAGGGCTGGCTGCGCAGCAACCGACGCAGGCTGCTGAGGATTGATTCCTCGTCGTCGACCAGTAACACCTTGGGTTTATCGGTCAAAGTCGTGGGGAGTTGCTCTTCCATGGCGTCACCTCAAGTGAAACGGGTCTTCCGTTGTGTCAGGCCCACGACAAACATCCACTCTTGCCGGAGCCTGACCTACAGGCTAGATGATTTTCAGACACTACCGGCAATTGATTCATTCCATACACCCAAGCGAACTCCAGACAAGGGGGCTATGCTCAGCGAACTCGGATCTACATTCTGTAACCGTTCGGCCAGGTGATCAGGGAAAGGATGCCCCTATGAACAGACCGTTTCGCATTGCTGTCACCCCGGGCGCATGCCTATGAATGCGCTGCTTGCAAGGGCCAACCGGCGAATCCTCATCGTCGACGACACCGCCTCGATTCATGGGGATTTCGCGAAAATCCTCAGCCCGCAGTCGATCGTGGACGACGATCTGGACAGCACCGAAAGGGCGCTTTTCGGATCGACGGCGGCTATAACGCTGCAAAGCTTTACGCTTGATTCGGCGTTTCAGGGCCTTGAAGCCCTGAACAAGGTCGAAACGGCGCTGGCCAACGACATGCCCTACGCCATGGCCTTCATCGACATGCGCATGCCACCGGGCTGGGACGGCCTGGAAACCATCGAACGGCTGTGGCAAGTCGATCCCAAGCTGCAAGTGGCGCTGTGCACCGCTTATTCCGATTATTCCTGGGAAGACATCGACGAACGCCTGGAACTGGGCGATCGCCTGCTGATTCTGAAAAAACCCTTCGACGCCATTGAAATTCGCCAGATGGCCAGTGCGCTCACCGCCAAATGGCAAATGACCGAAGACGCCGCGCTGAAGATGTCGCTGCTCGAACAAGCGGTCGAAGAGCGCACCCTGGAGTTGTCCGACGCCAACATCATCGTGCAGAACAGCCCGACCATTTTGTATCGGTTGCGCGGCGAGCCGTCGTTTCCGCTGATGTACATCTCCCACAACATCACCAAATACGGGCACATCGCGGCCAAACTGGTGGCGTCGGCCAATTGGTCCAAGGAACTGATTCACCCGGACGACCTGCCAAAGGTCGACATCGCCATGGAGCGGGTGCTGGACCGCCATGCCGAAGGGGCGTCCATCGAATTCCGCATGCGCACCGGCGACGGGGCCTGGCGCTGGGTCGAAAACCGCTATATCCCGGTGCGTGACGCCGATGGACGGTTGCTCGAAGTCGAAGGCATCATCCTCGACATCACTGAACGCAGGCTCGCCGAAGAGAAAATCGCCTTGCTGGCCCGCACCGATGGGCTGACCGGGCTGGCCAACCGCGCCACGCTGATCGAGCGCCTGCACCAGGCGTTCGCGGCCAATCGTCGGGGCGCCACCGCGTTCGCGATTTTTTACCTGGACCTGGATCACTTCAAACGCATCAACGACACCCTCGGCCATCCGGTGGGCGACCTGTTGCTGCAAGAAGTGGCCCAGCGGATCAAGGCCTGTGTGCGCGAAAACGATGTGGTCGCGCGCCTGGGCGGTGACGAGTTCGCCATCCTGCAACTCGATGTCAGCGACCCGACCCAATCTGCGGCGCTGGCAGCCAAGGTTCGCGATTCGCTGGTGCTGCCCTACTCCCTGGGTGGCAACGATGTGCGGGCTTCGGTCAGTATCGGCATCAGCAGTTGCACCCCGGACATTCTCAGTGCCGACAGCCTGCTGACCCAGGCCGACATGGCGCTCTATCGCTCCAAGGAGCAAGGCCGCAACCAGTACCACTTCCATTCCGAGGAGATCAATCAGGAAGTGGTCGAGCGCATGACCATCGCCAGCGACCTGAAAACCGCTATCGAACACGAAGAGCTCGAACTGCATTACTGGCCGGAAGTGGACCTGAGCACCGGCAAGATCCTCGGCATGGAAGCCCAGGTCAGCTGGAACCACCCTACCCGCGGGTTACTCGAAGGCCCGTCGTTCCTCCCAGCCGCGGAAAAAACCGGGACCATTGTCGCCCTTGGCCACTGGGTGCTGGACCAGGCCTGCCGGCAAATGCGCCAGTGGCGTGACGAAGGCATGGCGCCGCCAGTGATTGCGATCAAGCTGTCCCTGGCCCAGCTCAAGAGCGGTCCGGAGCTGATCTATGACGTGCTGCGCACCACCGCGCGCTGGGAGTTGTGCCCTTGGGACCTGCGTTTCGACGTCACCGAGGCGACCCTGGCCCAGACCAAATGGACCCACAACGATGTGCTGCCGCGCCTGCGGGAGCTGGGGGTGAAGATCGCCATCGATGACTTCGGCACAGAATATTCATCGTTCGATTACCTCAAGACTTACCAGGTCAATCACCTGAAACTGGCCCAGGCCTTTATCGACACCGCCGCCCAGGACCCGGCCAGCGCGAACACTTTGCGGGCAATTATCAATTTCGCACGTGATGTAGGGATCGGAATCATTGCTGAAGGTGTCGAAACCCAGGAGCAACGCAGTTCGCTGATGGCCACGGGTTCGCCGATGAACGCCCAAGGGTATTTCTTCAGCAAAGCGGTCAGCAGCCAACAAGCCGCCGAACTGCTGAAAGCCGGGAGCATCGTACCCTCGGGCAGCGAAACAGGCCCAAACCTGGGCAATCCGCCGCGTTCCACGGAGGAAAACGGATGAAGACACCCTTCGTGCGGACCAACCGGCGCATCCTGATCATTGACGACACGCCCTCGATCCATCTCGATTTTCGAAAAATCCTCGACCCCGACGCGGAAGAGGAACAGTCCCTGGCCGGCACCGAAGAAGCACTGTTCGGCACCCTGCAACCAGATCGGCTGACCTTCCAGCTCGATTCCGCCTATCAGGGCCAGGAAGCCCTGGAACTGGTCAAGCGCGCCCGGGCCGAGGGCCGCCCTTATGCCCTGGCGTTCACCGACATGCGCATGCCGCCGGGCTGGGACGGGCTGGAAACCATTGAAGAGTTGTGGAAGGCCGATCCAAGCCTGCAAATCGCCTTGTGCACCGCGTATTCGGATTACAGCTGGGAAGCGATGGCCGAACGGCTTGAATTCGGCGATCAGCTATTGGTATTGAAAAAACCCTTCGACAGCCTGGAAATTCGCCAGATGGCCAGTGCCCTGACCTGGAAATGGCAGATGGCCCAGGACGCGGCGATGAAAGTGCTGAGCCTGGAGCAGACCATCGAGGCCCGGGTTCATGAATTGCTCAAGGTCTCGCACCTGTTGCAGTACGACATCCTCACCGAGTTGCCCAACAGCACGTTGCTCGGTGATCGCCTGAACCAGTCGCTGGCCTTGTCCCGGCGCCATGACAAACAACTGGCAGTGATGTTTCTGGGGCTGGACCGCTTCAAGCGCATCAACAATGCCCTGGGGCATCCGGCCGGCGACGAGATGCTTAAACGGGTCGGCCAAAACCTGGTGGCCACGGTGCGCGAATCCGACTCGGTGTTTCGCTATGGCTCCGACGAGTTCGTGGTGATCCTCGCCGATGTCCGCCATCCGCAGCAGACCAAGGGCATCGCCGAAAAACTCTTGAACGCCATCCGCGCGCCGCAACACATTGCCGGCCACGACTTGAGCGTGACCGCCAGCCTGGGGATCAGCATCTATCCCGAGGACGGCCTCGACGCCATCGTGCTGATCAAGAAAGCCGAAACCGCGATGCGTAACGTCAAGGAAAACGGCCCGAACGATTTCAGCTTTTTCATCGACGAAATGAACCAGCGCGCCCGGGAACAGCAGAGCATTGAGTCGGGCATTCGCCTGGCCCTGGAGCGCAACGAATTTGTCCTGCACTACCAGCCAAAAATGGACCTGAGCAATGGCCAGGTGGTCGGCGCCGAGGCGTTGATCCGTTGGAAAAAACCGGGACAAGGCTGGGTGTATCCCTCGGATTTCATCGCGGTGGCCGAAGACAGCGGTTTGATTGTGCCGTTGACCAAATGGGTGATGGCGCAAGCCTGTCGTCAGGCGTGCATCTGGAAGACCGCCGGACTACCGGACATCTGCATTTCCGTGAACGTGTCGGCCATCGACTTCCGCCAGCGCGACTTTGTCGAGAGCATCGAGTTGATCCTCAAGCAAACCGGCATGGAGCCAACGCTGCTAGAGCTGGAAATCACTGAAGGCGTGTTGATGCAGAACGTGGATGCCACCGTGACCGCCCTGAACCGGATCAAGGCCTTGGGCGTGCGCCTGGCCATCGATGACTTCGGCACCGGTTATTCCAGCCTGAGTTATCTGCGCCGGTTTCCTATCGATGTGCTGAAAATCGATCAGTCGTTCATTCGCGGCTTGAGCCGTGACAGCAGCGACGCAGCCCTGGTCAGCGCCATCATCAGCCTGGGCAAGAGCCTCAAGCTGACCGTCATCGCCGAAGGGGTGGAAACTCTCGAACAGCTCGACTTCCTCAAGGCCCACCACTGCGAGGAAGGCCAAGGTTATTACTTCAGTAAAGCCGTGGCACCGGATGCTTTTGCACATTATTTGATGTCCGTGAAACCGCTGCCATCAGCCCAGACATGAGCGACGCGCAACGACACGCAGGCCAACTGCCAAGGAATCATTCGATGTCGCCCGACCGTGCCTTTCTGCTCCCGGTGTTTGCGTTGGCCATTTGCCTGACCGCCAGCGGCGCACCGCTGGACGAACCGCTCAAACCCTTACCCGCCGCGCCCCAGCAGAACCCTCTACGGGTTGAACTGGGTCGCCAGTTATTCAATGAACCGCGCTTGTCGGTCAACGGCAGCCTGTCCTGCGCCGGTTGCCACCGACTGGAAAGCGGTGGCGCCGACAACAAAGCGTTTTCCATCGGTTTCAACGGCCAACCGGTGGTCGTTAATACCCCCAGCGTGTTCAACGCGACCCTGAACTTCCGGCAGTTCTGGAATGGCCGGGCCGACACCCTGGAAACCCAGGTCCACGAAGTGGTGCAGAGCCCCAGCGAAATGGGCAGTAACTGGGAACACGTGGTACAGACGCTGAGCGCTGACCCGTCCTATAAAGTCGCGTTCGCCAATGCCTACCGCGATGGCGTGACCATGGGCAATGTGCAAAATGCCCTGGCCAGCTACGAACGCACGCTGCTCAGCAGCAACTCGCGCTTCGATCAATACCTGCAAGGCAACACCGACATACTCACCCTTGATGAAAAATACGGTTATCAGCGCTTCAAGGACTACGGCTGCATTTCCTGCCATCAAGGGGTGAACATCGGCGGCAACATGTTCCAGAAATTCGGGGTCATGGGCGATTACTTCCAGGCCCGGGGCAACCCGACCGAAAGTGACCTGGGACGCTACCTGGTGACCAAGGATGAAGAGGACCGCAACGTGTTCAAGGTCCCGAGCCTGCGCAACGTCGCGGTGACCGCGCCGTACTTCCACGACGCCTCGGCGAAAACCCTCGAAGAAGCCGTGGACGTGATGTTCAAGTTTCAGCTTGGCCGTGTGCCCTCCGACGACGACCAGAAGCTGATCATCAAATTCCTCAAGACCCTGACCGGTGAATGGGAGGGCAAGCCATTATGAAAATGTCCCGCCGTCGCAGCCTGGCGTTGCTCAGCCTGGTGGCCCTCGCCCTGGCCTCGATCCTGCTGTTTCTGTACCTCAAATCCAGCTCCGACCAGACCTCGACCTACACCGAGTCCCGGGATTTGATCGCGCGGATGAAACAACTCAACGCGCAGTGGGAAACCGAGATACTCAAGGCCAGGGTCGCCATCAGCCACAACTACGATCCGCTGGTGTCGCCCCTTACCGAAATGACCGAGCTGTGGCAGCGGTTCGACAGCATGGAGTCGAACCACGGGCGCAACGACTCCCCCGTCTGGAACACCAGCCATGATGCGTACCTGGCCGCTATCGGGGAAAAAACCCGCCTGGTGGAACAGTTCAAGTCCCACAACGCGGTGCTGCGCAACTCGCTGGCGTTCTTGCCCACCGCCGAGGACGACATCCAGCAACCCTTGACCGAAGTGGTGGGCAGCGACCAACTGCAACTGCAGAACATCGCCACCGACACCTACGATTTGCTGCTTAGCGCCCTGGAATTCGCCCAGGTCACCTCGGATGACAAGGCCGCCGACATCCTGGTGGGCCTGAATAAAATGGGGATCAATAAAACCCGGCTGCCGGATGCGTTCCATGGCCCCATCGATATCCTGAGCAACCACATTGCGCTGATCCTGCGCGAACAACCGATCGTCAACCGCCTGCTGGAAAACATTGAAGCCATCCCGGTGGCCCAGCGCCTGGACGACATCACCAGCCTGCTGAACCAGGACCAGCAGGAGGCCGACGTGATTTATCAGCGTTACCACTTCTACATGCTGGTGTTTTCCGTGCTGCTGGTCCTGGTGCTGGTGTACCTGGCGATCCGACTGATGCGCAGCTTCACCGAGATCAGTCGCGTCAACAAAGCACTGCAAACGGCTAACGACGACCTGGAACTACGGGTCGAAGAACGCACCCGGGAACTCAAGGACACCCAGAGCGAACTGCTCGACACGGCGCGTCAGGCCGGCATGGCCGAGATCGCCACCAACGTGTTGCACAACGTCGGCAACGTGCTCAACAGCGTGAACATCTCCGCCGACCTGGTCACCCGCAAACTGCGCAGCAGCAAGGCGTTGGGGCTGGGCAAGGCAATGCAACTGATCAACGAACATCCTGCGGACCTGGGCAGCTTTCTGAGCGACGACCCCAAAGGCAAATTGCTGCCCGGCTACCTCAATCAACTGGTGGACGCCATTGCCCTGGAACAACAGGGCATGACCGACGAACTCGCCCAACTGACCAAAAGCGTCGACCACATCAAGGACATCGTCGCCACCCAGCAGTCCTACGCGGGCGCCAACAGCCTGATGGAGCCGGTACAGATCAGCGAATTGCTGGAGGACGCCCTGCGCATGAACTCCGGCGCCCTGACCCGGCACCATGTCACGGTGGTCAAGGAGTACAGCGAAGTGCCCCGGGTGATGGGCGACAAGCACCGCTTGCTGTTGATCCTGATCAACCTGATCAGCAACGCCAAATACGCCATGTCCGATCTCAGCGACCGTCCACGACAGATGACCCTTGGGGTGAAAATCGTCGAGGACACCATTCTGCAAGTCAGCGTCAAGGATGACGGCGAAGGCATCCCCGAAGAAAACATGACGCGAATATTTGCCCACGGTTTTACCACCCGCAAGGAAGGCCACGGATTCGGCCTGCACAGCTGCGCCCTGGCCGCCATCGAGATGAACGGCCACCTTACCGCCCACAGCGACGGGCCGGGCAAAGGTGCACAGTTCACGTTGCAAATCCCCCTGAAAACCGTAGTAGGTGACGCATGAGCAACCCTTCGAATCGACGCATTTTGTTGATCGATGACACACCTTCCATTCACGTCGATTTTCGCAAGATCCTCACCCCGAACCCGGTGCAGCACGTGGAACTGGATGAGATGGAAGCCGCGCTGTTCGGCGCCGAGGCGAAATCCGCCAGCGCGCTGTTCGAGCTGGACTCGGCCTTCGGCGGTCAGGAAGGCCTCGGCAAACTCAAATTCGCCTTGAAGGAAAACCGTCCCTACGCCATGGCCTTCGTCGACATGCGCATGCCCGACGGCTGGGACGGTGCGCAGACCATTGAACACCTGTGGCAGGAAGACCCGCGCCTGCAAGTCGTGGTGTGCACCGCCTATTCCGACTATTCGTGGGATGAACTGCTGGACCGCTTGCAGGCCCATGACCGGTTGTTGATCCTGAAAAAACCCTTCGACAACATTGAAGTCCAGCAGATGGCCAATACCCTGCTGACCAAATGGGACATGACCGAACGCGCCAGTGTGCAGGTGGATCATTTGGGGCAGATGGTTGAACGCCGAACCCGGCAGTTCAAGGAAGCCAGCGTCGAGTTGCAACGGGAAATCGACGAACGCAAACAGCTGGAATCGCAACTGGTGCAATCGGAGAAACTCGCCTCGCTGGGGCAACTGGCGGCCGGCGTCGCCCATGAAATCAATAACCCCATCGGTTTCATTTCGTCCAACCTCGGGTGTCTGGACGGCTACTTCAAGCAACTGCAGGAAATGCTCGATGCCTATCGGGGGGCCGAAGAAGCGATTACTTCACCCGAGGTGATCGAGCGCTTGAATGTACTGCGCGAACGCGTCGAGCTGGAATTCCTGCGCGAAGACATTCCACTGCTGATCAAGGAGTCCAAGGACGGCATCAGCCGGGTCGGGCAGATCGTCAAGGATCTGAAGGACTTCTCCCGGGTGGATTCCAGCCAGGAATGGCAGTGGGCCAACCTGCAACAGGGCATCGAATCGACCCTGAACATCGTCGCCAACGAACTCAAGTACAAGGCCGATGTGGTCAAGCAATATCAGGTGCTGCCGGAAATCGAATGCCTGCCCTCGCAAATCAATCAGGTGATCATGAACCTGATCGTCAACGCGTCCCAGGCCATCGGCACGGAACGCGGCACCATCACCCTGAGCACCGGACTTGAGGGCGAGACGGTGTGGATCGAAGTGGCGGACACGGGCTCGGGGATTGAGCCGCAGACCTTGCAGAAAATCTTCGACCCGTTCTTCACCACCAAGCCGATTGGCCAGGGCACCGGGCTGGGGTTGTCTTTGTCGTACGGGATCGTGAAGAAGCATCACGGGGATATTTCGGTGCGCAGCGTCGTCGGGACCGGTACTACGTTCAGGGTTGAATTGCCGGTGCACCAGACCAAACTTTCCGCCTGAACACCGATTAATTGTGGCAATACAAATCAAATGTGGGAGCGGGCTTGCTCGCGAATACGGTGTGTCAGGCAACATGAATGTTGAATGTCAGACCGCATTCGCGAGCAAGCCCGCTCCCACAGGTTATTTGCCAGGCTTGGGTTACGTGGCTTCCTGGAAGTCCATTTCCGGTGGCTGGCGACGGAACCCGCCCGTCAGCACCGCCAGGTACACCACGCCAATCGCCAGCCAGCTCAGGCCCAGGTAAATCGCCAGGTGATCGAGGCTGACCATTAGCCACAGGTCAGCGACCAGGCCAATGAACGGGAACACCAGGAACAGCACCAGTTCACGCGGGCCTTTCTTCTCGCCAGCGATCCAGTAATGGAAGATCACCGACAGGTTCACCAGGCTGAACGCCAGGAATGCGCCGAAGTTAATGAACGAGGTCGAGGTGGTCACGTCGAGTTTCAGCGCCAGCAACGCCACCACTGCACACAGAATGATGCTGTTGACCGGCGTGCCGAATTTCTCATGCAAGGTGCCGAAGAACGACTTGGGCAGCACACCGTCGCGGCCCATGGCGAACAGCAACCGCGACCCGCTGGCCTGGGCTGACAGACCCGACGCGAATTGGCCGACGATCAGGCCGATCAGGAAGATCGAGACGAACAGGTCGCCACCGATGTTGCGCGCAATTTCGTAGGCCGCCGAGTCGACGTTGTCGAACTGGAACGACGGATGCGCGATCTGCACGAAGTACGACACGCCGACGAAAATCAAACCGCCGATCAGGGTAATCAGCATGATCGCCCGTGGAATGGTGCGGCGCGGGTCGCGGGTTTCTTCGGTCAGGGTGCTGACCGCGTCGAAGCCGAGGAACGAGTAACAGGCGATGGCCGCACCGCTCATGATCAGCGGCATTTGCATGTCGCCGTTGAAGAACGGTTTGACCGTCCACAGCGGCGTGCTCGCATCGCCGCCGATGTAATGGATACACAGCACGACGAAAGCGATCAGCACCAGCGCTTGCACCAGCATCAGCAAGGCGTTGATGCCGTTGGCCAGTCTCAGCCCAACGATGTTGATCGCGCTGGTGATGCCGATGAACGCCAGCACCCAGATCCACTGCGGCACAGCCGGGAAGGCGGAGTTGAGGTAGGCCGCGCCGATCAGCCAGATCGCCATTGGCAGAAACAGGTAGTCGAGCAGCACCGCCCAACCGGCGATGAACCCGAGTTTCGGGCTGATGGCTTTGCGCACATAGCTGTAGGCCGAACCGGCGACCGGGAACGCAGCGGCCATGCGCCCGTAGCTCATGGCGGTGAAGAACATCGCCACCAGCGCCGCCAGGTAAGCGGCCGGGACCATGCCGGCGGTGGATTGAGCGAGGATGCCAAAGGTGCCGAGCACAATGATCGGCGTCATGTAGGCGATGCCGAACAGCACCACCGAACCCAATGACAGGGTGCGTTGTAAACGAGCCATGAGCGACTACTCCGAATTTATTAGATTTATGGCAGAGCCGAGTTCGGCGCAAGGTACGGGTGTTGCGTTGTTGTTCTTGGTCGATCGAAACAGGTGTGTCGGATGTAAGGGCCTCTTCGCGAGCAAGCCCGCTCCCCCCGGGGAATGCATTCCAAATGTGGGAGCGGGCTTGCTCGCGAAGGCGCCAGCCCGATCGACACAAAAACCGGATCAGTTCCTGGGAATCAGTAACTCCCGCAATCCAGAAGCATGCTCAACCATCTCCCCCGGCAACTTCAGCCGCTGATCATCCAGGTATCGATAATCCTGTCGCGCCGCCGCCAACTGATTCAGGTCCAACTCAACAGCAAACTGCCCCTCCTCGCGCCCGGCTTCGAACAGCAAGGTGCCCAGCGGATCCACCAGTGCACTGCCGCCGGCAAACAACAACCCGCCATCACCCGTTTCCACCCGGTTGACCATCAGCGCGAACGCCTGGTTTTCCTGGGCGCGGGCCATGATTGCGGTGCGGTGGGTCGGGCCGTAGGGGTCCATGTTGCCGTTGGTCACCAGCAGCAACTCAGCGCCCAGTTGCGCCAGGGCGCGGGCGGTCTCGGGGAATTCGATGTCGTAGCAAATCAGCAGGCCGACCCGCACCCCGTTCCACAAGCACGTGGCGTAACGGTCGCCGGCCTCGTAAACACCGCGATCAGACGCCCACAAGTGAGTCTTGCGATAGCGCAGGGCAATGCCCTCAGGGGTAATCAGCAGCGTGGTGTTGTAAAAACGGCCGTTGTCGTTCTCGGCCATGCCGACGACCACGGCGATGTTGCGGGCACGGGCAGCGTCGATCACGGCGCTGACGGTCGGGCCGTCCAGCGGCTCGGCAACCTGGGCCACGGTCTCTTCCGACGCAAAGCCCATCAAGTGGCCTTCCGGGAACATGATCAGTTGCGTGTCGGCAGCGCAGGCAGCAATCGCCGCCAGGGCGCGTTCGAGGTTGTAAGCCGTGTCGTTGTCACGGCCCGCCAATTGGGCGAGTTCGACCTTCATGGGTATTCCTTGTTATGTGCGCCGGGGTTGCAGAAAGATTGCCCGGTCGGTGTCTGTGCGCCAGTATGCGCAGCAAGCAACCGGCCAGGGAATTACGCGGCTGGGGTAACCCGATAGGGGTAGATGCATGACACTCTCGCTGGATGACATCGCCTGGCACCGCTCGGTCGGGCAATTGATCGACGCCCTCGACAAGCCGAATTTCTGGACGCAGCTCGTCCGGTTACTGGATCAGTACGTGACCTTCGACAGCTGGGTGGCGCTGCTTTTCAGCGCCGATCAGCACCCGCTGGTATTCGCCGAATGCCCCGGTGAGGATGGCAACCCCGACCAGTTGTTCCAGGATTATCTGCGCGGTTTGTACCTGCTCGACCCGTTCTACATCGCCTGCCGCGAGCAGTCGCGTACCGGGCTCTATCGCCTGTCGGAAGTCGCGCCGGAGCACTTCGAGCTGACCGAGTATTACCAGCGCTACTTTCGTCTGAATGTGGTGGCCGACGAAATCCAGTTCAATTGCCAGCTCGAAGGCGACCGTACGCTGTGCCTGTCCCTGGGCAGCAAGCAACGTTTCAGTGGCCAGCAGATCGCTTTGCTGTCGCTGATCCAGCCGTGGGTGCTGGGCCTGTTGCGCCAGCGCCTGCCCTATGAAATCAACGAAGTCGTGGCCCTGGCCCCCGCCCCGCCACAGGCCGACTGGCGCGTACAGCTGGAAGCCTCGGTGCAGCAACTCAAAGGCGCGCAACTGACCGCTCGGGAACTGGATGTCGGGCGTTTGATGCTCAGCGGTTGCTCCAGTAAAGAAATCGCCCGTAAGCTGGAAATCTCCGTGGAAACCGTGAAAGTCCATAAGAAACACATGTACAGCAAGCTGGGGATCAAGTCTCAGTCGGAGCTGTTTTCGATATTTCTTCAGGCGCAAAATGCCTGACTGCCGAGTGAGGGTGCTGTTCTGTGGGAGCGGGCTTACTCGCGAAAGCGGTGTGTCAGACAACATCAATGTTGAATGTAACGGCCTCTTCGCGAGCAAGCCCGCTCCCACAGGAAAATGTGTGTCCAGACAAAGCAATGCGCCAAAACAACCGAGTCCGAACCCAAGGAAACCGTATGAGCCTGTCACTCCTGAGCCGCTACGCCTTCTTTGCTGCCTGCGTGATATTCACCCTCGCCAGCCTGCCTTTTCTGCAACACGACTGGCTCTGGCCGATCACCGCCGTCACGGGCGTGCTGAGCCTGATCGGCCTGTTCGACCTGCTGCAAAGCCCTCACGCGGTGCGGCGCAACTACCCGATCCTGGGGAACATCCGTTATCTGGTAGAAGGCATTCGCCCGGAAATTCGCCAGTACCTGCTCGAATCCGACAGCGATGCCCTGCCCTTCTCCCGGGCCCAGCGTTCGCTGGTCTATTCGCGCGCCAAGAATGAAAGCGCCGACAAACCGTTCGGCACGCTGATCGACGTGTATCAGTCGGGCTTCGAATTCATCGGCCATTCCATGCGCCCGGCGCCGTTGAGCGACCCGAGCGGTTTTCGGGTCATGGTCGGCGGCCCGCAGTGCACCCAACCGTACTCGGCGTCGGTGTTCAATATCTCGGCCATGAGTTTTGGTTCCCTGAGCGCCAACGCCATCCGCGCGTTGAACCAGGGCGCCAAGCTCGGCAACTTCGCCCACGACACTGGCGAAGGCAGCATCAGCGCCTATCACCGGGAAAACGGCGGCGACCTGACCTGGGAACTCGGCAGCGGCTACTTCGGCTGCCGCACTGCCGACGGCCGCTTCGACCCGGAACGCTTCGCCGCCCAGGCGCAAACCCCGCAAGTACGAATGATCGAAATCAAGATGAGCCAGGGCGCCAAACCGGGCCACGGCGGGATCTTGCCCAAGCACAAGGTCACCAAGGAAATCGCCGAAACCCGCGGCATCATGATGGGCGAAGACTGCATCTCGCCGTCACGCCACAGCGCGTTTTCCACGCCGATCGAACTGATGCATTTCATCCAGCAACTGCGTGAACTGTCCGGCGGCAAACCGGTGGGCTTCAAGTTCTGCCTCGGCCATCCGTGGGAATTCATGGGCATAGCCAAGGCCATGCTGGAAACCGGCATCCTCCCGGACTTCATCGTCGTCGACGGCAAGGAAGGTGGCACGGGTGCTGCGCCCGTGGAATTCACCGACCACATCGGCGTGCCGATGCGCGAAGGCCTGTTGTTCGTGCACAACACCCTGGTGGGCCTGAACCTGCGAGATAAAATCAAACTCGGCGCCAGCGGCAAAATCGTCAGCGCCTTCGACATCGCCAGCGTCCTGGCCATCGGCGCCGACTGGGCCAACTCGGCGCGCGGCTTCATGTTCGCCATCGGCTGCATCCAGTCGCAAAGCTGCCACACCAACAAATGCCCGACCGGCGTTGCGACTCAGGACACCCTGCGCCAACGCGCGTTGGTAGTCCCGGACAAAGCTCAGCGGGTATTCAACTTCCACCGCAACACACTCAAAGCTCTCGCGGAAATGTTGGCGGCGGCGGGCCTGGATCATCCTTCGCAGTTGTCAGCCAAGCATCTGGTGCGGCGCATGTCGGCGACCGAGATCAAGTTGTTCTCGCAGTTGCATGTGTTCTTGAAACCCGGTGAGTTGCTGACTGGGGAAGTGAACGGCGAGTTTTACTCGCGGATGTGGCAGATGGCGCGGGCAGACAGTTTTGAGCCGGCTGAAGTGGCGGCTGCTTAAGGAATGTTTGAGCGCCAGCCTCATGGGGAGGCTGGCGTACATCAAAGAAGAACACCATTTGCGGTACCGGGTCCGCCGATCAACCATTTTCAATCCAAGGGCTGCATTGTCTTGCTGATGGATACGTTCTGACGCTCCCATTGAATACGCCATGCCGGGCTACCAACGGCAAACTCACCACTGCAGCTCCGTGACCCGAGCCGGCTCTTTCATGACGATAAAGCCATAATCCCCGATCAGGTAAATGCGGTAGTACTGGCTCTCGACCAGAGGCGCAAACCCCTGATAACCGACCCGCGTCGCATTGCGCCGATCCCTCTCGGCGACCACGTTCGCAATGCCGACCTTCGGCAGGTTTTCGGCCAGCATGTAATAGTCGGTATTCAGTAAATAGCGCAGTACCGGCATCTGTTTGAACGAGCCTGCGGCGCCCAACAACCAGTGATCAGAGTAAGTCACCGACAGGTAAATACGCTTGGCGTCGCGCAGCAGTGGACGCGAAGCAATGTCGTAGCTCAAGGCGTTCAGCGCATTGGTGGCGAAGGTCTTTTGCACCACCAGCACCCGACCATAGGCGTAGGACAGCGAGAGCATGGCCAGCAGCGGGATCAGCAACAGCAATGGCAGTCGCTCATGCACGGTCGCCAACGCCAGATGGCTCAGGTAGAACAGCAGCACCAGCACCACGGAGAACCCCATCAAGGTTCGGGCACCCTCGTTGAAGTCACGGAAAAACAGCGCGGCGCCAGACACCAGCAGTAACGTGATCGGCAACGTCAGTAAGCACAGAAGACCAACCAGCGCTTTCTTCAGCCCGTCTTCCCGTCGATCAATAATGCGCCGCCCAACATGGACGCTGCCGGCAACGGCACACAGAAACAACACGGCAAACACCCAGGCGAATCCGCCGTGAAACAGCAGCATGACCTTATCCAGCACCCGACCAATGTTGGTGCCGACTTGCAGCAGGGGGGCCGCCGACCCGTTCAACAGGTCAAGGCGATTCTGCGTCATGTAGGCGTAAGCCGTGGCGCCGTAGATCAACCAGGCCAGCCCCACTTGCCCGACTTTCCAACCGATCATCCGGCACCATTCGGGCCAGGGCAGACGGTCATTCGCAGACCGCAGCAGTTCCACGCAACACAGCCCGATAAACACATTGATGCTGACCTGATACAGCCCAAGACCCAGGGCAATCAGGCACGCTGGAACGACCAGTTGCTGGACTCTGGAAGCGCTGCGAAAGGTGATCGCGAAGATCACTGCCACCAGGCTCAAGGTCATGGCCGGGCCGTCGTATTGATACGACAGGTTTTGCAGGAAGAACGGGTTGTACCAGAGCGCGAGCACCACCAGGCAATGGGTGAATGTCGGTTCGATAAAGTAGTGGAAGGTCAGGCGGGTCAGCGCCCAAGCCATCGCCAGTGTGGCCAGCAGCAAGGGCAGCGGGAAGATGTTCGGCGCGGCGCCGGTGAACGACAGCCAGTTGTAGAACAGCTGCGTAAATAAACGGCCCTCCCCCGCCCACCCCATGCCGGCGGAGAGTGAACGCCAGTTGTCATCGATATAGGGGTAGTCAGCGAGGATCAACGGCAGGACATAGGCAAAGGTCGCCAACAAAAAGCACAGCCAGACCCGCCGGCTGCCGAGTTCTCTGTCGAGCCAATCGCCCATGCGCATGTCGGAGCCCCTTGGATTAAGCTCATAACGTATTGAACTCGCCGCCCGCTCTAAATCACTGGCTTTGCGACAGACGGTGATGCCGGGCAATATCCCGTAATACCCGGCCTTTGCAATTACCGGCCAATCACGCCACCCTGCGCGCCGCCGATGTGCGGCACTTTTGCGCCGCGTAACGCTCCTTACTCAACACCCGTTCAAGAGCCCTCAGCCATGACGTCTGAACGCGATCACCGCATCGACTTTTTTCGAGGCCTGGCCCTGATCTTCATATTCTGGGATCACGTGCCGCACAACCCACTCGGGCAACTCACTCCGCGTAATTTCGGTTTCAGCGATGCTGCGGAAATTTTCGTGTTTCTTGCCGGGTACGCGGCGGTCCTGGCCTACGGCAAGATCCTCAAGCGCGACGGTTATCTGATCGCCTGCGTGAAAATCCTGCGCCGCGCCTGGGTGCTCTACGTGGTGCATATTTTTTTGCTGGCGATGCTGATGGGCATCGTGTTCTTCGCCAACAGCCATGTGGAAACCCGCGACCTGGTGGAAGAAATGGGCATGCACCACTTCATCACCAATCCCCAGCAAGCGCTGACGGATGAGTTGCTGCTGCGCTTCAAACCGAACCTCATGGACCCGCTGCCGCTGTACATCGTGCTGCTGGCCGGTTTGCCGTTGGTGTTGCCGATGCTGCTGCGCGCGCCATGGGCGGCGGTGGCCGTGTCGTTGACGGTGTACCTGCTGGCGCCCTGGTTTGGCTGGAACCTGGCGGCCATCAAGGATGGCGTGTGGTACTTCAACCCGGTGGTCTGGCAACTGCTGTTCGTACTCGGTGGCGCTACCGCGATTCACGGGCAGCGACCGCGACTGTCCGATACCCGACCGCTGATGCGCCAACCGTTGTTTGTCAGTGCGCTGGTGTATGCGGTGCTCGCCGGGGTGATTACGATCTCCTGGCGCTGGCCGGAAATACACGACGCGGTGATGCCGGCGTGGCTGAGTAACTTGCTGTACCCGATCAGCAAGACCGACCTGTCGCCGGTGCGCCTGCTGCACTTCCTGGCGCTGGCCTACGTCACCGCCAAGCTGTTGCCCGACAGCGGCTGGACACAAAACTGGCTGGCGCAGCAAAGCTGTCGCATGGGGCGTTATTCGCTGGAAGTCTTTTGCCTGGGCGTGCTGTTGGCGCCGTTGGCGGACATGGTCAATGCCATGACCGACGATGCTTTCGCCATGCAAATCTTCAGCGCACTGGTGGGGGCCGGGTTGATGGCGTTGTTGGGGGTTTGGCTGGATTTCAATAAGCGGTTGAACCGACCGGTTTCGGCGGTGCCTGCTTAAAGTCAAAAGATCGCAGCCTGCGGCAGCTCCTACATTGGAATGCGTTCAACCGGTCGACCGCAATCACCTGTAGGAGCTGCCGAAGGCTGCGATCTTTTGATCTTCAAAACGAAAAAGCCCCGATCATCACGACCGGGGCTTTTTGCATTTCAAGCGTTACACCTTACGAAACCGAGCGCACCGCACCTTGTGTCACGTTGGTCGGTTGCAACTTGAACACGTAGAACAACACCGTCAGCAGCACCAGGAACGCAGGTCCCACATACAGCGCCACGCGGGTGTCCGGGAAGTACGCCATCAGGCCGACCACCAGCACCAGGAACGCCAGCGCCAGGTAAGAACTGACCGGATACAGCCACATCTTGTATTTCAGGCCGGCTCGTTCGCTGGCGCTCAGGCCTTTGCGGAACTTGAGCTGGGCCAGCAGGATCATCACCCAGGTCCAGATCGCGCCGAAGGTGGCAATCGCCGTCACCCAGACGAAGACTTTTTCCGGGACTATGTAGTTGAGCAGCACACCCAGCAACAGCACGAAGATCGACAACAGCAGCGCGCGACGAGGCACGCCGTTGCTCGAGGTCTTGGCGAAACCGGCCGGGGCCTGACCGTTCTGGGCCAGGCTGTAGAGCATGCGACCAGTGCTGAAGATGCCACCGTTGCAGGACGACAGCGCTGCCGTGATCACCACAAAGTTGATGATACCGGCGGCAGTCTTGATGCCCAGACGCTCAAAGGTCATCACGAACGGGCTGCCCTGAGTGCCGATTTCGTTCCACGGGTAGATCGACAGGATCACGAACAACGCACCGACGTAGAACAACAGAATCCGCCAGAACACCGAGCCGATCGCATTGGGAATGGTCTTCTGCGGGTTCTTTGCTTCACCGGCGGTCAGGCCGATCATCTCGACGCCGAGGTAAGCGAACATCACCATTTGCAGGGACATCAACACGCCTTGCACGCCGTTGGGCATGAAGCCGCCGTGGGCCCACAGGTTGGAAATCCCCAAAGCCACGCCGTCGTTGCCGAAACCGAACGCGATCACACCGATGCCGCCGATGACCATCGCAATGATGGTGACGATCTTGATCAGGGCGAACCAGAACTCGAACTCACCGAAGGCTTTTACCGCGATCAGGTTGATGGTGCCCATGCTGATCAATGCCGACAGCGCCCAGATCCAGCGCGGCACTTCGGGGAACCAGACGCCCATGTACACCGCCACCGCGGTGATTTCCGCGACACAGGTCACCAGCCACAGGAACCAGTAGTTCCAACCGGTCAGGAAACCGGCCAATGGGCCAAGATAGTCTTGAGCGTAACGGCTGAAGGAGCCGGCAACCGGGTTGTGCACGGCCATCTCGCCGAGGGCGCGCATGATCACCAGGATCGCCAGACCGCCGATGATGTAGGACAGCATGATGGCCGGGCCGGCCATTTCGATGGCCTTGGCCGAACCGAGGAACAGGCCGACGCCGATACAGGCACCGAGTGCCATCAAGCGAATATGCCGTTCGCCCAGTTCGCGTTTAAGCGGGCCGCCCTGAGCGGTCTCGCCTTGGGGCAGATGATTGCCTGCTGGCATAGGGGTACAACCTCGTCTTGTTATTGGATGTGACCACCGAGTAAACGAAGCGCGGACCGATAAGCCAGCGCTTCCCGATACCGGGCCTGCCTTGTGGGCAAACCCGTCTTGTAGGACAAAACCTGCAAGATCAGCGGGGCGTGCAGTATAAAAAGCTTCCGACAGGGTTTTTCACTCTATAAACCACAACATTCAGGCACAACTCTCGCCAAAAGCCCGGTTTACGGAGGGGCATTACCTGGGTTTTGCAGGATTATTCGCTGCTGAAACGGCGGGGAGTATTGCACGGTAATGGTGCGTCGTCATGCTTGGACCTCATTCGGATTTAACCTCCTAAAGGCTCTAGTTCAAACATTTCAGACACATTAAAACCTGTGGCGAGGGGGCTTGCCCCCGTTCGGCTGCGCAGCAGTCGTAAAACCTGTGGATGCGGTTTGACTGAAGGAATGCTGGGGGTGCTTCGCACTCCAACGGGGGCAAGCCCCCTCGCCACAGGCAAGCCCGCCTCACCACAGGCAAGTCCCCTCAGCACATTTGTCCTTCACACAGATCAGACTTTTCACTCAACCATTGCAGCGCCGAGGATGGCTGTCGACCGCTAGTCTGAAAGCGTCAATTACCACGCAAGGAGGCAATGGATTGCCTACTCAACCAAATTCGCATCGCTTGCGTCGAGGCCGATGAGCCGAGGCCGGTCGCGCTTATCTCATTACTGCAGTTATTCATAATCGCCAACCCATCTTTTCTGATTGGCGATTGGGACGCCTGCTTGTTCAGGAACTGCGTCGAGCTCACGAATCGGGTCAAGTGGACTCAATTGCTTGGGTTGTAATGCCCGATCACTTCCATTGGCTAATGCAGTTACACGACAACAATCTGGCAAATGTCATTGGCGCTACCAAGTCGCGTTGTACTCGGGCAGTTAACAATGCGACCGGCCGGTGCGGTCCGCTGTGGCAATCCGGTTTTCACGACCGAGCAATCCGAGACGGTGAAGACCTTTTGCCGTTTGCTCGTTACATCGTTGGCAACCCGCTGCGTGCCGGGTTAGTAGATAAATACGGTGACTATCCGCTTTGGGATGCTTGTTGGCTTTGAACACGGATCCAAGGTTGGACATTCATTGTGGCGAGGGGGCTCGCCCCCGTTCGGCTGCGCAGCAGTCGTGAAACCTGTGAATGCGGGTTGATTGAGGAATGCAGGGAGTGCTTCGCACTCCGACGGGGGCAAGCCCCCTCGCCACAGGGGTTTGTCGTTTTATAGCTTGGTGGCAGAAAATCTGAGGGCACCACCACTCATACGATTTCGAAATTTCTCTATTCACAATTTTTTCACCATCGCCAACCACCGTCTAAGCTTCAGACAAGTCCGATCAATCTGCGTGAATGGATCAGTCGACTATGGGCGCGTTATGGCAATCCGATTCGAGTAAAACCGTGGTTCCGACTGAACGTGTGGATGATGCGCCTTTACCTGAAAAACCCCGTCGTACCAAACACGGCTGGAAGGCGTTCTGGTTGTTGCTGCTGATTATCCTGATTGTGCTGGGCCTGGCCGCCGCCAAGGAAATGCGTACTTCGAAGTTTCAGGCCCGGGAAGTCAGCAAATTTGCCGCGTCCCTGAGTTATGACGTGCAACCCGGCCCCAGCGATGCAATTCGCTACCCCGGTGCCGGTCCGTTCGATTTGCGGCTGGGTTACAGCTCAATGGGCGAGTTTCTGCCACGGCTGCTCAAGCGCAATTACGTCATTGCCTCACAAACCCGCTTTTCCCCGGCGCTGATGAAGTACAGCGACCGAGGCTTTTTCGTGCCCTATGCGGAGAAAATCCAGGCCGGGCTGTCGATCACCGATTGCCGTGCGGCGCCGCTGTACCAGTTCAACTACCCGCAACAGCTCTATTCCAGCTTCGAGTCGATCCCGCCGGTGGTGGTCAACAGCCTGCTGTTCATCGAAAACCGTTTCCTGCTCGATCCCAAGCAGCCCTTGGCCAACCCGGCCGTGGACTGGCCGCGGTTCGGCATGGCCGCGTGGTCCCAGGTGGCCAAGTTGATGCACCTGCCGGGGCAGTCGGCGGGCGGCAGCACCCTGGCGACGCAGCTTGAGAAATACCGCCACTCCCCCGATGGCTTGACCGTCTCGGGCGCGGAGAAAATCCGCCAGATGATTTCCGCCAGCGTGCGCGCCTATCAGACCGGCCCGCAAACCTTGCAGGTGCGGCAAAACGTGGTACGCGACTACCTCAATAGCGTGCCGCTGTCGGCAGTGCCCGGCCACGGTGAAGTGCATGGCATGGCCGAAGGCCTGCGCGTCTGGTACGGCGCCGATTTCAACAAGGCCAATGAAACCCTGGCCAGCACCGCCACGGATCCAAAAACCATGGCCGCCAAAGGTCTGGCCTTGCGTGAAATGCTGTCGCTGATGATTGCCCAGCGCCGTCCTTCTCACTACTTGACCAAAGGCCACGAAGAACTGGCCGACCTCACTGACAGCCACATCCGCCTGCTCGCCCAGAACAATGTCATCGATGCACAGTTCGCCGCCGCCGCGCTGGCCAGTAAAGTGACCTACCGCGACTGGCAGACCCAGCCGACCATCCAGCCGATCGAAACCAACAAAGGCATCAGCACCGCCCGCAGTCGGTTGGCCTCCATGCTCAATCGTCCGCTGTATGACCTCGATCGCCTCGACCTGTCGGCCACCAGCACCTTGCAAAGTGACTTGCAGGCCCAGGCCACCGAGTACCTGAAACACCTGGCCGACCCGGTCTTTGCCGGGCAGATCGGGCTGATCGGCGAACGCCTGCTCACGCCCACCAGCACCACGGCGGTGCGCTACAGCTTCACCCTGTTCGAACTGACCCCGGATGGCTCTCGCGTGCGGGTGCAGACCGACAGCACCGACCAGCCGTTCGACATTAACGAAGGCAGCAAACTTGAACTGGGCTCAACCGCGAAGATGCGGGTGCTGACCACGTACTTGCAGATCATCTCCGAGCTGCACGACAAGTACGGCGACAAAACCGTGGCCGAGTTGAAAAAAACCGACGTTCCCGATCAGGATCGCCTGAGCCGCTGGGTCGTCGACTACCTGATCCAGAACAGCGATCGCGACCTGTCGAAAATGCTCGGCGCCGCGCTTGATCGCAAATACTCCGCCAGCCCCGGCGAAGCCTTCTTCACCGGCGGCGGGCTGCACGTGTTCCATAACTTCCGCAATGAAGACAACGGCCGCATGCCGACCCTGCGCGATGCCATTCGTGAGTCAATCAACCTGCCGTTCATTCGGCTGATGCGTGACATCGTGCGCTACACCACCTATTCCGGCCCCAATAGCAGCGCCGAACTGCTCAAGGACGACCGCGACCCTCGGCGTCAGGAATACCTGGCTTCGTTTGCCGACAAGGAAGGCACGTCGTTCCTGCTCAAGTTCTGGAAAAAATACAGGAACAAGAACACCGACGCGCGCCTCGAAACCTTCCTCGACAGCATGCGCCCGACCCCGATCCGCATGGCCGCCGTGCATCGCTATCTCTACCCGGACGCCGAACAGGCCGCCTTCAATACTTTCGTGCGCGCACACCTCAAAGGCGCCAAGCTCACCGAAAAACTCACCGACGAACGTCTGGAGCGCCTCTACCTGAGCTACGGTCCTGGCTCATATGACCTGCCGGACCAGGGCTTTATCGCCAAGGTCCACCCGCTGGACCTGTGGCTGATTGGCTACTTGCTCAACCACCCCGATGCCAAGTGGAGCGAGATCGTCACAGCCAGCCAGTTCGAGCGCCAGGAGGTCTATAGCTGGCTGTTCAAGAGCAAACACAAAGGTGCCCGCGACAGCCGCATCCGTACCATGTTGGAGATCGAGGCGTTCCTCGACATTCACCAGCGCTGGCAGAAAGTCGGCTATCCGTTCGATCACCTCGTTCCGTCGCTGGCCACGGCCATCGGCAGTTCCGGCGACCGGCCGGCGGCGTTGGCCGAGCTGATCGGCACCATCCTCAACGACGGCGTGCGCATGCCAACCCTGCGCATCGACAGCCTGCATTTCGCCGCCAATACGCCGTATGAAACCCAAGTGATCAATGACCCGAACGTCGGTAAACGGGTAATGCCTTCCGAAGTCGCCGCGGCCATGCGCGAAGCCTTGTCCCATGTGGTGGACGCCGGTACGGCCAAACGGGTGTCCGGCAGTTTCAAACTACTGGACGGCACACCGCTGGCGATGGGCGGCAAGACCGGCACCGGGGATAACCGCATCGAAGCCATTGGCGCCGGTGGACGGATCCTCAGTTCGAAATCGATCAACCGCACCGCGACGTTCGTGTTCTACATCGGCGATCACCACTTCGGCACCTTGACCGCGTTCGTACCAGGCCGTTCTGCCGAAACATTCAAATTCACTTCGGCGTTGCCGGTGCAAGTACTCAAGGGCATGGCGCCGATCCTGACTCCGTATTTGCAGCCGGGTCGCAACACCGAATGCCAGGCACCGGTGGTCGTCCAGCGATGATGCCGACCACCGCTGTCGTGATGTCCTACGCAAAAAACGCCATTAGTTACGGTGGCGGTAAATAAGTATTTTCGGCATTCCAATTTTCAATCGTTAACCCGCCCGAACGGCACTTCGGGCTCAGTCATTTCGACTTTTTTTATTGACGGCAGTGGATAGCCTGAAGCGTTCCAATTTCACGATTAGAACGGTCGCAATGTCTCAGTTACAGTCAGTCATAACCCTGCTCCCAACCGATGACCTGCCGGATCATAAGGGCCGGCATTACGCCCAGATCCGGGACAGTATCGGCGCCACGTTTACCGCTGCGTCCTTGACCCGGGTACAAGCGCTCGGCAGTGCCAGCCTCCAGCGGGAGAGCTGGTACACGACAGCCGACGAACAGTTGAAAACCGCCAACACTGAAGCCTGGGGCGCGCAAAACGACGTCGACCAGATGCTCGACAGTCTTCAGGACGTCCGGACATTCGCCGCGCCCCTGCTTAACGCCGCACTGAAAAAAAAGTACCGTCTCGACCTTGATGTGGCGGGCACTTACCTGCGGCTCTACATCCCCAAGGGAACGCCCTGGTATGTGATTGATACCTCGGCTGCCGTGACCACACGTACGGTGTCATTGCTGGACGCGGCGGTGCATAACTTCGCCCGTTCCGAAACCTTTGAAGCCGGGTCCGATTTCATAACCCAGCCCGATCATCGCGGTCACTTCGACATCCTGCCGATCAAACGAACAATGAGCATCCGCCAGTTCCAGGCCCTGTGCCGGGAACTGGATATCGGTGCCCGCTACCAACGTCATCTCGACAGTATCTTGCTGCCTGCCGACCCCGTGGCCGCGGCCGTTCTGCAGTACAAGGTCACCACCAACCAGAATGCTGCGCTTCACGCCACCGCCCATCTGGCCCTGGCGAAAAACGACATCAGCCGCAATGCCCATAGCGTGGTGCTGCGCCTGTTCGAGGGGCAACCGGGCCTGACCCTGGACGGCAAAGTCATGCAGGCGTTTGACCTGGCGATGATGGACACGACGCTGACCGGCATTGTGGTGTTTGCCCCGGTCGATCAGCAAAGTCGCGGCACCGACAGGGTAATTGTCTACATTCCCCATGACCCCGAGCACCCGCTGAAGGAATACCGCTCGACCTCCGATTTCATGCAAGAGCTGATGCGTCAACTGCGCGCCAACAAGGTGCTGCCCTCCAGCGGATTGACCTATCAGCAATTCTTCAGCCAGTTCGTCGACCAGCAACAGCGCGGGCATTTTTTCGGCGATCTGGGGCAGCGCCTCAGCCGCGTCAAATGGCATGAAAAACATCCGCTGGACCCGCGCCCTACCTGGCGCGAAACACCGGTGGAAAAACCCAATCTGCAGTTTTCCGTCGCGCCCATCAACCGTCCGTTGTGGGAACACCTGTATCAACAAACGCTCAACAAGATCCTCAACGACGCCCGGGAAATTGCCGTATCCACCGCCGACACCAACAGCCGCGCACGCTGGGCCTGGTGGGACAACTTCAAGAAAATCGTCTCGGATATTTTCAACGTCGTGCTGATGGTGGCAACGCCGTTCGTGCCGGGCCTTGGCGAACTCATGCTCGCCTACACCGCCTACCAATTGACCAACGATGTCGTGGAAGGCGTGGTGGACCTGGCGGAAGGTCTTTGGGCCGAAGCCGCCGAACATGTGATCTCGGTGGTGACGGACATTGTGCAACTGGCGGTGTTTGCGGCGGGCGGTGCGATCGGCAACGAGTTTCGCCTCAAGCTTTCGCCGTTTATCGAGGGCACGAAACCGGTTCAACTGGACAACGGTGACACCCGGTTGTGGAACCCCGACCTCACGCCTTACGAGCAAAAAAATCTCACGCTTGACGAGGATTCCAGCCCGGATGCCTTGGGCCTGCATCGCCTCGACGACCAGCAGGTTCTGCCGATGAACGACCGGCTCTACGTCGTGGAAAAGGATCCCGACACTGGCGCACACCGTGTCCTGCACCCTGAACGACCAAATGCCTACGCGCCGAAATTGACTCACAACGGTCGCGGTGCCTGGCTGCATGAAGGCGAGAACCCGCGCACTTGGGACAAAGTCACCTTGATGAAACGCCTGGGCCACAGCACCGATGGTTTCACCAGCGCGCAATTGGAAGGCATCCTGCTCATCAGCGGTGTCGACGAAGGCGCGTTGCGCCGCATGCATGTCGAGAGTACGCCGCCACCGTTGTTGCTGGACGAAACCCTCCGGCGCCTCAAGGC
This sequence comes from Pseudomonas sp. 5Vm1k, assembly GCF_056161485.1. Classification (NCBI taxonomy): domain Bacteria; kingdom Pseudomonadati; phylum Pseudomonadota; class Gammaproteobacteria; order Pseudomonadales; family Pseudomonadaceae; genus Pseudomonas; species Pseudomonas sp. 5Vm1k. Next base: position 395,536 of record NZ_JBSPCZ010000006.1, read on the forward strand.
CGCCGACGACACCGCGGCCCCCGGCAGCAATGACCCGAATGCCCGGCAGTTGCAGCACGAATACCCGACCTTGTCCGCCGACATCGCCGAAGCCCTGGTGGCCGGAGCAAAGAAAAGCGAGCGGGACGCGCTGTCCGGACAACAACGCATTCCCCTGAACCTGGCAGCCCAGGCCCGCGAATGTGCTTTTGAAATCCGCACGACACGCGCCGTCGAAGGCTTCTTCAAGACTGATCGGCTGGGCGTTGATACCGAACGTCTTACCCTGAACGTGCTGCGCTTGAATACCGATACCTATAAAGACCTGCGCATCGAGGTACGTGATGGTTCGTTCGGCGGTGAGTTGCGCTGCGCTGTCGGGCCCGAAGACGCCTCGCTCGTGCGCTACCTGTTGCGTAACGAACAGGGGCGCTACGAAGTCCGCGATGCCCACAATCACCCGCTGCATGGGACGGCTGACTGGTATGAGTCGGTCCTGCGTGCACTGCCCAATCAACAGCGTCGGCAACTGGGCTACCGTCCGGGCCAGGGCACGTGGTTCCGCGAATGGCTGATCGCCAAGACCGAGCCTCCTTCCGAACGCCGGACCGTGCTGCTGGAACCGTCGATCCGGCCGGTGGCCGAGCCGCAAACCCTATTGCTGCTGCGCGGGCCCAAGCTGTCCCGCGATGGCGCTACGCTATATGAGCGCGTGACTGATCTTTACCCGGCGATGAGAGAGCGGGAAGCCGACGCCTTCGTCCGCTCGCTGAACGCCAGGCCCGACCCATTCGAGGTGATCGAAACACTCGAAGACGAATTGACGCTGTTACGCAGTACGGTTCAGTGGTGGCTGGAACAAAAATTTCCGACCTTGCCCGACGAACCGGTGATTTACCGAGGCACCCTCAAATACATTACTGAACGACTGTTGCAATGTTTCGAGCGACGCTCGCAGGTGTTTGATGAGAGCAGCAGCCTGGACGGAGGTTATACGCTGGATCTGTCGTCGGAGTTTCACCACCACAACCTTGAGCGCTGGTGGAAGGAGCTGCCCGATCTGAAAAAATACTTCGATCAGGTCACCACACTGGCGCTAGATAACACCCAGTTCTCGGAAGGCCCCGGCGGCTTGTTGAAAGACTTTCGCAACGTGCGTCATCTCAGCGCCAGGCGCTGCGAACTGCGGCGCCTGCCCGAGGGGGTGGGCAGGATGCATCTGCTGGAAACCCTGCGCCTGACCGACAACCGCATCGAGCTGACACCCGAGGCCGTGGAGCAACTGCGCAACCTGACCCGACTGGAAACCCTGCGCCTGGACAACAACCTGCTGGGCCGTTCACCGAATGTCGAACGGATGCCGCGCCTGACCGTCCTTAACCTGAGCAATACCGGGCTCGACACCTGGCCGCAGGGGGTGTTCAGCAAACGTCGTCCGCGCGGTTTTTTCCTGGATTTGCAAGACAACCCGATTACCCGTGTTCCCAAGGTGATCCCCGGTTCGGACAGCGCCATGATCATCGCGCGTACCCGCGTCTCTGCGCCGGACCTGCCGCAAACCGCCCAGTTCGAAATCAGCGAATATCGGCAGTCGGTAGGCTTGCCCCGGCGGATTGTGTTTGCCCCCGCCGCCGAACGCGCGCGGCAAAAATGGCCTGCCGCTGACGATTCGTATTTGTGGGGCAGCGCGCCGGGATTGGGTACCTACAGAGCGGAAGCGTGGGACAAGTTGATCACCGAGCCGAACGCCGAAGGCTTTTTCAGCGTGATCGACAACCTCACTCGGTCTTCCGATTACATGGCTGGTGGTGAATGGCGCAAACAGCTGTCCGCTCGGGTCTGGAACATGATCGATGCCATTGACCTCGACACCCGCCTGCGCGAGGAGTTGTTCACCATGGCCACGGCGCCCACCAATTGCGCCGACGCCGGGGCGCAGCTGTTCAACAACATGGGGGTCAAGGTTCTCGCCTCGCGGGCGTACTCGTACTCGACTTACCGCGCGTCACTGGAGAAGGCACTGGTGACCCTGGCCAAAGGCGCCGCGCGCCTGGATCGTGTCGATGACATCGCCCGGGCCGATATCGTGGCCCGTAGTGGCAACCCGGATGAAGTCGAGGTGTACCTGGCGTATGAAACCGCGCTGGCGGATCGCCTGGCGTTGCCTTGGCAATCGGAAAGCATGCTGTACCGGCCGATCGCCGGCGTCAGTGACAGCGCCATCGACCAGGCGTTCGAGACGGTGTTGTCCATGGAAGACGGCGACGGACTGGTCAATGCCATGCTGGAGCAACCGTTCTGGGACCAGTACCTGCGGGAGACCTGGCCCGACGAGTTCCACGACAACGCGCAGCGCTATGAACGGCTCTCCAATCTGCTTGAAACCCTGCGTGAGGCGCAATCGGAATGGGCCAAGGCCGAGGTATTGCCCCAGACCCACAGGACTCGACTGCGGGAACGGATACAGGTTCTGGCGCGACAATTGTCCATCCCGGAACAAGTGATATTCACCGGGGAAGCCATGACCGAGCAGACCTACAACATTCTCTACAACGACCTGGGCTACAAACAACAGGCACTGGCCCGGCAAAAAACCCGTGAGGCGCTGGATCGCGCAACACTGTAAGCACACCACACTCCCCTGTGGGAGCGGGCTTGCTCGCGAATAGGCCATGTCAGTCGACATCAATGCTGAATGACACACCGCATTCGCGAGCAAGCCCGCTCCCACAGGGGCTTTCGCCAACCATTACGCCCCCGGCGCCCGGGCATTGAACAACAACAGCACATTGCCGTAATAATCCCCAGCCCGATAACCCCCGGCCGGCTGCTGCGGTTCTATCTCCAGCAACACTCGCGCCCCCACCGCGGCATCGGCGGCAGTCACCACCAGCCGGGGCTCGACGGCATGGCTCAGTTCCACACCATTGAAGCGCACGCGCAAGGCGATGTCGTCCGCCGGGCGGCCATTGGACAGGTACGCCGGCTCTTCCAGACGCGCTTCAATCGCGCTGTTGTCGTGACGCACGTCGAAGTATTTGCGCAGACTGCCCAACCGGGAGGTCGCAACAATCCATGGCAGGATCTGTTCGCGGTGAATCCAGGTGGTGTCGACCGGCACGATGTAAAACGAGCGGGTCGGGACCGTCACAGTCACTTCGAAGGTGTGTTCCTCGCGGGCGGCCAGTGCGCAAAGGCTGGTCAGTGCCGTTGCCGCCAGCAGGGCGGCCACCGTGCATTGCTTGATCATGTTTGTTACCCACAGCGTCAATTGGAAGCCGCCACTATCGACTGGCTATTGTCAGCACTTTCTTGTTGTCGCCCTCGATCAAGATGAAGCGGTGCTCGCGTCCCTTTTCCTTGTCGAAGGCGAACGTCTTGCCGGCCATCACGTGATGCTTGGTGGTCGGCCGACAATCGTTTTCGTCGGTGATCGAGCAACTCTTGAATTCATCGACCACCACCACGGTGTTGCCGTTGTTGCGCAGCTCATAACGCTCGGTGCTGTCGGTGACCACCGTATCGAAACGGGCATTCTTCGGGCGAACAAAGAAGATCGTGCCGAACCCGGTCATCACGTTTACCCCGGCCGACAAACTCTTTTTGTAGTCCTCGCGTTCTTCGTTGGAGACCACGAATTCATCTTCTTTCTCCGGCACCACGGGTACGAAACGCACGCGGAAGTAGCGCTCCTTTTCGCGCTCGCCCATGAACAGCAACCGCGTGCCCTGCATGCCCTTGGCCGGCACGATCAACCGCGCAGGGCTGGCCATGACGCCTTGACGGGAGGCGCCGTCCGGCGCGCTCTCGATCGGTACTTCGCTAATTGTGCCGTCGGTGCCGTAGAGGATTTCCAGCACATTGATCTTGACGAAAGCGGTGCTGTCGCCACTGTTGAATACCCTTTTCAAGTACGTACTTTTATCGCCGTCCAGGTAGTCGTACACCGTGCCCACATTAATCTGCGGCCCGGCCTGGGCCGTCAGGCAAAACAGGCTGCTAACCCACATCAACAACAGACGTTTCATTGTCTATAACCTCAATAATGGCGAGTGTTTTTTATCTTCAGGTTTCCGAATCCCAGATCACCGTCATGGTGCCGGCGTAGTTACCCGGCACACCGGATTCGAGCATGGCGTGGGTCCAGAACTCGCCGATTTCGAAGTGCAGGATTCCCTTGCCGTTATCCACATAGAAGCTAGGCATGAGGTGCAAGGCTCCCGCGCTCCCAATTGTCAGCGGGAGGCGGTTGACCGGTCGCCCGTGTTGATCGGTCAGCCCGTTGGGCAACGTCACTTTCAGCTCCACGATGCCGTACCGGCGCGCATTCAGGTCGTTGATGACGCAATTGCTGCCCACGATGCTCGGACAGATCAACATCATCTTGAACTTCGATGACGCCGAGATATGGAAGGTCTGATCGCGGAACAACCGGTTGGGTTTGCGTCCTTCGTTGATCCAGCTTTGCCAGCCGCCCTGGGGCACCAACTCGACTTTATTGCCGCCGGGCGGGAGGGTCACTTTCAGGGTGTGCTGTACATCCAGAACGAAGTCCAGGGTCAGGTTGCCGTCATCGGGGTTCAGCCCGCCGATGTCGAAATCCTGGCCAGGGCCGAGGAAGTAATTCATGGAGCCGGTGTACAGTCCGCTCGACATGCCCAGCGGGTTGGGAGTTCGCAATTCGTAGGCAAAGTCCAGGGTGTCGAAGGACATGTAGGGAATCCGGTATGCCGCGACTTTGGTACAGGCCGCTTCCTCCGGGGTTTTCCAGAAAAACCGATAGGTATTGCCGGTGTAAGCCCCGACACCGCTGTACAGACAAGGAGGCGCCGCATATACCCAGCTATTGCTGGTCCAAAGCTTCTGGTGCCCTTCCCGTAAATCGATCACCCCCACCAGATTGGCAGCCGTATCACTCAATATGTAGTTGGAACCAATCCCCATGATGCGAACTTCGACGGTTTCCGATTCTCCGTTTTCTCTGTTAGTGACCGTCAGCTGTCGCCAATTGGCCGGTGCCTTGATCGGCACGCCAGTGCCCGGCGCAATTGCTGGACTGTGCCCGAAATGCACCGGTATCCGAATGCTGAACATATTGCTGTTCTTGCACTCGTCCGGATAAGTGGCGCAATACCCGCTGTCCGGGGTCTTGTTGATGAACACATTTCTTTGTGGCTGCGCTGGATCCGGCGTGAACAGCGCACGGATCTCCTGATTAATCGCCTCGGCGGTCGGCACCATCAGCGCCATCGTCAGCGCCAACCCGCCCGTGAACTTTTTCATAGGTTTCAACCTGCCTTCTGATCTGTGACGCTGACGTCGGCCAATGTGTCCGGCGTGCACCGCAGGTCGCCGATCATCAACACGTTGTTTTCGCTGCGGTGGCGACTGGCATCGAGGCGGAACTGGCAGAGCAACTGGTTGCCCCGGCGCACTTCCAGCGTCGGCGCGCCGGCGTTCATTTCCATGGAGAAAAAGCCATCGACTTCCGTGACCCCGCGACTGGCGTGGTTGATCACGTGATGGCCCTTGAGCGGTTGCCCTTGCGGGTCCACCAGCCGACCGAGCACGGTCAGGGTTCGCATCACCCGCACCTTGCGATACTCCACGCCGCCCTTGTTCAGGTGATAACGGGTACGCGACGGCTCGATGCTGGCGGCGGGCACGTGATTGCCTTCGAAGTCGAAACTCACCGAGCTGTTCTGGTACGCGGTAATCGGGATGAAGTTGCGCCCTGGTTTCAGCGCGGCACTGCCACCGCTGAAGTCGTCGGCGCGCAACGCGATGCCGTCGATATCGGATTCCACGTCGACAATCAGCCCAGAGCCGCGCACCTGATGTTCGCTGGTCAAGACCATTTGCTGGCCACCAATGACCAACGTGCTGTCGACGTTCAGGCCACCGGTAAAGTTGTCGTTGTAGGAGGAGCGCTGGACAAAGCCGTCGCCACTGAGCGCCGCGGTGCGGAAACTGGCCAGGCTCGACAGACCGAGGCCATAGGTGTCAGAAAGCGCGGTGACCGAGACGTTTTGCAGCGCGTGATCCTTCAAGTCCTTGCGCCAGCCGAGGGAGGCGTTGTTGTCGCGCCCGCCCTCTCGCGCCGTCCTTGAACCGATGCTGCCGGTGAACTGCTGGCCCGGTGCGCCCAACGCCAGGTTGAGGCTCAGGTCGACTCCACGATTGCGCTCGTCGCCGCTGCTGAAACTGCCGGGCCGGTCGAACAGCGCCAGCCGCCAGTTGGCATCGCTGCCGAACAACGTGGTGCGCTGGGTCCAGCCCAGGTCCACGCCCATGCCTTCGGTGTTGCCCTCGCTGTGGGAAATCCGCGCATTCAACGAGTTTTTGCTGCTCAGCCGATGATTGAGTGCCAGGGACGAGTTGCTGGTCTCGCCGACAAACACATTGCGCTGCCGCACTCGCGTGCCGTCGGGCAAGGTGTCGTAGGTGTTGGTGGTGTCGAGCCAGCTGCGGTTGTGGCTGACCACCACGCTACCGGAGCCATAGTTATAAAGGCTTTGCAGATCGAGGCCGGTGCCGTGGTCCTGGGTCTGATAAACGTTGGCATACAAGCTGATGTGATTGGCCAGGGTCCAGTCGATGGACGTGCCGTATTGCAGCTTTTCGCGAATCTGCCGCGCCGACAGCCCGAGGATCACCCGGGGGTGCATCAGGTAGTTGAGCGATGCCCCGGCCGTCGCGCTGCCGCTGGCCTGCTGGTCCCAGTTACTGAGCAGTTTCTGTTCTTGCCCGGCAAACAGGTTGTAGCGCCAGCGTTCATCGAGGTTGCGCCAGTTGTTGGGTTTGTAGACCAGTTCCTGGGTGGTGCTGGTGATCTGACCGTCTTCGATCAGCCGCACTTCGACTTCGTAGATGCCACCGGGTAATGGCCGGGTATCGAGGGTCTGCAGGCCGGCGGGCACCGATTGGGTATTGATCAGCAAACCGTCGCGCAGGATTTCCACCGAGGCCTGGCGGTTGGCCGTGACGTAGATCGGGTAGACGCTGGGCGTTGGCGTATTGATCGCCAGGCTGTCGGAGCTGCCGAACATGACGCCGACGGCCGTGTCGGGGCTGGTGCCAAACGTACGCGGTTGGCGGGTCAGCCCTTCGGAATTGGGCGTGAAGTAACCCAGGCGGAAAAATTGGCCCTGCAATTCGCGCTGGGTGTAGAGCTCGTGAACTGCGTGGTAGAGCTGATCATCCGGGCCACCGAGACGGGCCAGTTGCATGTTGAAGGTCTGGCTCCAGCTGCCGAGACTGCCACTGGCTTCCAGGCCATAACGCCCGCCCAGATCCTGGTCCTGACCGCCATTGAGGTTCAGCTGATTGCGCACCATCAGGCCGCTGCTGCCACCCTCGGGCTGGTCGTAGTAGCGTTTGACCTCGGTGTCGCGCTCGGCATTTTCGGTGACGATCGACACCAGCGAGTTTTCCAGGTTGTAGTGCACGGCCAGCATCTGTTCCGGGCATTTCCCCGTGCAGTTGCCCAGCGCCACACCGGGCTTGAGGTAACCGGCCCAGGTCTCGCGCTCGGCAGCGCTGAAGCGGCTGTCGCCGGTGTCGGTAAATTCGAGCAGGGTGATGCGGTCATCGCGGGACAGCACGATCATCGCCTCCCCCAACGGCTGTTGATCGAGTTCCACGCGAACCGCCAGTGGTACATCAAAAAAATGCTCCTCGAATTCCGCCGGCAGACCTTTGGCCTGGGCCAACAGACTTCGCGGTGTCGAACCGTTGGATACCGGAGCCGCCGTTGCGCTGGCACAAAACAACAGCGCAAGCGCAGCCGCGATGGGAGTCATCGGGAACATGAACACGTACTCTGATTGCAAACAAATGGAAGTCCGACGAGCCAACTAAGTTGTTGGCCCGTCGGTTGGCGCTAACGGGAAAGTTAGATAACCGGTGGCACGGCATCAAAGATCATGGCCACTTCACCGGTGTAGTCGCCCGGTGCAAACGTGGTGCCGGTGGCGCTGATGCGCAGCGGCGCGCGATAGTTCACGTTGGACTCGGTTTCACCGACAACCATTTGCGGCGTGGTGGTCAATTCCGTGCCATTGATTTCAACTTTCAAGTTGATGCTGCTGGCACCGGAGAGCAACCGAGGCGCCGACACGACGCTGGCGTGTACCGAACCATTGTTGTTGCGCATATCAAAAAAACCGTTGACTTCACCCATTTGGCCAGTGGTCGGTTGGAAGTCCATGCGCTGATCCTTGTTGATCAGGTCCGGGTCGACAGGCACCACGTAGAAGCCGTTGGTAGGCACGTGGGCAACGAGGTTGATGGTGTGCTTGGCTTCACCGGCGGCGAATACGACGGAGGAAGTCAGCGCCAGAATCGCCAGGGGAGCAGCAATAGTCAGTTTCTTGAACATCGGTCAGTACCTGTCTTTTCAATATAAAGGGTTGATTGAAAGTTCAAACGACGCCGTGGCGAAACACGTCGCGGCGATGTCGGCTGAACTTTCAATGCCGGCAAATGATCGGCCAATGTCTCTGGAAAGTAAGCAAGTAACTTCCGATGATCGCGTAGTTAAACGCCTCTATGACAAGACAGAAAAAAGAACAAAATTGCAATTTATTGACGGGCAACTGTCAGCACTGGACTACATACAGTTTTATCGAAAAAACCATACAGTTGCTTTCAAATTAAAACAGAACAACGAAGCCCCTTTAGAATATAGGCCCGATCACTAATAGAGTTATAACTTTAACTTTCCAGTTATTTCCATATCGGTAAATTACACCGGTGCAACGGTGATGATCCGCCTCGCCCGATCACCTCACCGCTCGTCGGTCGAGAGAAGCGCCGTAGGAAAAACGCCTTGCCTTGTCTTTAAGATATATCTTAAGTTGTATCTAAACACGACGAGAGAAGGCAAAAAATGAGAGACCATCATTCCCACCGCGAACACGGTGACGGCCGCGACGGCTTCGAGAAACGCCCTGGCCGCGAGCGCGGCGGCCGTGGCCCACGGGTGTTCGCACCGGGCGATTTGAAACTGCTGTTGCTCGCGCTGATCGCCGAACAGCCTTGCCACGGCTACGACTTGATCCGCCAGATCGAAGGCATGTTCGACGGCGCCTACAGCCCCAGTCCCGGCGTGATCTACCCGACCCTGACCTTTCTCGAAGAAAGCGAAATGATCACGGGCGATGCCGAGGGCGGGAAAAAACGCTACAGCGTGACCGACGCCGGACGTCTGTCCCTGAGTGACCAGGCGATTGCCCTGGAAGGCGTGCGAATGCGCATCGATGTGAGCAAACGCTCGCTGCGCGGTCATGATCGCCCGGCCGAAATCCACGAAGCAGTGCACAACCTGCGTCATGCATTGCAATTGCATCACGGACGCTGGAGCCCGGAAGAAATCCTCCGTGTCGCCGCCCTGCTCAACAACACAGCAAAAGCCATCGTCGACGGCCCCGCCGTTCAAGCCGCCCAGGAGACAGCCGAATGATTGCAGTCGAACCCCAAGCCATTCACCGCGTCATGCACGAAATCAAACGCCGTCGGCTGGAAGTGTTGCGCGTGGTCGACCTGACCCCGCGCATGCGCCGGATTACCCTCGGTGGGCCGGAGTTGGCAGGCTTTGTCAGCCTCGGCACGGATGATCACGTCAAACTGCTGTTCCCGCAGAACGCGGCAGAAACGGCGGCACTGGAAACCCTGGTCCTCGGCGCTGGTAAAACCGATCAGCCGATGCCGGAAATGCGCGACTACACGCCGCGCCGCTATGACCTGGACACGCTGGAGCTGGACATCGATTTTGTCCTGCACGGCGACGGCCCTGCCTCGACTTGGGCCGAGCAGGCCAAACCGGGGCAGTTCCTGCACATCGGCGGGCCACGGGGCTCGATGATCGTGCCGGACATTTTCGACAGCTACCTGCTGATCGGCGACGAAACCGCCCTACCCGCCATCGCCCGACGCCTGGAAGGTCTGGCGGCCAACCGACGAGCGCTGGTAATCATCGAAGTAGCGAACGGCGCCGAACAGCAACGCCTGGAAAGCGCCGCACAGGTCAATGTGATCTGGGTGCTGCGCGACGGCGGCCAGAACAACCTGCTAACCACCGTGAAGCAACTGCAAGTGCCGAGCGGCAACCTGTATGCATGGGTGGCAACCGAGAGCAAAGTGTCGCGGCAGATCCGCCGGGTGTTGCTCGATGAGCATGGGCTGGATGATCAGTTCGTTAAAGCGGTGGGTTACTGGCGGGCGGATGGCAGCGACGAGGAATAACTTCCAGTGACAATCCCCTGTGGGAGCGGGCTTGCTCGCGAATGCGGTGTGTCATCCAACATTGATGTGACTGACACACCGCATTCGCGAGCAAGCCCGCTCCCACATTGATTTTGGGAGTTCACGAAATCGGCTTTCGCCACCGATCCAATCCCACGATCACCAACGCAACCGCGACAAACCCCACCAATATCCCCCCGGCATTGAGAAACACCTGTGGATAACCCAGCGTGCTCACATCAATGAACGGATAGGCGTAAGCCCCCAGCAAATGCCCGCGCAGCAGCGCATAGGCGAAATACACCAAGGGATAAATCACCCACAACGGGATGTGCCGCAAGCGCAACGTCCCTTTGGGCACGCAGCACCACCAATACGCCAGAAACAGCAGCGGCATGATGTCGTGCAGTAACTCATCTGCGAGCAACTGCCAGCCTTCGGGATGCCACAGATGGCGCAATAACAGGCTGTACGCCAGCGCGACCACGGCGATGCTCACGGCAATTCCACTGCTGACTAACGGTTGCAGAAACCAGCGTTTCGCCGCCGACTCCCGCGCCGTCAGTTCACAGGTCAGCACCACGGCTACCAAGGTATTGGTCAGCACGGTAAAGAAGCTGAAGAAACTCATCAGCCCGCCCAGCAGGCTGGCGCCGATCTCCCAGCGTGTGCCGAGGATCAGGTACATCTGAACGGTCAAACCTGCCCAGCCCAGCACCGCCGCCACGGCGATACAGCGACGCTTTGCGGCAGATGACATCCGCATGTTCAGACTGGACGCTTGGTGCGCATCAACTTCACGTACAGGTGTTCGACCTTCTCTCGCGCCCACGGGGTTTTGCGCAGAAAGGTCAGGCTCGATTTGATGCTCGGGTCACTCTTGAAGCAGCGAATATCGATGCGCTCGGCCAACCCCGCCCACTCGTAGTGTTCAACCAGGGCGTTGAGGATCTGTTCCAGGGTCACGCCGTGTAGCGGGTTGTTGTTCTGTTCGGTCATGCCGGGCCTTTGTGCGAAGAAAGAAGAAAGAATGAAGAATGAAGAATGAAGAATGAAGAAGCCGCGCACCTTAGCCGAGGGTTTCGCTGGGTGGAAGCGCTCAGTTAACTGTAGGCCAACAACCGCTTTGTGTAGGAGCCAAGCTTGCTGGCGAAGCGGTATGTCAGTCGACATTGAAGTTGCCTGACACGCCGCCTTCGCCAGCAAGCTTGGCTCCTACAAAAACCGCGATCGGGGACTCAGTAAAACCGTCGCGGGTCGGTATCGATCAGGCTGGCCAGTTTGGTCAGGGCGAAGCGCAGTTCGTCGTGGCTGGTGGGCGACATCAGCACCAAACGCACGCAACGGGTCGAGCCACTGCGCTCAGCCTGGAACTGGGTGCCACTGAGTACCAGCACACCGTTGGCTCGGGCGAGCATAGTGAATTCGTCGCTGGTCCATGGCTCGGGCAGCGTCAGCCACACGTGATAGGAATGCGGCTGGGTCTTGAGTTCGAAACCGGCAAAGATTTCCCGGGCAATGGCTTGCCGTGCGGCCGCTTCATCGCGCTGGATGCGGATGAGTTTTTTGTCCAGGCCTTCGGTGATCACATTGCTGGCCAGTTGCGCGGTCAGCGGCGACGGCATCCAGACACTGCTGCGCACCATCGAGGTCAGGCGCGACAGCAGTTTGGGCGGGCTGTACAGGTAACCGATGCGCAGCGCCGGCATGACCGACTTCGACAGGCTGGTCAGGTACACCGACCGCTCCGGCGCAAACGCCGACAACGGCTTGATCGACGGATCGGTGGCGAGAAAGCCATAAATGTCATCGTCGAGGATGATGAAATCAAACTCTTCGGCCAGCGCCGCGATTTGCGCCCGGCGCTGTGACGACATGATCGCCGCTGTCGGGTTCTGGCAGGTCGCCACGCACACCAGCATCGCCGGTTTCTCCCGCAGGCACAGTTCGCGCAATGCCTCGGGAATGATCCCCTCATCGTCCATCGCCACGCCACGCAGGCGTCGCTCAAGACCATGGGCCAGGGAAATGATGCCGGGGTAGCAAAGCGCTTCGCAGAGCACCAGGTCACCCGCGTTGGTCAGGGCACTCATCGCGACCATCAAGCCATGCTGGGCACCCGCGGTGATCACCACCTGCTGCCATTGCGCATCGGGCAACCACTGGCGCAGAAACTGCGCACCGGCCTCGCGATGCGCCGGGTGACCGCCGTCCGGCGCGTAATCCAGGGTACGGGCAAAATCGGTGCTTTTGGCCATACCGATCAGCGCATCGCGCAGCCAATACTCCAGGGTTTCGCTGTAAGGCTTGATGATCGAAAGGTCGAGCAGTTCGGACTGCCCCAGGTTCAGCGCCGTCGGGCCATGACTCACCGGCAATTCGGCCAGCTTCTGGCTCTGCACATAGGTGCCGCGCCCCACTTCTCCCTGCACCAACCCGCGCCGATGGGCCTCGCTGTAGGCGCGGCTGATGGTGCCCGGCGTGACTTTCAGCGTGGTGGCCAACTCCCTCAGGGTCGGCAGGCGATCACCTTGGTTCAACACGCCATTGCCGATGTCGCGTGCCAACGCATCGGCAATCGACAAATACATCGGCTGGCTGAACTCGCTTAGCTGAGGAACCCACATGAATGATCGCTGCCCATCGTAGAAATCAGAAAAATCGGAGCATATCACATCGAAGTTTGACGCCCGAAAAACCGGTCAATTCGGTGAATTGAGTCGATTGCTACTATCGAAAAACCCACAGACGTTCACCAATAAAAAATCATTAAAAATAATTGTCTTTAAAATCAATCAGATGAATTCAAAACATTCGTTAAAACCCGGAATGTACTCAAAGAGAATCCAGACACATATTGAATCAACTCAATCCATTCAAATACACTCATCGCGAATCGAACCAATCGAATCAATCCTCTCCTGATCACTGCGCGCCTGTGCCGCGCCAAGTCGAGACATCATGAACACACTCAGAAAGGATCTATCCCTGTCAGCGGTGATTGCAGGTTTTATCGCCGTGATCATTTCCTACGCCGGCCCGTTGATCATCGTGTTTCAGGCAGCCAAGGAGGCGCATCTGCCCAGCGACGTGGTGTCTTCGTGGATCTGGGCGATTTCCATCGGCAGCGGCATTACTGGCCTGTTTTTGAGCTGGCGGCTGCGGATTCCGGTGATCACCGCGTGGTCGACACCAGGCGCGGCGTTGCTGGTGTCGATGTTGCCCAGTGTCACCCTGCCCCAGGCTATCGGCGCTTATGTGGTGGCGTCGGTGATCATCGCCGTGGTCGGTTTGTCCGGCGCGTTCGACAAACTGATGAGTCGCCTGCCCAAAGCCATCGCCGCCGCCATGCTCGCGGGGATTCTGTTTCGCTTCGGCGCGGAGCTGTTCACTTCGATCAAACTGCAACCGGCGCTGGTGCTGTCAATGATTGCGGCCTACCTGATCTGCAAACGCTTGTCGCCGCGCTATGCGATTTTGTCGGTGTTGATTGTCGGTTGCGCCGTGGCCGCTTCGTTCGGTGAACTCAACAGCGCTTCGATCACCATCGCGGTGGCTCACCCGGTGTTCACGGCTCCAGAGTGGAGCTGGCACGCGATCATCAACATTGGCCTGCCGCTGGCGCTGGTGACCCTGACCGGCCAGTACGTGCCCGGTATGGCGGTGTTGCGCACCTCGGGCTACAACACCCCGGCGCGCTCGATCATTTCGGTGACCGCGATTGGCTCGATCCTGATGGCGCCGTTCGGCTCCCACGGCTTTAACCTGGCCGCCATTACCGCAGCGATCTGCACCGGCCGCGAAGCCCACGAAGACCGTGACAAACGCTACATCGCCGGGATCGCCTGCGGGGTGTTCTACATTCTGATGGGCACCTTTGGCGCGACCCTGGCCTCGGTGTTTTCCGCCCTGCCCAAAGAGCTGATCGCCTCCCTCGCCGGCCTGGCCTTGTTCGGCGCGATCAGTGCCGGGCTGACCGGTGCGATGGCGGACGAGAAACAACGGGAAGCGGCGCTGATCACTTTCCTGGTGACGGCTTCGGGCATGAGCTTCCTCGGGCTGGCTGCTGCGTTCTGGGGTTTGATTTTTGGCCTGGTGGCGCACTTTGTGCTGACCTGGACTCGGGAAAGCAAAGTCGCCGGCGTCGTCGAGGGCAACTGACCGATATTCAGCCCCACAACCCCCTGTAGGAGCGAAGCTTGCTCGCGAAGGCGTCCTGGCATTCAACATTGATGTTGGCTGAACCGGCGCTTTCGCGAGCAAGCTTCGCTCCTACAAGGGGTATTTTCTGCCTGCGGCGCCCTGTCGCAGCCGACTATTACCAAATCCGAAACGCTGCATGTCAGTAAAAGCGCTTTCTCTCTTTGTAACAGATCATTATCCTGCCGCCCTTAAGCTGAAACGCTTCACTGCCCGTGCCGTCTCGTTGCGTTCAGTTCACCCCCCGAAAAAGATCAAGAATTTCTACTTTATGCCCGACTTTCCAACTCCGCGAGACAGCGCTGTCTCCACCCCTGTGGCCCACCGAAAAGCCCTGAACCTGATCAGCGGCCTCAGCGCCTTTGGCCTCGCCACCTGCGTTCACGCGGCCCCGGCTTTTGATAGCGATTCACCGTGGATGCTCGGCGACTGGAACGGCACGCGCACTGAACTGGCGGAAAAAGGCTACGACTTCAAAGTCGATTACACCGGCGAAATGGGCAGCAACCTGCACGGCGGCTATGACCACGACCGCACCGCGCGCTACAGCGATCAGTTCGGCCTCGGCACGCATCTGGATTTGCAGAAGATTCTCGGCTGGGACGACGCCGAATTTCAGCTGACCATTACCGAACGCAACGGCAACAACATCAGCAACGACCGGATCAATGATCCACGGGTCGGCGGTTTCACTTCCGCTCAGGAAGTCTGGGGTCGTGGGCAAACCTGGCGCCTGACGCAGATGTGGTATCAGCAGAAATTCTTCGACCAGAAACTCGACATCAAAGTCGGTCGTTTCGGTGAAGGCGAAGACTTCAACAGCTTCCCGTGCGACTTCCAGAACCTGGCGTTCTGTGGCTCCCAGGTCGGTAACTGGGTCGGTGGCATCTGGTACAACTGGCCGGTCAGCCAGTGGGCCATGCGGGTCAAATACCACCTGACGCCAGAGCTGTACGCACAGGTCGGCGCCTATGAGCAGAACCCGTCTAACCTCGATCGCGACAATGGCTTCAAGCTCAGCGGCAGCGGCACCCAAGGCGCGATTTTGCCGATTGAACTGGTGTGGTCGCCGAAGCTGAACGGCCTGCCGGGCGAATACCGCGCCGGTTATTACTACAGCAACGCCAAGGCCACCGACGCCTACAAGGACAGCAATGGCCAGCCCGCCGCCCTGAGTGGCGAGGCGTATCGCAGCGCGTCGAGCAAGCACGGCGTGTGGCTCGGTGTGCAGCAGCAAATCACCAGCCGCGCCAGCGATAACTCTCGCGGCTTGAGCGTGTTCGCCAACGGCACGATGCACGACAAGAAGACCAACGCCATCGACAACTATGTCCAGGCGGGCGTCGTCTACAAAGGCTTGTTCGATGCCCGCGCCAGGGACGACATCGGTTTTGCCCTGGCCCGCGTCCACGTCAACCCGGCCTATCGCAAGAACGCCGAGGCGACCAATCAGGCTCGCGCCGTCTACGACTACGACGACCCGTCGTTCCTGCCGCCGCAAGACACCGAATACAGCGCCGAACTCTATTACGGCGTGCACGTCACCAATTGGCTGACCGTGCGCCCGAACCTGCAATACATCCGCCACCCCGGTGGCGTGGACAAGGTCGATGACGCGCTGATTGGCGGAATAAAGATCACCTCATCGTTCTAACCAACCACATACCCCTTGTAGGAGCGAGGCTTGCCCGCGAAGGCGTCGGCCTATCCAACACATTTGTTGGCTGACACACAGCCTTCGCGGGCAAGCCTCGCTCCTACAGGGACCGCATCACAAGTTTCACTTTTATATCTGAACCATGCCCACGCCAGATCGTCATCTACAGTGAACTAGCGCGGGACTACTTAAAACGTCACGGAGAACCACACTATGAGCACTGATGGTGCTTTGAGTCGAAGCCGTCTGCTACCGAGCCTGCTCGGTATCCTGCTTCTGCTAATGGGCCTGGCCATGCTGGCCGGGGGGATCAAGCTGAGCATGCTCGGCGGCTCGCTGTATTACCTGCTGGCCGGCATCGGCTTCGCACTGACCGGCGTGCTGCTGATTGCCGCTCGCCGCGCTGCACTGGGCCTGTACGCGCTGGTGCTGTTCGCCAGTACGGTTTGGGCGTTGTGGGAAATCGGTCTCGACTGGTGGCAACTGGTGCCACGTCTTTCGCTGTGGTTCGCACTGGGTGTGGTCCTGCTGTTGCCGTGGTTCCGCCGACCGTTGCTGCGCGATGGCGCTGCACCGCTGGGCACTGCGGCACTGAGCGTCGCCGTGGTTCTGGCCGGCGCCACCGCCGTTGCCAGCCAATTCACGCATCCGGGTGAAGTCCTCGGCGAGTTGGGCCGTGACACTACGGACCTGACCAGCACGGCCCCGGCCATGCCCGACGGCGATTGGCAGGCCTATGGCCGCACCGAGTTCGGTGACCGCTACTCGCCGCTGAAGCAGATCACCCCGGCCAACGTCGGCAAGTTGCAGGAAGCCTGGCGTATCCGCACCGGCGACCTGCCGACCGCTGATGACCCGGTAGAGCTGACCAACGAAAACACGCCGCTGAAGGTCAACGGCATGCTCTATGCCTGCACCGCCCACAGCAAAGTGTTGGCGCTGGACCCGGACACCGGCAAGGAACTGTGGCGCTTCGACCCGCAGATCAAAAGCCCGGTGGGCTTCAAGGGCTTCGCCCACATGACCTGCCGTGGCGTCTCTTACTACGACGAGAATGCCTACGCCAACGCGGGCGCTGCCTCGCCGGCCGTCATCTCCGAAGCCGGCAAAGCCGTTGCCCAGGCCTGCCCGCGTCGCCTGTACCTGCCGACCGCCGATGCGCGCCTGATCGCGATCAACGCCGACACCGGCAAGGTCTGCGAAGGCTTCGGCAATAACGGCACCGTTGACCTGACCCAAGGTATCGGTCCGTTCACCGCCGGTGGCTACTACGCCACTTCCCCGGCTGCGATTACCCGTGATCTGGTAATCATGGGCGGTCACGTCACCGACAACGAATCGACCAACGAGCCTTCCGGCGTGATCCGCGCGTTCGATGTGCATGACGGTCATCTGGTCTGGAACTGGGACAGCGGCAATCCGGAGGCCACCGAGCCTTTGGCGCCGGGCAAAACCTACACCCGCAACTCGCCGAACATGTGGTCACTGGCCAGCGTCGACGAAAAACTGGGCATGGTCTACCTGCCACTGGGCAACCAGATGCCTGACCAGTACGGTGGCGACCGCATGCCGGGCGCCGAGAAATACAGCGCCGGTCTGGTGGCTCTGGACCTGGCCTCCGGCAAGGTGCGCTGGAACTACCAGTTCACCCATCACGACCTGTGGGACATGGACGTTGGCAGCCAGCCAACCCTGTTGGACCTGAAAACCGCCGACGGCGTGAAGCCGGCGCTGATCGCTCCGACCAAACAGGGCAGCCTGTATGTGCTCGACCGTCGCGACGGCACGCCGATTGTGCCGATTCGTGAAATTCCAGTACCACAAGGCGCGGTCAAGGGCGACCATACCGCCCCGACCCAGGCCCGTTCGGACCTCAACCTGCTAGCTCCGGAACTGACCGAAAAAACCATGTGGGGCGCCAGCCCGTTCGACCAGATGCTCTGCCGCATCCAGTTCAAGGAACTGCGCTACGAAGGCCAGTACACCCCGCCGTCGGAACAGGGCAGCCTGATCTATCCGGGTAACGTCGGTGTGTTCAACTGGGGCAGCGTGTCGGTCGACCCGGTTCGCCAGATGCTGTTCACCAGTCCGAACTACATGGCATTCGTCTCCAAAATGATCCCTCGCGCCGAAGTGGCGGCCGACAGCAAGCGTGAAAGCGAAACGGCTGGCATCCAGCCAAATACTGGCGCGCCGTACGCCGTGACCATGCATCCGTTCATGTCACCGTTCGGTGTACCGTGCCAGGCTCCGGCCTGGGGCTATGTCGCCGGCATCGACCTGACCACCAGCAAAGTGGTGTGGAAGCGCAAAAACGGCACCAGCCGGGACAGCTCGCCCGTGCCAATCGGCCTGCCCATCGGCGTGCCAAGCATGGGCGGCTCGATCGTCACTGCTGGCGGCGTCGGCTTCCTCAGCGGCACCCTGGACCAGTACCTGCGCGCCTATGACGTCAATAGCGGCAAGGAACTGTGGAAGTCGCGCCTGCCGGCCGGCGGCCAAGCCACACCAATGACCTACACCGGCAAGGACGGCAAACAGTACGTACTGCTGGTCGTTGGCGGCCACGGTTCACTGGGCACCAAAATGGGCGACTATGTGATCGCTTACAAACTGTCGGAATAAGCACTAACGACAGTTGAAAACAGGGCGGTTACCTTCGGGTAGCCGCCCTTTTTTGTGCCTGTGGAGCCGCTGCTCGGGGCTGGGATGCCTGGGCCAGATCAGGCAAGATCGGGCATCGCCAGTCGGAGACCGCAGCGCATTGAAAAATCTGAGCACGACCCAAGTGCCTTGCATCACGCAACTGAACGAGTCCCAAAACGGCACTCTGCATTGGTGCCTGTTCGACCTTCAAATGTGCGGCTGCCTCGACACACCGAGCTTTCTTGCGGTCATGCTCGATTGCTTGCTGGAACCCACCAGTATCGGCATCGAGATGTCCGGGATCACCATTGATTGCGACGTCGACCCGGACAACATTGCCGATCACCTGATCGGCGTGCCCGGCATCACCTTCGAATTCATGGACGAGCTCGTTACCCTGCCAACCCAGGAAGCGATTCGCTACATCTGCGACTGGTGCTATCGCCACGCCAGGCATGACCGGGACAATGTTCTGTTGAAATGCCGTGCACTCAAGGACAAGTTCCAGACATGAAACCGCTTACCACCTCATCGCCAGGTAATCGCCAATGGCTCGACCTGAGCCTGCTCATCGGCAAAATCACGTTCGACGACCTGTCGCACCTGACCGATGCGCCCCTGGCCAGTCAGATCGACTCGCTCAAGGAAGACCTGCTGCAAGTCGAGTACGGTGAGCATCTGCTGCTGGATGTCGGCTGGTATCCAGAGTTCGATGAGTCCGGAGCCTTTCGGGTGGCGGTGATCAAGGGCCAGGACTGGGAAAACCCGCAGTGGGCGGGCTGGGCGAGAACCCTGGCAGAACTCACCGCATGCCTGACCGAAGCGCAACGCGAGTTGTACGCATGGCTCGACCAGCCATGACCGAGAAGACCTCCATGGAAGGCCCCATTAAGCAAATTGTCGTCCCGCTGAGCCTGGCGGCCTTGCAGCGACTAGACCTTGATCAAAACCAACCGGGTGATCTGGAAACGTGGACGTTGAGCGCCGAGCACTACCAGCATCTGTGGGACTCAGGCCTGATCCAACGCCTCAACAGTGTTCTGGGCAGTTTGATCGATGACCATGAAGACGCCAGCATCCAGGGCGCCGCCGCACTTGAAACGGCTCAGACGCTATCGGAGCAGTCAGCCCTGCCGGCACGCCTCAAGCTACGCTTCACGCAGCTGACTATCCTGGCTCGCAGCAAAGCCACTGGTCTGTTTTTCTACTTTTGATCGCTCGGCCGAAACGCACTTGATGCCTTTCCGCCAGCCCTATCCTCTTTTTTACGGAGCACCCCATGCCCGACTTAACCAAGCCCGTAACGGCGTTACTGGCCGCGAACCAGCAGATAGAGCTTCCGGGGGCCGTCGCCCTGGAAATCATGCGGGAGATCGAGTTCATGCTGATTTCCTTGCGCAAGATCTCCGATCATCACCTCTATACCCCCATGGATGACTTTGACAAAACCGTGACTGACTTTGTCTACGGCGCCCGATTCCCTCATCGTTTGGCCAAGGTCCGCGCACTGTTGAGCGAGCGCTTCGATAACAGCTTGGGCGCGGACGACCAGGGCGATGTCGAGCGCTATGTCGAGGACCTGGAGTTCTGGACACCCAATGACCTGTCAAAACCCTGAACACACACCCTGAAATATCGATAGCCATTGAAACCACCCCCCACCTGCCCCATCTAAGACCCATACCCCATTGCGCAGGTGCCCCATGAGCGACCAGCAAGAATTCCCTGAAGACCCGAGCGATTACGCAGAAACAGACCACATCGAACACCATTCCACCGGTAAAGGCCTCGCCCTGCCTGGCCAGAACCTGCCGGACAAGGTTTACATCATCCCGATCCACAATCGCCCGTTCTTCCCGGCCCAAGTGCTGCCGGTGATCGTCAATGAAGAACCGTGGGCTGAAACACTGGACCTGGTGAGCAAGTCCGATCATCACTCCCTGGCCCTGTTCTACATGGACACGCCCCAGGAAGATCCGCGCCATTTCGACACCAAGGCGCTGCCGGAGTACGGCACGCTGGTCAAGGTGCACCACGCCAGTCGTGAAAACGGCAAATTGCAGTTCGTCGCCCAGGGCCTGACCCGCGTCCGGATCAAAACCTGGCTCAAACACCATCGCCCGCCGTACCTGGTGGAAGTCGAATACCCGCACCAGCCCACCGAGCCGACCGATGAGGTCAAGGCCTACGGTATGGCGCTGATCAATGCGATCAAGGAACTGCTGCCGCTCAACCCGCTGTACAGCGAAGAGTTGAAGAATTACCTCAACCGCTTCAGCCCCAACGATCCGTCGCCCCTGACCGACTTCGCCGCAGCGCTCACGTCCGCCACCGGTGGCGAGTTGCAAGAAGTGCTCGACTGCGTGCCGATGCTCAAGCGCATGGAAAAAGTCCTGCCGATGCTGCGCAAGGAAGTCGAAGTCGCGCGCCTGCAGAAAGAAATCTCCGCCGAAGTGAACCGCAAGATCGGCGAGCATCAGCGCGAGTTTTTCCTCAAGGAACAGCTCAAGGTCATCCAGCAGGAACTGGGGTTGACCAAGGATGATCGCAGCGCCGACATCGAGCAGTTCGAGCAACGGCTGGAAGGTAAGGTGTTGCCGCCCCAGGCGCAGAAACGCATCGAAGAGGAAATGAACAAGCTGTCGATCCTCGAGACCGGTTCGCCGGAGTATGCGGTCACCCGCAACTACCTCGACTGGGCGACATCGGTGCCGTGGGGCGTGTATGGCGAGGACAAACTCGACCTCAAACACGCGCGCAAGGTGCTGGACAAACACCATGCCGGCCTCGATGACATCAAGGACCGCATCCTCGAATTCCTCGCGGTCGGTGCCTATAAAGGCGAGATCAGCGGCTCCATCGTGCTGCTGGTCGGCCCGCCGGGCGTGGGCAAGACCAGCGTCGGCAAATCCATTGCCGAATCCCTCGGCCGGCCGTTTTATCGCTTCAGCCTCGGCGGCATGCGCGACGAGGCCGAGATCAAGGGGCATCGCCGCACGTACATCGGCGCGCAACCGGGCAAACTGGTGCAGGCGTTGAAAGACGTCGAAGTGATGAACCCGGTGATCATGCTCGACGAGATCGACAAGATGGGCCAGAGCTACCAGGGCGACCCGGCCTCGGCGTTGCTGGAAACCCTAGATCCGGAACAGAACGTCGAATTCCTCGACCACTATCTGGACCTGCGCCTGGACCTGTCGAAAGTGCTGTTCGTGTGCACCGCCAACACCCTGGACTCGATCCCCGGCCCGTTACTCGACCGGATGGAAGTGATTCGCCTGTCGGGTTACATCACCGAAGAAAAAATCGCCATCGCCAAGCGTCACCTGTGGCCGAAACAGCTGGAAAAGGCCGGCGTGTCCAAAGGCAGCCTGAGCATCAGCGACAGCGCGTTGAAAGCATTGATCGACGGATATGCCCGTGAAGCCGGGGTGCGCCACTTGGAAAAAGAACTGGGCAAACTGGTGCGCAAAGCCGTGGTCAGGTTGATCGATGAGCCGAAAGCGGTGATCAAGATCGGCCCCAAAGACCTGGAAGCCTCACTCGGCCATCCGGTGTTCCGCAACGAGCAAGTGTTGTCCGGCACCGGCGTGATTACCGGGCTGGCCTGGACCAGCATGGGCGGCGCGACTCTACCGATTGAAGCGACGCGGATTCATACGCTCAACCGTGGCTTCAAACTCACCGGGCAACTGGGCGATGTAATGAAAGAGTCGGCGGAAATCGCCTACAGCTACGTCAGCTCCAACCTGAAGTCATTTGGCGGTGATCCGAAGTTCTTCGATGAAGCCTTCGTCCACCTCCATGTACCGGAAGGCGCCACCCCGAAAGACGGCCCGAGCGCCGGTGTGACCATGGCCAGCGCCCTGCTGTCCCTGGCCCGCAACCAGGCGCCGAAAAAAGGCATCGCCATGACCGGCGAACTGACGTTGACCGGGCATGTACTGCCGATTGGCGGGGTTCGGGAGAAAGTCATCGCGGCGCGCAGGCAGAAGATTTTCGAATTGATCCTGCCGGAGCCTAACCGTGGCAGTTTTGAGGAATTGCCGGAGTACCTGAAAGAAGGGATTACCGTGCACTTCGCCAAGCGCTTTGCGGATGTGGCGAAGATATTGTTTTGATCCACCCTTTCAAGCGCTGGCAGGTTGATACTGACAGCGCTTGGTTATTTCAAATCTCTCTTAAAGAACGATTCGTAAAAACATAACAACCTAAAAAACTGTCAACTCTGACAGTGCCTTGGAAAATTCGCCTCGTTGATACTGATGGCTCGTCCTTAATCCGCGAGATACGTCAATGGCAACTCAAGCAGGTGAACTGCAAAATATTACCGGTGGGGTAAATGCGATTTTCCCCAATACCGCCGACCCGAGTGGCAATCCCTTCCTAAGGGCTCCGTATCACTCTCAAAGTATTCAAAGCACACGATTCGGAACTAACGAGTACCTGATGATCAACACTAGTTCCGGATCTGGTGCCACCAGCCCGGTCATTACTGGCGACCATCGACTGCTCAACTTCAGCTTGAAGCAGGGCATCACTTCCGGCACTTATAAATTTCCGGGAGGGGCGGGCGATCAACTCATGGGGGTGGCCTACGGTGAAATAGTGAACCTCAGCGGCAATCACTTCGTGCAAAGCATTACAGCAACTGAAGCGACGCTTGAACTGGAAGTTTCAAGCGATGGACGCCACTACCAATCAAAGCATTTCGAGATCATTGTTAAAACGACCAAAGGTGTAACGCTGAATATAGAGACCGACTTTGACATCTACCTGGCCATTGAATAATCAAACGCTGATTTGTGCCAAAGGCATCCGACCCGGTTCGGTTGCCTTTGAAACCCTTCAGCACATTTAGTATTCCCCCTGACTTCAGTTATGCTCGCCGTTCGTCGTGAATGCCGGAGCCACTGACCTTATGTCCCCCACCCGCCTGTTAGTCCCCCTCGCCCTCTCCCTGCTGGCCGCCTGCGCCACGCAGCCGAAACAGAACGTGACAGTGGAAAAACAAAGCGAGTGCCCGGCCAAGCTGAGTAACGGGCAAAACCTGATCTTGATCCTTCCGAGCAACCCGACCACGGGTTATCGCTGGGCGATCCAGGATTCCGCCGGTGGCGTGTTGCGCGCCCTCAGCCCCGAGGTCTACAGCAACCCGGAAGATGCCGGGCTCGTGGGCAGTGCCGGGATTTCGACCTGGCGTTTCCAGTCCTTTGCCACCGGCACTGGCCGTTTGCGCCTGACGTATTCGCAGCCGTGGGCGCCGGAAGTCCCGGCGGTGAAAACCTTCGACTGCGCGATCTCGGTTAACTGATCGTGGGCTGGCTGATATTGGCGCTGATGGGCGCGGTGACCTTTCTTTACGGGCTGAGTGTGCATGCTGCGCTGCTATGCCTGTTGGTCAAACCGCTGCCGGTATTGGCCCTGCTCGGTTGGTTGCACGACGCACCGCCCACCGAATATCGGCGCTGGATCAGCCTTGGATTGATTTTTTCCCTGCTCGGCGATGTGTTGCTGGCATGGCCGGGGGATTTGTTTGTGTTTGGCCTTGGGGCGTTTTTGGTCGCGCATCTGGCGTACCTGAAAGCGTACTTGAGCGATTGCCGGCGGTTGGCGTTGTTGCCGTTGGTATTGGCCGTCGTAGTGGGCGCGGTGTTGCTGGGGATTCTGATTTCCCATGGGCTTGGGCCGTTGCTAGTGCCAGTGATTGTTTACGGTGTGGCAATCAGCGCGATGCTTTGGCGCGCACTGGCCAGGCTCGGCAGCGATGTGCCCAAGCGTTCGGCGCTGCTGGCGGCGGCGGGCGCGGTGGCGTTTGTGTTTTCTGACAGCGTGATTGGGATCAGTCGGTTTGTGATGCCGTTCGACGCTGCGCCTTACGTGATCATCCTGAGTTACTGGGTGGGGCAATGGGGGATCACGGCGTCGGCGTTTACTCAAGAACAACGCTGACCCCCTGTGGCGAGGGGGCTTGCCCCCGTTGGAGTGCGAAGCGCTCCCCTGCATTCTTTCAGGTCTATCGCATCCACCGGTTTTACGACGGCTGCGCCGCCGAACGGGGGCAAGCCCCCTCGCCACAGTGGATTCTCATCGTTCGTAGCGGTTTATCAGACAACCCGCGCATCCCCCGGTCAATTTGGCTAAAATGCCGGCCTTTTCCATCTACGCCGCTGGAACCGCCGTGAGCAAAGAACCCGATCGCCTTTTCGCCCAGCCTTTGGCCCAGGTGCCCGACTTCGCCTTTAACGAGGACGTGGTGCGGGTATTCCCGGACATGATCAAGCGCTCGGTGCCGGGTTATCCGACCATCGTCGAAAACCTCGGCGTGCTCGCCGCGCAGTTCGCCCAGCCCAACAGCGTGCTCTACGACCTCGGCTCGTCCCTGGGCGCCGTGACCCAGGCCCTGCGCCGGCATGTGCGCACCGACGGCTGTCGCGTCATTGCTGTGGATAACTCGGCGGCGATGGTCGAGCGCTGCCGCGAATACCTCAACGGTCAGGACTCGATGTTCCAGGAGTTGCTGCCGGTGGAAGTGATCGAAGGCGACATCCTCGCCCTCGAATTCCAGCCAGCCTCGGTGGTGGCGCTGAACTTCACCCTGCAATTTATCGCCCCGGAGCAGCGCACGGCGTTGCTCTCGCGCATTCGCCAGTCGTTGTTGCCGGGCGGTGCGCTGATCCTGTCTGAGAAGCTGCGCTTCAACGATCTGGAAGAACACGCGTTGCTCACCGACCTGCACGTCGCGTTCAAACGCGCCAACGGCTACAGCGAACTGGAAATCGCCCAGAAGCGCAGCGCCATCGAAAATGTCATGAAGCCCGATAGCCTCGAAGAACACCGCGAACGCCTGTTGGCCGCCGGGTTCTCGAAAGTCGTGCCGTGGTTCCAGTGTCTTAACTTTGCCTCGTTGATTGCCTTGCCATGATTGATCTGTCCCCCCTCGCCCGACGTTTGGCCGGCACCCCGCTGGCCGAATGGGCCAACACCCTGCAAGCGCAACTCGACAAGAAAATGGAAAAGGGGCATGGCGACCTGGAGCGCTGGCAAAGCGCGCTGGACGCTTTGCCGAAGATCCAGCCAAGGGTCGTCGATTTGCTTAATGGTCTGACCCTCGACACCGATTGCGACGATGCAACCCGCGCGCAGATGCGTACCGCACTGATGGGCCTGTCGCCGTGGCGCAAGGGGCCGTTCGACCTGTTCGGCGTGCACGTCGATACCGAATGGCGCTCGGACTGGAAATGGTCACGGGTGGCGCCGCATCTGGACCTGAAGGGCAAACGCATCCTCGATGTCGGCTGCGGCAACGGCTACTACATGTGGCGCATGCTCGGCGCCGGTGCCGACAGTGTGATTGGCGTCGATCCAAACTGGCTGTTCTTCTGCCAGTTCCAGGCCGTGCAGCGTTACCTGTCCGAACCGAATGCCTGGCACCTGCCGTTCCCGTTCGAAGACCTGCCGCCGAACATGGAAGGCTTCGACACCGTGTTTTCCATGGGCGTGTTCTACCACCGCCGCTCGCCGATCGAGCATTTGCTGGCACTGAAGGATTGCCTGGTCAAGGGCGGCGAACTGGTGCTGGAAACGTTGGTGATCGAAGGTGATCAACAACAAGTGCTGGTGCCGGAAGACCGTTATGCGCAGATGCGCAACGTGTGGTTCCTGCCGTCGGTGCCAGCGCTGGAACTGTGGCTACGGCGTGCCGGGTTCACGGATGTTCGTTGTGTGGATGTCAGCGTGACCACCGTCGAGGAACAGCGCGGGACGGAGTGGATGAAGTATCAGTCGTTGAGCGACTTCCTTGATCCAGAGGATCACAGCAAGACGATTGAAGGGCTGCCGGCGCCGATGCGGGCCGTTATCGTCGCTCGCAAATAAAAGCTTCGCGGGCAAGCCTCGCTCCTACAGATCACCGGTACCTGTAGGAGCGAGGCTTGCCCG
>NZ_JBSPCZ010000007.1:0-335727 GCF_056161485.1 Pseudomonas sp. 5Vm1k
TTTTCAGAAGTTTTCAAAGTTTCCTCTGCAACTTCAACCACTTGCGCTTTCGATCTCTCGTTAGCGGGAGGCGAATTCTACAGCGTTACTCGCTGCTGTCAACACCTCTTTTTCAACTCCTTTTGCGCTTCGATGAACTGAAGCAACCTGCTGCCGAAACCTACGTAACTCTTTGTTTACCAAGGAGTTTTCCGTTTCGACTGCGCCGGAAGTGGGGCGAATTATAGACTTCCAGAATCTGCCGTCAAGCACTGATTTAGCTTTTCTATCAGGATGCTGAAAAACCCTGCTTATATATAGACGCGACCGAAACGAATGCGCAGTATATTGCCCAACACATAAAACAATACTTTCGCTTCCTACCTTGGACGATGCCTCGCAATGAATGACCAACCCCGCAGCCTTGCCTCGACCCTCTTTTCGGTTGGCCTGCTATTAATAGCCATGGCATCGATCCAGTCCGGAGCCTCCCTGGCCAAAAGCATGTTCCCCATTGTCGGCGCTCAAGGAACCACCACCCTGCGGCTGATCTTCGCCAGCGTGATCATGTTATTGCTACTGCGCCCATGGCGAGCGAAGCTCACAGCCAAATCCCTGCGCACCGTCATCATCTACGGGATGGCACTGGGCGGGATGAACTTCCTCTTCTATATGTCCTTGCGTACTGTCCCGCTAGGCATAGCAGTGGCTCTGGAGTTCACCGGGCCGCTGGCGGTCGCTATCTATGCCTCGCGTCGCGCCATCGACTTTCTCTGGATCGCACTCGCCGCCGTCGGTTTACTGCTATTGATCCCTACGGGAGCTGCAACGGCCGGAATCGATCTGATTGGCGCTGGTTATGCACTGGGCGCCGGTGCCTGCTGGGCGCTGTACATTCTCTTCGGCCAAAAGGCCGGGGCCGATAATGGTGTAACAACCGCCGCACTGGGCGTCATTATCGCCGCGCTGTTCGTCGCGCCTATCGGGATTGTTCACGCAGGCGCCGCACTGCTCACCCCGTCGCTGATCCCTGTGGCCATTGGTGTCGCCCTGCTATCCACCGCCCTGCCCTACACACTTGAGATGGTCGCCCTGACCCGAATGCCAGCACGCACCTTTGGCACGCTGATGAGCATCGAACCCGCATTCGGTGCGCTCTCAGGCCTGCTGTTCCTTCATGAGTACCTGTCCTTGTCACAGTGGATGGCCATCCTGTGCATCATTCTGGCTTCCGTCGGCGCGACCATGACCATGGGGAGTGCTGCCAAGCCCGTGGTCGCGGCAGATTGATACCGGAGTTGACGAAGGTCTGGTATTTGCCGCTCAATTAGGCCATGTTTAGGCCCGCAACCCAGCGCCACGCATGGACTTTTTCAAGATAGGGATATCGGAGTGCGTCAAGCGATAGTGACAGCGAACGCAGCCAGACCCGGGCGTAAGATCCGGGCCGCTTAAGGACAGTAATGAAACGAATTTTGATACTGATCGCCGTACTTGCAGTTGCGGGCTGCGCGGCGACCTCGAAAACCCAGGTCAAACACGGCAAGAAAGGGCTGCATATCAACTGTTCGGGGCTCTCGTCCTCGTGGGACAAGTGCTACACCAGCGCCGCCAATTCATGTGCGCCCAAGGGCTACAAGGTCATCGCCAAGTCGGGAGATGCTGTGGAAGAACCCGGCGACTATCCTTTCGGTCTCAACCCCGCCGGTTACACCAGTCGCAGCATGATCGTCATTTGCAAATAGCTTGATGCCGCCCGGCAATCTGGCGGCCAATCTCATCTTGACTGGATTGCAGCACGGCTCGCTGGATATCCGCAGTGGCCAGCATTCTGGCCACCACCAGCGCACCGATGCATTGCGACAGAATCGCCCAAGCCAGACTGTCGCTGTCCAGAATCCGCGCCCAACTCTCCTGAAGCCGACAAATCCACACCTCCGCCTGCTGGCGCACCAAGATGTCTGAACGGGCAATCTCGGCCCCCAACGCAGGCAATGCACACCCGGACTCAGGCTGTTCGACATGGGCCATGCTCAGGTAGTGCTTGAGACAGCGTTCCAGCCTCGCGCGATCCTGTTCACCCTGCCCACCCAACCGGGCCAGGCTCTGGCACAACTCGCGTTCGACGATTGCAGCGAATAGTTCATCCTTCGACGAAAAATGACTGTAGAAAGCCGCCCCACTCAACCCGATTGCTTTCATTAAGCCGTCGACACCAACGGTCGCAAAACCGGACTTCTTGGCCGACACCGCACTGCTTTCCAACAGCTTCTCTTTGGTTTCCAACTTGTGACTGGGCGAGTAACGCATTGCCTTTTCCTCAGGATTGATCGCCTTGACGCTGGCCGGATCTTAGCATAACGTCCGTTCAGTTAACGATCGTTTACCAAAGGGATCTACCCATGAATAACAAGAAGGTCGTACTGGTTGTCGGCGCTGGGGATGCTACCGGCGGCGCCATCGCCAAACGTTTTGCGCAGGAAGGCTTCATCGCCTGCGTCACCCGCCGCAGCGCTGACAAACTCCAGCCGTTGGTGGACGCCATCAAGGCCAGCGGCGGCGAAGCTCATGGTTTTGCCTGCGACGCGCGTAAGGAAGAGGATGTGATTGCGCTGGTGGAGCAGATTGAAACCCAGATCGGCCCCATCGAAGCTTTTGTCTTCAACATAGGCGCCAATGTGCCGTGCAGCATTCTCGAAGAAACCGCCCGCAAATATTTCAAGATCTGGGAAATGGCCTGTTTCTCAGGCTTTCTCAATGCTCGAGAAGTGGCCAAGCGCATGGCGACACGCCAACGGGGCACAATCCTGTTTACCGGCGCCACTGCCGGCATGCGCGGCGCCGCGGGGTTTGCGGCATTCGCCGGCGCCAAACACGGCATTCGCGCCTTGGCCCAAAGCATGGCCCGGGAACTGGGCCCTATGAACATCCATGTCGCCCACATCGTGGTCGATGGCGCTATCGACACCGACTTCATTCGCAACAGCTTCCCGGAAAAGTACGCGACCAAGGATCAGGACGGCATCCTCAACCCCGAGCACATTGCCGAAAACTATTGGTACCTGCACAGTCAGCCACGGGACGCCTGGACGTTCGAACTCGACCTGCGCCCCTGGAACGAACGCTGGTAAGCCCTCCCCCAATAACAATAAACAGAGTGCATCAACCATGAGCAAAACCGTGGAGTTTTACTTCGACCTTGGCAGCCCTGCCACCTACCTGGCGTACACCCAACTGCCGAAGATCTGCGCGCAAACCGGCAGCCAACTGATCTACATTCCGATATTGCTGGGCGGCGTCTTCAAAGCCACCGGTAACGCATCACCGGCAACCATTCCGGCCAAGGGTCGCTACATGTTTCAGGACCTGGACCGCTACGCCAAACGCTACGACGTGCCACTGAAGTTCAACCCGCATTTCCCGATCAATACCCTGATGTTGATGCGCGCCGTCACCGGCGTGCAATTGCGCCACCCAGAGCGTTTCCAGGACTTCATCGGTTGTTTGTTCACAGCGCTATGGGTGGAAGGCCGCAGCCTTGATGACCCGGCGACCGTCGCGGCCGTGCTGAAGGAAAACGATTTCGACCCGAACGAAGTGCTGGCCCTGACCGCCGATGAGGAAGTCAAAGCCGCCCTCAAGGACAACACGGAGAAAGCCGTGCAGCGCGGCGTGTTCGGTGCGCCGAGCATGTTTATCGATAATCAACTGTTCTTCGGCCAGGACCGACTGGACTTCGTCCTTGAAGCCCTGAGCTGAATGGCCTGAGCCAGGCGCTCGATTGAGCGCCTGAACTCAAGTCGATCAGATAGCCGCGGTCCGGGTGTTCAACCACTCAAGCGCCGCACCGTCGAGCAACGGACTCAAACGCTCACGCACTTCAGCGTGATAGCCGTTGAACCACTGTTTCTCATCCTCAGTCAGCAACGACGGCTCCAGGCAGCGAGTGTCGATCGGGCACAGGGTCAGGGTTTCGAATTTCAGGAATTCACCGAATTCGCTCTTGCCCGCTTCACGGTTCAACACCAGGTTTTCGATCCGCACTCCCCAACGGCCCGGACGATACGTCCCAGGCTCAATGGAAGTGATCATCCCAGGCTGCATCGCGGTTTGCGGTGCCGCAGCGGCTTGATAGGCAATCACTTGCGGGCCTTCGTGAACGTTCAGGAAGTAACCGACGCCATGCCCGGTGCCGTGGCCGTAATCAACGCTTTCCGCCCAGATCGGCGCACGAGCGATGGCATCCAGCAACGGCGACAAAATGCCCCGAGGGAATTGCGCACGGGACAACGCGATCACGCCCTTGAGCACCCGCGTGCAATCGCGCTTCTGCTCGTCGGTTGGCGCGCCGACCGGCACCATCCGAGTAATGTCGGTGGTGCCACCCAGGTATTGGCCGCCGGAATCAATCAGCAACAGACCATCACCCTCGATCACCGCGTGTTCTTCTTCGGTGGCGTGGTAGTGCGGCATGGCGCCATTGGCGTTAAACGCGGCAATGGTGTTGAAACTCAGCGACACATAATCCGGGCGCCGTGTGCGGGCCGCAGTCAGGTGTTCGTCGATGGTCAGTTCGGTGATGCGCTCACGGCCCCACGCGGACTCCAGCCAGGTGAAGAATTCGCACAACGCCGCGCCGTCCTGCTCCATGGCCCGACGAATATGCTCAGCGTCGTCCAGGCTTTTCCGGGATTTGGCCAAGGTGGTCGGGTTCAAGCCTTCCAGCAGTTTTACGCCGCTGTCCAGGTTATCCAGCAACCCGGCAGTGACGCGCGCCGGGTCGACCTGCAGGCTCGCGCCGCTCGGCACGGCGCGCAAGGCATCGGCCACTTCGCTGTAATCGCGCAGGGTCACGCCGTCCTGTTCGAGGATGGCGCGCAACTCGGCACTGACTTTGCTCAGGGCCACAAACAAAGTGGCCTGCTGCTGGCTGATCAAGGCGAAGGACACAAAAACCGGGTTGAACGACACATCGCCGCCGCGCAGGTTGAACAACCACGCAATGTCGTCGAGGGTGGCGATGAAATGCCAGTCGGCACCGCGTTCTGCCAATACCTCGCGCAACGTGGCGAGCTTCTCGACACGGCTGACTGTCGCTTGCGGCGGCAAGTGTTGATAAATCGGTTCGTTCGGCAGGTTTGGGCGATCGCTCCAGACTTCGCTCAACAGATCGATATCAGTGCGCAGACGGGCACCGCGCTCTTCGAGTTTGCCGCCCAGCGTGCGTGCCGAGGCCACCGCCATTACTGCACCGTCGACGGCAACGACGCCACCTTCAGGCGTTTGCTCGGCCAGCCAGTCCAGCGGCCCCGGTTGACCCGGTTGCAGCTTGACCAGTTCAATGCCGCTGCCCTTGAGCTCCTTGCTCGCTTGTTCCCAGTAACGGCTGTCGGCCCAGACGCCGGCGAAATCCGGCGTAACAATCAGGGTGCCGACCGAGCCGTGGAAACCCGACAACCATTGCCGACCTTGCCAGTAACCCGGCAGGTATTCCGACAAGTGCGGGTCGGCCGACGGCACCAACAGGGCGTGAATACCCTCGCGGTTCATCAGCTCACGGGTTTGCGCCAGGCGCTGGGGTACCAATCCATTGGTCAAAGGCTGCGTACTCATCATGTCTCCTGCTAACCACTTCATCATTATTGTTGAGTGCCGATCTGAGTCGGCGCTTTAACGGCTTATTGCCAGAACGCCGGGGCGCTGGCGTTAGCCGCTTTAATCAGTTCGATCGCTTGGTCGATGTCCTGCTCGGTGGTGAATCGCCCGAGGCTCAAGCGGATAGTGCGACCGGCCGTACGGGCGTCGTGCCCCAGGGCCAGCAACACATGGGATGGCGCATTGCTTGCGGAATTGCAGGCCGAGGTCGCGGAAAACGCGATCGAATGGCCCAGCGCCGCCGCGTTGAACTCGCCTTCATTGAAGGTCAGGCTCAAGGTGTGGGGAATACGTTGGGTAGCGCTGCCATTGAGGCGCACGCCGGGGAGGCTCAGCAGTTGTTCGAGCAAGCGCTCGCGCAGATGCACGATGGTGGCTTTCTCGTCATCGAACAGGGTCGCCGCCAGCGCAAACGCTTCGCCCATGGCGACGATCTGGTGCGTGGCGAGAGTGCCGGAACGCAAGCCGCCCTCATGACCGCCGCCGTGGATCTGCGCCTGCAAACGCTGTTGTGCCCGCGGGCCGACATACAACGCACCAATACCTTTGGGACCGTAGATCTTGTGTGCCGAAAACGACATCAAGTCCACTGGCCATTCGGCCAGATCGATCACGACTTTGCCCGCGCCCTGGGCCGCGTCAACGTGAAACAACGCGTCACGATTACGCACCACCTGCCCGATGGCCGGGATGTCATTAACCGTACCCAGCTCGTTATTCACCAGCATCAACGACACCAGAAAGGTGTCGTCGCGCATGGCTTCACTGACCGCTTGCGGTGTGATCAGGCCTTCGGCGTCCGGCACCAGATAGGTCACCGCCACACCGGCGTCCTGCAATTGTTTCGCGGTGTCGAGAATCGCCTTGTGTTCAATCTGGCTGGTGATGATGTGGCCGCCGGACACGCCTCGGGCCTGGGCAACGCCCTTGAGCGCCAGGTTATTCGATTCGGTGGCGCCGGAAGTCCAGACGATCTGCTCGGCCTGGGCACCTACCAACTCGGCCACTTGCTGGCGCGCCTGCTCGACCGATTGCCGGGCCTGCTGGCCGAACGCATGGGAGCTGGACGCCGGGTTGCCGAAATTGCCGTTGAAACCCAGACACTCGACCATGACCTTGATGACCCGCTCATCCACCGGCGTGGTGGCGGCGTAGTCGAAATACAACGGACGTTTATTCATAAAAAGACTCGCAGAGCGTGTTCCGGGATCAGGAGGCTCGTGACTAAATAGCTCAAAGCGTCGCCTTGTGAGCGACGCTGAATTATCCGCACGTCAGCAATACCTGATCGGAGGCCGTTAAAGAAGAACAACTTCATTTAAAAGTGCGTAGGAACGCTCCTGAAGTCGAGCTTAACAGGCATCGGCCAACCGGTTGAAGCAATGCGTCAGTGAAAGCTTTCGATCAACAACGGATACAGCGAAGCGACCAGCAGTAGAGCCATGCCCCAATTGAAGATCCGCAACCAGCGGCGATCCTTCAACACATTGCGCAACAACGTACCGCAACCGGCCCACACGCCGACGCTCGGCAGGTTGATCAAGGCGAACACCGCGGCAATCACGATCACATTGGTGAAGTAGCCCTGCATCGGCGTGTAGGTGCTGATGGCGCCGATGGCCATGATCCAGGCCTTGGGATTGACCCACTGGAATGCCGCGGCGCTGAGGTAGCTGATCGGTTTGCTTTCGCCCTGTTCGCTTTCGGACACCGGCCCGGAGTGAGCGATTTTCCACGCCAGATACAGCAAATACGCCGCGCCGACGTAGCGCAACACGGTATAGAGCAACGGATAGGTTTGAAACACCGCACCAAGGCCAAAACCTACCGCGACCACCAATACGAAGAAGCCGCAGGTGATGCCGAGCATATGGGGAATCGTGCGGTTAAAGCCGAAGTTCACGCCCGATGCCAGCAACATGGTGTTGTTCGGGCCGGGTGTGATCGAGGTCACGAGGGCAAACAGGGCGAAGCCCAGTAGCAGATCGAGCGAGAGCGTCATGGTGGCAGTCCGTCAGGGTCAGTCAGGTATTGACCCTATCGCACGCCTTGCGGGAAACCCACGGACAGTTGGGTAAAAGTTCGAGCAGTACAGTCGCAGATTAGCTTGGGCGACCGTGAAGGTGTACGGCACGTTCAGCATTCATTTCGCCTTGGCTATCGAAGCCAAACGACTTCTGTGGCTGGCCGAGCAATGCGGCTTTTTTCGCCTGGTATTCCTCAAAGGACAACCCTTGCCGATTCAAGGCTTCCATCGCCAGTTCCTTGGTTTCTTCGGCGGTGTAGGGCCGCAATTCCGGCGAAACATGGCTGGCACATCCGGCGAGGACAGAAACGGCGAGCAGCAAGGAAACAGTGAGTAAGCGGTTCATGGGGAGCGTCCTGACAAGGTTGTGTTTGGCGATGTGTGAAGGCTACGCCCGGCCCGCCCCGAGCAGAAATCAACGCTCTCGATAGTGGGTATCAGGGACCAGGCATCGGAGCGCCACATATTCAATAAAGATCTATAAATATCTTTTAATGATCTTTTACGGAATAACAACAAGCCTTTATAACAACCGCATCGCTGCACCTGCTGTTGCCCACGCAACTGTTGGCCTGGCAACAGTCATTCAACAAATGGCCCTGCCAGTCACACAGCCTGCGTTGACCGTAGCGCTGAAAGCCCCGGAATACGGGGCTTCGAAGGATTGGTACAGGTCTTGCTCAAGCCCAGTGACTCTTCACTGCTCCCTGAGCAACTGTTTAACAAGGAACTGATCATGTCGCGTCCATTGAAAGTCGTTGCCCTCTCCGGCGGTACCTGGCGTCCGTCCCGCACCTTGGTGCTGACCCAAGCGCTGTTGGCCGAACTCGGCGAGCAATTGCCGATCGAGAGCAAGTTGATCGAACTGGGCGACATCGCCCGGCCACTGGGTGCCGCCCTCGCCCGTCAGGAACTGAGTGCCGAAATCGAAGCCGAGCTGCAAGCCATCGAAAGCGCCGACCTGCTGATCGTCGCCGCACCGGTTTATCGCGGCTCCTATCCTGGCCTGCTCAAGCACCTGTTCGACCTGATCGACCTCAATGCGTTAATCAACACGCCAGTGTTGCTGGCCGCCACCGGTGGCAGCGAGCGTCATGCATTGATGCTCGATCATCAGTTGCGACCGCTGTTCAGTTTCTTCCAGGCCCTGACCCTGCCGATTGGCGTCTACGCCACCGAAGCCGATTTCTCGAATTATCAAATAACCAGTGAGCCCTTGAAGGCCCGCATTCGTCTTGCTGCAGAACGCGCCGCGCCGTTGTTTGGCGTGCACCCCAACAATCTGCTGAAAATCGCTTAAGGATCTCTTCATGGATGTTTTCTGGTTTCTGCCCACCCACGGCGATGGCCATTACCTGGGTACCACCCAGGGCGCCCGCCCGGTGACGCTCAACTATCTGAAACAGGTGGCCCAGGCCGCTGACAGCCTTGGCTACCACGGCGTGCTGATTCCCACCGGGCGTTCCTGCGAAGACTCGTGGGTGATCGCCTCGGCGCTGGTGCCGTTGACCGAACGCCTGAAATATCTGGTGGCGATTCGTCCGGGAATCATCTCGCCGACCGTTTCCGCGCGCATGGCCGCCACCCTGGATCGCTTGTCCAATGGCCGCTTGCTGATCAACGTGGTGACCGGTGGCGACCCGGATGAAAACCGTGGCGACGGAATCTTCCTCGATCACAGCGAGCGCTACGAAGTCACCGACGAATTCCTGCAGATCTGGCGTCGGGTGCTGCAAGGCGAATCCGTCGACTTCGAAGGCAAACACTTGCAGGTGCAGAACGCCAAGGCGTTGTATCCGCCGGTGCAAAAACCTTATCCACCGCTGTACTTCGGCGGCTCTTCGGAAGCAGCCCATGAACTCGCTGCCGAGCAAGTGGACGTGTACCTGACCTGGGGCGAGCCACCGGCTGCCGTGGCGGAAAAACTCGCCGATGTGCGTGAGCGTGCTGCACGCAACGGGCGCACCGTGAAGTTCGGCATTCGCCTGCATGTAATCGTGCGCGAAACCGCTGAAGAAGCGTGGAAAGCCGCGGACAAACTGATCGAGCACATCAGCGACGACACCATTGCGGCGGCGCAGAAGTCGTTCTCGCGTTTTGATTCCGAAGGTCAGCGGCGTATGGCGGCGTTGCATGACGGGCGGCGCGACAACCTGGAAATCGCCCCCAACCTATGGGCCGGCGTTGGCCTGGTGCGCGGCGGTGCCGGGACGGCGCTGGTGGGTGATCCACAACAAGTAGCGGCGCGGATCAAGGAATACGCGGACCTGGGGATCGAGAGCTTTATCTTCTCCGGTTATCCGCACCTTGAAGAGGCGTATCGCTTTGCCGAACTGGTATTCCCGCTGCTGCCGGAGCCGTATGCCAGTCTCGCGGGACGTGGTGTGACCAACCTCACGGGGCCGTTTGGCGAAATGATTGCCAATGATGTGCTGCCGGCAAAAGCCACAGCTTGACCAGGTAATTCCCTGTGGGAGCGGGCTTGCTCGCGAAAGGGTGTGTCAGTCAACCGTAATGCCGACTGACACGACGTCTTCGCGAGCAAGCCCGCTCCCACAAGGGATCTGCGTCGATTTCAATAAGGAATTCCCCGCGTGACGGCCAAACCACAAAGCGCCCTGCTCTCTCCCCTGCACACCGCCCGCCAATTGGCGGCCGAGTTTGCCCTGACCGCCGTCGAGCGCGACGAACGTGGCGGTACGCCCAAGGCTGAACGTGACGCCCTGCGCAACAGCGGTCTGCTCGCGCTGAGCATTCCCACCCAGTACGGCGGCCTCGGCGCCAGCTGGAGTGAAACCCTGAGCATCGTGCGCGAGTTCGCCAAGGTCGACAGTTCGATTGCCCATGTCTTCGGTTTCCATCACCTGATGCTCGCCACGGTACGCCTATTCGCCAAACCCGAACAATGGCAGCCATGGTTCGAGCAAACCGCGCGCAAGAACTGGTTCTGGGGTAACGCCCTGAATCCACTGGACACCCGCACCGTGGTGAAAAACCTCGGCGGCTGGCGTGAGTTTTCCGGAAAGAAAAGCTTCTGCTCCGGCGCCAGCGATTCACAGATGCTGATCGCCTCGGCGGTAGACGAAAGCGCTGGCGGCAAACTTTTGATCGCCGCCATCCCCAGCGGTCGCAGCGGCATCACCCTGCACAACGACTGGAACAACATGGGCCAGCGCCAGACCGACAGCGGCAGCGCCACCTTCGAACGAGTACGGGTCGAAGAGTCGGAATTGCTGCTCGATCCCGGTCCATTGAGCACACCGTTCGCCTGCCTGCGGCCGTTGATCGCGCAACTGACGTTCACCCATATGTTCCTCGGCATCGCAGAAGGTGCCTTCGAAGAAGCGCGGCAATACACCCTCACCGAAACCCGGCCCTGGCATAAATCCAGCACCCAGGACGTGCGGGAGGATCCGTATGTGCTCGCCCATTACGGCGAGTTCTGGGTTGCCCTCGAAGGCGTTCGCTTGTTGGTGGAACGCGCTGCCGACTTGCTCGACAAAGCCTGGGCCAAGGGCCCGAACCTCAGCGCCGAAGAGCGCGGGCATCTGGCGACGGCGATTGCCACGGCCAAGGTCGCCGCCACTCGCAATGGCCTGGAACTCTGTAGCCGACTGTTCGAAGTGACCGGCGCGCGTTCGACCCACGCCTCGCTGCGACTGGACCGGCACTGGCGCAACCTGCGCACGCAAACCCTGCACGACCCGGTGGATTACAAACTCCATGAGCTGGGTGATTGGGCGTTGAACCAGTCCCTGCCGATTCCAACTTTCTATTCCTGACCTTCTCTTCATGGAGCCTGCCATGCAACTGCTGACCCTACCGCCCTCGCCCGCCCTGGCCACGTCGATCCGCGCCACCGCGCAAGTGTTCGAAGACCCGAAATCCCAGGCCTTGCTCGCGCATTTGCAACAGGTCGCCCCGAGTGAAGCCAGCGTGCTGATCATCGGTGAAACCGGCACCGGCAAGGAATTGGTGGCGCGGCACATCCACAACCTCAGCGCCCGGCGCAACCGGCCATTCGTGGCGGTGAACTGCGGCGCGTTCTCCGAATCCCTGGTGGAAGCCGAGCTGTTCGGCCACGAGAAAGGCGCGTTCACCGGGGCGTTAAGCGCCAAGGCCGGGTGGTTCGAAGAGGCCGATGGCGGCACCCTGTTCCTCGATGAAATCGGCGATTTGCCGATGGCGATCCAGGTCAAGTTGCTGCGGGTGTTGCAGGAGCGTGAAGTGGTGCGCCTCGGCTCGCGCAAAAGCATTCCCATCAATGTGCGGGTGCTGGCGGCGACCAACGTGCAACTGGAGAAAGCCATCAACGCCGGGCATTTCCGCGAGGATTTGTACTACCGCCTCGACGTGGTCAGCCTGGAACTCAGCCCGTTGCGCGACCGTCCCGGCGACATCCTGCCGCTGACCCGCCACTTCGTCGAAGCCTACAGCCAACGCCTCGGCTACGGCACCATCACCATCAGCAAAGAAGCCGAGCTGAAACTGCGCAGCTACAGTTGGCCGGGCAATATCCGCGAACTGGAAAACGTGATTCACCACACCCTGCTGATCTGCCGCAACGGTGTGATCGAACGGGATGACCTGCGCCTGTCGAACATGCGCATCGAGCGTCAGGACGATCACCACGGCACAGTCGATGATTCACCGGAAGCCTTGCTCGACCGCGCGTTTCAAAAGCTCTTCGAAGAACAGGCCGGGGCGCTGCACGAGAAGGTCGAAGACGCGTTGTTGCGCGCGGCGTATCGCTTCAGCCATTACAACCAGGTGCACACCGCTGCGCTGCTCGGCCTGAGCCGCAACGTAACCCGCACGCGGTTGATCAAGATCGGCGAACTGGCGGTGAACAAGCGCCGGCCCACAGAAAATGTGCAGGGCGAGCGTTTGATGCAGTTGTCGATCTAGGCCCTTAGCCGGAATGCACCAGATTGCAGTGCAGCGCATCATCGTGACTGCGCTCCAGGCTGTGCAGCACCTGGAATGATCCGAAGGTCACGGTTTTCGCCTGATGGGCGCGGATCAGTTGCCAGAAATCCTGCTCGCCGCTTTCAAAGCGCTGAAACGCGGCTTCCCCGGCCTCGCGGGACTGCCATTGCAGGTAATTGAGCACCCGCCGGCCATCGTCGCTGGCCTGGATGCTCGCGCTCAAGAAGCCGCTGAAATCCTGGGCCAGGCGCTCAGTCTGCGCAGACAGCGCCGAGACCAGTGCGGGCTGTTGATGAGGCTCGATCTCGAATTCGATCAATTGGGTGAAACTGCGGTTTTTCTCTGACGTTTGCATGAATAGTCCCCACTCACCTTGAAACCGGATCTTGCGATCCGAAGGCCTGCAGGGTAAAACCTCAAGTTAACTAGAGGTCAAGAGGCTTTTTTCAAATGGTCACCTCGGAAAACCTGCACAAGGAACTCACTGTCGGCCAGGTCGCCGCCCGTAGCGGCGTGGCCGTGACCGCCCTGCACTTCTATGAAACCAAGGGTTTGATCAAAAGCCATCGCAACCAGGGCAACCAACGGCGGTATCCGCGGGAAGTGTTGCGGCGGGTGGCGCTGATCAAGGTTGCGCAACGGCTGGGGATTCCGTTGGCGGAGATTGCGGAGGCGTTGAGGTCGTTGCCGGACAATCGTGCGCCGACGGCGGCGGACTGGCAGGTGTTATCGGCGCAGTGGAGTCGGGATCTGGATCAGCGGATTCATCAGTTGACCTTGTTACGCGACCGGCTCAATGGCTGCATCGGCTGTGGGTGTTTGTCGATGGAGGCGTGCCCGTTGCGTAATTTTGGCGATGTGCTGGGGGAGCGTGGGCCGGGGGCGCGGCTGCTGGAATCGGGGATTGATCCGGAATAGTGGTGCGGCCTTCGCGAGCAAGCCCGCTCCCACAGGGGATTTGTGAGCGCCACAGATCCAGTGTGGGAGCGGGCTTGCTCGCGAAGGCGTCCTCAAGACAAACCGAAGCTTAGAACCCCGGCGCAATCTGCCCTTTGTAGCGGGTCAAAATGAACTGCCGAACCTCATCGGAATTCAACGCCTTGGCCAGTTTCTGGATGCGCGGGTCGTTGATGTTGTCCGGGCGCGCGACCAGGAACTCGATGTAAAGGCTCTTGCCCTTCTCGACGATCAACGCGCTGTTGGTGTCGATCCCGGCTTCCAACGCATAGTTGGCAAACACAAACGCCAAATCCACCTGGCTCACCGACCGCGCGAGCAACGCCCCTTCCAGTTCACGAATCTTCAAGTGTTTCGGATTCTCGATGATGTCCCGTTGCGTGGCCAGGGTGTTGCTCGGGTCCTTGAGTTTGATCAGCCCCGCTTCGTGCAGCAACACCAGCGCGCGACCGGTGTTCACCGGGTCATTGGGGATCGACACGCTGGCGCCGTCCTTCAATTCGCTGATGTTCTTGATCTTGGTCGAGTAGGCGCCAAATGGTTCGATGTGCACGCCAACCACCGGCACCAGGTCGGTGTGGCGGGTTTTGTTGAAGTCATCGAGGAACGGCCGGTACTGGTAATAGTTAGCGTCGAGGTTTTTCAGCGCCAGTTGCTGGTTGGGCTGGATAAAGTCGGTGAAGACCTTGATGTCGAGGTCCACGCCTTCCTTGGCCAGGGTCGGTTTGACGAATTCGAGGATTTCCGCGTGCGGCACCGGGGTGGCGCCGACGATGAGTTTTTCGTTGGCGTGAACGCTGAACGACAGGACGGCAGCCAGAATGGCCAGGGTCTTTTTCATGCTGTGCTCCAAGGCAGATTGAGTGGCCGTCGTGGGGTGGACGTGGGGCCTGATTGTTTGTTGAATCGAATTTTTAGCGTCGGCTGTAGCGCGCCACCAGGCGGTCGCCGGTCATTTGCAGGGCCTGCACCAGGATCAGCAGCAACACCACGGTGACCACCATCACGTCGGTCTGAAAGCGCTGATAGCCGTAGCGGATCGCCAGGTCACCGAGCCCACCGCCACCGATCACCCCGGCCATCGCCGTGTAATCCACCAGCACAATCGCGGTCACCGTGACCGCCGCCAACAACCCGCCTCGGGCTTCCGGCAACAAGGTGTGACGGATGATTTGCCACGTGGTGCCGCCCATGGCCTGGGTCGCTTCCACCACCCCGCGATCGACCTCGCGCAACGCGGTTTCAACCAGCCGCGCAAAGAACGGCGTGCAGCCCACCACCAGCGGTGGAATTGTCCCCGGCACGCCGAGCGAAGTACCCACCAGCAGCGTGGTCAGGGGAATTAGCACGATCAGCAAAATGATGAACGGCAGCGAACGCAGCATGTTCACGATCACCGATAGCACCCGGTAAACCCCGACCGCTTCATGCAACTGGCGCTTGCCGGTGAGGAACAACACCACCCCCAGCGGCAACCCGAGCAACACGGTAAAACCGAGGGCGGCGCCGAGCATCGTCAGGGTATCGAGGCAGGCCTGGGCGATGTCGGCCCAATAGATATTCTTGAACCACTCGGCCATGGTCAGGACCAATCGTGGCGTGGCGGTTTGACGCCGTTGAGCAGCCAGTTGCCGACCACGTGGTACTTCCAGCGCACCGGGTCATGCAGGGTGTGGACCCGCGCGTTGCGCCAGTGGCGGTCGAAGTTGTGTTTCTTCAGGGTCGAGCGAGTGCCGCCGAGTTCGAAGAGTTTGTTGCTGGCCTCGATGGCGATTTCGGTGGTCAACACTTTGGCTTTGGCGACCGCCAGTGAAGCGCGGGCAACGTTGTCTTCATCCGGCGCCGGACGTGCCGCATCCAGCGCGCGACCGGCGCGTTCGAGCAAGGCTTCGGCGGCTTCCAGGCGAATCTCCAGGCCACCGACTTGAATGATGGTCAGCGGATCTTCGCTGGCCTTTTCTACGCCTGCGTCGATCCACGGCCGGGCGAATTGCTGGACGAAGGCGATGGTGTCGCGCAGGGCCGCGCGGGCGATGCCGGCATCGATGGCTGCGGTGGTCAATTGCGCGAACGGGCCGGCCAGGGTCGGGCTTTCATACGAGCGATAGGTCGGGAACACGTTGAACGGCGAGACGTGCAGATCCTCGGCCAACACCGTGCCGCTGGACGTGGTGCGCTGGCCGATGCTGTCCCAATCGTCGACGATCACCAGCCCCTTCGTGCCGCGCTCGACGAACGACAATTGGCCCTTCTCCTCTTCATCCACGGCCAGCACCGCCAGCCAATGAGCGTAGAGCGAACCGGTGCAATAACCCTTGCGCCCGTTGATCACATGGCCGTCGCCGTAACGACGGATCGTTGCCTGAATGTCCTGCACGTTCTTGCCGCCGGTTTCCGACAACGCATTGGCAAAGCGATGCCCTTGCAGCGCGAGCTCGAAGAAGTGCGCTTGCTGCTCCGGTGTGCCTTGCAGGCGAATGTCTTCCAGCAGGCAATAGTGGTTTTGCGGGATCTGGCCGAGGGACGGATCGGCCGCCGAGATAATCGCAATCACCTGCGCCAACACCGCGTAGGACACCTGCGCGCCGCCGAACTCCTTGGGCACGCTGATGCCCCACAATCCGCTGTTGGAATACAGATCGACAATCTCGGCCGGCACCTGGCGACTGCGGTCGCGCTCGGCGTCCTGCTCCAGCAAAACGGCGGCCAAACGCTCGGCAACCCGCAGGGCTTCGGCTCCGTCGGCGATCCGATGGGCGGCCGGCGGGTTGATCGGATAAACGGCAGATTCAGGCATACACGACTCTCGACAACAGGGTTTTGAGAGGGTCATTGCAGCTTCTGTGCCGAGTGCATGGATCAATGTTTTCGGGGGTTTTTCCGGGTTTAACGGTGATGAAGCCGAGCAATCTGCTGCTTCACTGTTGATGGCTGAACAGTGGCGTTTTTGCGCCGAACATTTGTAGGAGCTGCCGAAGGCTGCGATCTTTTGATCTTGATCTTTCGTCGCCCTCGCTGGCGCCAAAGTCAAAAGATCGCAGCCTTCGGCAGCTCCTACTATATTTGTTCGCTCCGTCCCACAACAAAAATCAGGGAGAACCGTTATGAGTGTCAAACCCATTCCAGAGGGCTATCACAGCATCACCCCCTACCTCGGCATCCAGAAAGCCGCCGAAGCCATCGAGTTCTACAAGAAAGCCTTTAACGCCATTGAAGTGATGCGCCTGAGCATGCCTGACGGCGGCATCGGTCACGCCGAACTGCGCATTGGCGACTGCCCGATCATGCTCGGCACACCGTGCGATCAAGGGCCGCTGAGCAACCCGGACAAATCACCGTCCGTGGGGTTGCACCTGTATGTGACCGATGTCGACA
Source organism: Pseudomonas sp. 5Vm1k (assembly GCF_056161485.1). NCBI lineage: Bacteria > Pseudomonadati > Pseudomonadota > Gammaproteobacteria > Pseudomonadales > Pseudomonadaceae > Pseudomonas > Pseudomonas sp. 5Vm1k. Next base: position 16,922 of record NZ_JBSPCZ010000007.1, read on the forward strand.
AATCCTACAAACAGGCGATTGCCGCTGGTGGCACGGTGGTATCGGAGGTTAAGGATCAGTTTTACGGCGACCGCTCGGGGACCCTGAAAGATCCTTATGGGCATTTGTGGTTTCTGGCGACGCGCAAGGAGGATTTGACTCAAGAGCAGATTGAGCAGCGGGCCAAGGAGATGTTTCAGCAGGGTTGAAATTTTCAGCGCCTGATCGGGCCTCTTCGCGAGCAAGCCCGCTCCCACAGTGGATTGGTGTTGAACACACATTTTGTGTACACGGCCGATCCCCTGTGGGAGCGGGCTTGCTCGCGAAGACGGCCTCCCAGCCACCGCCGATCTGCTTCAACACACTTCATGAACAACCACCCCACGCTTTGCGCCTTGCCGTAACCGCTCAACAATTTCAGGATGCAGGCAACTACAACAAGGAGTCATTCCCCATGTTCGCCGGATTCCTGAAAGACCAGCGCCACGTCAACGGCGTGGACATCGCCTACCGCATTGGCGGCAGCGGGCCGGGCCTGCTGTTGTTGCACGGTCACCCGCAGACTCACGTCATCTGGCACAAGATCGCCGAGCAACTGGCCGAGCATTTCACCGTGGTCGCCGCCGACTTGCGCGGTTATGGCGACAGCGGCAAACCGCCGGCCAACGATCATCACACCAACTATTCCAAACGAGAGATGGCCAAGGACGGCGTCGAACTGATGAAGTCCCTGGGCTTCGAGCAGTTCTCGATTCTGGCCCACGACCGTGGCGCCCGGGTGGCGCATCGCCTGGCGCTGGATCATCCCGATACCGTGCAACGCATGGTGCTGCTGGACATCGCCCCAACGCTGTCGATGTACGCGCAAACCAACGAAGCGTTCGCCCGCGCCTATTGGCACTGGTTCTTCCTGATCCGCCCGGCGCCGCTGCCGGAAACCCTGATCGAAGCCGATGCCGAATCGTACCTGCGCAGTGTGATGGGCAGCCGCAGCGCCGGGCTCAAACCGTTCACCGCCGAGGCCTTCGGCGAATACCTGCGCTGCCTGAAACTGCCCGGCACCGCCCGGGGTATCTGCGAGGACTATCGCGCCAGCGCCAGCATCGACCTGGATCACGACCGCGCCGATCTCGACGCCGGGCGTCATCTGAATCTGCCCTTGCTGGTGTTGTGGGGCGCCGAAGGCACCGTCGGCCGTTGCTTCGAGCCACTCAAAGAATGGCAACTCGTGGCCACCGACGTGCGTGGCAAAGCGCTGCCCGCCGGTCATTACATCGCCGAAGAAGCCCCCGAACTGCTGCTCGCCGAGGTCCTGCCTTTCCTGCACTGACAGCCCTGTGCTGACACCCGCAACAGCCTGACCTGAATCCACCTCCCACCGTGGGCCGTCACTGGCCCGCGCGGGATCGTCATGCCCAAAAACCGTCTCGAGATAATAAAAATGACAATCAGAAAACTGCTGGGAACCCTCTATGTGCAGGTGCTTATCGCCATCGCCCTGGGCATTGCGATCGGGCATTACTGGCCCCAGGTCGGCATTGATCTCAAACCGTTGGGCGACGGTTTTATCAAGCTGATCAAGATGATCATCGGTCCGATTATCTTCTGCACCGTGGTCTCCGGGATCACCAGCATGCACGACGTGAAACAGGTGGGCCGGGTCGGTGGCAAGGCGTTGCTGTATTTCGAAGTGGTTTCCAGCATTGCGCTGTTGATCGGGTTGCTGGCGGCGCATGCGCTGCATCCAGGCGCAGGGTTCAACATCGACGTGAAGACCCTGGACTCAACGGCCATCGCCGGTTTTGTCGGCCAGGCGCAACACGGTGAAGGCGTAACCGGGTTTCTGTTGCATGTGATTCCGACGACGTTTTTCGAGGCGTTTTCCCAAGGAGAAATTCTGCCGGTGCTGTTCGTTTCGGTGTTGTTCGGGATTGCGCTGGTGATGGTCGGCGAGAAAGGCCGCCCGCTGGTGGGCATCATCAATCAGGCCAGCGAGGTGTTTTTCCGCATTGTCGGCATCATCAGCCGCGTGGCGCCAATCGGCGCGTTTGGCGCGATTGCCTTCACCATCGGCAAGTACGGGCTCGGCTCGTTGCTGCCGCTGCTGAAACTGATCGGCACCTTTTATCTCACCGCGTTTATTTTCGTCGCCTGTGTGCTGGGCAGCATCGCCCGTTATGCCGGGTTCAGCATTTTCAAATTGCTGGCGTACATCAAGGCTGAGTTGTTGATCGTGCTCGGCACCAGTTCTTCGGAATCGGCAATGCCGCAGTTGATCCAGAAACTGGAAAGCCTCGGCGCGTCGAAAGGCGTGGTCGGCATCGTGGTGCCGACCGGCTACACCTTCAATCTGGACGGCACCAACATCTATATGACCCTGGCGGTGTTGTTCCTGGCCCAGGCGACCAATATCGACCTGACGCTGGAGCAGCAACTGACCTTGCTGGCGGTGGCGATGCTCACGTCCAAAGGTGCCGGCGCGGTGGTCGGTGCAGGCTTCGTTGCCTTAGCGGCGAGCCTGGCGGTGGTGCCGACCGTGCCGGTGGCGGCGATGGTGCTGATCCTCGGTGTCGACCGTTTCATGGCGGAATGCCGGTCCCTGACCAACATCATCGGCAATGCGGTTGCAGCCCTGGTGGTGGCGGCATGGGAAGGTGAACTCGACCGCAGCAAAATGGCGCCGATTGCCCTCAAGCGTGGGCGACATGCGCGGGCCGCCGCCAAACTTTCCGCTGAATAGAAAGCCCACACACCGATGCTATGCTGGCGGCTCATGCCGCCAGTGCTCGCTCTGTCATGACCACCAAGAAAGACACCGTGCCCCTACCCGAAGACCTGCGTGTTTTGCTTACCGTCATCCGCAAAAGCGGTTTTGCCGCGGCCGCCGATGAACTGGGCCTCTCCCCTGCTTACGTCAGCAAGCGTATCCAGATTCTTGAAACCACCCTCGGCACGCGCCTGTTGCATCGCACCAGCCGCCGCATCGCCCTGACCGAAGACGGCGAGCGGGTGCAGCGCTGGGCGTTGCGCATCCTTGATGACTTCCAGCAACTGCACGACGAACTCTCCGACGCCCACGACAGCCCTCGCGGGCGTTTGCATCTGTGCAGCAGTTTTGGTTTCGGCCGTAATCATGTGGCGCCTGCGGTCTCACTGCTGGCCGAGCGTTACCCGGAACTGGAGATTCGCCTGGACCTGTTCGACCGGGTGGTGGACATCGTCAGCGAAGGCTTCGACCTGGAAATCCGCGTCGGCGACGACATCCCCGGTCAGCACATCGGTCGGCGCCTGGTGAGCAATCGGCGGGTGCTATGTGCGGCCCCGGCATATCTGCAACGCCACGGCACGCCGCAGACGCTGGCGGATCTGGAACAGCATCATTGCCTGGTGATCAAGGAGCGCGACAACGCGTTTGGCATCTGGAACCTGGAGCGTGACGGGGTTCAGGAGAGCGTGAGGGTCAGCGGGCCGTTGTCGTCGAATAATGGCGAGATTGTCTTGCAGTGGGCACTCGATGGGCGCGGGGTGTTGCTGCGTTCATTGTGGGATGTGAAGCCGTTGCTGGAGCAAGGACGGTTGGTGCAGGTGCTGGCGGATTACACCCAGAGTGCGAATGTGTGGGCGGTGTATCCGACGCGGTTGGCGTATTCCGGGAAGTTGCGGGCGTGTGTGGAGTTTTTGCAGGAGCATTTCAAGGGGTTGTCGGTTTAGTGGCAACAATGCAATCCAAATTGTGGGAGCGGGCTTGCTCGCGAAAGCGGTGTGTCAGTCAACGTTGATGGTGACTGACACGACGCCTTCGCGAGCAAGCCCGCTCCCACATGGGATTTGTGTTCAGCCTAACCAGGGGTTCGCAGCCAGATGTGCGCGTTCGAAGGCCTTGATCTGTTCAGCACGCTGCAACGTGCTGCCAATGGCATCAAGTCCCAGCAACAATGCGGTCTTGCGCAAGGTATCGATCTCGAACGGGATGACTTCACCTTGAAGGCGAATCTCTTGCGCCTCAAGGTCTACGCTGATCTGTGCGCTGTCGGGCTCACTGACGACCCGACCCAGCCGCTGCAACACCGGCTCATCGAGCGTGATCAACAACACCCCATTGCGCTGGCAGTTGTCATAAAAAATCCCGGCAAAGCTTGAGCCGATCAACGCCCGAATTCCCATTTGCTTCAAGCCCCACACCGCGTGTTCCCGGCTCGATCCGCAACCGAAATTCGGCCCAACCACCATGAAACTCGCGCCTTGCCAGGCCGGTCGATTCAGTACGAACTCAGGGTTAAGTGAACCGTCCGGCAAGAACCGCAAATCAAAAAACAACCCACGGTCCAGCCCCGCGCGGTCGATACTCTTGAGGAACTGCTTGGGCATGATCACGTCGGTATCGATGTTCGCCGCGAGCATTGGCGCAGCTTTGCCGCTGACCTGGGTGAAGGGTTGCTGGCTCATGCTCGTTCTCCAAAGTGGCGGATGTCGGTGAGGCGGCCGGTGATCGCAGCGGCCGCGACCATCGCCGGGCTCATCAGGTGCGTGCGGGCTCCGGCGCCCTGGCGGCCTTCGAAATTGCGGTTGGTGCTTGAAGCGCAGCGGTCGCCCGGGGCGAGCACGTCGTCGTTCATCGCCAGGCACATCGAGCAGCCGGACTGACGCCATTCGAACCCTGCGTCGATAAAGATCGCCGCCAAGCCCTCGGCTTCGGCCTGATCCCGCACTTCGGTGGAACCGGGCACGATCATCGCCCGCACATGCTCAGCGACATGTTTGCCACGGACCACGCTGGCGGCATCGCGCAGGTCTTCGATGCGCGCGTTGGTGCAGGAACCGATAAAAGCGTGACTGATGACGATTTCGCTCAATGGCATACCGGCCTCCAGTCCCATGTAATTGAGGGCGCGGCGCATGTCCTGGCGCAGGATCAGGTCACTGACGTCTTGCGGATCCGGGACCCGAGCGCCAATCGGCGAGGCCTGGTCCGGACTGGTGCCCCAGGTGACCATCGGTTCCAGCACACTGGCGTCCAGATAAACCTCACGGTCGAACCGCGCATCCGCATCGCTGTGCAAGGCGCGCCATTTCTCGACGGCGCGGTCCCACAATTCGCCTTTGGGTGCGCGGGGTTTGTCCTTGAGGTAGGCGAAGACTTTTTCGTCCGGCGCCATGAACGCGCCGCGAGCCCCCGCCTCCACCGCCATGTTGCAGATGGTCATGCGCGCTTCGACGCTTAGGGCATCAATGGTCGAGCCACGAAATTCGATGGCATAACCGGTGGCGCCGGATGCACCGATCTGGCCGATCAGCGCCATGATCACGTCCTTGGAAGTCAGCCCTGTGGCCAGCTCGCCGTCCACGGTCACACGCATGCTTTTCAGGCGTTTGTAGACCAGGGTCTGGGACGCCAGCAGGTGTTCGATTTCCGAGGTGCCGATGCCGAAACCGAAAGCGCCCAGGGCGCCATAGGTCGTGGTGTGGCTGTCACCGGCGGCGATCACCATGCCCGGCAGGATGAAGCCCTGTTCCGGGGCGATTACGTGTTCGATGCCTTGGCGCTTGTCGAGGATGTCCAGCAGTTCGATACCGAAGTCCTGGCAGTTTTCCGCCAGATACGACACCTGCCGCGCCCCTCCGGCATCCGGCATCGTGGCAATGCGCACCGGCGCCGTGGGGTTGACGTGATCGACCACCGCCAACGCGGTTTCCGGGCGCCAGACCTCGCGTTTGGCCTCACGCAAACCGCTGAACGCCTGAGGGCTGGTGTATTCATTGATGACTTGCCGATCGATGTACAACAGGACGTGGCCCTGGTCATCGAGGCGACACACCGTGTGGGCATCGATGTGTTTGTCGTAGAGGGTTCTTGATGGGGTCATGGAAGTACTCGCTCAGAGGACGGTACGCCGCAGGCGTCTGGGTTCCATCATAGGGAGCGGGGGTTGGCCATCAATGGCCGGAGAGTGATCCCGTGAACCATGGTTCGTGTTGAATAGCGCTCCCGAGTAAACACATCGCCCCTGTGGGAGCGGGCTTGCTCGCGAAAACGGTGGGTCAGGCAAAGTGATGTCGACTGACATGACGCCTTCGCGAGCAAGCCCGCTCCCACAAGGGGCCAGAGCGACTGGCGAACGCGAAACATTTACTTTCATCTCCGCTTTCGGGATTTCCATGGCTCATCCGTCTTATTTAGATGCAGTCAGGCCGCGTAGGCAAAAGCCACGGCCGGGCTTTTCGAGGACCATCATGCTGCGAAGCCCGCAGAAGAGGTCCCTCCATCGAAACAAGACCTTTAATCATGTCGAAGAAATCCCGCTCAAAACTCTGGTTTCTGGTCCATAGCTGGCTGGCGCTGCCGATCTGGTTTTTCGTGCTGATCGTCTGCGTGACCGGCACCCTGGCCGTCGTCAGCCAGGAAATCGTCTGGCTGGCCAACCCGCAAATGCGCGCCAGCCAACCGTCGGACGATGCACCGCTGCTCAGTTACGACCAGATCCTTGCGGCCATGAAGAAAGCCGAACCCCAGACCCTGGTCCAATCCATCAACCGCCCCGACGAATCGCACTTCGCCCTCGATGTGGACGTCAGCTATCCCGACGGGCGCTCGGTCACCGTCTACGTCAACCCGTACACCGGCGTGATCCAGGGCATTGCCCCGGCGTTCAACTTCAAGGCATTCACCCGCGCGTTGCATGGCTGGTGGCTGGTGCCGTTCACCAATGGCTTCAGCTGGGGCTGGTACCTGGTGTCGTTCCTCGGCCTGCCGCTGCTGGTTTCACTGATTACCGGGCTGGTGGTCTACAAGAAGTTCTGGAAGGGGTTCCTGCGCCCGACCTTGCGCATTCGTCATGGCGCGCGGATTTTCTGGGGCGACTTTCACCGCCTCAGCGGTATCTGGTCGATCTGGTTCATTGCGGTCATTTCCATCACCGGCACCTGGTTTTTGATTGAAGCCCTGCTGTCCGACAACCAGATTTCCATTTCCAGCGCACCGATCATTCCGGCCATGGCCCGTGAAGCGGTGCCGCTCTCGGCTGACGGCTCGCCGCCACCACGGATCGACCTGGATCGTGCGATTGAAATCGCCATGCAGAAAATTCCGGGGCTGGAAGCCAGTTTTGTCAGCCTGCCGGGCAATGGCTACAGCCACCTCGATATCGGTGGTCGCGGTTGGTATCCGCTGATGTACCAGACGGCGACCATCAACCCCTACAACGGTGAAATCGCGGCTTCTCGACTGCTGTCAGACCGCAATGCGCTGGAGTTCGTGACCGAGTCCATGCGTCCGTTACACACCGGGGATTTCGGCGGTCTGTGGATCAAGCTGATCTGGTTCTTCTTCGGCCTGGTGCTGAGCATGATGGTCCTCAGCGGCCTGCTGATCTGGACCAAACGTACCGCACTGGCCACCGCCAACGCGCTCAAGCGCAGTAACAAAAAACAGCGCAGCACCACGGCACAACCGAGCGTGAACCACGAAACCTCGGAGGCCAGCCTGTGAGCAAAACAATCGTCACCGTCCAACCCTCGCGCCTGAGTGTGCTTTGGCACAAATGGCGTTTCCACTTGAACATTCTGTTGCTGCTGATCCCCTTGGGTTTCATGCCCAAATACTTCAGCGACGCCGCGCTGTTTCGCGGTGACAGCGGCCTGGGCGAGCGCGAAATCGGCGAGATCCAGGTCGGCCCATGGAGCCTGCGCCTGGCCGAGTTGCGCGACGAAGCTCCCCGTTCGGACGGCCCCGCCGGCTACCTGAAAAGCTTCAACGCCGCCCTGTGCGACACCTGCATCGAACCGGTCAAGGCCACCTACCTGCGTATTGGCAAGCCGCGCAGTCTGCGTGCAGCCGGGGTGATTTTCTTCGGCACGCCATACCGCATGGGCGCGTCGTTGCCGGTGCCGGCAAAAACCCAGGCCGACGCCGAACTGTGGATCACCATGGAAGGCTGGGACGGCAGCATGCACCAGGCCTCGATCCCGCTGAGCCAGGCATCCCCGGCCACCATCGCCTGGCTGAACAAACAAGGAGGCAAACCATGATCAACGCTCTACGCCCACTGCGCACCGCACTGCTGGTGCTCGGCGTCGGTTTCAGTGCCAGTGCCCTGGCCCACAACCCGATGTGCGAGTGCAAGGCCATCGATGCCGAGCAAATCAAATGCACCGGCGGTTTCTCCGACGGCAGCGGCGCGCCCGGGGTGACCCTGGACGTGATCGGCTACGACGAAACCATCTTGGTACCGGGCAAGCTCGGCGCCGACTCGACCCTGGTGTTCAAGAAGCCCGGTGCCGAGTTCTATGTGCTGTTCGACGCCGGCCCTGGCCACGTGGTCGAGATCGACCAAGCCGACATCGAGGCGCCCTGAACATGAGTACGCCCACGACCCAAGTTGTGCGCCCGGCCGGTGCCGGCCATGAAACCCTGTATGTACTGCTGTTGTGCCTGATGATTCTCGCGGTAGCCGGTTCGGTAGTCGCCTGGCGTCATGAGTCCCAGGCTGTGAGCACTATCAGCAGCCATCAACTGGATGCCCGCCGCGACCTGAGTGCTTCCGAGCAAGGCATCTACGCCGATCTGCGGGTGACCCTGGACGAGATTCACTTGCTGCGTCAGGAGCAAACGACGCTGCCCACGCCGCAAGCGTTGGCCGATGAAGGCTTTGCACCGTTTGCCCAGGACGCCAGCTCCGTCAGTCGCGGCGGCCATGCCTGGCAGTTGCTCGCGGCCAAGGCGTACTTCGGCCAGAGCCAGGCGCCGAGCGTGGCCGGTTCGTTCCTGATGCGCCTGACCGCTGACGACGATGCGCCGGACGTGTGGCTCAACCGCAGTAAAACCCTCGCTGCGCCGACCGACCTGACTGACGCCGCGCTGGAAAGCGCTGGCTGGCAGCAGATCGTCGCGCAATTCGATGCCGGCGTGACCCGCCAGCATCGGCACTGACCCCTCGCCTTCACCCGAGAGAAGACCGCTTTCCCATGCCTATTTCATCTCAACGTTCAATTCTGCGCCTGCTGCTGGTTGGCCTGTGCGCCTTGCTGCTGGCACCACTGGCCAGTGCCGATCAGGCCAAGCGCCTGCGCATCGGCATCACCCTGCACCCTTATTACAGCTATGTAGCCAACATCGTCGGCGACAAGGCCGAAGTGGTGCCGCTGATCCCGGCCGGTTTCAACCCCCACGCCTACGAGCCACGGGCCGAAGACATCAAGCGCATCAGCGGGCTGGACGTGATCGTGCTCAATGGCGTCGGCCATGACGACTTCGCCGACCGCATGATCGCCGCCAGTGAAACCCCGAATATCCCGGTGATCGAGGCCAACGAAAACGTGCCGCTGCTGGCCGCCACCGGCACCGCTGCGCGCGGCGCCGGCAAAGTCGTGAACCCGCACACGTTCCTGTCGATCAGCGCCTCGATTGCCCAGGTCAACAACATCGCCCGTGAACTGGGCAAGCTCGACCCGGACAACGCCAAGACCTACACCCAGAACGCCCGCGCCTACGGCAAACGCCTGCGGCAGATGCGCGCCGACGCACTGGCCAAACTGACCCAGGCGCCCAATGCTGAACTGCGGGTGGCCACGGTCCACGCGGCCTACGATTACCTGCTGCGCGAGTTCGGCCTGGAGGTGACCGCCGTCGTCGAACCGGCCCACGGCATCGAGCCGAGCCCGAGCCAGCTGAAAAAGACTATCGACCAACTGCGCGAACTCGACGTGAAAGTAATCTTCTCGGAGATGGATTTCCCGTCCACCTACGTCGACACCATCCAGCGTGAGTCCGGGGTCAAGCTGTACCCGCTGTCGCATATTTCCTATGGCGAATACACCGCCGACAAGTACGAAAAAGAAATGACCGGCAACCTCAACACCGTGGTGCGGGCGATTCAGGAGTCGGGCTCATGACCGCGAAAGAAACCATTCACTCGAATCCCCCCCAATCCCCTGTGGGAGCGGGCTTGCTCGCGAATGCGGTGGATCAGTCAACATTGATGTCGACTGACACGACGCCTTCGCGAGCAAGCCCGCTCCCACAAGTCTTCGGGCCGACGCTGGATTTTGCGGAGGTCAGCCTGACGCTGGGCCGCACGACGATCCTCGACAAGGTGACCTTTACCGTTCAGCCCGGCAGCGTGCATGCGCTGGTCGGCCCTAACGGCGGCGGCAAGAGTTCGCTGATCAAAACCCTGCTCGGGCAGATGCCCCACCAGGGTCGACTGAGCCTGCAATGGCCCGGCGAACCCGGCACCATCGGTTACGTCCCGCAAGCGCTGGAGTTCGACCGGGGCCTGCCGATGACCGTCGACGATTTCATGGCCGCCATGTGTCAGCGGCGCCCTGCGTTTCTCGGCTTGAGCAAGCATTACGCGGTGGCGATTGGCGAAGCGCTGGAACGGGTCGGCATGCAGGACAAACGCAAGCGTCGCATGGGCGCGCTGTCCGGCGGTGAACGCCAGCGGGTGTTGCTGGCCCAGGGGCTGATTCCGGCGCCGCAATTGCTGGTGCTCGACGAACCAATGTCGGCCCTCGATGAAGCCGGTATCCAGGTGTTCGAACGGCTGCTGGGCGACTGGCGCCAGAGCGGCATCACCGTGCTGTGGATCGAGCATGACCTGGAAGCCGTCGGGCGTCTGGCGGACCGGGTAACCGGACTCAATCGCCGGGTGCTGTTCGACGCCACGCCGCAACAGGCGCTGACCCCGGAACGCTTGCTGACCCTGTTCTCAACCCATCCCCGGAGCGCTGTCTGATGAGTTATGAAGCCTTTCGTTTGATGGTCCAGGGCTGGGCCTCTTCGGGTTATCTGCCGGAAGCGCTGGCCTATGGATTTGTCGTCAATGCGCTACTCGCCGGCCTGTTGATCGGCCCGGTGCTCGGCGGTTTGGGCACGCTGGTGGTGGTCAAGCGCTTCGCGTTTTTCTCCGAAGCGGTGGGTCACGCGGCGTTGACCGGCGTGGCCATCGGCATTTTGCTCGGCGAACCCTACACCGGGCCGTATGGCAGCCTGTTCGGTTACTGCCTGCTGTTCGGCATTTTGCTCAACTACCTGCGCAACCGCACTGGCCTGGCGCCGGACACGCTGATCGGTGTATTCCTTTCGGTGTCCCTGGCACTCGGGGCGAGCCTGCTGTTGATTCTGGCGGGCAAGATCAACGTGCACATTCTGGAAAACGTGCTGTTCGGTTCGGTGCTGACGGTCAACGGCAATGATTTGCTGGTGTTGGCCATCGTCGGATCGCTGGTAATGGCCCTGGCCCTGCCGCTGTACAACCGCATCATGCTCGCCAGTTTCAACCCGCAACTGGCGGCGGTGCGCGGGGTGGCGGTGAAGACCCTGGATTACCTGTTCGTGATTCTGGTGACCCTGATCACCGTCGCGGCGGTGAAAGTCATCGGCGCGATTCTGGTCGGTGCCTTGCTGGTGATTCCAGCGGCTGCCGCGCGGTTGCTCAGCCAGTCGCTGAAGGGATTTTTCTGGTGCTCGGTGGCGATTGCGACGGTCAGCACCCTGTGCGGGATTCTGGCGCCGATTGTCTTCGACCTGCCGATCCCGTCCGGTGCCGCGATCATTCTGGTGGCCGGTATCGCCTTCGCTCTCTGCGCCATCGCGCGCGGTGTCGTTCCAAGTCTGAAAGGGAATCTCGGATAAATGTCTTTTACTCTGCGTCAATTGAGCCTGGCCGTGGCCCTGTGTGGGACGGCCTCCTTCAATGCGTTGGCCGGCGACAGCTTCGAACCGATGCGCCTGGTGGCCAATCACGGGATCGGTAATACCGCCCTCTTCGCCTCGTCGTCAGCACACAAAACCCTGGTCCTGGCCTCGCTGCCAGTGACCTATGGCCTGGGCAGCGTGTTGCTGGAAGGCACTGATGTCGCCATTGAGCGCGCGGCACCGGCCAACCTGCCCGGTACACGGCAGACCGCTTACTTCACCGGGCGTGGCGCAGCGGAACTGAGCAAACTGGCGACCGACGCTGATGCGGTAATTGGCATCCGCTCGTTGTGGCCGGACGATCCGCTGTACCCGAATGCCCGCCGCAGCAATATCCGCATCATTGAAATCGACGCCGCCCGCCCGGTGGATGGCGCCCTGCCCGGCATCGCCGTGCAGCCGGGCAACAAGGTCGATGGCTTGAACAGTCAGCCATGGTTTTCCAGCAACAACATGGGGCGCATGGCGGACGTGATGGCGGCGGACCTGGTGCGCCTGGCACCCGAGGCCAAGCCGAAGATCGAAGCCAACCTGGCGGCGCTCAAGCAGCGGTTGCTCAAGCTCAGCGCCGACAGTGAGGCGCGGTTGGCCAGTGCTGACAACCTTACAGTGATGAGTCTGAGCGATCACTTCGGCTACCTGGTCGGCGGGCTCAACCTGGAATTGGTCGGCCTCGACGCGCGGCCGGATGCCGAGTGGACACCGCAAGCGCTCAAGCAATTGGGCGCGACGCTCAAGGACAATGACGTGGCGGTGGTGTTGCATCATCGCCAGCCGTCGGAGGCGCTGAAAGCGGTGATCAGCGAGGCCGGGAGTCGGTTGGTGGTGTTGAGCACCGACGGGGCGGACCCGGTGACCGAGCTGGAGGGGAATGTGGATTTGTTGATCAAGGGGTTGAGTGACGGGCCTTCGGCCTAAGATCAAAAGATCGCAGCCTTCGGCAGCTCCTACAGGGGAATGCGGTCGGCGTAGGAGCTGCCGAAGGCTGCGATCTTTTGACTTTCCAACCACAAAAAAGCCCGCTGAACCAGTTACGGTCAGCGGGCTTCTTTATGCGCGGTGACTTCAGTGAGCCACTGCCGCCTGCTCTTCCATCTTCTGACGCAAGCTCAACGGGCGCATGTCGGTCCAGGTTTCTTCGATGTAGGCCAGGCATTCTTTCTTCAGGCCACTCTTGCCCACGGTGCGCCAGCCCTGTGGCACGGCTTTGTAGTCGGGCCAGATCGAGTATTGCTCTTCGTGGTTGACCACGACCTGAAAGAGGATGTCCTCGCGGTCGAATACTGACGTCATGGTGTCTCTCCATCGTTGTAGGGGTGGGCTGCACTGCGCGTACAGCCGGTATGTAGAAGGAACGTACAAGTCGCTGAAAAATTTAGAGGCTGGTGGTGGCTGCTGCCAACGCCCGACCGAAAATCTCCGCGACACGGTCGATTTCAGCGGCGGTGATCACCAGCGGCGGCAGGAAGCGCACCACCGCGCCATGTCGACCGCCCAGTTCGAGGATCAAGCCGCGCTTGAGGCATTCGCGCTGCACCAGCGGCGCCAGGCGACCGAATGCCGGTGGATGACCTTGCACGTCCGGCGTGCCAGTCGGGTCAACCAGTTCGACGCCGAGCATCAAGCCGCGACCACGAATGTCACCCAACTGCGGGAAGTCCCGTTGCAGGATGCGCAGGTGTTCGCTCAAGCGCTCCCCCATGGCAGCCGCGTGTGCGCAGACGTTGTTGTCTTTGAGGTAACGCATCACCGCCGAACCGGCGGCCATAGCCATCTGATTGCCACGGAAGGTCCCGGCATGGGCGCCCGGCAGCCAGGTGTCGAGCCAGTCGCGATAGACCACCACCGCCAGCGGCAAGCTGCCGCCGATCGCCTTGGACAGCACCACCACGTCCGGAATGATCCCGGCATGCTCGAAGGCAAACATCTTGCCGGTGCGGGCAAAACCGCTCTGAATTTCATCGACGATCAGCGCCACGCCAGCCTGCTCGGTGATGCGCCGCAAGCCGCGCAACCAGTCGAGATCAGCCGGAATCACCCCGCCCTCGCCCTGCACCACTTCGACGATCACCGCCGCCGGCAATTGCACGCCGGCCTCCGGATCGTTGAGCAGATTTTCCAGGTAGTTGAGATTGACCTGCACCCCTTGCGCGCCGCCAAGCCCGAACGGGCAGCGGTAATCGTACGGGTACGGCATGAACTGCACGCCGCTGCTGAGCAGTGCGCCCAAGGGCTTTTTCGGCCCCAGGCTGCCCATCAAGCTCAGCGCGCCCTGGCTCATGCCGTGGTAACCGCCCTGGAACGACAACACGGTGCTGCGCCCGGTGGCGGTGCGCACCAGTTTCAATGCCGCTTCCACGGCGTCGGTGCCGGTGGGGCCACAGAACTGGATTTTCGCTTCAGCGGCCAGGGCTGGTGGCAGCAGACCGAACAAGTCCTGGACGAACTGATCCTTGACCGGCGTCGTCAGGTCGAGGGTGTGCAGCGGCAATTCATCGCTCAGCACTTGCTGGATCGCTTCGATCACCACTGCGTGGTTATGCCCCAGCGCCAGCGTCCCGGCACCGGCCAGGCAATCGATAAAGCTGCGGCCCTCGACGTCCTCGACATAAATACCCTTGGCACGCTTGAGCGCCAGGGGAATACGTCGCGGGTAGCTGCGGGCATTGGATTCCTGCTGGCTCTGACGGGCCAGCAACGGCGATTCGTTGAACTGGTAAAGCGTCTCGGCAGGCGTCGGGACGACCCGGGCCGGCTGATCTTCGATAAGGCTGGTAGCGACTGACATCTCTCGACCCCTCAATACGCTGTTGATAGTGACCAAAACTGCACACCGGGCAGGTGCGCGTTCCGGTCACGGGGCGCACTTGCAGGTTTTCCTGTTCTGGAAACGCATCAGAGCCTTGAGGATTTAGACCCGCGCTCAGCTTTCTATGAAGGTGATGCGAGTGCCTTGTGCATGGGAATGGCGTGCAGCCCCGCCACGCTGAAGGTTTCGGCACAGGCGCGATAGCCCTGACGCCGATAAAAGGCTTCGCTGGTGCGGGTGCTGTTGAGGCGTGCCTGGTGCAAGCCCTGATCGAGCAGCCAGGTTTCGAGGCCGTGAATCAAGGCCTGTCCGGCGCCACGGCGAAACCATTCCGGCTGCACGTAACAGAAGGCGATTTTGCCACTGCTCACGGCCATGGCGACGCCGATCGGTTTGTCCTTGATCAAGGCGATGTTCAGGTACAACCGTTGGTCGGTCAGCCAGGCATGGATATGTTCGGCGGTTTTGCTGTGGGTCCAGGCGGCGACGATTTTCGCGTCGTTGCGGTGGTCGAGCGCGCAACCGACCCGAATCGAACGCTCGACGATCCGGCTGATAATGCCGGCGTCGGCAGGGGTTGCGTTGCATATGTGCAGGGGTGCATCCATGGCGCTGTTACCTCAATCCATTGAGTCAAAGCTGGCGGGAAGATAGCGCCGGTTGGGGCATGAATGCCAATGGACAGAAGTTACATTTGATGTGCAACACAGATCCCCTTGTGGGAGCGGGCTTGCTCGCGAAAGCGGTGGGTCAGCCAACATTGATGTCGACTGACACGCCCTCTTCGCGAGCAAGCCCGCTCCCACAGGGGGGGTATGGTGTTTTTTAGACTGTTTGCAGCGGCATCGTCAGCTCGACCCGCAACCCGTCCGGGCGACTGTCGAAATGCAAGGTGCAGGCGCAACGCTGGACAATCGCCTGGACAATCGCCAATCCCAAGCCGCAACCGGTGCTCTGGCCGTTGCGCCAGAAACGTTGAGTCAGGTGTTGCAGGTCATCTTCGGCAATCCCCGGCCCATGGTCGCGGACCACAAAGCGCACACGGTTGCCGGTGGTTTCCAGGCTCAGCTCCACGGCCCCGTCACTTGGGGTATGGCGCAGGGCGTTGTCCAGCAGGTTGCGCAGCGCGGCAATCGACAGCACTGCGGGCATTTGCACCGGGGCCGCCGAGAGCTTCGCCGGCAACTGGAACTTGATGCGCTGGCGATCACCGCTGGCGGCATCCTGAATCGCCAGTTTCGCCACTTGCTCGGCGCTGCACTGCACGCCGTCATCGAACGACAGACTGCCCTCGACCCGCGCCAGCAGCAGCAATTGTTCAAGAGTGCGGTGCAGGCGGTCGGCGCCTTCTTCGGCCCGGGCCAGGGATTGATCCCGGGCCGCGCCTTCGGTCATGCGCGCCACTTGCAGGTGGGTCTTGATCGCGGTCAGCGGGCTGCGCAGTTCGTGAGCCGCATCCCCGGTCAGACGTCGTTCGCGCTCGATGGTCCGGCCGATACGCTGGAACAGCTGATTCTGCGTGTCGAGCAACGGTTGCAGTTCGCTGGGCAGTGGCTGGATCTGCAGCGGTTCGAGAGAATCGGCACTGCGGCGCATCAAGGCATCGCGCATGCGATTGAGCGGCGCCAGGCCTTGGCCGATGCCCAGCCAGAGCAGGCACAGGCAACCGAGCAACGCCACGCCCACCGGCACCGAAGCGGCCAGCAGAATCGACATGTTCAAAGCTTCGCGTTCGATCTGCCGGTCCGCCGTGGTGATGCGCAGATCGCCGCGCGCCAAGGTGAAACTGCGCCATGGCGCGCCATCGATCATCTGGTCATGAAAGCCCATTTTTTCGGCTTCCAGGGTTTGTTGCGGGTCGGTGTGACTGCGCGCCAGGATTTCGCCGCGCAACGAACTGACCTGACAGGCCATGCCGCCGGGAACATTCAATTGCTCCGCGCTGAAATGAGTGCCCTCGCCCTTGGTCGGCAACGCCGGCAATTGCTCCATCAGCCCCGCAACCATCCGCGCCGAAGCGACCAGCCGCTGGTCGAGGGAAAACATCATCTGGTTACGCAGGTCGCTGAGCATCCAGGCTGCCGCCAGGGCCCAGATCAGCGCAAAAGCGGCGCCGAGGGTCAAACTCAGGCGCAAACGCAGGCTCATCACTTCGATTGATCTCCGCCATCCGCCGGACCCAGCCGATAACCGAGGCCGCGCACTGTTTCGACGATGCCGTTACCGAGTTTACGCCGCAGGTGGTGGATATGGACGTTGAGGGCATTGCTTTCCAGTTCGTCGTTGAACCCGTAGACGCTGTCCTTCAATTGCTCAGTGGACAACACCCGACCACGGTTGTGCAGCAAGGCTTGCAACAGCGACTGCTCGCGGCGCGACAAGTCCACCGGCTGGCCGGCGAGCATGGTTTCGCGGCTGCTTGGGTCGTACGTCAGTGCGCCGTGCTCGATCAGATTGACGCTGCGCCCGGCTACTCGTCGCAACAACGTGTGCAGACGCGCGGCGAGTTCTCGCAGGTCGAAGGGTTTGAGCAGGTAATCGTCAGCGCCGGCCTGCAGGCCATCGACCCGGTCGGTGACCGAATCCCGGGCAGTGAGAATCAGCACCGGAATCTCCAGACCGCTTTGGCGTAGCTGCTGCAGCAGCTTGAGGCCGTCTTCGTCCGGCAGCCCGAGGTCGAGCACCATGACATCAAACTCGGCGACCTTGAGTATCGCCCGTGCCGATGATGCCGTAGCCACATGCTCCACGGTCAGGCCCTGAGCGGTGAGGCCGGCGACGATGCCGCTGGCGATCAACTCATCGTCTTCGCAAACCAGTACGTGCATGGAAAGCCCCGTAGAAAAAAGCTGATTAGGCCGTTGGCCGATTAAGCGGACATTATGCCCCGATCACCGGCGCTACAAGGCCATGACGGTTAATCATCGGTTAATCGCCGCCCACCATTGTGCAACTCACTTGCACAGGGACAAGGCCTACCCATGCGTCGACTGTTTTTCCTCTTTGCTCTCTTGATCTCGGGTCTGGCCCAGGCAGGGACCAATCCGTTCGAGACCAAACCGGACTTTCTCCCCGTCGAGCAGGCGTTTGTCTTTACCTCCGAACGTCTGGACTCCGGTGAAACACAACTGTTCTGGCAGATCGCCGACGGCTATTACCTGTATCAGAAGCGTCTGAAATTCGATGGCCTGGCCCAGGAGCACACACCTGTGTTGCCGGCGGGCGAGTCCCACAGCGATGAGTTCTTCGGTGAACAGCAGGTCTATCGCCAAGGCCTGGAACTGAAAATCCCGGCCGGTGCCACCGGTCAGATCAAGGTCGGCTTCCAGGGCTGTGCCGATGCGGGTTTGTGTTATCCGCCACAAACCCAGGTCGTGGACCTGGGGGAAGTTTCAGCAACGTCAGTGACCAATGAAGCCCCGGACCAGACCCTGGCCAGCAACCTGCAACAGCGGGCGCTGGGCTGGAGTCTGCTGGTGTTCTTTGGCCTCGGTCTGCTACTGGCCTTTACGCCGTGCACCTTGCCAATGCTGCCGATTCTCGCCGGTTTGATCGTCGGCAGCGGCGCCACGCCCAAACGCGGTTTTGCCCTGGCCAGCAGCTATGTGATCTGCATGGCGTTGGTGTATGCGGCGATGGGCGTTCTGGCGTCGCTGCTCGGGGCAAACCTTCAGGCACTGCTGCAAAATCCGTGGTTGCTGGGCAGTTTCGCAGCGATATTTGTGCTGCTTGCATTGCCGATGTTCGGCTTCTTCGAATTGCAATTGCCGGTGGCGCTGCGGGATCGACTGGAAAACGTCTCGCGCAATCAGCGCGGCGGCAGCCTGATCGGCGCCGGTGTGCTCGGGGCCTTGTCCGGTTTGCTGGTCGGCCCGTGCATGACCGCGCCACTGGCCGGCGCCCTGCTCTACATCGCCCAGAGTGGCAATGCACTGCATGGCGGACTGATTTTGTTTGCCATGGGCATCGGCATCGGTGTGCCCCTGTTGCTGCTGGTGACCGTCGGCAACCGCTTCCTACCCAAGCCCGGCGCCTGGATGAATTTGCTCAAAGGCGTGTTCGGTTTCCTGTTCCTCGCCACCGCGCTGCTGATGCTGCGGCCGGTGCTGGATCAATCGCTGTGGGTCGGTTTGTGCGGCGCCCTGCTATTGATTGCCGCTTATAGCGCCTGGAAGCAGTCGGAAGGTTTCGGTCGCGTGGCCCAAGTGTTCGGCGCCAGTTCGCTGTTGCTCGGGGTGTGGGGCAGTCTGTTGATGGTCGGTGCGGCCGGCGGCAGCGATGATCTGTTCAAGCCGTTGCAGGTTTACACCGCTGCACGCTCCAACAACGCCCCCGTCGGTCATGACGCTTTCACCACGATCAAAGACCCCGCCGCCCTGCAACGGGAACTCGATGCGGCGCAGGCCCAGGGCCAGTGGGTGTTGCTGGATTACTACGCTGACTGGTGCGTGTCGTGCAAAGTCATGGAAAAACAGGTCTTCGCCAAATCGCGGGTATTGGACGCCTTGAAAGACGTGCGCTTGCTACGGCTGGACGTGACCGCCGACAATGCCGCCAGTCGCGAGCTGCTCGGCCGCTACAAAGTGCCGGGGCCGCCAAGCCTGTTGTGGATCGGTGCCGATGGCAACGAACGCCGCAGCCAGCGCATCACCGGTGAGGTCGATGCCGAGACTTTCCTGCAACGCTGGACCACCACCCGAGATGCCCGTTAATGCTGACCTTTACCCTCGGCACCTTTGCCATCGCGCTTAACCACCTGCTGCTGATCAGTGCTCTGGCGCTGGCTACCTTTGTCGGCTGGCGGGTGGCCAAGCGCGGCGGCGAGAACCCCGAGTCAGCGCTGTTCAGCCTGTTCCTGCTGGGCATGCTGGCGGCGCGGATCAGTTTCGTGATCGCCTACTGGGCGCAGTATCGCAACGATCCGTGGCAGATCATCGACCTGCGCGATGGCGGTTTTCTCGCCTGGCCGGGCGTGATCGTGCTGGTGCTGGCCGCGTTGTATCGCGGCTGGCGCCGACCAGGGCTGCGTCGGCCACTGGGGTTCGGGGTCGGCAGCGGCCTACTGTTCTGGTTGCTGGCAACCTTCTCCCTGAGCCTTTACGAACAAGGCACGCGCCTGCCGGAAATCACCTTGCGCAATGCCGCTGGCGAAACCGTGCAACTGGCCGACTATCAGGGCGGCCCACTGGTGATCAATCTTTGGGCCACTTGGTGCCCACCGTGTCGCCGGGAAATGCCAGTACTGGAAAACGCCCAGCAACACCGCCCGGACCTGACCTTCCTGTTCGTCAACCAGGCCGAAAGCATGCAAAGCGTCAGCACCTTCCTGGAAACCCAGGGCCTGAGCCTGTCCAACGTGCTGTTCGACGGCAGCGGCCGCTTGGGCCAGGCCGTCGGTTCCATGGCCTTGCCGACTACGCTGTTCTATAGCCACGATGGTCGCCTGCTGGGCAGCCATCTGGGCGAATTGTCAGAAGCCAGCCTGGCCCGGGCCCTGGAAAACTTCGACACCCCCACTTCTGCCGCACCGGCCACCTCTGCAAGGAAATTGCCATGCCCCGCCTCCGCCACCTGCTGACGCTGACCCTGGGCGCCGCCCTGCTGCACCTGCCGTCGGCGCAGGCTGTTGAAGAATTGCCCGAGGCGATCAAGAAGATCGAAGCCAAGGGCGCGAAAATCGTCGGCCAGTTCGATGCGCCGGACGGTTTGCGCGGTTACGCGGCGCAGTACCAGAATCGCGGCATGGCGCTGTACCTGACCCCGGACGGCAAGCACGTCTTGCTCGGCAACCTGTACGACGCCGACGGCAATGACCTGAGCAGCGCGCCGTTGCAGAAACTGGTCTACGCGCCAATGTCCAAGGAAGTCTGGGGCAAGATGGAAGCAAGCAACTGGATCGGCGACGGCAACAAGGACGCCCCGCGCGTGGTGTACCTGTTCAGCGACCCGAACTGCCCTTACTGCAACATGTTCTGGGAACAGGCACGGCCGTGGGTCAAGTCCGGAAAAGTGCAGCTGCGGCACATCATGGTCGGCATCATCCGCGAAGACAGCCCGGGCAAATCCGCTGCGCTGCTGGCGGCCAAGGACCCAAGCAAAGCCTTGGAAGACCACGAAAAATCCGGCAAGCAAAGTTCGCTTAAGGCCATGAAAGACGTGCCACCAGCGATCCAGGCAAAACTGGCGGCGAACATGCAGTTGATGGAAGACCTGGAATTGCAGGCAACCCCGGCGATTTTCTATATGGATGACAAAGGTGAGCTGCAACAACAGCAAGGCGCGCCGTCGCCGGACAAGTTGTTGAAGATTCTCGGGCCGAAGTGAATTCACTGGCCTCTTCGCGGGCAAGCCTCGCTCTACAGGTTCACGCTGTCTGTAGGAGCGAGGCTTGCCCGCGAAGGCGTCAGAAAGATCGACTAATTTCTCTCAGCCAAAAAACCCAACAAAGCCTGCGTCACAAACCCGGGATTCTCCAGATTGGAGATATGCCCCGCCTCCGGCACCAGCACACACGGGCAACCAATCAACTCGGCCATTTCCCGTGCTTCTGACGGCGGTCGTGGTTTGTCCTGATCGCCACACATCACCAGCGTGGTGTCAGGATTCAACTCACCCAAACGCGGCAACAGATCATCCCGTCCAAAGGTAATCCGCCCCATCGGTACGATGCTCTCGCGCAGACGTTCCGCCGGTAACGCCGCCAATGACGCGCGGAAATCCTGATACAGCGCCGATTGCGGATCGATGCCCGGCCGGAAGAAGATCGGCACCACGATGTCCAGCAACTGCGACGAAATCACGCCGGTGTCTTCGATCTGCTTGAACAGCGAGAAATAATATTGGCGGGTCGGCTCGGGTTCGACGCCGACGTAGGTGTCCATCAGCACCAGGCCGTTGAGCCGTTGCGGTGCCGACAGCGCCAGACGCACGCCCCACATGCCACCGACGGACAACCCGACCAGGGTGATGCGATCAATGTCCAGATGATCGAGCAGCGCCAAGGCCTGGCGTGCCACATCATCCAGCGACGTCGTACCGTCAGGCAGTCGCCCGGATTGACCGTGGCCCCAGAGGTCCAGGGCAATCACCCGGTAATGCTGCGACAGCGCGGCAATCTGCGGCGCCCACATGGCCTGGTCCCACAGATAACTACCCGCCAGCAGCACGGCCGGGCCGGTGCCCTGGTCGATGTAGTGCAGGGGTTGTCCGTCTATTGTTGCGAAGGGCATCGAGTGTCTCCTTTGTGAAGGGGTCTACCGAAAAAGCCTTGGCAGGCTGAACCGGTACAGCTCGACAGTCAACGCGCAAATTGTAGCGAAAGTGCTGACGCCTTCGCGGGCAAGCCTCGCTCCTACAGGGATACGTAAATCTCCTGTAGGAGCGAGGCTTGCCCGCGAAGAGGCCATCACAAACGCTAGAGAATCAAAGCCCCTCCAGCTCCGCCATCAGGTCATTCAAGCGATCCACCTTCTCCTCGGTCATATCACTCGCCGCCAACCCGTCGATGTACTCGGCCAATTCCTCCACTGTGCTGCACTCGAACATCGCCCGCAGCGGCACATCACGTTGCAACGATTTCTGCACCCGCGAAGCAATCTGTGTCGCCAGCAGCGAATGGCCGCCCAGTTCGAAGAAGTTATCCCGAATACCGACCTTCTCCACCTTCAGCACCTCAGCCCAGATATCGGCCAGGGTCTGCTCCAGATCATTGCGCGGCGCCTGGTAATCCTGGCTCTGCAACTGGCCGATCTCCAGCGCTGGCAGCGCCTTGCGATCAAGCTTGCCGTTGGCATTCAACGGCAGTTTGTCGAGCCACAACCAGTGCAGCGGCACCATGTATTCCGGCAGTTCAGCGCGCAGGCGTTGCTTGATCCGTTCCAGGCGTTCGCTCGGGTTGAGCGCGGAATCCGCCACCAGATAGCCAACCAGGTGCTTGCCGTTGACGCCTTCCTGCACACCTACCGCCCCGTCGCGGACTTCCGGTTGCTCGTGAAGACGCGCCTCGATTTCCCCCAACTCGATACGGTAACCGCGAATCTTCACCTGATGGTCGATGCGTCCGACGTATTCCAGCACGCCGTCATTGCGCCGACGAGCCAGGTCGCCCGTGCGATACAGACGATCACCCGGCTCGCCAAACGGGTTCGGCACAAACACCTGGGCGGTGCGCAGCGGATCGCTGACGTAACCGCGACCGACGCCCGTACCCGCGACGCACAACTCGCCCACCGCTCCCAATGGCACCAGTTCCAGCGCGCCATCGAGCAGGTACAAACGGTTGTTGTCGGTCGGCGTACCGATCGGCAAATAGCTGCCGCGAGTCGAAGCCATGTCGACCCGGAAGAACGCCACGTCATCCGAGCATTCCGCCGGGCCATAGGCATTGACCAGCCCTATCTCCGGGTAGCGCAGCAGCCATTGGTGCGCCAGTTCCGGCGGCATCGCTTCACCGGTCGGCAGCATCCAGCGCAGACCGTCGAGGCTCATGCGTTCCTGGGCGAGCATGCCCTGGATCAGCGACGGCACGCTTTCGAGCACGGTGATGCCCTGGCTTTGCACGTGGGCCAACAAACCTTGCGGATCGTGGGCGATGGTGTTCGGCACGATGTCCACCCGCGCGCCGAACAGCGGCGCGGCGAGGAACTGCCAGACCGAAATATCGAAGCTTTGCGAAGCGGTTTGCGCGATCACATCGTTAGCGCTCAGGTTCAGGTACGGCACTTTGCTCAACTGGTTATTCAGCATGCCGCGCTGTTCGACCATCACGCCCTTCGGCAAACCGGTGGAGCCCGAGGTATAGATCACGTACGCCAGGTTATCCGGTGCGCTGTAGATGCCCGGGTTTTGCACCGAGGCATCGCTCGCTTGCACGTCTTCCCAGACCAGCAACCGTGGACGATTGGCACAACCGAACTCCTCCAGCAACGTGACGGCCTGATCACGACAGGCTTGAGTGCAGACCAGCAATGGCGTGCGGCTCAGGTCAATGATGCGGCTCAGGCGCTGGCTCGGCAGGCCCGGGTCCAGCGGCAAGTAACCGGCACCGGCCTTGAAGCTGCCGATGATCATGCCGAGCAAATCGAGGTTACGTTCGGCGAGCAACGCTACCGGCTGATCCAGCCCGACACCCGCCGCGATCAACGCGTGACCGAGACGGTTGCTGCGCTGGTTCAGCTCGACGTAACTGTGCAGCCGGTCGAGGCAACTCGCGGCAATCCGTTGTGGATGTTGCGCGACCTGGGCTTCAAACAGTTCGACGTAGCCTTTTTCCAACGGGTATTCATGTTCGCTCTGGTTGCAGCCATGGATCAGGAAGTCCTGTTCCTCGCTGCCCAGCAATGGCAAGTCGGCCATGTCGCCATGGAAGCCTTGCACCAGCGCCAGCAGCAGACGCTTGAACTCGCCGAGCATGCGCTCGACCGTGGTCTCGTCGAAATAACGCTGGTCGTAGGAGAGGTGCAAACCAAGGTCATCCCCCGGATAACACACCGCCGTCAGCGGGAAGTTAGTGTGGGTGCGGCCCGAATCCGAGGTGGCATTGAGGCTTTGCGCACGGTCCAGCACCGAGACTTCCACCGGGGCGTTTTCGAACACGAACAGGCTGTCGAACAACGGCTGGCCTTTCGGCAGTTCGCTGTTTTCCTGGATCGTCACCAGCGGCAGGTATTCGTACTCACGCAGTTGCATGTTGCTGTCGAGCAAGCCGCTGAGCCACTGGCGCACGCTGACGCGCTGATCGTCTTCCGGCATTTTCACCCGCAGCGCGATGCTGTTGATGAACAGCCCGACCGTGCGTTGCATCTCCGGCATTTCCACCGGACGCCCGGCCACCGTCACACCGAACAACACGTCGCGATCACCGCTCAAGCGCCGCAGCACCAAGGCCCACGCAGCCTGGGCGAAAGTGTTGATGGTCAATTGATGGGCCTGGGCCAGTTCGCGCAATTGCGCGCCGTCACGGGCATCGAGTCGGGTGTAGCGGTCGCCAACGATCATGCCGCCGCTGTCACCGGCGTGTTCACGCAGGAACGGCCGGTCGCTCGGGATCGGCGTGGTCCGCTCGAAGCCTTGCAGGTTGGTTTTCCACCACTGCCGCGCTTCGGCCAGGCTCTGGCGTTGCAGCCAGCCGATGTAGTCGCGGTAACGCGGCGGCACGGCCAATTGCGCATCCCGGCCCTCACCCAGCGCCATGTAGATTTCAAAGAAATCGTTCATCAGCAGCGAGCGGCACCAGGCATCGATCAGGATGTGGTGGTTACTCATCATGAACCAGTAGCGCGCCGCGCCGACCTTGATCAGGCGCAGGTGGAACGGTGCCTGGTTGAGCAGATCGAAGCCGGCCTCACGCTCGCATTTCAGTAGCGTTTGCAGCTTCGGTTCTTGCTCGGTTTCGGCGACGGCAGTCCAGTCCAGATACTCGATCGGCGTGCTGCCCGGTTTGTGGATCACTTGCAGCATGTCTTCGCCGACGTTCCAGCAGAACGAGGCGCGCAAGGCTTCGTGACGGGCGATCACCGCTTGCCAGGCCTGGGCGAAACGCTCGGCGTCGAGTTCGCTGTTGATGCGGTAGCGGTCCTGCATGTAGTAGAGGCCGGTGCCCGGCTCCAGCAAGGTGTGCAGCAGCATGCCTTCCTGCATCGGGGTCAGCGGGTAGACGTCTTCGATGACGGCGGCCGGGATCGGCAACGCATCGAGTTGCGGCTGGGTCAGTCGAGCCAGCGGGAAGTCCGACGGCGTCAGGCCACCGGCATCGTCGTGCAGGCAATGTTCGATCAGGCTTTGCAACTCGCCCAGATAGGCATTCGCCAGATCGCTGATGGTTTGCGGATCGTGGCGCTCGGCGCTGAAGGTCCAGCGCAGCACCAGTTCACCGCCGTAGACCTGACTGTCGACGCTCAGCTCGTTCGGCAGCGGCGCGCGAGGATCATGGGCCGCACCGACCGGTTCATCGAGTGGCCGGAACAACGCGTCCGCACCGAAGCTCTGGTCGAATTGGCCGAGGTAGTTGAAGGTGATCGGCGCCACCGGCAACGCGGCCATGGTCTGGCGGCACAGGTCATCGGCGAGGTAACGCAGCACGCCATAACCCAGGCCTTTATGCGGCACCGCGCGCAGTTGTTCCTTGATCGCCTTGATCGAGGCGCCCTGCTCCAGCGCCGGGATCAGTCGCAGCGGATAAGCGCTGGTAAACCAGCCGACGGTGCGGGTCAGGTCGATTTCGTCGAACAGGGTTTCGCGACCATGGCCTTCGAGCTGAATCAACGCCGATTCGTGACCGCTCCAGCGGCACATGACCCGAGCCAACGCGGTCAGCAGCAGGTCGTTGACCTGGGTGCGATATGCGCTCGGTGCCTGTTGCAGCAATTGCCGGGTGCGCTCGGCATCCAGGCGCACGCTGACGGTTTGCGCATGACGATTCTGCTGGCCACCTTGCGGGCGATCACATGGCAGTTCGACGCTTGGTCCGGCCAATTGTGATTGCCACCAGCTCAGTTCTTCGCGCAGGGATTCGCTGCTGGCATAGGCCTGCAAGCGTGCTGCCCAGTCCTTGAAGGCGCTGGTTTTCGCCGGCAGTTTCACCGACTGCTGTGCGTCGAGTTGACGGTAGACCGTTTGCAGATCGTCCAGCAAAACCCGCCAGGAAACACCGTCCACCACCAAGTGGTGAATGGCGATGAACAAGCGTTGCTGGCCTTCGGGACCGTCGACCAGCAAAGCACGCATCAGCGGACCTTGTTCAAGGTCGAGGCTGCGCTGGGCATCGGCGAACAGCGCGGTGCACTTGTCCATGGACGCAACGCGAACCTGCCACAGCACCGGGGTGTCATTCACCGCTTGGTGCGCGGCGTGCCACTGACCATCTGTTTCCGTGAAGCGCAGGCGCAAGGCGTCGTGTTGTTCGATCACCGCCAGCAGCGCTTGCTCCAGACGATGGGGTTCCAGGGCCAAGGTCGGTTCCAGCAACAAGGCCTGGTTCCAATGCTGACGCTCGGGGATATCCGTGTCGAAGAACCAGTGCTGGATCGGCGTCAAACCCGATTCGCCAACCAGCAAACCTTGCTCGGCGGTGACTTGCTCGGTGCGCGTCGCGACGGCGGCAAGGGTCTGCACGGTCTGGTGCTGGAAAAGATCCCGCGGGCTGAAGTGAATGCCCTGTTGCCGCGCACGGCTGACCACCTGAATCGACAGGATCGAATCGCCGCCCAGTTCGAAGAAGTTATCGTTGAGGCCGACCTGCGCCACGTTCAGCACTTCGCACCAGATGCCGGCCAGGGTCAGCTCCAGTTCATTGCTCGGTGCCACGTAGTGCTGGCGGTTCAGTTCCGGGTCCGGCGCCGGCAGTGCGCGACGGTCGAGTTTGCCGTTGGCGGTCAGCGGCATGCTCGCCAGCAGGATTAGGTGCGTCGGCACCATGTAGTCCGGCAATTGGGATTTGAGGTGAGCCTTGAGCGCTTCGCGCAGTGCGGCTTGGTGTGTTTCGTCCTGTTCGGCGACGTCAGTGACCAGATAGCCGACCAGTTGTTTGCCGCTCGGCGCATCCAACGCGAGGACCACTGCTTCACGGATGGATTGGTGTTCCAGCAGACGGGTTTCGATTTCGCCCAGCTCGATGCGGAAACCACGGATTTTCACTTGATGGTCGATACGCCCGAGGTATTCCACCAAACCATCGGCACGCTGACGCACCAGGTCGCCAGTGCGGTAAATGCGCCCGCCGTTGCTGGCGAACGGGTCCGCGACAAAGCGCTCGGCGGTCATGCCCGCCCGTTCGTGATAACCCTGGGCCAGGCCGGCACCGCCGACGTACAACTCGCCGGTCGCGCCTTGCGGCACCAACGCCAGGTCGGCGTCGAGGATGTACGCCACGCGAGCGCCGATCACGCTGCCGATTGGCACACTGCCCAGGCCTTCTTCCAAAACGTCCGGAGCCAGACTGGCCAACGGCATGACCACGGTTTCGGTCGGGCCGTAAGCGTTAAAGAACACACTCGGTTTGAACGTCGCACGAATCCGCGCCAGGTGTTCGCCGGTCAAGGCTTCGCCGCCGGTGATGATCATGCGCACCGGCAGGGTTTCGCCCTGGGTCGCCAGCCATTGCGCCAACTGGCTGCCGTAGCTCGGGGTGAAGCCGAGGATGTTGATTTGATGCTGACGAATCAGGCCGCAGATTTCTTCCGCGTCCCACTGGCCTTGAGCACGCAACACCACTTGCGCACCACTCAACAACGGCACCAACAGACGCTCGGTGGCGGCGTCGAAGTTGATCGAATAGAAATGCAGTTCGCAGTCGTCCGGGCGCATGCCAAAACGCTCGATCACCGCTTGGCAATGCATGGCGATTTCGCCGTGAGACACCACCACGCCTTTCGGTTTGCCGGTGGAGCCGGAGGTGTAAATCAGGTACGCCTGATGTTGCGGCAGGCTGATAAATGGCAGCTCGCTGGCCGGGTAGTTGGCCAGTTCGGCGGCGTCGTCTTCCAGGCACCAGCGAGCCACGGTCGAGGGCAATTCACCGAGGGCGTTGAACATGGCTTTGTCACTGAGAAGCAGACCAATGCCGCTGTCTTCGATCATGTAGTGCAGGCGATCGAGCGGGTATTCCGGGTCCAGCGGCACATAGGCGCCGCCAGCCTTGAGGATCGCCAACAGCCCAATGACCATTTCCAGCGAACGCTCCAGCGCCAGGCCAACGCGCACTTGCGGGCCGACACCGCGCTCGCGAAGCATCCAGGCCAGGCGATTCGCGCGGCTGTCGAGTTCAACGTAGCTCAAGGTTTGGCCAGCAAAGGTCAGGGCCGGCGCATCCTTACGCGCCAGTGCCTGCTCGCTGAACAGGTGATGAATGCACTGGTCCAGACGATGTTCGCCCGGCTCGATGCCGAGGCTGTTCAACAGGTTTTTCTGTTCCGTGACTTCCAGCAACGGCAATTCGCTGAGGCGCTGTTGCGGATCAGCCAACAAGGCTTCCAGCAGATTGCGCCAGTGCCCGGCCATCCGCGCAATGCGTGGTTCATCGAACAGGTCGGTGCTGTAGGTCAGGCAGCAACCCAGGCGATGGTCGAGGTCGGTGACTTCCAGGTTGAGGTCGAACTTGGTCGCCCGGGCATCGTTGGCCAGGTACTCGACGGTCATTCCGGCCAGAGTGCGGCTCTGCTGGAACTCCCAACGCTGGACGTTGCACATCACCTGGAACAATGGGTTGTAAGCGGCGCTGCGTGGGGGTTGCAGGGCTTCGACCAAGTGATCGAACGGCAGGTCCTGATGGGACTGGCCTTCGATCACGGTGTGGCGCACTTGCTCGAACAGTTCGCCGACGGACATCTGCCCGTCGAGCTGGCAACGCAACACTTGGGTGTTGAGGAACGCGCCGATCAGCCCTTCGCTTTCCGGACGAATGCGATTCGCGACCGGTGCGCCAATACGCAGGTCGGTCTGGCCGCTGTAGCGGTAAAGCAGCACAGCGAGGGCGGCGGTCATGGTCATGAACAGGGTCAGACCGTTTTGCGCGTTGAAGGCGCGAACACGGGCGGCAAGATCGTCGCTCAAGTCGAAACGGAACAGTTCACCCTGATGGCTTTGCACCGGCGGACGCGGACGGTCGGCGGGCAATTCCAGCAGCGGATGCTCGCGGCCCAGTTGCGCGGTCCAGTAGTCGAGTTGGCGTTGACGCTCGCCGGACTCCAGCCACTGGCGCTGCCAGACGCTGTAATCCAGGTATTGCACCGGCAACGGTTCCAGCGGCGATTCGCGATCATCGACGAAAGCTTCGTAGAGCGCACTGAGTTCCCGGGCAAAGATGTCCATCGCCCAGCCTTCGGTGACGATGTGGTGCAGGGTCAGCACCAGGTAATGTTCCTGTTCGGCAGTCTTGACCAGGCAAGCGCGCAGCAACGGGCCGGTTTCCAGATCGAACGGCTTGTGCGCCTCATCGTCCGCCAGTTGCTGGACCTGCCATTCGCGGCCCTCGGCATCCAGCGCAGTGAAGTCCTTCCAGTCCATGCGCAGGCCAGTGTCGGCATGCACCTGCTGCCGGGCCACGCCATCGACGCTCGGGAACGTGGTGCGCAGGGTTTCGTGGCGGATGATCAGCGCTTGCAGCGCCGCTTCGAAACGCCCGACATCCAGCACCCCGCGCAGCCGCGCCATGCCGCCGACGTTGTAGGCCGGGCTGTCCGGCTCCATTTGCCAGAGGAACCACATGCGCTGCTGGGAATAGGACAACGGCACCGCTTGGTTGCGGTCGACTTTCTCGATGGCTGGCTGCTGGTTGGTTTTGCCGCTGGCCTGGATCAAGCGCACCTGTTCCGCGAAGGCGCCCAGTTCACTGTTTTCGAACAGCGCGCGCAACGGTAATTCGACGTCGCAGGCCTGGCGAGTACGGGAGATTATTTGCGTGGCCAGCAGCGAATGGCCGCCGAGGGCGAAGAAATCGTCGCGCAGGCCGATTTGGGTTTGACCCAACACTTCACGCCAGATGCCGGCGATTTGTTGCTCCAGCGCGGTGACCGGTTCGACGTGTTCGCGGACCTGCCATTGCGGTTCCGGCAAGGCGCGACGGTCGAGTTTGCCGCTTGGGCTCAAGGGCATTTCGTCCAGACGCATCAGCTGGGCCGGAACCATGTATTCCGGCAGCTCGGCGGCCAGCGCGGTTTTCAGGCGCTGCGTTTGAACATCAATGTCTTCAGAGGAATCAGTGGTTGTGTAGTAACCAATCAACTGCGCGCCAGCGGCCGTTTCGCGCACCAGCACCACGGCTTGGGCGACGCTATCCTGGGCCAGCAGACGCGCTTCGATTTCTTCCGGCTCGACCCGGAAGCCACGCAGCTTGACCTGCTGATCGAGGCGTCCGAGGTATTCGATCACGCCATTGGCGGTCCAACGCGCACGGTCGCCGGTGCGGTACAAACGCGCGCCCTGCTCGCCCAGTGGATCGACCACGAAGCGTTCAGCAGTCAGGGACGGACGACCGAGGTAACCCCGGGCCAGGCCGATACCGCTGATGCACAGTTCACCCGGCACACCGGCAGGGACGGGATTGAGATCACTGTCGAGCACGCGGCAAATGACGTTGCCCAACGGCCGGCCAATCGGTGAACGCTCGCCATCTACCGTCGTGCAATGCCAATGGGTAACGTTGATCGCGGTTTCGGTCGGGCCATAGCGGTTGTGCAGTTGCACCGCAGGCAATTGCTCCAGCACACGGTTGCGCAGCTCGGCGGGCAAGGCTTCGCCACCAGAGAATACCCGGCGCAGGCTGGTGCATTCGGCGGTCAGCGGTTCTTCGATAAACAGCGCCAGCAACGGCGGCACGAAGTGCAGCGTAGTCACGCCATATTGCTGGACCAGTTGCGCGATGCGATGGGGATCGCGGTGTTCGCCGGGACCGGCAATCAACAAACGCGCGCCGGTGATCAGCGGCCAGAAGCATTCCCACACCGACACGTCAAAACTGATCGGCGCTTTTTGCATCAGCACGTCGGTGTCGTTCAAGCGATAAGTGTTCTGCATCCATTGCAGGCGCTCGGCGAGGGCCGCGTGGGTGTTGCCGACGCCTTTCGGTTGGCCGGTGGAGCCCGAGGTGTAAATCACGTAGGCCAGGTTGTCGCCGTGCAGGTGCAGGCCGGGTGCGTGGCTCGGCCAGTTTTCCAGGTGCAACGCGTCCATGGCGATCACGCTGACGCCATCGGTGGCTGACAAGCGGTCCAGCAATTCAGTCTGGGTCAGCAGTAATTCGACGCCGCTGTCGCGGAGCATGTAGGCCAGGCGATCGGCCGGGTAATCCGGGTCCAGCGGCACGTAGGTGCCGCCGGCCTTGATGATCGCCAGCAGGCCAATCAGCAGTTGCGGCGAACGCTCGGCGGCAATGGCGACGCACACATCCGGGCCGACACCTTTGTCGCGCAGGTAGTGGGCCAGGCGGTTGGCTTGGGCGTGCAGTTCAGCGAAGTCGAGTTGGCCGCCGTCCCAGATCAGCGCGGCGCGTTCCGGGGTCAGGCGCAGTTGTTCATTGAGCAATTCCGGCAGCCATTGGCTGGCCGGTGTGCAGGGGGTCGCGCTCCACGAGGCTTGCTGATCATGCTCGCTTGCAGTCAGCAGTGGCAGGTCGCCGATAGCTTGTTGTGGCTGTGCGCAAACCTCGCTCAGCAGGTTGGTGAAGTGCTCCGCCAGACGCTTGATGGTCGCTTCATCAAACAACTCGTTGGCGTAGTCGAAGGACAGACTCAGGCGACCATTACGGTCTTCTTCACTGTGCAATTGCAGGTCGAACTTGGCTTCGCGGCTGTGCCATGGCAACTCTTCGGCGAGCAACCCCGGCAAGCGGCGCAATGCGCTCAGGTCGCGCTGCTGGTGGTTGAACATGACCTGGAACAAACCGGATTCGCGGGCCTGGGGGAAGGCTTCAAGCAGTTGCTCGAACGGCAGATCCTGATGAGCCTGGGCGCCGAGCGCGGCTTGGCGGGTTTGCGCCAGCAACTCAACGAATGGCAGGCGCGAATCAACCTCGGCGCGCAGCACTTGGGTGTTGATGAAGAAGCCGATCAACCCCTGGGTTTCCAGGCGCGGACGGTTGGCATTCGGCACGCCGATGCGGATGTCGCGTTGGCCGCTGTAGCGGTGCAGCAGGCTCTGGAACGCAGCGAGCAACAGCATGAACGGCGTGGCTTCATGAGCCTGAGCCGTCTGGCGGATGGCTTCGCTCAGGCTCACACCCAGACGCACGGTGTGGCGGGCGGCGCTATGTGCGTGCTGCGCCGAGCGCGGATGATCAGTGGCCAGGCTCAGCACCGGATGTTCATCGCCCAACTGGTTTTTCCAGTAGGCCAGTTGCCGCTCGCCCTCACCTTGCGCCAGCCATTGGCGCTGCCAGCTACCGTAATCGGCGTACTGGGTTGGCAGGGCCGCGAGCGCGGTTTTCTGTCCTTGGGAAGCAGCGGCGTACAGGCGCGAGAACTCGTCGATCAACACATTCAGCGACCAGCCATCAGCGATGATGTGGTGCATCGTCACCAGCAGTTGATGGTCCTCGTCGTCGAGGCGCACTAGCGTCACCCACAGCAGCGGGCCTTTCTCCAGATCGAACTGGGTGCGGGCTTCGTCCTCACGGATTTGTTGTGCGCGCAGTTCACGCTTGTCGACGGGCAAATCGCTGATGTCGATCAGTTGCAGATTGAATTCGCCAGCCGCATCGACCCGTTGCAGCGCCACGCCGTCACGCTCAAAGAACCGTGTGCGCAGGGATTCGTGGCGTTCGATCAACTGCTGGAAACTGGCGCGCAGTGCGTCTTCGTCCAGTTCGCCGCGCAAACGCAAGGCGCCGGGAATGTTGTAGGCGCTGCTCTGCGGGTCGAGTTGCCAGGTGATCCACAAACGGTTTTGTGCCAGGGATTGTGGCATCGCTTCGCTGCGCGACAGCGGCGTAATCGTGCCTTGGGCGAGGCCGCCATCCTGTTGCAGACGGGCCACGGCATCAGCGAAAGCGCCGAGGGTCGGGGCTTCGAACAACAGACGCAGGTTCAGCTCCAGGCCCAGCTCTTCACGCAAGCGCGCGACCACTTGAGTGGCGGCGATGGAGTTGCCGCCGAGCAGGAAGAAATGATCGTCGGCGTTGACCTGTTTGACGTTGAGTTGCTCGCACCAGATTGTGGCGATCAAGCTTTGCAGCTCGGAAGCGGATTCAGTTTTGCCTGTGCTCTCGGTGGTTGCCGAGGGGAACAGCGCGTAGCTGTCGAGGCTGCCGTCCGCCAGGCGATTGCGGCATGCCGAGCGTTGCAGTTTGCCGCTGGAGGTCTTCGGCAACGCGCCGGGATTGAGCAACACCACCACGCTCGGCGCTTCCTGATACGCCTCGGCCACGGCTTGGCGGATGGCCTTGATCAGGGCGTCGGGCGGGAGGATTTTCTGCACGCTGCGGCTGATTTCCGCAGCAATGCCGATGCCTTCCTGGCCGTCGACATTCACCGCAAACGTGGCGACGCGCCCCTTGCGCACCACTTCCACTTCGCGCTCGACGGTTTGCTCGATGTCCTGCGGATAGAGGTTGTGACCGCGAACGATCAGCATGTCTTTCAGGCGCCCGGTGATGAACAGTTCATCGTCGCGCATAAAACCCAGGTCACCGGTGCGCAGCCAGGTGCGGCCCGCGTGCTGGACGAAAGTCTTGGCGCTGGCCTCGGGGTTGCGCCAGTAACCGTGGGCAATGCTCGGCCCGGAGGCCCAGACTTCGCCGACGGCGTTGTCCGCCAGTTCAGTGAGCGCGACAGGATCGACAATCAGCACCGCGTGCTCCGGCTGGCTGATGCCGCAACTCATGATCGCAGCGCCCTCGCCCGCTGTGGCACGGTTTTGTGCCAACGCCTGATCGTCCACGCGCAGGTTGCCGATGCCCTGGCCGCGCGGCGTGCCGGCCACGAACAGCGTGGCTTCGGCCAAACCGTAAGACGCCATGAAGCTGTCCGGGGTGAAACCACACGGGGCGAACTTCTCGGCAAAGCGTTCCAGGGTGTCGAGGCGAATCGGCTCGGAGCCGGAATAAGCCACGCGCCAGCCGCTCAGATCCAGCCGTTCCAGCGCCGATTCGCTGACCCGTTCGCTGCACAGGCGATAGGCAAAGTCCGGCCCACCACTGATGGTGCCGCCGTATTCGCTGATCGCTTCGAGCCAGCGCAACGGCCGGCCGAGGAAGTACGCCGGCGACATCAACACGCAGGGCACGCCGCTGAAAATCGGCTGCAACAGGCCGCCGATCAGGCCCATGTCGTGGTAAAGCGGCAACCAACTGACGATCACGTCGTCCGGGTTGAGGTCGATGCCGAAGCCATGACGGATCAGCAGTTCATTGGCCACCAGGTTGCCGTGGCTGACTTGCACGCCTTTGGGCAACGCGGTGGAGCCGGAGGTGTATTGCAGGAAAGCGATGTGGTCGTCTTCCAGATCCGGCGCGACCCAGCGTTCGGCCATATTGCTGTCGAGGGTGTCGACGCAAAGCAACGGCGGAGCGCCTTCAATTTGCAGTAAGGCGTCGCGCAGGCCGGCGCTGGTCAATAGCAGACGCGGTTCGGCATCGCTGATGATCGATAGCAGGCGTTCCTGGTGATGACGCTTGGTCGACTCCGGCGGATAGGCCGGCACGGCGATGACACCGGCATACAGGCAACCAAAAAACGCCGCGACGTAATCCGGGCCACTGGGAAACAACAGCACCGCGCGATCGCCAAATCCGGCCTCAGCCTGCAACGCGCCGGCAATGGTCCGCGCCCGCTGATCAAGTTCTTGATAACTGAGTACCACCGCCTGATCCGGGGTTTCGGCGAGAAAACGCAAAGCCACGCGATCCGGCGTCAGGGCCGCGCGGCGCTGGAGGGCTTGGACCAGTGTGCTGGGGAGTTCGAACGCGTCGGTCATGAGGTTTCCTGCCTGAATTCGGCTTGCAAGTTGGAATCGGTTTTCCTACGTCACGCTCATACAAATGGCGTGCAGGGCGCGGTCTTCGCCGACCGCGCAAGGCTTGGGAATGCGGTTATGGCCGGGACGTATCCGGAACCATTCACCAATGAGAACGATTGATGTCTTGAAATAATTAGTCGGCAGGCTTCAACCCCAACAGGGCCGGGCTTGCCTGCGTGTCGCAGTTCTCACTCTGCACTTTTGTGGAGCATTAATTCTCTTTCTCAATTGACAATCATTATCATTCAACATAATTTGTCGCTCGATGTGTAGGACGGCTCCGAAACGCTTGTCGTCCCGCAACCCTATTTGCAGCAAGGTGATTTCCATGACGGAACAAGTATCCACAAGCAGGTGCGATTCACCGCTACTTCAGGCTTTTGTCGACAACCGACTGATTCTGGTCAAAATTGCAGCCCGCATTACCGGCTGCCGGTCGCGGGCTGAGGACGTGGTGCAAGATGCGTTCTTCCGGCTGCAATCGGCGCCGCAGATCACCTCTTCGTTCAAGGCTCAACTCAGTTACCTGTTCCAGATCGTGCGCAACCTGGCGATCGATCACTACCGCAAACAGGCGCTGGAGCAGAAGTATTCGGGCCCTGAAGAGGAAGGTCTGAACGTGGTGATCCAGGGCGCTTCGCCAGAAACCTCGCACATCAATTTTTCGACCCTGGAACACATCGCTGACGCGCTGACCGAGCTGCCTAGCCGCACGCGTTATGCCTTCGAGATGTACCGCCTGCACGGCGTGCCGCAAAAGGACATCGCCAAGGAACTCGGCGTCTCGCCGACCCTGGTGAATTTCATGATTCGCGATGCGCTGGTGCACTGCCGCAAGGTGTCGGGCAGTCGGGCGGATACGTTCGCTCGTCGTTAAGATCTGAGATTTTTGTCGCACCCATTCGCGGGCAAGCCTCGCTCCTACGGGTTC
Organism: Pseudomonas sp. 5Vm1k; assembly: GCF_056161485.1. NCBI lineage: Bacteria > Pseudomonadati > Pseudomonadota > Gammaproteobacteria > Pseudomonadales > Pseudomonadaceae > Pseudomonas > Pseudomonas sp. 5Vm1k. The sequence goes on from NZ_JBSPCZ010000007.1 coordinate 52,781, forward strand.
AGCGCCAACCGTGCCATTGTGGTTCGACGCTAAACCTGTAGGAGCGAGGCTTGCCCGCGAAGGCTGACTCAAGACCGCAACGGATCTTGAGCCTCAAGCATCACGCCAACCTGCACCGATCAAAAAACCGCTCACGCCCCAACACCATCAACGCCGCGCGCTTGTGCGGGAAGTCGAACTCTTTCTCGCAGTGGAAACACTGGTTGTGCATGTGCCCGATCATCTTCGCGTTGTCGGCGCGGGGCTCGGCGACCACGCGCTGGGTGCGCGGATCGTCGAGAAACAGGTAATGCACCAGCGCCGATAACCAGCTCGCCACTTTGTCCGGGCCGCGATGCGCCTCTTCCCCCACCAACATGTGAATGCCACGATCGTAATCGCCGGCGTCATAGAACGGCGCGATGCGATCTTCCTTGGCCCAGTAGGCTTCAAAGTAGGCGAACGGCTGGTCGTCGAAACAACCGATCAACGTCAGGGTGTGAGGGTCGGCGTCGAGCTTGCTCAGGTATTCGCGATGTTTCTCGAGGCTGCCCTCCTCCTGCCAGAAACTGGCCACCCGCGGGCTGTTCTGCCAGCGATTGAAGCGCGTCAGGTCCTGTTCGATCTCCACCGTTCGCAAGGACACCCACGCGCCGAGACGTGCATCGAAACGGCGATAGACTTCGCCGCGAGGTTTGGCCGGGCGCAAGGGATGACGCTTGCCCGTGCTGATGACCATCTGTTGCGGATAGCTGCCGGTCAGAGATTGCCCCAGCCACGGCTGCGGCAACTGCCAGAACAGCGTGCGCTCGCAATGGTACTCACCCAACTTTTCGGTCGGGATCAGCAAACCGCTGAGCAAGGCTTCGGTAGGTGCTTCGCCCAGACGCCAGGTCAGGCGCTGGCAATCCGGATCACGCGCAAACAGCCAATAACATGCCGCCCAGAATGCCTGACCGGCGGGCAAGCCAAAGCGCTCTTCAACCTCGATGTGCAACTCGGGCTCACGGCTCAGGCGCAAGCGAATCAGCGGCTGCCCTTCCAGGCTGAGGCTCAGGCGGCTTTCGGTTTCATCGGCTACAAGACTGCGCCCTGACGGCAACGCCAGGGCAGTCAGGTCATTCAGATTGGACATGGGGCGGGCTCACAGTAATCGTCGACAGTTCAACGATGTGACGTGAGCCGAGGCAGGAAATTTAAGCGAACGGGTTAAATCCGCGACCTGTGACACGTTTCAGGGCTTGGGCACCGGCACCACAGCAATCTTGTACGGCTCGAAAATCTTCAGCATCTGGCCGTTATCGCGCAAGCCTTGCAGCAGCTTGCTGAACGCCGGGCCACTGATCGGTGCGTTCGGGCTGAGCAGTGCGTAGTGGTGGTAAACCTGATCGATGCGCTGGGACACCAGCAACTGATCGGCGACTTTCTCGTTGCGCAGCAGGTAATCGCTCAAATAGGAGCGCGTGACCAAAGCAATGTCCGCGCGCCCGCGAAGGACCATCAGCAGGTTGCTGTCATGGGAATAGGTCAGCGTGGCGTTGAAATTCTGCGCAAGGAATTTCGGGTCGGCATTGAAGTTGGCGAATTCATAGTGATAACCACTGAACAGTGCCAGACGTTTGCCCGTGAGGTCGGCAAAGTAGCTCTCGCGACGATCGGCTTCCCGTTGCGCGACAAAAATCTCGGCGTCTTCCAGGCCCATGTCGACAGTGGTGTGAGGAATGTCCTTCCAGCCCCAGTCCGGGTTCTCGAAGATCGCCATGTCCACCCGACCCTGCTTGAAATCACCGAAACGCCGGGGAATCGAGGTCGGCACCAGCACAAACTGATAATCGGTTTGCAATTGATTCAGGGCTTCGACCAATTGCGGCAACAGACCGGTGTCGGCACCTGATTCCGGGCGCACAGTGTAAGGCGGGAAATGCGCGGCGCCGACCCGCACCTGTTGCGCCGCCTGGGACGGCAACACCCATAGCACCGCTAATGCCGCTAGCAAGAGCCGCGACACTGTCCAAATTGGTGAAGACATCAAAACAACCCACTCCCCGAAAAAATACACATCAATGCATTCAAGCTAGGCGGTTTCGCCTACTTAGCCAGTTTATCGTCGAGATAGACGTCTCACTGCCGCTCTTCCAGCACCAGAATCAACGCTTCATCGGCCAATTGATCGAGGCTCATGCTGCCACCGGCGCGAAACCAGGTGGTGGTCCAGGACAGGGCACCCGTCAGGAAGCGCCGAGTGATGAACACATCGCCGCGGATAAATCCGGCGTCCTTGGCCTCACCCAGCACCTGCAACCAGATCTCTTCATAAATATCGCGCAGAGCCAGCACTTGGACCTGCCCTTCTGCGGACAACGAACGCCATTCGTAGACCAGCACCGCCATGGCTTCGCCGCTGCCGCCCATGATTGACTGCAATTCGCAGCGGATCAGCGCCAACACCCGCTCGCGCACGTTACCGGCCTCGGCGAGGGCGGCCTGCATCAACGCAGTGTTGTAGCGAATGGTTTCTTCCATCACGGCGCGCAGGATCTCGTCCTTGCTTTTGAAGTGATGAAAAATACTGCCCGACTGAATGCCTACGGCGCTGGCCAGATCGCGCACTGTGGTGCGTTCGTAACCTTTGTTGCGAAACAGATGAGCCGCCACTTGCAGCAGTTTGCCGCGAGCGCTGTCCGGGTCGGTCAATTGGCCATTGTCGACCAATTCGCGCATCACCCTCAGGGCTTTTTGCTCGTCCACCCGTTCTCTCCTACAGTCGTTCAGTCAGATGCGCCGCTCGCCGCTAAAACAGCGGGGTTGCGCGGGCAATTTAAGCTGGCCGGGGCGACCAAGCAAGCGCTTGGGGCGAAGATATTTCAGGCGTTTACAAACCAAGCGCTTGCTTGGTAGTCTCGAAGCACTTCCGTCGGAGCTGACCATGGAGTTGACTGTGCCAAAAACAATCCGCATCGGTTGCGCCAGCGCCTTCTGGGGCGACACCTCGACCGCCGCCGCGCAGCTGGTAGAAGGCGGGCGGCTGGACTATCTGGTGTTCGATTACCTGGCCGAAATCACCATGTCGATTATGGCCGGCGCCCGGATGAAAGACCCCCAGGCCGGCTACGCCAGTGACTTCATCGAAGTCCTCAGCCCCCTGCTAACGCAACTCGCCGAGCAAAAGATCCGCGTCATCAGCAATGCCGGCGGGGTCAATCCACAAGCCTGCGCCGCCGCCCTGCAAACGGCGTGCGACAAGGCCGGTGTGGCGCTGAAGATCGCCGTGCTGCTGGGTGATGACCTGCAACCACAGTTCAAACAGCTCAGCAGCCAAGGCATCCGCGAAATGTTCAGCGGTGCGCCGTTGCCACCGATGTGCGTGTCCACCAACGCTTACCTCGGCGCGCCGGGCATCGTCGAAGCGCTGCGCCTGGGGGCGGACATCGTTATTACCGGGCGGGTGGTCGACAGCGCCGTGGTCAGCGCCGCACTGGTGCATGAATTCAACTGGTCGTGGCACGACTACGACAAATTGGCCCAGGCTGCGCTGGCCGGGCACATCATCGAATGCGGCGCCCAGTGCACCGGCGGCAACTTCACCGACTGGCGCGAGGTGCCCGATTACGAGCACATCGGTTTCCCCATCGTCGAAGTCAGCGCCGACAGCCAGTTCATCGTCAGCAAACCCGAAGGCTCCGGCGGGCTGGTCACGCCGCTGACCGTCGGCGAGCAGATGCTCTATGAAATCGGCGACCCGCGCGCCTATCTGCTGCCGGACGTGGTCTGCGATTTCAGTCAGGTCAAACTTCAGCAACAGGGCAAAAACGCGGTTCAGGTGCACGGTGCCAAAGGCCTGCCGCCGACTGATCAGTACAAGGTCAGCGCCACGTACCCGGACGGTTTCCGCTGCACCGCCAGTTGCCTGATTGCCGGCATCGATGCCGTGGCCAAGGCCCGACGGGTCAGCGAAGCGATCATCAACAAGACGTCGGAGATTTTCAGCCAGCGCGGCTGGGCGCCCTACAGTGAAGTAAACATCGAGCTGCTCGGCAGCGAAGCCACCTACGGTCCGCACGGTCAGCGCCAGGACAGCCGCGAAGTGGTGATCAAACTCGCCGTGCGCCACCCGAGCAAGCAGGCCTTGATCGTGTTCTCCCGGGAAATCGCCCAGGCCGCCACCGGCATGGCACCGGGGTTGACCGGTATCGTCGGTGGGCGGCCGACGGTGTATCCGCTGATCCGGCTGTTCTCGTTCCTGATCGACAAAACGGCCTGCACGCTGGAGATTGATCTCAAGGGTCAACGCCATCCCTGCGCCCTGCCGACTCTCGATCCGCTGGACACCGCCGCCCTGCCCGGTCCTCATGAGCTGCCCAAACCCCAGGGTCGAGCCGATGCCAGTGTTGCGCTGATCAAACTCGCGGTGGCCCGCTCCGGCGACAAGGGCAATCACAGCAATATCGGGGTTATGGCACGACATCCGCAGTTTCTGCCGTGGATTGCCGAAGCGCTGACGCCGGAGGTGATCGTCGACTGGATGAGCCACGTGCTCGACCCGGTCCACGGGCGTGTCGAGCGCTGGTATTTGCCCGGTACCCACAGCTTGAATTTCCTGCTGGAAAACGCCCTCGGCGGTGGCGGCGTGGCCAGCCTGCGGATCGATCCGCAGGGCAAAGCCTTCGCCCAGCAACTGCTGGAGATTCAGATTCCGGTGCCCCAGAGCATCGCCGACCAGGTCAACTAGAGGACCGCTGCCATGGCTTACGACTCGATTTTCAAATCCGATCTGTTCGCTGGCCAAACCATCATCATCACCGGCGGCGGCAGCGGTATCGGCCGTTGCACCGCTCACGAACTGGCGGCCCTCGGCGCCCACGTGCTGCTGGTGGGGCGCAATGCCGACAAACTGAAAACCGTGGCCGCCGAGATTGCCGAAGACGGCGGTAAGGCTGACTGGAAGACCTGCGATATCCGCGAGGAAGAAGCGGTCAAGCATCTGGTCAGCGAGTTGATCCGCCTGTTCGGTCCAATTCATGGCCTGGTCAACAATGCCGGCGGCCAGTTCCCCTCGCCACTGGCCTCGATCAATCAGAAAGGTTTCGAAACCGTGATGCGCACCAACCTGGTGGGCGGTTTCCTGATGGCCCGGGAAGTGTTCAACCAGTCCATGAGCAAACATGGCGGGGCCATCGTCAACATGCTCGCCGACATGTGGGGTGGCATGCCCGGCATGGGCCATTCGGGTGCATCGCGCTCGGGCATGGACAACCTGACCAAGACCGCCGCGTTCGAATGGGGTTACGCCGGGGTGCGGGTCAATGCCGTGGCGCCGGGCTGGATTGCCTCCAGCGGCATGGACACCTACGAAGGCGCGTTCAAAGCGGTGATCCCGACCCTGCGCGAGCATGTGCCACTCAAGCGTATCGGTACCGAATCGGAAGTCAGTGCGGCGATTGTGTTCCTGCTCAGCCCGGCAGCGGCGTTTGTCAGCGGCAGCACGTTGCGCATTGACGGTGCGGCGAGCCTGGGCGGTCGCGCGTGGCCGATTCACAAGGCGCAGAACAGCGAGTCGTATAACGGCTTTCACCGCGCCTACTTACCAGATGTACTACGGCCCGAAGTACTCAAGGACAAGGAATAACCTATGCCGGTGATCGAGTCCCAGATCGACCCTTTCAGCGAACAGTTCGCGCAAAACCGCGCGGCGATGCTGGTGGGCATCGAACATGTGCGCCAGCTCGAACAGAACCTGCTGAACAAGGCCGCCGAAGCGAAGGCCAAATTCGACAAACGCGGCCAACTGCTGCCCCGAGAACGCCTTAACTTGCTGCTCGACCCCGGCGCGCCGTTTCTCGAACTGGCCAGCCTGGCCGGCTATAAATTGCACGACGACAAGGACGGCAGTTCGGCCGGCGGCGGGTTGATTGCCGGGATCGGCTATGTCTCTGGCGTGCGGGTGCTGGTCGTGGCGAATAACAGCGCGATCAAGGGCGGGACCATTTCCCCCAGCGGTTTGAAAAAATCCCTGCGCCTGCAACAGATCGCCATGGAAAACAAACTGCCGGTGATTACCCTGGCCGAGAGCGGTGGTGCCAATCTCAATTACGCCGCCGAGATTTTCATCGAAGGCGCGCGCAGCTTTGCCAATCAGGCGCGGATGTCAGCCATGGGTTTGCCGCAGATCACCGTGGTCCACGGCTCGGCCACCGCGGGTGGCGCGTATCAACCGGGCTTGTCGGATTACGTGGTGGTGGTGCGTGGCAAGGCCAAGCTGTTTCTCGCCGGCCCACCACTGTTAAAAGCCGCCACTGGCGAAGTCGCCACCGATGAAGATCTGGGCGGCGCCGAGATGCACGCACAAACCGCGGGCACCGCCGAGTACCTGGCCGAGAACGATGCCGAGGGCGTGCGTCTGGTGCGCGAGATTGTCAGCCTGTTGTCGTGGAACGAGCAGTTACCGTGGCTGCCCGAACCGCAGTGGAAAGAACCGCTCTATCCCATCGACGATTTGCTGGGCCTGATTCCGGATGATCCGAAAAAACCTTACGACGTGCGCGAAATCATTGCGCGAATTGCCGACGCATCGAACTTCCTCGAGTTCAAAGGCGAGTTCGATCAACAGACGATCTGCGGGCACCTGAAAATCCAGGGTCGCGCCTGCGGCTTCATCGGCAACAACGGCCCGATCACGCCCAAGGGCGCGAGCAAAGCCGCGCAGTTCATTCAGCTCTGCGACCAGAGCCAGACGCCGCTGCTGTTTTTCCACAACACCACCGGGTTCATGGTTGGCACCGAGTCGGAGCAACAAGGCGTGATCAAGCACGGCGCGAAGATGATCCAGGCGGTGGCCAATGCCCGCGTGCCGAAACTGACCATCGTCGTCGGCGGTTCCTACGGTGCCGGCAACTACGCGATGTGTGGTCGTGGTCTGGACCCGCGCTTCATCTTCGCCTGGCCCAACAGCCGCACCGCGGTGATGGGCGGCGCCCAGGCCGGCAAGGTGCTGCGGATCGTCACCGAGGCCAAGCAGCTCAAGGATGGCTTGGTGCCGGACCCGAAAATGCTCGACATGCTGGAGCAGGTCACCGCGCAGAAACTCGATAGCCAGTCCACCGCACTCTACGGCAGCGCCAGTTTGTGGGACGACGGGTTGATCGATCCACGAGACACCCGGACGTTGCTCGGGTATTTGCTGGATATCTGCCATGAGGCCGAGGTTCGGCCGCTGCAAGCCAACAGCTTCGGCGTGGCGAGGTTTTGATCGTTCCCACGCTCTGCGTGGGAATGCAGCCCGGGACGTTCCCCGTCCCAAAAGCGGACGCAGAGCGTCCATAGCGGCGTTACCACGCAGACGGTTCGACGTGGAAACGATCATGGATCAAAGGAGAACAATAAAAATGATCTTCACCCAGGAACACGAAGCACTGCGCCGCACCGTTCGCCAATTCGTCGATCACGAGATCAACCCGCACGTCGAAGAATGGGAAAAGGCCGGACGCTTTCCGATCCATGAGATCTTCCGCAAGGCTGGTGACCTTGGACTGCTGGGCATCTCCAAGCCGGAAAAATTCGGTGGCATGGGCCTGGACTACAGCTACTCGATCGTCGCCGCCGAAGAGTTCGGCACCATTCATTGCGGCGGGATTCCGATGTCCATCGGCGTGCAAACCGACATGTGCACCCCGGCCCTCGCCCGCTTCGGCTCCGATGAATTGCGTGAAGAGTTCCTGAGGCCCGCGATCACCGGTGAGCAGGTCGGCTGCATTGGCGTTTCGGAAGTCGGTGCCGGCTCCGACGTCGCCGGGCTGAAAACCACCGCCCGCAAGGACGGCGATGACTACGTGATCAACGGCAGCAAGATGTGGATCACCAACTCGCCGAGCGCCGATTTCATCTGCCTGCTAGCCAACACCTCGGACGACAAACCTCACGTGAACAAGTCGCTGATCATGGTGCCGATGAACACGCCAGGCATCAGTCTGAGCTCACACTTGGACAAGCTCGGCATGCGCAGTTCGGAAACCGCCCAGGTGTTTTTCGACAACGTGCGCGTGCCACAGCGCAACCGCATTGGCCACGAAGGCGCGGGGTTCATGATGCAGATGTTGCAGTTCCAGGAGGAACGTCTGTTCGGCGCGGCGAACATGATCAAAGGCCTGGAATACTGCATCGACAGCACCATCGAGTACTGCAAGGAGCGCAAGACCTTCGGCAACGCGCTGATCGACAACCAGGTGATCCACTTCCGCCTGGCTGAGTTGCAAACCGAAATCGAATGCTTGCGGGCGCTGGTCTACCAGGCCACCGAGCAGTACATCAAAGGCCAGGACGTCACCCGACTGGCGTCGATGGCCAAACTCAAGGCCGGGCGTCTGGGCCGGGAAGTCAGCGACAGTTGCCTGCAATATTGGGGCGGCATGGGCTTTATGTGGGACAACCCGGTGGCTCGGGCCTACCGCGATGTGCGGCTGGTATCGATTGGCGGTGGCGCTGACGAAATCATGCTGGGGATCATCTGCAAACTCATGGGCACCCTGCCGGGGAAAAAGAAATGAACAGCCTGCCGGTTTGTCAGACGCTGTTGCTTGAACTGCACAATGGCGTACTTCACATCACCCTCAACCGCCCGGAAAGCCGCAATGCCATGAGCTTGCAGATGGTCGCCGAATTGCGCGCGGTGCTGGCGGCGGTGCGCGATGACCACGCCGTGCGGGCCTTGGTGATCGGCGGTGCCGGCGGGCATTTCTGCGCAGGCGGTGACATCAAGGACATGGCCAACGCCCGCGCTCAAGGCCCGGACGCCTACCGCGACTTGAACCGGGCGTTCGGTGCGCTGCTGCAAGAAGTGCAACACGCGCCGCAAGTGGTGATCACGGTGCTGCAAGGCGCGGTGCTGGGCGGTGGTTTCGGTCTGGCCTGCGTCAGCGACGTGGCCCTGGCCGATCATCAGGCGCAATTCGGTTTGCCCGAAACCAGTCTCGGTTTGCTACCGGCGCAGATCGCACCGTTCGTGGTCCAGCGCATCGGCCTGACCCAGGCCCGAAGACTGGCCCTGACGGCAGCGCGGTTCGATGGTGTTCACGCGAGGCGAATGGGCCTGGTGCATTTTGTCGAGCACGATCCGCAAGCCCTGGCCGAACGCCTCGATGAAGTGTTGGCCCATGTGTTGTGCTGCGCGCCGGGGGCGAATGCGTTGACCAAAAAACTGTTGCTGGCGAGTGCCGGGCAGCCTTCCGACGAATTGTTGGATCAAGCGGCCGAGTGGTTCAGCGACGCGGTGACCGGGTCTGAGGGAGTCGAGGGGACGATGGCCTTTGTGCAGAAACGAAAACCGGGGTGGGCCACTTAAAAGCTTCGCGGGCAAGCCTCGCTCCTACAGGTTTTCAGTCGTGCCCAACATTTGCGGCAAACACAACCCCTGTAGGAGCGAGCCTTGCCCGCGAGGAGGCCCTCAACTTCACCGCAAAACATTAGAGAAGACCCCATGCCCGAACTCCGCAAAATCCTGATCGCCAACCGCGGTGAAATCGCCTGCCGCATCCAGCGCACCGCCCAGGCCCTGGGTTACCGTACCGTCGCGGTGTTCAGCGACGCCGACGTCGATGCCCTGCACGTGCAGATGGCCGACGAAGCCGTAAACATCGGCCCGGCCCCGGTGCAGCAGTCCTACTTGAACATCCCGGCGATCATCGAGGCCGCTCGCCGCACCGGCGCCGATGCGATCCACCCAGGTTATGGCTTTCTCTCGGAAAACGCCGGCTTCGCCCTCGCCTGTCAACAGGCCGGTATCACCTTCATCGGCCCCAGCCCCGAAGCCATCGAATTAATGGGCAGCAAGCGCCTGTCGAAAATTGCCATGCTCGCGGCCGGCGTGCCCTGCATCAACGGCTATCAAGGTGCCGAACAGGACGATGCGACCCTGAGCCGCGAAGCCGAGCGCATCGGCTACCCGCTGATGATCAAGGCCAGTGCCGGCGGTGGCGGGCGTGGCATGCGCCTGGTGCACGACGCCAGTGATTTGCTGGAGCAACTGCGCACTGCACGCTCCGAAGCGCTGCACGGGTTTGGCAGCGATGAGTTGATCCTCGAACAGGCGCTGATCGATCCGCGCCACGTCGAGGTTCAAGTATTCGGCGACCAGCATGGCAACCTGATCTACCTCGGCGAGCGCGACTGCTCGATCCAGCGCCGACACCAGAAGATCATCGAGGAAGCGCCCTGCCCGGTGATGACCGCCGAACTGCGTCAGGCCATGGGCGAAGCGGCGCTCAAGGCTGGACGCGCAGTGAACTATGTCGGCGCCGGCACCGTGGAGTTCCTGCTGGATGCGCGCGGGCAGTTTTACTTTCTGGAGATGAACACCCGGCTGCAAGTGGAACACCCGGTGACTGAACTGATCACCGGCCTGGACCTGGTGGCCTGGCAACTGCACGTCGCCGAAGGCCAGCCACTGCCGTTGCGTCAGGATCAGGTGCAACTCAACGGGCATGCCATCGAAGTGCGCCTGTATGCCGAAGACCCGGCCCAGGGTTTCCTGCCGCAAACCGGGCGTATCGACGCCTGGGAGCCGGCGTTGCAAAGCGGCGTACGGATCGACCATGGCCTGATCGAGGGCCAGCATGTCAGCCCCTTCTACGACCCGCTGCTCGGCAAACTCATCGCCCACGGCGCCACCCGAGAAGAAGCCCGGCGCAAATTGGTGCGCGCGGTGCAGGACAGCGTGCTGCTGGGCGTGCAAAACAATCAGCGCCTGCTCGCCAGCCTGCTGGAACACCCGCAATTTATCAGCGGCGACTTCAGCACCGGGTTTATCCCGACGCACTTCGCCGACCATCCGTGCCTGCATACCCATGTCCCGAGCGCCGAAGAACTGGCCATCGCGACGGCGTTGCTCTATCAGGCATCAGCACAGCAACACACCGCACCTCTGGCCGGCTGGCGCAACAACGCCAGCGTGCCGCTGCACTATCGCATCGGCGTGGAGGACAAGGACTGGACCGTGGAATTGAACGCGGAGCCTGACCAACCTTATCGGCTTCAGATCGGTGACCGAACGCTCGAACTGAAGCTCATCCACAGCGACGGACAACAGGCCACCCTGGAAATCGACGGCATCCGCCAGCGCCACGCCTATCGCCTCATCGCAGGAGAACTCTGGTTGTTCACCCGCCCCGGCAGCCTGCGACTGGTGGATCGCACTCAGATGCAGGTCAGCAGCCAGGCCAGCATCAGCTCCGGCACGCTCAAGGCACCGATGGACGGGGCCATCATCGACGTGCTGGTCAGCGAGGGCAGCACAGTCAGCAAGGGACAACTGCTGGTAGTGCTGGAGGCGATGAAAATGGAGCACCCACTCAAATCCGGCATCGACGGTGTGCTCAAACGTTTGCAGGTCAGCGTCGGTGATCAGGTCAAAAATCGTCAAATTTTGTTGGAGGTCGAATAAGGCGCTAGGCGGATCCGTCGGGTTTGGCTACGCTCAAGCCCTATCAGGACGCGGATACCAGGAACCCTGCGATGCCTCACTGGTTGGTCATTGATCTGGAAGCCACCACCGATGAGGGCGGCTGGCCAGTCACAGAGATGGAAATCATCGAAATCGGTGCCACCCTGGTGGACCGAAAAGGCCGGGAACTGGACCAATTCCAGCGCTTCGTACGCCCGACGCGTCGACCTTTGCTGACGCCGTTTTGCCGCGAGTTGACCCACATCACTCAGGCCAATATCGATACCGCGCAGCCGCTGACCGAGGTCTGGCCGGCGTTCGAGGTCTGGCTCGGCCAGCATCACTCGCAGCTGGAAGGCTGGGCCAGTTGGGGCGATTACGACCGCAAGCAATTGGTTCAGGAATGGCAGCGCCTGCAACTCGACAGCTTCCTGAGCCAGGTGCCACACATGAACCTCAAGCAGCGTTTCGCCAAGGCGTGGCGGCTGGATCGCCCGTTGGGGCTTAATGGCGCTCTGCAGTTGGCTGGCATGCTATTCAATGGTCAACAGCATCGGGCACTGGAAGACGCACGTAATACGGCGCGGTTATTACCGCTGGTTCTTCCCGTCTAGGAGGGTGACGGCGCAAGGGGCGTTGTGCATACTGGCCGGCCCTTTTAAGCCCTTTTTCGAGGAATCGCCCATGTTTAAAGTCAACGAGTACTTCGACGGCACCGTCAAGTCGATCGCCTTTGGCACTGCTGAAGGTCCTGCGACCATCGGCGTCATGGCCCCGGGCGAATACGAATTCGGCACCAGCCAGCGTGAAATCATGCACGTGGTGACCGGCGCCCTGACCGTCAAACTGCCAGACAGCAGCGACTGGGAAACCTTCGCCGCCGGCAGCCAGTTCAACGTACCTGCCAACAGCAAGTTCCAGCTGAAAGTGGCCGTCGACACCGCTTACCTGTGCGAATACCGCGGCTAAAACCCTGGGTTTTCACAGCGCAAAAAAATGCCCGTGTCCAAGGACACGGGCATTTTTCGTTCAAGGGCTTTTTACTCGAGGATCGTCACCGGCATGCCGACTTCAAGTCGACCGTTGCTGTCGTTGACCAGGTTCTGTCCGAACATCGCACCGTCCTCCTCGGCCCGATACTTCTGCAACGTGGCCAAGGGCTCGCGATCATCGCTGCGTAAACCGGTCTGCGGATCGATCGTCGTCAGGATGCAACGCGAGCACGACTTGACCACCCGAAACTCGACGTCGCCGATGCAAATGCGCTTCCAGCCATCCTCGGCATACGCCTCACTGCCTTCGATCACCAGATTGGGCCGGAAGCGCAGCATTTCCAGCGGTCGCCCGACTTTGCTCGACAGGTCTTCCAGTGATGCTTGGCCAATCAGCAACAGCGGAAAACCATCGGCGAATGCCACTTGGTCGTCGTCCTTGCCGTAACCGGACTGGGTGGTGCGCGCGCGATCCAGCGGCACTTGCACCAGCCGTGTCGGCTTGCCGATGAATTGGCTGACCCAGGCCCCCGCTGCGTCGCCGGCGTCGGGCACGCGCAAGGTGTCGCGCCAAATGGTCACACCGCGCAGTTCGGCTTCAGTGCCGGGCAAGGCAATATCAATCGGTGAATGGCCAGGCGCGCTGAGGGTCAAGCCGCCATCGGCATTCCACAGCGCCGACAATTGGCTCATTTGCGCCACTGCGCGCTGGGTCAAGAAGCGCCCACTGGCCTCGTCCACCAACATCCAGCGTCGATCCCCGTCCAGGCCCAGTTTGTCGAGGTTGACCTGTTGCAGGGTCTCGCCCTTGCCGGATTTCAACGGATAACGATAAAGCGCGCTCAGACGCAGCATGGCCAGCTCCCTGGTGGCAAAAACGCCACCCTATACGAGCTTGATCGCTGAATCAAAGGCAAAAAAAACCTGTGGGAGCGGGCTTGCTCGCGAAGGCGGTGTGTCAGCTGACATCAATGCTGAATGTGACACCGCTTTCGCGAGCAAGCCCGCTCCCACAGGGATTAGATCGTGATTAGGCCGGCACTTCGTCCAGCATCAGGCGCTGGCGCACTACATCCACAAGCTTGTCCGGCTGGAACTTGGAGAGGAAGTTGTCGCAGCCGACCTTCTTCACCATCGAGTCGTTGAAGCTGCCGGACAGCGAAGTATGCAGGACCACGTAGAGGCCACGCAGGCGTGGATCGTTGCGGATTTCGGTGGTCAGGCGATAGCCATCCATTTCCGGCATTTCCGCGTCAGTGAAGATCATCAGCAGCTTGTCGGTCATGACCACGCCGGTATCGGCCCAGGCTTTGAGCATGTTCAGCGCCTTCAGGCCATCGCTGGCGATGTGCATTTTCACGCCCAACTGGCCGAGGGTGTCGCGCAATTGCGAGAGCGCCACGTTGGAATCGTCCACCAGCAGCACTTCACGACCACGGGCGCGCTCCAGCACAGGGTCATCAAGTTTGTCCTTGGACACCTTGGCGTTGTACGGGACGATTTCGGCGAGGACTTTTTCCACGTCGATGATTTCCACCAACTGGTCGTCGACCTTGCTGATGGCCGTCAGGTAATGCTGGCGACCGGCGCTGGTCGGTGGCGGCAGAATGGCTTCCCAGTTCATGTTGACGATGCGATCCACGCCACCGACCAGGAACGCCTGCACCGAGCGGTTGTACTCGGTGACGATGATCGTACTGGTGGGGCTTGGCACCAGAGGTCGCATGCCGATCGCCTGGGACAGGTCGATCACCGGCAGCGTCTGGCCACGCAGGTTGACCACACCGCAGACAAACGGATGGCGCTGGGGCATCAGGGTCAGTTTTGGCAGTTGCAGTACTTCTTGAACTTTAAACACGTTGATTGCGAACAATTGCCGCCCGGCCAACCGGAACATGAGAATTTCCAGGCGATTCTCACCCACCAGTTGCGTGCGTTGGTCTACCGTGTCGAGAATGCCGGCCATCAATGACTCCTGGGCTTGTTCTGATGAATTCACTAAAGAGGGTTATCGGCTGTTATTGCCGGACCTTGACCCCCAGACAAAATGCCATGCTCAGCCATTGATGTCACATTAACATCATGCTTTACTGCCCCTGTGATTTTCATCTGCTTCATCCCCTGCCGCGCGACCTCGGTTCGCACGTTAGGTTCCCCTGTGTAAGGGATTCCCCTAGTAACAATCAGGCCCAACCTGATATTCGCAATATCCAATAGCCATTAATGTGACGCCATTCTCATTGCATGAACGGAGTCAGGCTTTTGTGTGCGATCGCAGGTCAGTGGCCCTCCACCCTCTCGAGTTCTCCAGCGAGCGCAAAAGCTTACCGGCGTGCGCTCGCGCAAAAACTCGTGATTATCGGCACACACGACATTCCCTCATCTGACATGACGTTGTGGAGATAAGCATGCCGAACGACCATAAAGAGGGAACTCAGGGGCTTCCCGAATTTCTCGTCGAGGCTGAAACACTCCTGGCCAAATCCGAGGAATGTCTCAGTCATCTGCAACTGATCAGCAATGATACGGACGCGATCGACTGCATGCTCAGCACCCTGCTCAAGCTGGCAAACAAGGCCGATGCCCTGGCGCTGGAGGCGGTTTCGGAGTTTTCTCTGCATATTCATGGCTTGTTGAACCATGCCCAACATCACATGGAACTGCACGACCAGGCCCTGGATGCGTTGAAAGACTGCTTGACGCTGATGGCCTGGCAGCTTGAACTCATCGACCCGAAAACCGGCCAATTGAGCCTTGATGACAGCGAGCAGGTTTCGCTGATCGAAGCCTTTGCCTTTCAGGTCGGACAAAGCCGTTTTCAGCCCCCTGCCCATGCCAAACCGCTCACTCTGGTGGCCTTTTCGGAACGGCAAGCTTAAATCTCCAGATAACTATGCGCCGTCTGGTTTTCATATTGCCCGGAGCCGACTCAGCAACTTGAATGCACATGTCGCAATTGAATATTTCATACCTGCCAACGACAGCTCATTACACATAATTATTCTTGTCGGGCACGGACTTTCTGTCTCGGGCTCAGGTAATGCCTGGCATTAAAAATAAAAAACAGGCACGTCCACTATCTTCGCACGACAAAAAAACCAAACTTTTTCCATTATGGAACACACGTCCAATTCTCTTTAATTCCTGACTGTATGGACATATATACCAAACGCGACCAACGGTATCTTAAGTGGTATTATGCCGCCCATTAGTTGCCTTCAATTAATGGCACCTTGATTCCAAACGAGAGCAGCCCGCTAAACTTCAAGGCTCGATTTCGTACATGGGTTTGCCGGTTGAAGTCGGTGATTTACCCAACAGTTTTCCAGACAGAGACCCGTCAACCACCTGACCGGTCTGCCCGCAGCGAACATCCATTGGCTCCATCTGCTATGTACGCCAGCCTCAAGTCAATCACCACATGGCCACCGTCCCGAGAAAACGCGCGTCGGTTCACGCTATTGCTGTGTATCTGCTCGGCGCTTGGCAGCTTGCTGGTCTATGGCCTGTCCACTCGCCTGCCGGCAAGCCTGCTGGTGCTCAATTTGGCAGCACTGGCCTGCGTCTGGGTCGGGCATCGCCTGTCGCTCAAGTCGATCAAGTTTCAACCTCAAGAGTTGGCCGACCGGCTTCTGGAAGTACAGGAAAATGAACGTCATCGACTCAGCCGCGAGTTGCACGACGACATCGGCCAATTGCTGACAGCCGCAAAACTTCAAAGTGAATGGCTCAAGCGCCGATTGCCCGAAGACCTTCAAGGTCAGTGCTCGGTGCTCTGCGACACCCTGGAAGAAACCTTGACCAAGGTGCGTGACGTGTCAGCCATCCTCAATCCCCGGCAACTGACCAGTCTTGGCCTGGAAGCCAGTTTGCGGGCACATTTGCTCAAGACCCTGGCCAACACCTCGGTGCACTGGAGCCTGGAATGCCATCAGCGCTTGACTGGCATTCCGGAAGAAATGGCCGTGGCCGCCTTCCGGATTACCCAGGAAGCGGTGACCAATATCCTGCGCCATGCCGAAGCCCGGAATCTGCTGGTGCGCGTGCAACGCCTGCCGCAGGGTCTGACATTGTTGATCAGCGATGACGGTCAAGGCTTTGCGCCTGCGGCGAACCCCGGGCGCGAGGGGCAACGCGGAATGGCCGGGATGTCGGAACGGATCGAGCAATTGGGCGGGACCTTGACCGTGACCAGCGAGCCAGGCAAAGGCACTCAAATCGAAGCACTATTCCCCTGGGCGCCCCGAGCGCTCGAGCGGGCCAGTACGAATAAGGTTATGCGTTGACTTGTAACTTACTTCTGGTGGATGACCACTCGCTTATCCGGGCAGGCGTGCGCGCTCTGGTGCTGGATATTCCCGGCTACGCCGTCGTTGGTGAAGCCAGTGACGGCTCACAACTGCTGGAGATGGTCGAGCAACTGTCCCCGGACATCGTCCTGCTGGATATTTCCATGAAGGAAACCGGCGGCCTTGAAGCCTTGCAGCGACTTAAAAGGGTTCGTCCACAAAGCAAAGTGCTGATCCTGTCGATGCACACCGACCCGGCGCTGATCATGCAGGCGCTGGAATCCGGTGCCCACGGCTACTTGCTCAAGGACACCACGGCCACCGAACTCGAACACGCCCTGGACGCCTTGCGTAACAATGAGCGCTACCTGAGCCCGGCCATCGCTCACACCGTGATCAATCAGGCGCTGACCCGTACGCAGAAAAACCAGCCGCCGATCCCCGACACCCACAACCTGACGGCACGCCAGCTGGAAATTCTGCGGCTGATCGTTCGCGGCAAATCCACCCGGGAAATCGCCAACGGTCTGGGCCTGAGCATCAAGACCGTCGAAACCCATCGCTCGCAGATCATGAAACGCTTGCAGATCTACGATGTGGCCGGCCTGGTGCTATTCGCCGTACGTGAACAAATCATCAGCCTGGACGATTGATCGCTTGCGATGAGCCCAGCAGTGGCGAGTTCGGCGGCAAGTGCACCCGCAAGGCCGCCGGACGCGCCTCGAAACGCAAGTTATCGCCTTCCAGCGGTTCGCCATCAAGGTTGATGTGCAGGCCTTCCGACACTTTGATCTCGACCCACGGTAGTCGGGCCCGCACGAACATGTTGTCGATACCGAAGCCATCGGTCAGCAGGTTTTTCAACGTGCCGACCACCTCCTGCGGTGCCGGCAAAATACTGATATCCAACAGCCCGTCATCCACCAGCGCCTCCGGACACAACACGCGGCCACCACCGGCCTGCCGGCCATTACCGATACCCAACGCCAGCAACTCGCCACGCCAATGAAAGTCCGGGCCCTGCAATTCACCGTAAGCCGCATGCAATTCGCTGAAGCGCGATAAACCGGTGAACAGATACGCTGCGCCGCCCAGGACCTTTTTCAGGTCCTCCGAAGTGTTGGCCGTAACGTTACTGCCAAAACCACCCGTGGCCATGTTCAGGAAAACCTGGCCGCCGATCGTTCCCAGGTCGATGGCGCTCGGGGCACTGTCCAGCAGTTCCAGCGCCTGAGCGGGCTCCAAAGAAATACCGGCGGCCCGCGCAAAGTCGTTGGCGGTGCCCAACGGCAGCAACACCAGGCTGGCCTCGGTCGAATGCGTCGCCATGGCTTCGGCGATATCACGCAAGGTTCCGTCACCGCCACCGGCAATCACCTGCCTGTAACCGGCTGCCAGCGCTTCATCCACCAGACGTTGGGCATCGCCAGCCTCCCACGTCACCCGGACGGCCAGTTCCCATCCCTGCTTGCGCTTGCCTTCAACGGCCGCGCGGACTTCCTCGTTGAGTGCCTGCTTGCCATGCAGAATCAACAGCGCCTTGCGCTCACCCATTGCTGTCACTCCCCTGTTTGGAATCCGTATGGGAGATGTTGACCTCACAGGCACGCAAAAAAGTCAGGGAAACTTGAATTAATTCAGCGTCCCGGCGCTTTGGGTCCTACAACGCAGTATTTTTTCCTACGAAACATGAGGAATCGGCTCAATTGACCGAGGCAGGTGATTGGTACACCGTTGGCGCCAGCGGTCTCAATCAAAATACAAACACACAAGGATGTGCACGCAATGAATGGAAGCGCCTTAAAGGCTCATCAGGCTGAATTCAAAAACAGCGTAAAAGCCAATGGAGAAGTTGATATGGAACCTCGAGTCATTGAACTGGAGACACACCTCAAATACATCCGTCGAGACATGGATGAGGTGCGGGGTGACGTCAAATCCATCAAGCACCGCCTGGCCTACTCAGCCGGCGCAACTGCGGTAATCCTGGGACTGCTGGGGTGGATCGCCAATAGCCGGTTCGAACAGGTCGTGACACTCCTATCTCGCTAAGCCGCACGGGGTGGATGCAAGGCCCGGCTCGAACAACCGGGCTTGCAAGGGCGGGCATCAGCCCAAGACTTCACTCAAGGGGATGAAGTTGACGACATCCCCCTCGATCAATGTGCAGTCTTCCAGCACCTCCACCAGGCCTTCGGCCCAGGCGGCGCTGCGCAGTACACCAGAACTCTGATTCCTGTAAATGGTTGCCCGACCGTTCTCGAGGCGCCCACGCAGGTACTCACGGCGATTGCCAGCCTTGGGCCAGACAAACCCTGCTGGCACCGGGAACTTCAGCGGTTCGACGTCCTGAACACCCTGACGACGCAGGAGATAAGGCCGCGCCAACAAGGCAAAAGTCACCAGCGTCGAAGCCGGATTACCCGGCAGGCCAATGACCGGTACCCCACGAAAATGCCCGAACGTCAGCGGTTTGCCGGGTTTGATGGCGAGCTTCCACAGTGACAGCTCGCCCTCTTCGCGCAGGGCAATGCCCAGGAAGTCGGCTTCCCCCACGGATACCCCGCCAGTGGACAGAATCAGGTCGACATTGGTCAGTTCGCCCAAACGCGCGCGGGTCACCGCCAGATCATCCACCAGGATGCCGGCATCAATCACCTCGCAACCCAAACGCTGCAACCAACTGCACAGCAGCACACGATTGCTGTTATAGATCTGGCCCGGCCCCAAGGCCTGACCGGGTTCGATCAGTTCATCACCGGTGGACAGCACCGCGACACGAATCTTGCGCACCACCGCCAGTTCCGCACAGCCCAGTGATGCCGCCAGCCCCTGCTCGATAGGCCCAAGGCGCGTACCGGCCGACAAGACCAACTCACCAACAGTGGTTTCCTGGCCCTGGGGACGAATGTTCTGGCCCGGCGTCATGGTTTCGATGAAACGTACACGCTCGTCCGCCTGGACTTCGGCGTTCTCCTGCATCTCGACACAGTCGGCACCCGCGGGCACCGGAGCACCGGTGAAGATTCGTGCACACGTGCCTGGCTGCAACGGTTGCGGGGCCTGGCCAGCGAAAATCTTCTGGCTGACTACCAATGGCTCGCCGGTCCAGTCGGCCACGCGCAAGGCATAACCGTCCATGGCGCTGTTGGGCCAGGGTGGCAGGTCCAGTGTCGAAATCAGATCGTCTGCCAGCACGCGCCCCTGGACCTGCGCCAACGGCAATCGCTCAGGTTCACGAATCGGCGCCGCTTCAGCCATCTCCAGCAAACGCGCCAGTGCCACCTCGACCGGCATCAAACTACCGGTCTTGCCAGGCTTACCCGCGGGATTCACAGGGAGCCGCCTGTTTCAGATGAGGAACGAAATTGCACGGGCGGTGACGCGAGTCCAATTGCTCGGCGAGAATGCCATCCCAGCCAGTGCGCACAGCATTGGTCGAACCCGGCAAGCAGCAGACCAGCGTGCCATTGGCCAGACCTGCCAACGCACGGGACTGCACGGTAGAGGTGCCGATATCCGCCACGGAAATCTGGCGGAACAACTCGCCAAAACCATCGACCTGCTTATCCAGCAGGCAACTCACCGCTTCCGGCGTACTGTCGCGGCCGGTGAAACCGGTACCGCCCGTGATCAGCACCACTTGCACCACATCGTCGGCAATCCAGGTGGCGACTTGCGCGCGAATTTTGTAGAGATCATCTTTAAGCAGCACCCGCGCCGCCAGGTTGTGACCGGAAGCACTCAGGCGGTCGACAAAGACCTGGCCAGAAGTGTCGGTTTCCAGGGTACGGGTATCACTGACTGTCAGCACCGCGATGTTGAGTGGTGCGAAAGGTACATCAGCCTTGGCTTTCATAGGCTCGTCCAGTTGTAGGGGAAACAGCCCGGTGTTATATCACAGCGCCTCATTTTTTTTCGCCGCCCCCACGGAGAGCTGCCATGACTTCCAATACATCTCTTCCCACCTGTTCAATTCTGCTCCTGGCGGGTGGACGCGGCCAGCGCATGGGGGGCCAGGACAAGGGTTTGATCGAGTGGCACGGCGAACCGCTGATTGCGCATCTGCACCGCAAGACCCGCGCGCTGAGCGATGACCTGATCATCTCTTGCAATAGAAACCAGGAAAAGTACGCGCCTTACGCCGACCAACTGGTGGTTGATGATCATGCCGATTTCCCCGGCCCTCTGGCCGGCATCCGGGCGGGTCTGAAGGCTGCCCGCCACTCCCATTTGCTGGTGCTGCCCTGTGATGTGCCACGTATCGATGCCGCTTTGCTTCAAGGCATGCGCGAGACCGCCGCGCAGCATCCGGACAAACCACTGATGCTGCGCCACGGTGAACACTGGGAACCGTTGCTGTGCATTATCCCCGTCGCCCTTTCACCGGCGTTCGAAAACGCCTGGAACAAGGGCGAACGCAGCCCGGGTCGAATCATGCGCCAGCTGGGCGCTACCGCCCTGCAATGCCCCGACAACGACCCTCGCCTGGCCAACCTGAACACACCCGAACTGTTAAGTGCACACAACAGTGTGTCAGACTGACACGAGAAGGAACTTGCGCTCGTTGCATACGTCTACAAGCTCAGTAACCAAAGAATTCATATCGGAGACACACTCATGACTCAACGGACCCTCGCCACTTTCATGCTCGCACTGGGCCTCGCCACCCTCGCCGGTTGCGCATCGCCAACAGTGATCACCTTGAATGATGGTCGTGAAATCCAGGCCATCGACCAGCCTAAATTCGATTCCGAGTCGGGTTTCTACGAGTTCGAACAGCTGGACGGCAAGCACACCCGCATCAACAAGGATCAGGTTCGCACTGTTAAAGAGTTGTAATCTTTGCGGTGATAACCGGATACAGAAAAGCCCGCTAAATTCGGGCTTTTTCGTGGCTGACATAAAGTGCGGCGTCGATTACCACTGCAAGGTGATAGCGCTTTCGAAGGCCCGTTCCTGCCCGGTGACGGGATCGACAAAACGTAAGCCCTGGGCCAGCAGCTTCAACGGGTTGGCGTAGTCATCCTCAACATCCTTGAGCACCTGCGGATAAAACGGATCATTGCAGATACTGGCGCCCAGAGCGGTCATGTGCACCCGCAACTGGTGCTTCTTGCCGGTCACCGGGTAGAGCCCGTAACGCCAGAGTTCGCCGTTTTTCTCCCGGACTTCGACGGCCGTCTCGGTATTGCTGACGCCTGGACCTTCCTGCATGCGGAAGAACGGTTCGCCGTCCACGAGGCGGCTTTTATGGACCAACGGAAAGGACAACTCAGGCAATGCCCGGGCAATGGCCTCGTAGCGCTTTTCGATCTGTCGCGTAGGGAACAACGACTGATACGCCGAACGCGTCTGCGGGTTGGCCGAAAACAACACCAGCCCCGCCGTATGCCGGTCAATGCGATGCAATGGCACCAGATGCGGATTATCCAGGCGGTGGATCAGCCGTCGCAGCAGCGTTTGTTCGACGTATTCACCCGCCGGCGTCACGGGTAGGAAGTGCGGTTTGTCCGCGACCACCAAGTGTTCATCGGCGTACAGGATCGACTCGACCACCGGGATCGGCTTTTCGTCCGGCACCTCGCGAAAATAGTGAATCCGCAGGCCTTCCTTGTACGGCAGGTCAACGGCGATCGGCTGTCCTTGGCCATCGAGGACACGACCGCGTGCGATGCGGTCCAGCCATTGCTCACGACCAATAGCGCGGAAGTGCTCGCACAGGCAATCGAGCACGGTCGACCACGGGCCAGGTGGCAAGTAGAGGGTGCTGGCCTGGCTGTGTGCAGCGGAAAACGATGAAGTGGACATACAAAAGCTCTAACCCTCAATGCAGGGCGGCATTATCCAACAGTGGCCGAAGCGAACCTAGCAGAGAATCCTCAGGCCGTCCGCGCGGCGGCTTCGGTGAACTCCTTGAGCCAGCGCAGCACATCCACCGCTTCCCAGCGGCCCGGATCATAAAGCGCATACATCAAGCCCTGATAACCCACGACATCCAGTTGCCGGTGATAACCCGCGCGCTGGAACAAGGCTTCGATTTCGGCGAAACAGGTGTTGAAATGCAGCTTGTTGAAGGGCGTTTTGCCTTCGGTGACCAGGCCATCCAGACGCAGCTCGATGACAGCCTCGCGCACCACGTCGACCGACATCCGGTTCACGCTGTTCTTCAATTGTTCGACATTGACCACGGTACATCCCTCTGACTGGCGCGATTACCTGGCCAAACCCGGAAGGGAGGATGCATGGCAGGCAATCCGAATAACTGTATGAACATACAGTAACCGAATAACCTGTTTTTCGCCAATGGATGAACGCAACACCGCGACGGATGGGGACACTCAGCGCAAGAACGCCACGACCTGCTCGGCATCGAAGGGCCAATCGAGTTCAGCGCCGGTATCGAGGCGCCGCAACACTGGAATTCGCAGGCCGTAGTCTTCGACCCACGCTTCGTTTTCCGCGATATCGACCAACTCCACCATCAAACCGTGCTCGACCATGGGCATCAGTTCGTCTTCGGCAAGTTCACATAAATGGCAACCCAGGGTGCCGAACAGCTGACATTCAGGAGGCATGACAAACAGACCCGATAAAGTAGGCGTTCATTCTAGGCCCCGCCGCCATAACCCGTCGAGCCAATGCCCCCGAGGCCTGCAGACGACAGCGTCAGTCAATTTCAAAAGGTTTCGGCAATTTGCTGATGCACATCATTTGCGCGCAATCCTGTTTGCGCGATGCTCTGGACTTTTTTTGCCTCTACGCTTGGGGAGCCCCAACCCCTCACCGGAGTTTTTTGTGTTTGCCAATCTGCTGATCATCCTCGCCTCCTCCCTGGTGGTCATTGCCCTGTTCCGGCGCCTGCGCTTGCCACCCGTGCTGGGTTACCTCTGCGTAGGGCTGATGGTCGGGCCCACGGCATTTGATTGGGTAAACGAAAGCGAAGAGCTGCCGGATCTCGCTGAGCTGGGCGTGGTTTTTTTGCTGTTCTCCCTGGGGCTGGAGTTTTCCCTGTCGAAAATGCTCGCACTACGCCAGGTCGTATTCGGCCTCGGCAGCCTGCAAGTGTTGAGTTCCGGGATACTGCTGGGGGCTTTGCTGATGCTGTTCGGCATGTCGGTCACACCCGCCTTGCTGCTCGGCGCCGGCCTGGCGTTGTCTTCCACGGCGATTGTCAGCAAAGAGTTGAGCAGCCTGGGGGAGATTTTCAGCAGCCACGGCCAAAATGCGATCGGCGTGTTGTTGTTCCAGGACGTGGTGGCGGTCTTGCTGCTGACCCTGGTGCCGGTGTTCGCCGGCAGCAGCGATCAAGCCTGGTATTGGGCATTGCCGCTGACACTGGCCAAGACCGTGTTGCTGTTTGTCGGCCTGCTACTGGCCAGTCGATGGTTGCTGCCCCGGCTGTTCCAGGAGGTAGCCGCGTCCCGTTCTGCGGAACTGTTCGTGCTGCTGGCCCTGGTGATTGTGCTGTTGACCGCCTGGCTGACACATCTGCTCGGCCTGTCCCCTGCCCTCGGCGCATTCCTGGCCGGCATGCTGTTGGGGGAAAGCCATTATCGGCATCAGATCGAGGCTGATATCCGGCCGTTCCGCGACATCCTGCTCGGGTTGTTTTTCGTCAGTATCGGCATGCTGATCGACTTACAGCTATTCGCCAGCCACGGCTTGCTGATCCTCGGTCTGACCCTCGGATTGCTGCTGATCAAGGGCAGCGTGGTGGCCCTGCTGGTCAAATGGCGCGGCAGTGACGGCGAGACCGCCTGGCGCAGTGGCTTGGCGCTGGCCCAGGGCGGCGAGTTCTGCTTTGCCTTGATGGCGCAGATGCAGCAACACAAATTGATGCCCGCCGACCTCGGTGGCCTGCTGCTGGCTGCGACGTTCTGTTCGATGCTGGTTACCCCGCTGTTGTTGCGCGCCGCCCCACGCATCGCCGCACGCCTGCACCGCAAACCCAACGAAGAAGCGCAACTCGAGGAAATCAGTGCGCTCAACGCCGGGCTGCATAGCCATGTGGTGATTTGCGGTTATGGCCGCGTGGGCCAATCCATCGGCCGCTTTCTGCACAATGCACAACAACCGTATATCGCTCTGGATAACGACCCGGTGCGGATTCAGGAAGCGGCGGTCGGGAAAAGCAGCGTGCACTACGGCGATTCACGTCGCGGTGAGTTGCTGGTCGCCGTCGGGCTGGAGCGCGCCAGGTTACTGGTGATCGCCGTCGACCAGACTGACATTGCCTTGCTGATCTTGAAGGAGGCGCGTCGATACAACCCGAGCGTACCGATTCTGGTGCGCACCCGGGATGACAGTCAGTGGGCTGAATTGAAAGCAGCCGGCGCCAATGAAGTGGTGCCGGAGTTGCTCGAGTCGAGCCTGATGCTCGCCTCCCATGCGCTGATCATGCTGGGACTGCCGGCGCATCAGGTCCAGGAACGAGTCGATCAGGTCCGCCACGACCGCTACCGCCTGCTGCACCGGTTTTATCCCGGTGCTGAAGATGAAGAAAACTAGTCCTGGCTCACGGCGCCTATCTTGTGCACCGACAAATCCGCGCCGTAATACTCCTCTTCCTGGCTCAGGCGCAGCCCATGGAATGCCTTGATCGTGCCGTACACCGCGAAGCCGCCGGCCAGTGCCACGATCACGCCCAGCGAGGTGCCGATCAACTGGCTGATCAGGCTCACACCGCCCAGGCCACCCAGGGCTGTCTGACCAAAAATGCCGCAGGCAATCCCGCCCCAGACGCCGCACAAACCATGCAACGGCCAGACACCCAACACATCATCGATGTGCCATTTACCTTGGGCCGCAGTAAAGCACCAGACGAACAACGCCCCGGCGATCGCACCGGTGACCAGCGCGCCCACCGGATGCATCAGGTCGGAACCGGCACAGATCGCCACCAGCCCGGCCAGCGGGCCGTTATGCAGGAAGCCTGGGTCATTGCGCCCGACGATCAACGCCGCCACGGTGCCGCCGACCATGGCCATCAACGAATTCACCGCCACCAGGCCACTGACGCCCTGCAACGTCTGTGCACTCATGACGTTGAAGCCGAACCAGCCGACGATCAAAATCCACGACCCCAAGGCCAGAAACGGAATACTCGACGGTGCAAACGCCACCAGTCGACCGTCGCGATAGCGCCCTTGCCGTGGCCCGAGCAACAGCACCGCCGCCAGCGCGAGCCAGCCACCCATGGCGTGAACCACCACGGAGCCGGCGAAATCATGGAAGCTGGCGCCAAAACGCTCCAGCAACCAGGCTTGCACTCCGAAGTTGCCGTTCCAGATCATGCCCTCGAAAAACGGATAGATGAACGCCACAATCAGTGCCGTCGCGCACAACTGCGGAACGAAGCGTGCACGCTCGGCAATACCGCCGGAAATGATCGCCGGGATCGCCGCCGCGAAGGTCAGCAGAAAAAAGAACTTCACCAGTGCATAACCGTGATCGGCATTGATCACTGCCGCCGGTTGCATGAAAGTGACGCCGTAGGAAATCCAGTAGCCTATAAAGAAATAAGCCAAGGTCGAAATGGCGAAGTCGCTGAGGATTTTCGACAAGGCATTGACCTGGTTCTTTTGGCGAACCGTGCCGACTTCCAGAAAGGCGAACCCGGCGTGCATGGCCAAAACCATGACTGCACCGATCAGAATGAACAACGTATTGGAGCTGTGAACCAGACTGTCCACAGCGCTTTGCAGATTTTCCATGGGGTTGGCAGACCTGAAGGCTAAAAAAGCACCAAAGCAGTTCGCGCAGGCAATTCATGCACCAAGTTGCGGCTTGTCGGAACCAACGCATTGATTCCAATGAACCGCTTTGGCGCACAAGGTCATCACCTTTGCGCGGGTTTTGATTATTTGAGTTATGGTTTTGCTCAAATCATGCCCAGCAACAGCGCAACGGCGCAGGCTGACGCACCATGACATAGCAAAAGTTGTACCAGTCATTTGTACTGAACCTTCGCCCAAGGCTCATACTCGAACGCATCAGAAGCCACTTACGGAGATCCACCCATGGCCAGCATCAAGGCAAAGACTGCTCAAGAAATCCTGATGAACGATTTTCAGACCCTGGTCAGCGACACTGAACGGTTGCTGGAACACACCAAATCCATTGCAGGCGATCAGGCCGATGAGCTGCGCGACCAGATCCACGACAGCCTGCTGCGTGCCCGCGAAACCTTGAAGCTGACCGAAGACTCGCTGCGCCAGCGCGGTCAGGCAGCCGTCACCGCCACCGAAGATTATGTGCAGGCCAACCCATGGCAATCGGTCGGCATCGCCGCCGGCGTGGGTTTCCTGATTGGCCTGCTGGCCACGCGTCGCTGATATGTCTATCGGCGAATCCGGCTCGTCCGCGACGGGCACAAGCTCCTCAACGCGGCGCCTGGGTGCCGCATTTCTAGGGTTGCTGCACAGCCATGTCGAATTGTTCGGCATCGAATTGCAGGAACAGAAAGCCCGCACCGTAAGCCTGTTGCTGTTTGCAGGCTTGGCGCTGGTGTTTGCCTTGCTGTTGCTGGTGGGGTTGTCGACGCTGGTGATGATCCTGTTTTGGGACACCTATCGCCTGGCCGCGATCATCGGGCTATGCGTGTTCTACACCCTGGCCGCGATTTTCTGCGGGATGCGCCTCAAGGCTGCGGTATTCGATGAGTCCTCGCCCTTCCATGGCACCCTGGAAGAATTGGCCAACGATCGGGAGCGCCTGCTGCCATGAGCCTGCCTGAACTGCCACACAACAGCACGCGCACGGAAATGCGCAAGGCGCTGATCCGTTTGCGCATGGAAATGCATCGCCAGGAGATCCGCCACGAATCCGCGCAATTGCTGCAACCGCTGCAGCGAGTACGCGGGATGACGCAAAACCTGCAAGACGGTTTCGGCATCAAGCATGCTCCGCTCTGGGGCATGGCCGCCGTGACCCTGCTCGGTTTTCTCACCGGCAAGGGCGCCAAAAGCGGTGGTGTCAGCAGCGTCACTCGCCTGGTTCAGTTAGGCACCAGTCTGGGGCCGCTGATCAAGTTGGTGATGCAAGGCTCCGCGCGCAAACCGTAATCCGTCAGCCGTCATTAGCTGGCTGCATTCTTGCAATACCACCGGGATTGAATCTCTTTATCGAGGGGTTTAATCCTGCGTGCCTACCCGGCCTTGGGCTCAATCCAAAAACAAAACCTCACTAAGGAGGCCTCGTGATCGACGGGCACCCGCTCGCCTGCTTTCAGCCGTTCATCGATACTGCCACCGGCCGTATCGCGGGCGTCGAAGCATTGGGTCGACTGCGTCAGGCCGATGGTCAATTGACCTCCGTGGGGCCACTGTTCGCCGACCCGCGAACCCCGGCCATCGCCCTGCGTCGCCTCGACCGGCAGATACGTGATAACGCATTGAGCCGCCTGCACGAAGCACCTTCGGAATGGTTTTTGAGCCTGAACATGTCGCCGCGCTGGATCAGCCGCTTGCGCCCGGATCAGGCCTTGCCAAGTCTCAAGCAACTGGCCCGGCACGGGGTCGACCCGCAACGCATTGTCTTCGAGATCACCGAACTGGGCGGCGACGGTCAACGCCTGGCCGAAGTGGTAGCGCGTTATCGCCAGGCTGGTGCGCGGATCGCCATCGATGACTTCGGCGCCGGTTATTCGCAACTCGATCGCGTGCTCGCCCTGCAACCTGACATTCTCAAGCTCGACATGCGCCTGTTTCAGGCCGCTGCGCTAGGTGGGCCGAGCAGCGAAGTGGTCAAGGCCCTGGCACTCATGGCCGAAAAAACCGGGTGTTGGATCATCGCCGAAGGGGTGGAAACCGAAGCCCAACTGAGTTTCGCCCTGGAATGCGGTTCTCGCTATGTGCAGGGGTTTCTGTTCGCCCGGGCGCACACCGATTTCTTCGCCACCGATGCCTTCGTCGACCAATTCGCCCAACTGCGCCAACGCTATGTTCAGCGCAAGCTGGTTGAACGCGGGCAATTGATGGTCATGCGTCGACAACTCAGCGAGCTGATGGCGATCCTGCAGGAGTGGGCCCAGGCCCGCGCACCGCTGAGCGCCCTGCCCCAACTGGATGCTTTTCCCTGGCTGTTGCGCTTCTACCAATGCGATCGCCATGGCACGCAACTGACGCCCAACCTGGAATGGCGCAACAATCGCTGGGAGGCCGACGACCGATACCTGGGCCATAACTGGTCATGGCGCCCGTACTTCTATCATCTGCTGGCCGAAGGTTGGGATGAGCGGCGGCTGACCCTGTCCAACACCTACCGCGATGCCACCAGCAACCAGTACTGCCTGACGGCGGGACAGTTTTTCGACAACGGCGAACGACTGGTGCTCATCGATATCGACGCCGCCGGGCTGTAGTTCTGCTTGCAGGCACTGATGCGAACCGGGAAGCTAGGCCATCAGTCACTTGACGGAGAGAACCAGCCTTGGATTGGCAAACCCTGCTTACCCGCGAACGCCTCGGAAAGCCTCTGCACAGCCCGGAAGAACTTGGCCGCAGCCCTTTCCACAAAGACCACGATCGCATCATCTTCTCCGGTGCGTTCCGTCGCCTGGGGCGCAAGACTCAGGTCCATCCTGTGTCCAGCAACGATCACATCCACACGCGCCTGACCCACTCGCTGGAAGTCAGTTGCGTCGGCCGTTCCCTGGGAATGCGCGTGGGCGAAACCATCCGCAATGCCCTGCCCGAATGGTGCGAACCGAGCGACCTGGGCATGGTGGTGCAATCGGCTTGCCTGGCCCATGACATCGGCAATCCACCTTTCGGCCACTCCGGCGAAGACGCGATCCGTCACTGGTTCCAGCAGGCCGCCGGACGTGGCTGGCTGGATGCGATGAGCGAGGTCGAACGTAACGACTTCCTCAATTTCGAAGGCAATGCCCAGGGCTTTCGCGTGCTCACCCAGCTGGAATATCACCAGTTCGACGGCGGCACCCGCCTGACCTACGCCACCCTCGGCACTTACTTGAAGTACCCGTGGACGGCCAAACACGCCGATTCCCTGGGTTACAAAAAGCACAAGTTCGGCTGTTATCAGAGCGAACTGCCGCTGCTCGAACAGATCGCGCACAAACTCGGCCTGCCGCAACTGGAAGACCAACGCTGGGCCCGTCATCCGCTGGTGTACCTGATGGAAGCCGCCGATGACATTTGCTACGCGCTGATCGACCTTGAAGACGGTCTGGAGATGGACCTGCTGGAATACGCCGAAGTCGAATCCCTGCTGCTGGACCTGGTGGGCGACGATATTCCGGAAACCTATCGCCTGCTCGGCCCGCAGGATTCTCGTCGGCGCAAACTGGCGATCCTGCGGGGCAAGGCCATCGAACACCTGACCAACGCCGCCGCCCGCGCCTTTGTCGAGCAACAGGATGCGCTGCTGGCCGGCACGTTGCCCGGCGATCTGGTGGAACACATGCACGGCCCGGCCAAGCGCTGCGTGCTCAATGCCAAGGACATGGCACGTAAAAAGATCTTCCAGGACAAGCGCAAGACGCTGCATGAAATCGGCGCCTACACCACCCTGGAAATCCTGCTCAACGCCTTCTGCGGCGCGGCACTGGAACAGCACAACGGTCGCACCCCGTCCTTCAAGAGCCGTCGCGTTCTTGATCTGCTGGGGAACAACGCGCCCGATCCCCATGGCCCGTTGCATACCTCGTTCCTGCGCATGATTGATTTCATCGCCGGCATGACCGACAGCTATGCCAGCGAAATGGCCCAGGAAATGACTGGGCGCTCCGTCCACGGATAAAACCCTTGGATCAGCCGGGTCGGAGGCTTCTGACCGGCTGATTCAAGTGGCTCACCCTTCAACTGAATATCAACAGGCGCTGAATCCCTGCGTCTTGCGCTGAGCAAGCTGATCAATTATCCGGCTCCGACAGCGCCGAAGGTACCCTGTAAAAGATGCTCGGGGCGGGGCAACCGTTCGATATTCTGCTACGCGATCAATGCCTGCACGATCTCCCCCGGCTTGACCTTGCCCCGATATAAAAAAACGCAAACTTTCGATACTCACCAGGCACCAATAAATACAGCGTGTAATTCGCACTTTTAAACTCATCGCTTTCCGATTAAACAATCAGAAACTTCACACTTCCTCATTCAAAACCCAGTTGATACGTAGTCCTATTCTTTATCATTTGTAGGAATTGTCCTATATCACAGCTATCGACCCGTCCGTTCATACGCCCTTCCAATTAACTGAGCTAAGGTGCGCGCTTTATTCGCGCACGTATGGGACTTGATTATGAACTCCGTTTTTATTGTCGACGATCACCCCGTCATCCGTCTTGCTGTCCGGATGCTGCTGGAGCATGAAGGTTATAAAGTCGTGGGCGAAACCGATAATGGGGTCGATGCAATGCAGATGGTCCGCGAATGCTTGCCCGACTTGATCATTCTCGACATCAGTATTCCCAAGCTCGATGGGCTGGAAGTTCTCGCTCGTTTCAACGCCATGGGTACTCCGCTGAAAACACTGGTACTGACGGCACAATGCCCGACACTTTTCGGCATTCGCTGCATGCAATCCGGGGCCTCCGGGTATGTCTGCAAACAGGAAGACCTCAGTGAACTGGTGAGCGCCATCAAGGCCGTACTGTCGGGTTACAACTACTTTCCCAGCCAGGCCCTCA
Organism: Pseudomonas sp. 5Vm1k; assembly: GCF_056161485.1. Lineage (NCBI taxonomy): Bacteria > Pseudomonadati > Pseudomonadota > Gammaproteobacteria > Pseudomonadales > Pseudomonadaceae > Pseudomonas > Pseudomonas sp. 5Vm1k. The sequence goes on from NZ_JBSPCZ010000007.1 coordinate 84,122, forward strand.
ACCCCGTGCGCCCGGACGACGAGCGTTATGCAGAACTTGAGCTGTTCAAGTCCGTCAATGATCGGGAACTGATGGTATTGCAACTTTTTGCTCAAGGGCGCACCAACAAGGAAATTGCCAAAGGCATGTTCCTGAGCAACAAGACGGTCAGCACTTACAAAAAACGACTCATGCAAAAACTCAAGGCCAAATCCCTGGTAGCACTCATCGAGATGGCAAAACGTAACGCGTTAGTGTGAGAGACAGGATGCCGAGTCGCATAAAGGACTATCTAATAACATTGAGCGCAGGTTTATGCCTGAGCACTTCAGTGTCCGCGGCACACACCGCCGTCGAGAACTACACCCTGCTCAGCCGCTCAGCCGTCGGACATCTGGAAGTCCAACTGGATAAATCACAACGCCAATGGGCTAACAACAAACGCGAATTGATAGTGGGCACATCCGCCCCGGATTACCCGCCTTTTGACCTGACTGTCAGTGGCCGTGACTATGAAGGCTTCACCGCTGACTATGAAGGCTTCACCGCTGACTATGCCGGGATTCTCGGCCAGGCCATGGGCTTGCCGGTCAAGGTCCAGCGCTTCGCGACCCGCCATGCCGCCATCGAGGCGCTGGAAAAAGGTGAGGTCGACCTGCTCGGCACGGCCAATGGCTTCGAAGCCCACAACGCCAACGTGGTGCTCTCGACACCCTATGCCGTGGATCAACCGGTCCTGGTGACACGCGTGGGAGAAACCCGGTCGCTGACCGATGGCCTCGCCGGACTGCGGCTGAGCATGGTGTATCACTATTTACCGCTGGAGGAAGTGCAGGCGCTGTACCCGAAAGCGCTCATCACCGACTACCCGTCCTATCAGAATGCGATCAACGCGGTGGCCTTCGACCAGGCTGACGTCTTTCTTGGCGACACCATTTCAGCCCACTACATGATCAACAAGGGTTACCTGAACAACATCCGCATGGCCAATTTCGGTAAACACGAGGCCCATGGTTTCAGCTTTGCGGTACACAAGGACAACCCGCAACTGCTGCAGATCATCAACGCAACACTCAAGGCCATCCCCACCAGCGAGCGAGAAAACATCGCCAAGCGCTGGAGTGCCGGTAGCGACATTCTCCTCACCGATCACAAGTTGCATCTGACTGACCGCGAAGAGCGCTGGCTGGCGCAACACCCGGTGGTGCGCGTGGTGGTCAACGAGGCGTTTGCGCCGCTGACATTTTTCGACAGCGACGGCAATTTCCGCGGGGTCACCGCTGACCTTCTCGAGTTGATCCGAATGCGCACCGGTTTGCGCTTCGATATCCAGCGCAGCCGCGGCGACGATCAGATGATCGCGCTAGTCAAAGGCAACCAGGCCGACTTGATCGCCGCGCTGCTCCCCAGTCCTCAACGTGAAACCCAGCTGAGTTTCAGCCGCCCCTACCTGGAAAACTCCTTTGTACTACTGACGCGCAAATCCGCCGACAGCGCGACAAATCTTTCGCAGTTACAGGACAAACGCCTGGCCATCGCCCAAGGCAATCCTCTGACCGACTATCTGCGCAGCGAGTTTCCAGGGATCCACCTGATTGAAACACCGGACACTTTTCACGCCGTGGAATTGCTCGCCGAGGGCCAGGTAGAAGGCGCCGTCAATTCACTGGTCATCGCCAACTACTTCATTTCGTCGCGCATCTTCGAACATAAACTGCAGATCAGCACCACCATCGGCACCCAACAGGCGGCGTTCTCCCTGGCCACGGCGCGCGGCGCCACGGAACTGAGTTCGATCATCGACAAAGCCCTGTTGAGCATTGCTCCGGAAGAGCTGGGGGTCATCAACAGTCGCTGGCGTGGTTACTCGGCAGCCTCGGAAAAAACCTGGAATAACTTTCACCGTGTGTTCTATCAGATCGTGATCGGGGCCAGCGTGCTGCTGCTGATTTCCATGGCCTGGAATGCCTGGATGCGACGCCAGATCAACCAGCGCAAGGCCGCTGAGCGTGCATTAAACGATCAGTACGAATTCATGCGCTCGCTAGTCAACGGTACGCCTCACCCGATTTATGTGCGTGATCGTCAGGGCTTGCTGCAAAGCTGCAACGACAGTTACCTGGAAGCGTTCCAGGCGAAACGCGAAGACGTGATCGGCAAAAGCGTCATGCAGGGCAAGATGAACAATGCCTTCGAAGCCCGGGAATATCAGGCTGACTATCAACGGGTCGTGGCTGAAGGCACACCGATGATCGTCGACCGTGCGCTGCACATTGGCGGGCGTCGGTTGACGATTTATCACTGGATTCTCCCCTACCGAGATTCGAGCGGTGAAGTGCAAGGCATCATTGGCGGCTGGATCGATATCAGCGAACGGCGGCAACTGTTCGACAAACTGCGGGCCGCCAAAGAGCAGGCCGATGAGGCCAACCGGGCCAAAAGCACCTTTCTGGCCACCATGAGCCACGAGATCCGCACGCCGATGAATGCAGTGATCGGCATGCTTGAGCTGACCCTCAAACGCATGGATCTGCGGCATCAGCATCGCTCGTCCATCGAAACCGCGTACAGCTCGGCCAAAGATTTGCTGGAATTGATCGGCGACATTCTCGACATTGCCCGGATCGAGTCCGGGCGCCTGAGCCTGAGCCCGGAGCGGGTCAACCCGAGGGAAATCGTGGCCTCGGTCGTGAGGATTTTCGACGGCCTGGCCCGCCAGAAAAATCTTCGCCTGTTGTTGGCGTTCAATCCTCCCGAGCCGCCCTTCGATGTACTGCTGGACCCGTTGCGCTTCAAGCAGGTGCTGTCCAACCTGGTCAGCAACGCCATCAAGTTTACGGAACACGGCGAGGTGAGGATTACCGTCGACCTGCTCCCTGGCGATGAGGCCGAGCACACGCGACTGCAAGTGCAGGTCCAGGACAGTGGGGTCGGTATCAGCGAACAGGATCAGCAGCGCCTGTTCGAGCCCTTTGCCCAGGCCGATAACACCGGGCAGTCCGCCAGAGGCGGGGCGGGGCTTGGCCTGGTGATCAGTCGCCATCTGTGCGAAACGATGGGAGGCAGCCTGAAACTCAGCAGTCAGCCGGGGGTTGGCACTCAGGTCAGCGTTTCTTTGCATCTGGGAACGTTGCCACCAGAGCAGGCACCGGACAGGATTGAGCCACACCTCAACACCAGCGGCGCGCCGCTGAACGTTCTGGTGGTCGACGATCATCCCGCCAATCGACTGCTCATGTGTCAGCAACTGGAATACCTCGGGCACCGGTTTACCGGGGCCAGTGATGGCCAAGCGGGACTGGAAGCCTGGAAGCGTGCGCCCTTCGACCTGGTGGTGGTCGATTGCAACATGCCGATCATGAATGGCTACGACCTGGCTAGCGCCATCCGCCAGCATGAACAGCAGGGCCAACGTTCTCCCTGCATCATCCTGGGGTTCACCGCCAACGCGCAGCCAGAGGAAATTCAACGCTGCAAGGGCGCCGGGATGAACGACTGCCTGTTCAAACCCCTCAGCCTGACAGCGTTAAGTCAGTGGGTTGAAGGCATCAAGCCATCGGTCGGTGAACAGCCGTTCAATCTGCAAGGGCTGGACCTGTTGACGGGCGGCAATCCGGAGTTGGCCCAACGGCTGATGGCCGAACTGCTGAGCAGCAACCGACTGGATCGCCAGGAGCTGCTGGCCTTGTCCAGCCTCGATGACCGCCAGGGACTGCTCGATATTGCGCACAAAATCAAAGGCGCCGCCCGCATCGCCCAGGCCTCTCGATTGATCGATTGTTGCCAGGCCCTCGAAAAAGCCTGCCATGACACGGCGCCTGAAGATGAACTCGCCCCCTGCATCCGAACCATGGATCAAGCCATGCTCGAACTGGAGCGTGCGTTACTCCACCAGATGAGCCTCAACGCCGGCAGCAAAATGGCGGAGCCTTAACTATGCTTGGACGCTGAGCAGTGAGTTAAACACTATGGAGAGACCTGTAATGCCCAGCCCACTGCGCCAGGATCAACGCCGGTTTCCCCTGCACGTCCATATCAGCGTCATGTTCACGTTCCTGTTGCTGCTGACTGGTGTGGTGCTGGGCATTTTCAACTACGGGCAAACCACGCAGATCATTCTGTCCAGCAGTGAAAAGCTCTTCAATCGCATCGAGCAGGATGTACGCCTGGACCTGCAATCCACCTATGAACCGATTCGCCACCTGCTGAGCCTGCTGGCCGACAGCCCGCCCACCCAGGCCACGACACTTGAGCAGCGGCTGGCGTTGCTCAAGCCGTTCAGCCAATCGCTCAAGGACAATCCCAACCTGGCCTCGCTGTACCTGGGCTACGGCAATGGCGATTTTTTCATGGTGCGCCCGCTGCGCACCGCCGCCCTCAAGGCGCTGCTCAAAGCCCCCGACGCGGCGGCCTATCAAGTGTGGAGCATCGAGCGCCACGGCAGCAGCGATCAGGTGGTTTCCCAAGCCTTGTTCTACGACCAGGCCCTGAACCTGATCAGCCGCCAGGCGCTTCCCGACGAAACCTACGATCCGCGGACCCGCGCCTGGTTTACCAGCGCTCGTGGGGAGATGGACCAAATCACCACCGAGCCCTACGTTTTTTTCTCCACCCACAATGTCGGCACCACACTGGCCCGGCGCAGCGGCGACGGGGCGGTGATGGGCGCCGACCTGACCCTCGCTGAACTCTCGGCGACCCTGGCCAAACACGTCGTCACCCCCAGCACCGAGATTGTGCTGTTCGATGCCGAGGGCAATGCCATTGCCTACCCGGACAGCCAAAAACTGATCATCGACGACCAGACCGCCCGCCTCAGTAAAGCAGCGGACCTGAGCCCCATCCTCGGCGCCCTGCTCGCCAGTCCGCTGGCGGGTCATCGCCTGAACGTCGCCGGCCGGCAATGGATCGTTGCCCGCAGCCACATGCAGGAAGGTGGACCCGAGGGTTTGCAAATGGCGCTGCTGGTGCCCGAGGATGAATTGCTCGTCGATGCCTACCGCATGCGCTGGCAAGGGGCGCTGATTACCCTGGCCACGTTATTGCTGTGCCTGCCGCTGGGCTGGCTGACGTCGCGCATTCTGGTCAAGCCGCTGCGCGCTCTGGTGAAGGAAGCAGACGCCATTCGCAGTTTCGATTTCAATTTTCCCGTCAGCCGGCGCTCGCCAGTGCTGGAAGTCGATCAATTGAGCGTGTCGATGGCGCGGATGAAAGACACCTTGGGGAGTTTTTTCCAGATTACCGACAGCTTGTGTGCCGAGACCCGCTTCGCCCCCTTGCTGCAACGGGTACTGTTTGAAACAGTAAAAATCGGCCAAGCGCAGGCTGGCCTGATCTACCTGCGCGAGAGCGATGGCGATCGAATCGAGCCCCATGGCCTGGTGATCAATGGCACGTCTGAGCCCTTGCCTTCATACGGCATTCAAGGACATGAACTGCAGAACACGCGGAACCCGTCGTGGTTACAACAGCTGTCGAATGCTGACAATGTGGTCGCCAATCTGGGGTTCGAACAGGCCGGGGATTTGCAGAAGGTCTTGCTTGCGATGAACAGCCCACGGGTGCATCTGATCGGTATTCGGCTGCGTAACCGGCATAACGAAACCGTGGGTCTGCTGATTCTGCTGCTGGCCGACAGTGGCAGCCAAAGCGACCTGGAAAAACTCCGCCCGGATCGCATCGCGTTTCTTCAAGCGGTGTCCGGCGCCGCAGCGGTGAGTATCGAAAGCCAGCGTTTGCAGGCCAAGCAAAAACAACTGCTCGATTCCTTCATTCAACTGCTGGCCGGCGCAATCGACGCCAAGAGCCCTTACACCGGCGGACATTGCCAACGCGTCCCGGCGCTCACGCTGATGCTCGCCCAAGCGGCCGCGGCCAGTCAGGCCCCGGCGTTCAGTGGCTACCAACCCACCGACGATGAGTGGGAAGCACTGCACATTGCAGCCTGGCTCCACGATTGCGGCAAGGTCACCACCCCCGAATATGTGGTCGACAAGGCCACCAAGCTGGAAACCCTGAACGATCGTATCCACGAAATCCGCACCCGCTTCGAAGTGCTCAAGCGCGATGCCTGGATCAACTATTGGCAGGCCATCGCGTTGGGTGGCGACGAGCAACACCTGGCCGAACTGCGCAATGCCAACCTGGCAGGCCTGGACGATGATTTCGCCTTTATCGCCCGTTGCAACCTGGGCGGCGAGGCGATGGCCGAGGCCGACCTCCAGCGCCTGAACCTGATCGCCCAACGCACCTGGACCCGAACCCTGGATGATCGACTGGGGGTGTCCTGGGAAGAGAACCGCCGCCAGGCACGCACTCCGGCGCCGACGCTACCGGTCAGTGAGCCGTTGCTGGCGGACAAACCCGAGCACCTGCTGGAACGCGCCGAAGGCGAACTGATCCCGGCCGACAATCCCTGGGGTTTCAAACTCGATGTGCCGCACTACAAATACAATCGTGGCGAGCTCTACAACCTGAGCATTCCCCGAGGCACCCTGACTCGCGAAGAGCGCTACATCATCAATCACCACATGGTGCAGACGATCCTGATGCTCAGCCACCTGCCCTTCCCCGGCCACCTCATCAACGTCGCGGAAATCGCTGGCGGCCACCACGAAAAAATGGACGGCACCGGTTATCCCAAACAGTTGAAGCGCGAAGACATGAGCCTGCCTGCGCGGATGATGGCGATTGCCGATATTTTCGAGGCGCTGACCGCAGCGGATCGTCCCTACAAGAAAGCCAAGTCCTTGAACGAAGCGCTGGGCATCATGGCCACGATGTGCCGTGACGCCCATATCGATCCTGAATTGTTCGGGTTGTTTATCAACGAGCAGATTTACCGGCAGTACGCCGAGCAATTCCTCGACCCGAAACAGATCGATGCCGTGGACCCGGCAAGCCTGCTGGCAAAAGCAGGCTTAAGATAGTGACAATCAACCCCTGTGGGAGCGGGCTTGCTCGCGAAGAGGCCATAACATTCAGCATTGATGTTGACTGACAGACCGCTTTCGCGAGCAAGCCCGCTCCCACAGGAGGTAAGCCTCAGCAATCGGTCAAGCGCAGGAAAATCGCCGCCAGTTGCTCGATGCCTGCCTGATCGGCGGCGGTGAAACGCGCCAGCTTCGGGCTGTCCAGGTCCAGCACGCCGATCAGTCGGCCGTCCTTGACCAGTGGCACCACCAGCTCGCTGTTCGAGGCGCTGTCGCACGCGATATGGCCAGGGAACGCGTGAACGTCTTCAACAAGCTGGGTCTGCAAAGTGGCGGCTGCCGCCCCGCACACGCCCCGGCCGAAAGGAATGCGCACACAGGCGATCTGTCCCTGGAACGGGCCAAGCACCAGCTCTTCGTTGCGATTGAGGTAGAAACCGGCCCAGTTCAGGTCATCGAGCTGGTTGAACAGAAACGCCGAAAACTGCGCAGCATTGGCGATGAAATCCCGCTCGTCCGCCAGCAAGGATTCCAGTTGTGCGTGCAGCATGCCGTAGCCTTCGAGGCCCTGGCCGCTTTGTTGTAAATCGATCATGCCTTGTGCTCCAACAGCTTCAGTCCAACCCAATAACGTGCAAATTGATAGGCACAACGGCCATTGCGATTACCCCGCCCAGTGGCCCAACGGACCGCGAGGATATCCAGCTCTTCCGTGCGCTGCCAGGCGAGGCCAGCCTTGTCGGCCAACTGCCCAATCCAGTGCTCGACCACATTGAGGAAGTGTTCCTGAGTAAACGGATAGAACGACAGCCACAGGCCGAAACGGTCCGACAGGGCGATCTTGTCTTCCACCGCTTCGCTGGGATGCAGTTCACCGTCGACGCGTTTCCAGTTTTCGTTGTCGCTTTCCTTTTCCGGCACCAGGTGGCGGCGGTTGGATGTGGCGTACAACAGAACGTTGTCCGGTGCCTGTTCCAGGGAGCCGTCGAGCACGCTCTTGAGCACCCGGTAATCGCCCTCGCCCGACTCGAACGACAAGTCATCGCAAAACAGCACGAAACGCTGGGGCAATTTGGCAATCTGCTCGACGATACGCGGCAAGTCCGCCAGGTGATCGCGTTCGATCTCGATCAAGCGCAAACCGGCGGCGGCGTGTTCGGCCAGCAACGCGCGAACCAGCGACGATTTCCCGGTGCCACGCGAACCCCAGAGCAGCGCATGGTTGGCCGGCATGCCGTCGATAAACTGTTGAGTATTACGCCCCAGCTGTTCCACTTGGCGGTCGACACCGATCAGGTCGGTCAAACGTGTGTCGAGGCTGACTTGCAGCGGCAGCAGGAAACCGCTGCGGCCTTCACGTTGCCAGCGCGCGGCCAGGCAATGCGTCCAGTCGATGGTTTGCCGAGGTGCCGGCAACAACGGTTCGATACGAGCCAGAACGGCATCGGCGCGTTCAAGAAAAGCATTCAATCGGGAATCCACGTCTTCTCCTCGGGCACGTTTCACAGTAATGATGGCGATACGGCAACTAACAACAACCGTCCTCCTCGAATCAGGGTGGCACGGGAACATCGGTATCGATGCATGATCGACTATGCTTGAGCAGCGAAGGGAAACGGAAGTGGTTCAACACCCCATGGATATCAAGTTCACCCACCGGCTGTCTTACAAGCAAGCCCGGCTCACTGTGCTGGTCGGTTTTATACTGGGCACCTTGCTCAGCCTGGTACAAATAGGCATCGATTATGCCAGCGAAGACGCCTCCATCAACCGCGAAATATTGTCTTTGCTGGAAATCAGCCATAACCCCGCCTCACGCATCGCTTACAACATCGATGCCGAGCTCGCCCAGGAACTGACCATGGGCCTGCTGCGCTCACCGGCGATCATCAGTGCGCAGTTGACCGATAACAACAATACGGTGCTGGCCAGCGTCAAACGCCAGGGCCTGCAAAGCGGTTATCGGGTGATCAGCGACTTCCTGTTCGGCGCCAACCGACAGTTCGAAGACCGCCTCTTCCTCGACCACTTACCCGATGAGTCCCTCGGCACTTTGCAGCTGGAGGTCGACACTTATTCCTTCGGCAGTCGTTTCCTGCGCCGGGCGGAAGTCACCCTGCTCAACGGTTTCGCCCGCAGCCTGATCCTGACCGGGATTCTCCTGGCGCTGTTTTACGTGATGCTGACCAAGCCACTGGTGCGGGTTATCCGCGAACTCAGCGGCCGTGATCCGCGCAGCGCGGAACCGACGTGGCTGGAGTACCCGTTGGGGCATGAAAACGATGAAATCGGTGTGCTGGTCAAAGTGGCCAATCAACAGTTCGAAAACATCGCCACCGAAATCCAGCAACGGCGCAACGCCGAAAATCGCCTGACCGATTACCTCGGGCAACTGGAAAACATAGTTTCCGCGCGCACCGCCGAACTCAAGGCGATCAACACCCGGCTCAGTCAATCCAACGAAGAACTCGAAGTCGCCCGCCGAACCGCCCTGGACATGGCCGAAGCGCGCTCGGCGTTCCTGGCCAACATGAGCCATGAAATCCGCACGCCACTCAACGGCTTGCTGGGAATGATCGCGCTCTCGCTCGACGGTCCGCTCAATGCCGAGCAGCAGCAACAACTGTCCATCGCCCATGACTCGGGCAAAGTACTGGTGGAACTGCTCAACGATATTCTCGACCTGTCGAAATTCGATGCCGGTCAACTGGAGCTCGAACACATTCCATTCGACCTCGGCTCACTGATTGAAGACACCGCCAACCTGCTGTCGCAGAACGCCGCGCCCAGCGTCGAGCTGGCCTGCCTGATTGATCCACAGTTTCCGGCCCTGGTGCTGGGCGACCCGACCCGGGTGCGGCAGATTGTCAGCAACTTGCTGTCCAACGCCCTCAAGTTCACTCGTTTCGGGCGAGTCGATGTGCGGCTTTCGACGTTTGAGGATGGCGTGCGCATCGAGGTCTGCGACACCGGCATCGGGATCGCCCAGGACGCCCAGGTGAAGATCTTCCAGCCCTTCACCCAGGCGGGTGCCGGCATTACCCGGCAATTCGGCGGCACCGGACTGGGTCTGGCCCTGACATTCAACCTCTGTGAAGCCATGCAAGGACGGCTGACGATCAGTTCCGAGGCCGGGTTCGGCAGCCAGTTCTGCGCCGATCTGCCGCTGCCCTGTCACACCCGCGCCATCGCGCCGGCGCCACTGCAAGGCAAGGTGATCGCGATTACGACGGCCAGCAGCGGTCTGGCAGAACTCTTGAAAAGCCTGCTGCCATTGTGGGGGCTCGACTATCAGCAGCGCTCCATTGAAGATTCGCTGCTCGGCCTGGACCCCGATGTCTTGATCACCGACTGCCCGGAATGCCTGTTCGGCCTGCGCCCCACGCTCAAGGCACCGATCCTGCTGGTGACGGCCTATGGCAGTTTCATGCCCAGCGAAGAAGCGGCCGCCCTGGCACCCTTGCAGCAACAGGCGCGACCATTGGCCCGTAACGCGCTGTACCAGACATTGCGCCGGGTCTTGCAACCGGAAACCAACACGATCAATGACGCACGACTCGACGCCCTCACGCCTCAGCGCCGCGGCCGGGTACTGCTGGTGGAGGACAACCCGGTCAATCAATTGGTGGCCAAGGGCATGCTCGGCAAACTCGGTTGCGAGGTCATCGTCGCCGCCCACGGCGCCGAAGCCCTGGATCAACTTGAGCTGAGTGAATTCGATCTGGTGCTGATGGACTGCAACATGCCGGTGATGGACGGTTACGAAGCCAGTCGGCACATCCGCCGCAGCGGGCGCTGGCCGCAGTTGCCGATTGTCGCCCTGACCGCCAACGCCATGTCCGAAGAACGCGAGCGCTGCCGTGTGGCGGGCATGAGCGACTACCTGGCCAAACCGTTTCGCCGGGAGGAGTTAGCCGCCCTGCTCGACTTGTGGATACCGACTACGACAGTGCCTTGATCTGACCCAGCAACTGATCGAGGCCATCACGCAATTCGTTCAGGCGATTCAAATCAACACCGCTGTCGCACAGCAGCCGCGCCTTGAGCGGCCCGACCTGCTCGCGCAAAGCGATGCCCGACGGCGACAGACTCAGGTGCACCTCACGTTCATCCCGCGCTGAACGCTGGCGCTGGACCAGTTGCAGTTGCTCAAGACGCTTGAGCAACGGCGTGAGAGTGCCGGAATCCAGCGCCAGGCGTTCGCCCAAGGCCTTGACGGTCGGTTGTTCCGGGGCCGCTTCCTGCCATTCCCACAACACCAGCATCACCAGGTACTGCGGGTAGGTCAGGCCAAGCTGGTCGAGCATCGGCTTATAACCACGAATCACCGCCCGGGAAGCGGCATACAGCTTGAAGCAGAGCTGGCTGTCGAGTTTCAGGGAGTCGGCGGACACGCTGTTCATTTGAGCAGGGCTTCGATCTCGGCGCTCAAATCCTGCGGCTTGGTGGCCGGGGCGAAGCGCTTGACCAACTGGCCATCCTTGCCGATCAGGAACTTGGTGAAGTTCCACTTGATGCCTTGGGAACCCAGCAGGCCCGGTGCACGTTTCTTCAATTGAACGAACAGCGGATGCGCGTCGGAGCCGTTCACGTCGATCTTTTTGAACAACGGGAAGCTGACACCGTAGTTCAGCTCGCAGAACTCGGTAATCGCACCTTCGTTGCCGGGCTCCTGCTTGCCGAACTGGTTGCAGGGAAAGCCGAGCACCACCAGGCCTTGATCCTTGTAGGTCTGCCACAACTCTTCCAGACCTTTGTACTGCGGGGTAAAACCGCATTTGCTGGCGGTATTGACCACCAGCACCGCTTTGCCGGCGAAGTCGGACAGGGTTTTTTGCTCACCTTTTATGGTGGTAACCGGAATGCTCAGCAGGTTGTCGCTCATGGTTTGGGCTCCAGTGGAAGGACGAAGCGTCAAACATAGTAAACAATTGAATTGTGTGCAATTTAAATTATGAAATACCGACCACATGTAGGAGCTGCCGAAGGCTGCGATCTTTTGATTTTGCTTCTTCGCGAGATCGTTAAAGATCAAAAGATCGCAGCCTTCGGCAGCTCCTACAGAGGGCCCGTATTACGAGCGCGGCACCAAGTCCAGGCACACCGAGTTGATGCAATAACGCAAACCGGTCGGCGGCGGGCCATCCGGGAACACGTGCCCCAGGTGCGCATCGCATTTGGCGCAGACCACTTCGGTGCGGATCATGCCGTGGCTGACGTCGCGGATCTCGACCATCGCACTGTCGCCAATCGGCGCGTAGAAGCTTGGCCAGCCGCAGCCGGAATCAAACTTGGTCTTGGAGTCGAACAACGGCTCGTTGCAGCAGATGCAATGGTAGACGCCGTCAGTCTTGGTGTCGTTGTACTTGCCGGAGAACGGCCGTTCGGTGCCCTTGAGGCGGCAAACGTTGTACTGCTCCGGGTCGAGCATTGCCTTCCATTCTTCCAGGGTTTTATCCAACTTTTCCATCGTCACACCTCAGCAGCTGAAAAAGCCCGATCTGTACCTTTTCCACGGATCGGGCGGCACGTATGATTGCGCCTCGTCAAACGCCAGTCTGGCAGCCAGACCACGCGCATTCAAACGGATTATGAGTGTCGCCACTGAAGGCGTCAGGCCTGTGTGAATACGCAGGATTCCCAGTACGGTTGTCCATCCGCCGCCTGGATCGTTCATTTTCGGGAACACATCGCCATGCAGGTCAGCAAATCGAACAAGCTCGCCAACGTCTGCTACGACATTCGCGGCCCAGTGCTCAAGCACGCCAAACGCCTGGAAGAGGAAGGCCATCGCATCCTCAAGCTGAACATCGGCAACCCGGCGCCCTTTGGTTTCGAAGCGCCGGATGAAATCCTCCAGGACGTAATCCGCAACCTGCCGACCGCCCAGGGCTATAGCGATTCCAAGGGGCTGTTCAGCGCGCGCAAAGCCGTGATGCAGTACTACCAGCAGAAGCAGGTCGAAGGCGTCGGCATTGAAGACATCTACCTGGGCAACGGCGTGTCCGAGCTGATCGTGATGTCGATGCAGGCCCTGCTCAACAACGGCGACGAAGTGTTGGTGCCGGCTCCGGATTACCCGCTGTGGACCGCTGCGGTGAGCCTGGCCGGCGGTAACCCGGTGCACTACCTGTGCGATGAGGGCGCCGACTGGTTCCCGGACCTGGCTGACATCAAGGCCAAGATCACCCCGAACACCAAGGCCCTGGTGATCATCAACCCGAACAACCCGACCGGTGCGGTGTATTCCAAAGAAGTCTTGCTGGGCATGCTCGAACTGGCCCGCTCGCACAACCTGGTGGTGTTCTCCGACGAGATCTACGACAAGATCCTCTACGACGACGCCGTGCACATCTGCACCGCTTCGCTGGCGCCGGACTTGTTGTGCCTGACCTTCAACGGTCTGTCCAAGTCCTACCGCGTGGCCGGTTTCCGCTCCGGCTGGATCGCCATTTCCGGGCCGAAACACCACGCCCAGAGCTACATCGAAGGCATCGACATGCTGGCGAACATGCGCCTGTGTGCCAACGTGCCAAGCCAGCACGCGATCCAGACCGCACTCGGCGGCTATCAGAGCATCAATGATCTGGTGTTGCCTCAGGGTCGCTTGCTGGAACAGCGCAACCGTACCTGGGAACTGCTCAACGACATTCCGGGTGTGAGCTGCGTCAAACCGATGGGCGCGCTGTATGCGTTCCCACGGATCGATCCGAAGGTCTGCCCGATCCACAACGACGAGAAGTTCGTGCTCGACCTGCTGCTCTCCGAGAAGCTGCTGGTGGTACAAGGCACGGCATTCAACTGGCCATGGCCGGATCACTTCCGCGTCGTCACCCTGCCCCGGGTCGACGAACTGGATCAGGCCATCGGCCGGATCGGCAACTTCCTCAAGACCTACCGTCAGTAAGCTGACAGTCACCGTGCGACGCGGGCTCGGGTCGCACGGTGATTAATTCAGCAACACATCTCTGCACTTTGCCGCGCACCCTTGCTGCCATCGCTACCTGATGACGGGTTTTGCGCTCGCGTCTAACAAAGACTGGGGCTGAACAGTCATTCGGCTGACGAACCCTTCCTGCATCCGCGTCGGAAATGCCCTGCACGCAGCTAAACTGTTGCTGTAGGACACAGTTTGAAATAGTCACTCGGTTGAATAGCACGGTGCAGCACCTTATATACCCCGCAGTACGCTACATCTTTAGCATGAGGAGATTCTTACAACCATGATGCGCATCCTGCTGTTTTTGGCCACTAACCTGGCGGTCGTGCTGATTGCCAGCATCACCCTGAGCCTTTTCGGCTTCAACGGGTTCATGGCGGCCAACGGGGTTGATCTCAACCTCAATCAGCTGCTGATTTTCTGTGCGGTCTTTGGTTTCGCCGGCTCGCTGTTCTCGCTGTTCATCTCCAAGTGGATGGCGAAGATGAGCACCAGCACCCAAATCATCAGCCAGCCGCGCACCCGTCACGAGCAATGGCTGCTGCAAACGGTCGAGCAACTGTCCCGGGAAGCCGGGATCAAGATGCCTGAAGTCGGGATTTTCCCGGCCTACGAGGCTAACGCCTTCGCTACCGGCTGGAACAAGAACGACGCGCTGGTCGCGGTCAGCCAGGGCCTGCTCGAGCGGTTCTCGCCGGATGAAGTCAAAGCCGTGCTGGCCCACGAGATCGGTCACGTGGCCAATGGCGACATGGTCACCCTGGCCCTGATCCAGGGCGTGGTGAACACCTTCGTGATGTTCTTTGCACGGATCATCGGCAACTTTGTCGACAAGGTGATCTTCAAGAACGAAGAAGGCCAGGGCATCGCCTACTACGTGGCGACCATCTTCGCCGAACTGGTGCTGGGTATCCTGGCCAGCTCGATCGTCATGTGGTTCTCGCGCAAACGCGAATTCCGTGCAGACGAAGCCGGCGCACGCCTGGCCGGTACCAGTGCCATGATCGGCGCCCTGCAGCGCCTGCGGGCCGAACAAGGACTGCCGGTGCACATGCCGGACACCTTGAACGCCTTTGGCATCAACGGTGGCATCAAACAAGGGTTCGCCCGTATGTTCATGAGCCACCCGCCGCTGGAAGAGCGTATTGACGCGTTGCGTCGTCGGGGCTGATTGGCTTCGCACTAAAAGAAAAGGCCCGCATTGAATGCGGGCCTTTTTTTGTCTGCTGTTTTTTTGGTGTTCTTCAGGCCCCTTTCGCGAGCAGGCTCGCTCCCACGGGAGGGATGCATTCCAATGGGGGCGCGAGCCTGCTCGCGAAGGGCCAGCACAAACAACCCGGATCTATCAGCTGGAAACCCGATACACCCGCTCTTCAAGCCGAGTGACACCACTCTCGACAAACTTCCAGCTCTCGCCCAGAACGTCCTGGTCCTCCAGAATCTTCAGCTTCCAGGTTGCCCCGAACAACCGTTGCACTTCGTCATCCAGCACCGCAAACGGCGGTCCATCCTTTTGTGCCTGGTCGTAATCCAGGGTAATCAAAATCCCCATGGAATCCTTCGGCAGAATCCGTTTCAGGTGCTCGGCATACTGCTCACGCATCGTCGGCGGCAAGGCGATCAACGCCGCGCGGTCGTACAACGCGCTGCAATCAGCCACATCACCGGCGGTCAATGCGAAGAAATCACCGCACCAGATTTCGATCGAACCCGCGCGATACACCGTGAAAGGGCCCTGGTCGCTGACGTCCGGGTCGAATTGATGCTCGTGGAAAAAGTCTTCCACGGCTTTTTCCGACAACTCGACGCCCAACACCTCGTGACCGCATTTGGCCAGCCACAGCAGATCCAGGCTTTTCCCGC
Source organism: Pseudomonas sp. 5Vm1k (assembly GCF_056161485.1). Lineage (NCBI taxonomy): Bacteria > Pseudomonadati > Pseudomonadota > Gammaproteobacteria > Pseudomonadales > Pseudomonadaceae > Pseudomonas > Pseudomonas sp. 5Vm1k. Next base: position 99,836 of record NZ_JBSPCZ010000007.1, read on the forward strand.
ATAGCGGCACTAGCACCCGCGCGCCCTCTTCCAGGCTCAGTTGCGGCCAGTACCGTTGCAGATATGGATTCACTTCCGGCAGGTGGAAGCCGATCTGATTCGTCGTCCACCGCTTGTGCCAAAACTCCGGCTGCATAATTAATCCCGAAAATTCGATCAAAAGACCCTAAAACTTATATTAGATTTAGATCAATGATCTGACTGAAGATGACGCCATCTTACCCCTCAGGAGCTCATTCATGTTCCCCAGCCTGTACATATCCCATGGTTCGCCCATGTTGGCGCTGGAACCGGGCGCCAGCGGCCCGGCCCTGGCGCGCCTGGCTGCAGAAATGCCAAAACCGAAGGCCATCGTGATTGTGTCCGCACACTGGGAAAGCAACGAACTGCTGGTCAGCGGTAACGCCCAGCCAGAAACCTGGCATGACTTTGGCGGCTTCCCTAAAGCCTTGTTCGAAGTCCAATACCCGGCACCTGGCAATCCACAACTGGCGGCAGAGGTGGTCGAGTTACTTAAGGCCAATGACCTGCCGGCACGCATCGACGCCAAGCGGCCGTTCGATCATGGGGTCTGGGTGCCGTTGTCATTGATGTACCCGCAGGCCGACATTCCAGTGGTGCAAGTCTCGCTGCCGACCCGTGGTGGCCCGGCGCTACAAACCCGTGTCGGCCATGCCTTGGCCAGCCTGCGTGGCCACGGCGTACTGTTGATCGGCTCCGGCAGCATCACCCACAACCTGCGCGAACTGGACTGGCATGCCGGCCCGGAAAGTGTTGAACCGTGGGCCAAGGCGTTCCGCGACTGGATGATTGAAAAACTCGCCGCCAACGATGAGGTCGCGCTGCACGATTATCGCCAGCAGGCGCCGAATGCCGTGCGCAACCATCCGAGTGATGAGCATTTGCTGCCGTTGTACTTTGCCCGTGGGGCCGGGGGGGAGTTCGGGATTGCGCACCAGGGGTTCACCATGGGGGCGCTGGGGATGGATATTTACCGGTTTGGCTGACAGATAGACCGCATCGCCCCATTCGCGAGCAGGCTCGCTCCCACAGTGGATCTCCAGTGAACACAATATCTGTGTATCGCAGAGATTCCCTGTGGGAGCGAGCCTGCTCGCGAATGAGGGCAACTCGGTGTCCAGGCAGGCACAAACAGCAGGCAAAAAAAATCCCCGAACCAGTCGGGGATTTTTTATGTGCGATCAATCAGCCCGAGAGCGGATTAATCTTCGCGATAGCGACGCAGCTTCAACTGCTTGCCAGCAACGCGAGTGTCCTTCAGTTTGGTCAGGAGTTTTTCCAGACCATCTTCCGGCAGCTCGACGAGGCTGAAGCTGTCACGAACCTGGATGCGACCGATTGCTTCGCGAGCCAGACCACCTTCGTTGAGGATGGCGCCCAGCAGGTTCTTGGCAGCGATACCATCACGCGCACCCAGCGCGGTACGGCAACGAGCACGGCCTTCAGCCAATGGAACCGGAGCACGACGCTCACGATCACCACGGTCCGGACGATCACCGGTACGCTCTGGACGATCGCCACGCGGTGCGTTGTTCGGCACCAATGGACGTTCTTTCTCGATCGCAGCCAGGGTCAGCGCCTGAGCGTTGGTAGCCTTGCGCAGCAGAGCAGCGGCCAGGGCACGCGGAGTGCAACCGATGTCAGCGGTCAGGCGATCAAGCAGATCACCGTGAGTCGATTCGGCATCAGCCACCAGCGGCGACAGGCTGTTGGTCAACTTCTTGATGCGGGCATCAAGAACAGCTTGAGCATCCGGCAGGCGGACTTCGGCAACCTTTTGACCGGTTACACGCTCGATCACTTGCAGCATGCGGCGCTCACGTGGAGTCACCAGCAGCAGTGCACGACCTTCGCGACCGGCACGGCCAGTACGGCCGATACGGTGAACGTAGGACTCTGGGTCGTACGGCATGTCAACGTTGAACACGTGAGTGATGCGCGGAACGTCCAGACCACGAGCAGCTACGTCGGTCGCCACAACGATGTCCAGACGGCCATCCTTGAGGGATTCGATTACGCGCTCACGTTGGTTCTGAGCAATGTCACCGTTCAGCGCAGCGGCTTTGTAGCCTTTGGCTTCCAGGGCACTGGCCAGGTCCAGGGTCGCTTGCTTGGTGCGCACGAACATGATCAGGGCGTCGAAGTCTTCAACTTCCAGCAGGCTCAATACAGCCGAGGTCTTCTGGTCAGCGTGAACCAACAGGTGAGCCTGTTCGATCGCGGTAACGGTCTGAGTCTTGGTCTGGATCTTCACGTGCTGCGGATCACGCAGGTGACGCTCGGCAATGGCACGGATCGACTGCGGCAGGGTCGCCGAGAACAATACGGTCTGACGGGTCGGTGGCAGAGCCTTGAAGATAACTTCGAGGTCGTCCATGAAACCCAGTTTGAGCATTTCGTCCGCTTCGTCCAGAACCAGGTGGTTCACGGTCGACAGGACTTTTTCGTCACGACGCAGGTGGTCGCACAGACGACCCGGAGTGGCGACAACGATCTGTGCGCCATTACGGATTGCTTTCAGTTGTGGGCCCATCGGGGCGCCGCCGTAAACGGCCACAACGGTAACGCCCGGCATTTGCTTGGCGTAGGTTTCGAAAGCGGTTGCTACTTGCAGCGCCAACTCACGGGTTGGCGCCAGGATCAGGGCTTGCGGCTCGCGCTTTGCAGGATCGATGCGATGCAGGATAGGCAGGGCGAACGCGGCGGTTTTACCGGTACCGGTTTGCGCCTGGCCAATCATGTCGTGGCCGGCCATGATGATCGGGATCGATTGCTGCTGAATAGCCGAAGGCTCTTCGTAGCCAGTCGCAATGACGGCTGCAAGAATATTCGGATTAAGATTAAAAGCGGCGAAGCCGCCGGTTTCCTGGGTCATGGGTCTGCCTCTAAGTGCATCCGCAAAGACCCATGCTCCAAAGCTGCGCATGCCGTGTAAGACTCAAGAGTCGCCCTGGCTGCTTTGTCGGCGGGGATTTGCGAAAACGAATGAATGAAAAAGATTCGTCAAGGAAGAGTCCGCTGTGCGGACGTGCAGCCGAAGCTGACTTCGGGGAATTGCGCTACCTAAACGCGGCCCGGTTAAAGGCCGGCGCGCACTATACCGGAATTCGCCCAAAAAGGGAGCATTATTTGTCGGAAAACTGACGTATACACCGTTATGTCACAGGCTTTGCGGATAATCGCGCAACAGTCTATTTTTCAAAGGCCCGGCCCTGCTGGCGATGGCGCTAAAACGGTTCACCCTTGTGACGCAGACCTTCGGTCTGACCTCCCCTTCCCGCCCGAGGAAATGCCCCATGAATCAGACCGTTTCCAGTCGTGTCAGCCGTGAGCGACGTGGTCATGTCTTATTGCTTGGCCTGGACCGGGTCGCCAAGCGCAACGCCTTTGACCTTGATCTACTCAACGAACTGAGCCTGGCCTATGGCGAATTCGAGGCCGACAGCGACGCGCGGGTGGCGGTGGTGTTTGGCCATGGCGAACATTTCACCGCCGGGCTCGACCTGATCAATGCCAGCGCCGCCCTCGCCGAAGGCTGGCAGGCGCCGCCCGGCGGCTGTGATCCGTGGGGCGTGTTTGCCGGGCCACGGGTGAGCAAACCGGTGATCGTCGCCGCGCAAGGTTATTGCCTGACCATCGGCATCGAGCTGATGTTGGCTGCCGATATCAACCTCTGCGCCAGCAACACCCGTTTCGCCCAGATGGAAGTGCAGCGAGGGATCTTCCCGTTCGGCGGCGCCACGTTGCGCCTGCATCAGGTGGCCGGCTGGGGCAACGCCATGCGCTGGCTGCTGACTGGCGATGAATTCGACGCCCATGACGCGCTGCGCCTGGGACTGGTACAGGAAGTCATGGCCAGTGAGGATTTGCTGCCCCGCGCGATTGAACTGGCGGAGCGCATCGCCCGACAGGCGCCGCTGGGGGTACAGGCGACGTTGATGTCTGCCAGACAGGCGCGTTATGAAGGAGAGACAGCGGCGGCGCAGGCATTGCCGCCGATGGTGAAGAAATTGCTGGCCAGTGAGGATGCCAAGGAAGGTGTGCGATCGATGATCGAGAAGCGGCCGGGGGTCTTTAAAGGGGTTTGAGGTTTGCGGCGATGCGGAAACTGCCTTCGCGGGCAAGCCATGCTCCTACGGGTCATGCGCAACCATTGTAGGAGCGAGGCTTGCCCGCGAAGAGGCCATCACAGACACCCCATCAAGTAGCCGGCCGAATCGCCTTGATCAACGACTGCAACGAATACCCCAACCGCGGCGCCAGCCCTTCAGCCCGGGCGATCAAGCCGTCCATGTCCAACTCCTGATCCAGCTCCGACGGCACGATCAGGATCACGTTGCCCTCCTTCACCGGCAGTTCCCAGTAATGCCGATGGTAGAGCCCGCGAAACAATGCCGCCCCCAGCGGTTTACCGTCGTCGGTGGCCCACTGATTGATCACCAGCCAGCCACCCGGGTTCAGGCGTTTCTGACAGTTTTCCAGAAAGCTCCAGGCCAGATGCCCGACGCCCGGCCCGACATCGGTGTAGAGGTCGACGAAAATCAGGTCCGCCGGCTCAGCCGTCTCCAGCAACTCCAGCGCATCGCCGACGCGGATATACAGCCGGGGATCGTCATCCAGCCCTAAATATTCGATGGCCAGGCGCGGCACGTCCGGGCGCAGTTCGATGGCTTCGACGTCTTCCAGCGGCAGGAACTTGAGGCAGGCCTGGGTCAGCGTACCGGCACCGAGGCCAAGAAACAGCGCGCTTTCCGGCTGTTCATGGCACAACGCACCAATCAGCATGGCGCGGGTGTAGTCGTACTCCAGCCAGCTCGGGTCGGCTGTGAACACGCAGCTTTGCTCGATGGCATCGCCGAATTCGAGAAAGCGATAATCGGCCACTTCCAGCACGCGAATCACGCCGAACTCATCCTGTACCTCGGCGAGCAGATGCTCGACGCGCTCCTCAGTCATTTCGTCTCCAGATCGTCACCGGGCCCGGCAACCAATACACCGCAACATGAAGCGGCAAAGGCGCGATTGTCCGCGAAGCGACGGGAACAGGTCACGCACTAATTGCTGATAACATAAGGACCCGTGCGTAAACACTAGAGACCGTGATGAGCCAACCCTGGAGCCCTGACAGCTGGCGTGCCCTGCCGATCCAGCAACAACCCCGCTACCCCGACGCCGCGCATTTGCTGCACGTCGAGCAAACCCTGGCCAGCTATCCGCCGCTGGTGTTTGCCGGTGAAGCCCGGGAATTGCGCCGTCAGTTTGCCGAAGTGACCCAGGGCCGCGCGTTTCTGTTACAGGGCGGCGACTGCGCCGAAAGCTTCGCCGAGTTCTCCGCCGCAAAAATCCGCGACACCTTTAAAGTGCTGCTGCAAATGGCGATCGTCATGACCTTCGCCGCCGGTTGCCCGGTGGTCAAGGTCGGGCGCATGGCTGGCCAGTTCGCCAAACCGCGCTCGGCCAATGACGAAACCATCGACGGCGTAACCTTGCCGGCCTACCGTGGCGACATCGTCAACGGCATCGGTTTTGACGAAAAAAGCCGCGTGCCAGACCCGGAACGCCTGCTGCAGTCCTATCACCAGTCCACGGCCACCCTGAACCTGCTGCGCGCCTTCGCCCAAGGCGGCTTTGCCGACCTGCATCAAGTGCACAAGTGGAACCTGGATTTCATCGCCAATTCGGCCCTGGCCGAGAAGTACAGCCACCTGGCCGATCGCATCGATGAAACCCTGGCGTTCATGCGCGCCTGCGGCATGGACAGCTCCCCGCAACTGCGTGAAACCAGTTTCTTCACTGCTCACGAAGCGCTGCTGCTGAACTACGAACAAGCCTTCGTGCGTCGCGACAGCCTGACCAACGATTACTACGACTGCTCGGCCCACATGCTGTGGATCGGCGACCGCACCCGTCAGCTCGACGGCGCGCACGTCGAATTCCTGCGCGGGGTGAATAACCCGATCGGCGTAAAAGTCGGCCCGAGCATGAACCCGGAAGATTTGATTCGCCTGATCGACGTGCTCAACCCGGACAATGATCCGGGCCGTTTGAACCTGATCGCGCGGATGGGCGCGAACAAGGTCGGCGATCACCTGCCGCATCTGATCCGCGCCGTAGAGCGCGAAGGCAAGAAAGTGCTCTGGAGTTCCGACCCGATGCACGGCAACACTATCAAGGCCAGTAGCGGCTACAAGACCCGCGACTTCGCGCAGATCCTCGGCGAGGTGAAGCAGTTCTTCCAGGTGCACGAAGCGGAAGGCACCTATGCCGGCGGTATCCACATCGAAATGACCGGGCAGAACGTGACCGAGTGCATTGGCGGGGCGCGGCCGATTACGGAAGACGGGTTGTCGGATCGTTACCACACCCATTGCGATCCGCGGATGAATGCCGATCAGTCGCTGGAATTGGCGTTTCTTATTGCCGAGACCCTGAAACAGGTTCGGCGCTAAACCGCGTCGCGACCTTCGCGAGCAAGCCCGCTCCCACATTTGGAATGCGTTCCCCTGTGGGAGCGGGCTTGCTCGCGAAGGCGGCCGCTCAATCACCACCCATTTGTGCCAATGCCACCCGCAACCTGTCTGCACTCACCCGCTGACAATTCAATTGCACCCGCTCCAACCCCAACCAATCCGCCATCTGCCGCAAATTAACCGCTAACGCCAGCATCCCCGCCTCATCCAGCCCCGGCTCTTCCTCATGCACCGCATGCACCGCCAATCGGCCCAACGCTCGCTCAGCGCGCAAATCCACCCGCGCAGCAATCCGTTCATGGTGCAAAAACGGCAACACGTAATAGCCGTAGACCCGCTTGTCTTGCGGCGTGTAAATCTCCAGCCGATAACGGAAATCGAACAAGCGCTCTGTGCGGCTGCGCTCCCAAATCAGCGAATCAAAGGGTGACAGCAAAGCGCTGGCCTCGACCTTACGCGGCACTTTCGGCTCGGGCAGACAGTAGGCTGGTTGGCGCCAGCCCTGCACTTCGCAGGCCAGCAGCTCACCAGCCTCGACCAGTTCCGCCAAACGCAGTCGACTGTCGGTCGGGTTCAAACGGAAATAGTCGCGCAAATCCTTTTCCGTGCCGACTCCCAATGCCGTTGCCGCATGCAGCAACAATCCGCGCTGAGCCTCGGCTTCCGTCAGCAAAGGTTGCTGGAGAATCGCCGAGGGGATCACCCGCTCCGGCAGATCATAAAGTCGTTCGAAGCCGCGTCGTCCGGCGACGGTCACTTCACCGGCGGCGAACAGCCATTCCAGCGCATGCTTTTCCGCGCTCCAGTCCCACCACGGCCCGGCCCGTTCCTGACGGGTCGACAGGCTACCGGCACCCAACGCACCCAGCTCTTCAACCGATGCCAGCACTCGACGAATCGTGTGTTGTTGTTCACGGCCAAAACGTGCCAATTGCTGATAGATGTCTTCGCCACGGGTCGCGCGCTGCATGCGCCAGCGCATCAACGGATACATGGACAACGGCAACAGCGAAGCTTCATGGCCCCAATATTCGAACAACGTGCGTCGCCGGCCCTGACTCCAGGCAGCCTGGTCGAGCAAGTCGGATGAGTAGTTACCAAGACGGGAAAACAAGGGAAGGTAGTGCGAACGCACCAACGCGTTGACCGAATCGATCTGCAAAATGCCCAGGCGTTCGATCAGTCGATTGAGCTGAACCGGTTTGATCGCCGCTGGCGGCTGGCGCCCGTTGAACCCTTGGGCAGCCAGTGCCAGACGTCGAGCCTGTTTGATGGAAAAGGACAGCGTTGCGGGCATGAGCATCTCCTTGTCTGCTCGCAACCTACCTCACCAGAGAGGGGTTTGTGTAGCAATGGCCTCATCATTTATGCATCGGATCGTCCCAGAACGGCCGGATCGACTCGTGCTCGACATCCGCACGGCTCACGCCAATGTCCTTCAGCGCTTCATCGCTCAGGCTCGCCAACAGCTCACGTTCGCGATGAAGTTCGTACCAGCGACTAAACTTGTGCAGCAGATCCGAAACAGCGTGGATTGAGAATTTTTCTGACGTTACATGCTCGTGTTGACCTTTCATCATGTTGCCCTCCTTTAGGGATGGCTCAAGTCTCGCGCCAGAGCTAAGATCAATCCAACGAATGTTTCTGATGGTATGCATCTCGGAGATTGATGAATGTCAGCTTTCCCCAGTATTGATACCGATGTGCTGCGTACCTTTGTCGCGATCGCCGACCAGGGCGGTTTTACCCGCGCCGGTGAATTGGTCAACCGCACGCAGTCGGCGGTGAGCATGCAGATGAAACGCCTGGAAGAAGACGTGTTGCAGCGCCAACTCTTCGAACGCGACGGCCGCCAGGTCAAGCTGACCGCCGAAGGTCAGGTGCTGCTCGGCTATGCCCGGCGCATCCTCAAACTGCACAGTGAAGTGTTCAATACCCTGCGCGAGCCGCACATGGTCGGCACCGTGCGCATCGGCACGCCGGATGATTACGTAATGCGCTTTTTGCCGGGCATCCTGTCGCGCTTCGCCAAGTTCTATCCGTTGATCCAGATCGAAGTTCACTGCGAATCGACCAAGCAACTGTTGCAGCGCCAGGACCTCGACCTGTCGATCGTCACTCGCGAGCCGGGAACCGAGATCGGCCAGTTGCTGCGCAAGGAGCGTTTCGTCTGGGCCGAGGCGCAATGTTTCAGCGCCCACGAGCAAACCCCGCTGCCACTTGCAATGTTCAACAGTGATTGTTTCTGCCGGTTGTGGGCCTGCAACGCCCTCGACGCGATGGGCCGTGATTACCGCATCGCCTACAACAGTTCGAGCCTGTCAGCATTGATGGCAGTGGTCAGCGCCGGCCTGGCGGTGACTGCGCAACTGGAAAGCCTGATCACCCCGGACATGCGCATCCTCGGCGCTGCCGAAGACCTGCCGCTGCTACCGGAAGCCTGCATTATGCTGGTGCGCAATCTGCACAACCCGTCGCCGATCACCGAGTGCCTGGCCGAGCACATCGTCGAAGGCTTCAAACTTTAAGGGCAAGCATCGCCGCACAGAACACCAGGAAACCGCAGAACAGCCCGCGCAACAGCCGTTCTGGCAATGCGTGGGCAATCTTCACGCCCCAACTGATGCTCATCAGACCGCCAACAGCCAATGGCAAGCCGATCATCCAGTTCACCTCATGGTGTACAGCGTAAGTCACCAGCGTGACGCCGGTGCTTGGCAACGCCAGCGCCAGCGACAAGCCTTGGGCAACCACTTGAGTGGTGCCGAACAGGCTAGTCAGCACCGGCGTCGCCACCACCGCGCCACCGACACCAAACAACCCGCCCATGGTCCCGGATGCCGCGCCGAGCACACCCAGCCACGGCCATGAGTAATTCATTTGCGAAGACGCCGGTGCGTTGGCGGTGAACATTCGTGCAAGGTTGTAGATAGACAGGGCCACCAGGAAGGCGACAAAGCCTAAGCGCATGGTTTGCGCATCAATGCCCACAGCCCAGATCGAACCAATCCAGGCGAAGCAGAAACCCATCGAGGCCAGCGGCAGCGCATGGCGCAATTCGATGCGATTGCGTTGGTGGTAGCGCCACAGCGCCAGCATCACGTTCGGCACCACCATCACCAACGCCGTGCCTTGGGCCAGTTGTTGATCCAGACCGCACAACACGCCAAGCAACGGAATGGCGACCAGGCCACCACCAATGCCGAACAAACCGCCCAGGGTGCCCAAGGCAACGCCGAAGATCAGGTACATCAAAAACTCAATCACGGCTCATTCCCTCTTGTCAGGCTTTTCATCCTACGCAGTCGGCCCTAGCGGGGAAACGCACAGCAACGCACAATGGCTATGCCGATTTCGCACAAGCGCTGGTGAACCCATGAATCCCAATCAATTGACTGACCAACTCGGGCTGTTCCTGGATGTGCTCGAAAGCGGAAGCTTTTCCGCTGCATCCCGGCGCCATCCGCTGACACCTTCGGCGGTGGCCCGGCGTATCGACAGTCTTGAAAGCGCGGTCGGCAGTCAGCTATTCCTGCGTAGCACTCACGCGGTGCGGGCGACGCCGGCCGGTTTAGCGTTTGCCGAGCGTGCGCGGCGGATCGTTGCCGAACTGCGTCTGGCGCGGGCGGAAGCGGTGTCCCTCAGCAGCGCGCCTGAAGGCTTGATTCGGGTGGACGCACCCGCCGCATTCGGCCGCCGACATCTGGCACCGGTCATCGCGGACTTTCTGATGCTGTATCCCGGCCTCGACGTGCAATTGCACCTGATCGACAGTTTTGTCGACATGCAGGGTTTGAACCTGGGCAAAGTCGACCTGGTGTTGCGCGCCGGGCAAATGGCCGACACCCGACTGGTGGCGACGCCACTGGCGAACATGGTGCGCATCGCTTGCGCCAGCCCCGACTATTTAAAACGCCGAGGTGTGCCTACCGATCCGGCGCAATTGAATGAACACGATGGCCTGGACTGGGACGGGCTGGCTCCGCCCTTCGCCTGGCGTTTCGAGCTGGAGGGACGCATGCAATTGCACCGCCCGGCGCGTATCCGCATGAGCGCCAACAATGCCGAGGCCTTGGTCTGCGGCGCGCTGGCCGGGCTGGGCATCGCGCACTTGCCGACGTGGCTGGCCAGCGAATACCTGCTGCGCGGTGAATTGTTGCCTCTGTTCTGCGAAAACGGTCTGCCGAAACCGGAAACCGCCGGGATATACGCATTGCGCCTGGAGCAGCAGGCCAGTTCCCGCAGTCGTCTGTTGCTCGAATACCTGAAGACCCGCTTCAGCCCGATTGCCCCTTGGGATCTCGCGCTGCAAGGCAATCTGGCCGGGTACTAAGCCAAAATTATCTGGCGCATTAAAGATTCGCCCGCTAGATTCATGACGATCACTGATCAAGGCTTTGACATGACCACCGAACGCAACACCCCGGACAACTGCGACGACCTGCTGCTGGACAACCAGGTCTGCTTCGCCCTGCATTCCACTTCGCTGCTGATGACCAAAGTCTACAAACCCTTGCTGCAAGCACTGGGCCTGACCTATCCGCAGTACCTGGCGATGATGGTGTTGTGGGAAAAGGATGGTTTGACCGTCGGTGAAATCAGCAATCGTCTGTTGACCGATCCGGGCTCGTTGACGCCGCTGCTCAAGCGCCTGGAAGTCGAAGGACTGCTCAGCCGCACCCGCAGCCGTGACGATGAACGGGTGGTTATTGTCGAGCTGACCGAACAAGGCCGGGCGTTGCGGGACAAGGCCCGGGGTATTCCGCAGTGCATTTTGGGCGCCAGCGGGCAGACGCTGGAGCAGTTGAAGAAGCTGCAAGCGGATCTTCAGGATTTGCGTAGCCACCTGCAAGACAGCCTCTAATATCCCCCAAACACAATAGATCCCTGTGGGAGCGGGCTTGCTCGCGAAGGCGGTGTGTCAGTCAACTTATTGCTGAATGACACACCGCCTTCGCGAGCAAGCCCGCTCCCACACTAGTTTTGTGTTCACCTTCAAAAAAATACTCGCCCCTGAAAATCCCGTCCCCACCGCTCTAGCTCAATATTCTCCCCAATCATCAGCAACCCGCCTGCGTCCCCTCACCAAACTTTCCCAAAAATTTATCTTGCGCGCTAAATATTCGCGAGCTACATTTATCTCGCAGTTACTTAGCGCGCAAATATTTAGCGCAAAACACCCAAACCCGAATGAGGCTCACACCATGCAAACTCTCTACACCGCAATCGCAACTTCCACCGGTGGCCGTGACGGTCGTGCGGTTTCCAGCGACAACATCCTCGACGTAAAGCTCGCTACCCCCAAAGAACTCGGCGGTGCTGGCGGCGCGGCGACCAACCCTGAGCAACTGTTCGCAGCCGGCTACTCCGCCTGCTTCATCGGCGCGCTGAAGTTCGTGGCCAGCCAGACCAAACGCACTATCCCGAACGACGCCTCGATCACTGCGCATGTCGGCATCGGCCAGATCCCTGGCGGTTTCGGTTTGGACATCGACCTGCACATCAGCCTGCCAGGTCTCGAACAAGCCGACGCGCAATCCCTGGTCGATGCGGCTCACCAGGTCTGCCCGTACTCCAACGCCACCCGTGGCAACGTCGAAGTGCGCCTGCACGTGACCGTCTAACCGCTGATTCCAGGCCCGAACAGGAAACGACCATGAACACGTTCAGCAAAGTCTTGACCGGTACCCTTCTCGCCCTCTCCGTCCACAGCGCATTTGCTGGCGATGGGGTTGAGCACAACACCCAGGCATTCCTCGATGTACTGAATGCCGGAACCGGCAAGCCAATGGAGCAGCTCACTCCCAAAGATGCCCGCGCGGTGTTGGTGGGTGCGCAAGCCGGGGTGAAGCTGACGCTGCCAAAAGCCGATGTCAGCCAGAAGACCATTCAAGTCGATGGCCAACCGATCAGCCTGACCATCGTCCGGCCGGCTGGGGTCAAAGGCAAGCTGCCCGTGTTCATGTTCTTCCACGGCGGCGGTTGGGTGCTGGGGGATTTCCCGACCCACGAGCGGCTGGTTCGGGATTTGGTAACCGGTTCGGGTGCGGTGGCGGTGTTCGTCAATTACACGCCGTCGCCGGAAGCGCACTACCCGGTGGCGATCAACCAGGCTTACGCCGCCACAAAGTGGGTGGCCGAGCACGGTAAAGAGATCAATGTCGACGGCAAGCGCTTGGCGGTGGCCGGTAACAGTGTCGGTGGCAACATGGCCGCGGTGGTTTCGCTGATGGCCAAAGACAAGGGCACGCCGGCAATCAAGTTCCAGGTGCTGTTGTGGCCGGTGACGGACGCCAGCTTCGAAACCGCGTCTTACAACCAGTTAGCCGAGGGGCACTTCCTCACCAAGAACATGATGAAGTGGTTCTGGGACAACTACACCACCGACGCTAATCAGCGGAACGAGATCTACGCGTCACCGTTGCGGGCGACCACGGCTCAGCTCAAAGGTCTGCCGCCAGCGCTGGTGCAGACCGCCGGCGCCGATGTACTGCGCGATGAAGGCGAGGCCTATGCACGCAAACTCGACGAGGCTGGCGTGCCGGTCACGGCGGTTCGCTACAACGGCATGATCCACGACTATGGTTTGCTCAACGTGGTGAGCCAGGTGCCGGCGGTGCGTTCGGCGATGCTGCAAGCGTCTGAAGAACTCAAGCAACACCTGAAGAAATAACACCACCCCTGTAGGAGCGAGGCTTGCCCGCGAAGGCGTCGTGTCAGTCGACATCAACGTTGAATGACAAACCGCTTTCGCGGGCAAGCCCTCGCTCCTACAGGGGTCATGTGTTTCTGGCAGGCACAAAAAAGCCCGACTCAATGGTCGGGCTTTTTCATTCCTGAGGCTGTGCTTATTTAGCACGGCCTTTGTAGGAACCGCCTTCGCGGGTATCGATCTCGATCATGTCGCCGATTTCGATGAAGTCAGCAACCGACAGTTCGGTACCGTTCTTCAGTTTGGCAGGCTTCATTACCTTGCCGGAAGTGTCGCCGCGAGCGGAACCTTCGGTGTAGTCAACCTGACGCACGATAGTGGTCGGCAGTTCTACGGAAACCAGACGCTCTTCGAAGAAGATCGCTTCGCAAACATCGGTCATGCCTTCTTCAACGAAAGGCAGAACGGCTTCGATGTCTTCAGCGTTCAGCTCGTACATGGTGTAGTCGGTGGTGTCCATGAACGTGTAGGTGTCGCCGCTGATGAAGGACAGGGTCGCTTCTTTGCGGTCGAGGATTACGTCGTCCAGTTTGTCGTCAGCGCTGTAAACGATCTCGGTCTTGTAACCGGTCAGCAGGTTCTTCAGCTTGGTCTTCATGATCGCGCTGTTACGACCGGACTTGGTGAATTCAGCTTTCTGAACCAGCCAAGGATCGTTTTCGAGACGGATCACGGTACCGGGTTTCAGTTCTTTACCAGTTTTCATTGCGAATATCCGAATTTGGATGGGATTTACAAAAATCTAGGCCGCGTATCATATCCAATTTAGGTAAAACTGTACCAGCGCCGCGGCAAGATCCGCCTGCAAGGCTTGTTCCAGACACCACGCCTCGGCATGTTTTTGCAGCTGGGGCCAGTGTTTGCGGGTCGCCAGCCATTGGTCGGCCATGTCTTCGCCAGCATTCCACGCCCGCCAAAGACCACCGATCGCCTCTGCGGCAGGTGCAGACAAGCCTTTTGTGTAGAGCGCGAGGAAAGCTTCGAGCTTGTCGAGGTGGATATCTTCGTCCTGCTGATAGATGTGCCAGAGCAGCGGTCGCCCTGCCCATTGGGCACGGACAAACGAGTCTTCGCCGCGCACCGCGTTGAAATCGCAGCACCAGAGCAAATGATCGTATTGATCCTGGCGGACGAATGGCAGCACCTGAACAGTCAAGGCGTCGCGTATATGCAGCGCACCGGCCGCTAGATCGCTCACCCCGAGCCAGCGCTCAACATCTCCGAGAATCCGCCCTTCAGGCACCAGCAGATGCGTGGGCGCAGAATCGGCGGCCAGTGTGTCGAGCCAACTCGCCAGCCCGGTATTTTCGTAGGCAAACAGCGAGATCAACTGCGCACCTTGCGCACGATCTATCCCCAATCCCTGCAGGAATTCCCGCTGAGCCTCGGGGTTTTGCTGAAATTGCCGACGCCGCTCCAGCAATCCGCTTTCACGCAGCAAGCCACCGGTGCCCTGCTGGAACCCTGGGAAGAAGAAATACTTCTGCACACTCTTGTACTTCACCGACGGCAAACCGTGGCAACCGATGACCCAGTCTTCAGCGCTCAAGTAATCCAGGTTCATCCACAATGGCGGCTTTTGCCGCGCGGCCATGGCGTCCATATACGGGCTCGGCAGTTGGCAGGCGAACGCGGCGATCACCACGTCGGCGGCCTCCACGGGTTGCCATTCGATCGGCCATTGACGCACCTCGACACCCTGCTGCCACTGCTGGGGCGCATGGATGTCGATCTGCGGGCACAGGCGTTCGAAGGCTCGCAGGTCGTCGACCCACAGGCGCACGGTCACACAATGTTCGGCCACCAGTTGCCGGGCCAGGCGCCAGGTCACGCCGATGTCGCCAAAGTTGTCGACTACGGTGCAAAAAATATCCCAGCGGCTGTTCAGTTCAGGCATTACAGATTCCCGTTGGCAAAGGCGCCAATTGTCCGCATAAATTACCCCGTGCAGAAGAGCCGCCGACGATTAATCTTCGTGCGACAATCGCCATCCAACCGCGACCACTCGCCAGGAGGCAGCCATGCCCTACCGTCCCAACCCGCGCCGCCCATTGCCGATCCAGCTCAATGCCTTGCAATTGATCGGCAGCATTGCCTTGGGTCTCTGGCTGGGATTTCTGGCCATCGCGCTGACGTGCTGGCTCGCCTCGCGTCTTTTCTCCACCGAGCAATTGGCGCCCGTGGCCCAGGCCGTGCAGCGACTGACCCAACCGGTGGCAGTGGCTCAACCGGTGCCGGACATTCCGCCACAGAGCCCGTTATTCGAGCAATACAAAGAAAACCTGCGCAAGAACGAACAGCAACAATTCCTCGATCAGGCCCGCACCAACAACCGCAACCTGTCGAACCCCAAATGCCAGTTCTGGCTGCAACAGGACCAGACCGCGCCGAGCGAAAAAAGCCGCGCCAACGTCCAGCAATTCTGCGATTGATCATGAACAAGCCGACCGTCCACCAACTGATTCTCGACAAGCTGCGCATCGATCTCGACATCGCCGAACGCGCTGCGCAAACCGCTTACGAAACCGCGACCCACGAAGAAAACATCGCCGAAAACAAATACGACACTTTGGGCTTGGAGGCGTCGTACCTCGCAGCCGGGCAGGCGAAACGGGTCGAGGAAATCCGTCATTCACTGACGCTTTGCCAGAACCTGACGTTGCGTCCCTACGACGATCAGCGCGGTATCGAAGTCGGCGCCCTGCTCGGTCTGGAAGACGAAAAGGGTCGTGAACAATGGCTGTTCCTGGCCCCCGACGCGGCGGGTTTGAAGGTCGATCTGGTGGGACAGATGATCACCGTCATCACCCCTCGCTCGCCGCTGGGCAAAAGCCTGCTGGGCAAGTTTGAAGGGGACGAGGTGGAGATTCTGGTGGCGGGCGCTCGGCAACAGTTCTCTGTTACCGAGGTGATTTAACGCAGATTAATGAACGGGAAGTTCGACACCGTCGAACAGCTCTTCCAGTTCCTGCTTGTTGTGGCACTGGATCGCCTTGGCCATGACTTCGCGGGTCAGGTGCGGGGCAAACTTCTCGATGAAGTCGCACATGAAACCACGCAGGAACGTGCCGCGACGGAAACCGATCTTGGTGATGCTGGACTCGAACAAGTCGCTGGCATCGAGCATCACCAGGTCGCTGTCGAGTTTGGCGTCGACCGCCATTTTCGCGACGATGCCCACGCCCAGGCCCAGGCGCACGTAAGTCTTGATCACGTCGGCGTCGGCGGCGGTGAACACCACTTTCGGCGTCAGGCCACGATGGCTGAAAGCTTCGTCGAGTTTCGAACGGCCGGTGAAACCGAACACGTACGTCACGATCGGGTATTCGGCGAGAGCTTCGAGGGTCAGCTTCGGCAGCTTGGTCAGCGGGTGGCCCTGAGGCACAACCACGCAACGGTTCCAGCGGTAGCACGGCATCATCACCAGATCACCGAACAGCTCCAGGGCTTCGGTGGCGATGGCGAAATCCACGGTGCCGTCAGCGGCCATTTCGGCGATCTGCATCGGCGAACCCTGGTGCATGTGCAACGCAACGTCCGGGTACTGCTTGATGAAATTGCTGATCACCGGCGGCAACGCATAACGCGCCTGGGTGTGGGTGGTTGCGATCGACAGGGTGCCTTTCTTCTCGTTGGAGAATTCCTGGGCGATCTGCTTGATGCTTTCAACCTTGCGCAGGATTTCGCCGGCGGTGGTAATGATGCGTTCGCCAGCCGGGGTAACGCGGGTCAGGTGCTTGCCGCTCCGGGCAAAAACCTCGACTCCCAATTCGTCTTCCAGCAGACGGATCTGCTTACTGATGCCCGGTTGCGAGGTGTAGAGACTTTGGGCGGTAGCGGAAACGTTGAGGTCGTGGTGCGCCACTTCCCAGATGTAGCGCAGTTGTTGAAGCTTCATATGTATCCCTCAAAGCAGGTAGACGCCACGGGCATCAGCGACGGTATATAACTATATTAATGGTTTGAAGAATAAATCTAGAACTTTTTTATCAAAACGCCATTATTCGTGTTCTGGTGCCCTGCTTCGCGAATACGTTCTTCTTTTGATGAGAGGCTGTTGCTGCCAGGCAATGCGCCGTGACGAGTCATAGCCCGCTATGGCGAGGAGCGGCAACGCAGCATGGCAGTAACAGACCCCGTCAAAAAGGAACAGTATTTGCGAAGCAGGGCACTACCGGTCTCCCTGACGTCGACGCTCTACCAATGGCACCAGATAGACCGGCACCCGGGCCAACTGCAAGACCCGCGCCGCCGTACGGCCCAGCGGGGTTTCCGCACTGGCGCGATGGCTATGACTACCTACGATCAGCAAATCCACCGAGAGTTTCTGCGCCTGGTCGAGAATCACCTGCGACGGATCTCCCTGCACCACCCGCACCGCCTGAATCCGCTGCAGATCCTGCGTGCCCTCATCCCCCAATTCTTCTCGAAAACTTTCGAGCACCCGTTGTTCGATATTGGCGATTACCGTGTTCAGGCCCTGGCTGTGAAACTCGTTCAACGCCTGCTCATCAAGGTAGCTCTGTAGCACCGACTCGGCGAACAGCCCCATCGGTTCCACCGCGTGCACCACATACAAGTCGGCATTGAATGTTCGCGCCAGTGCCAGAGCATGTTGCATCACCAAAGGTGCATACAGGCCGAGGTCAGTGGCATACAGCATGGAACGAATCATATGACCTCCTCGCGTGCCAACATGGCGGAGATTGATTCAGCTTAGCAGTGCCTTGCCGAGTACGACGTGCCGCGTAACACCTTGAAGCAAGGGCTTAAACTTTCTGCTCGTTGCTGATGCCGTGCGGCACGTGACCGGTGGCGACCACTTCGCGCGCCAGTTCGCAATGACCGGCCTGATCATCGAAAAACACGTCGGCGGCAAACGCTTCCAAAAACGCCGCTTTGGTCAGGCCGCCAAGAAACAGTGATTCATCCAGACGAATGTCCCACTCGCGCAGCGTGCGAATCACCCGCTCGTGGGCCGGTGCCGAACGCGCGGTGACCAGAGCGGTGCGGATCGGACAGGCGTTATCGGGGAACTCACGCTGCAACAAATTCAATGCCGCGAGGAAGCCTTTGAACGGGCCGCCGCGCAAGGGCTCCCGGGCTGATTCACGCTCACTGGCCTGAAAAGCTTCCAGCCCACCGGACTGATAAACCCGCTCCGATTCATCGGAAAACAGCACCGCGTCACCGTCGAAGGCAATGCGCAATTCATCACTGGCCGCACGACTCGCGCCGCCCGAGAGAATGGTCGCGGCCGCAAAACCGGCGTCCAGCGCACTGCGCACATCTTCGGCATGGGTGGAGAGAAACAGGTCGCAACCAAAGGCCTTGAGGTACGGATAAGGACTGCGCCCACCGACAAACGCCGCGCGGGAAATCGCCAGGCCATAGTGGTGAATCGAGTTGAAGACCCGCAGACCGGTGTCGGCACTGTTGCGCGACACCAGCACCACTTCGACCCGGGCGCGACCCAGACTGGCATTCAGATTCAGGAGTTTTTCCACCAGCGGGAAGGCATCACCGGGCTCGAGGATTTCGTCTTCGTGTTCGATCTGGTATTGCCGATAGGCCTCGACGCCGCTCGATAGATAGACCTTGTGGCTTTCGCTTAAATCGAACAGCGCTCGCGAAGAAATCGCCAGCACCAACTTGTCATCTATGTCCTTTGCCATGCCCTTCCCCTCTGGTGGATCGACTCAAACGTTACGTCGATCAATAAAACCGAGCGCCCGATACAAGGCCTCGATGCGTGGCAACTCACATCCCGCCGCTTTCGCCGCTGCCAGTGGCCGGGCATAAATCGCCTCCAGCTCCAGCGGTCGCTTGTGCAGGAAATCGTGGTACATGCTCGGCCAATAGTCGGGCATTTTTTGGGTCACTATAAACAGATGATCGGCATACCCGGCCGGGATCTCGTGACCACAAGCGATTGCGCCCCGAACCACTTCGGCCATCAACGCCTTGATCAGTTCCCGACTGTCGGCATCGGCCATCAACGGCGTAGTGCTCGCCCCGAGCAGCACCGAGAGACCGTTGTAAGGGATATTCCATACCAGTTTTTGCCAACGCGCCTGGTGCAGGTTCGGCATGCCCTGAGAATCGATGCCTGCCGCGCGGAACAACCCGGCGCCCTCCTCGACAATGGCCATGCGGGCCGACTCATCAGCGGCCGGGCCACTGTGATAACCGACATTCACCGCGCCCAGCGCTTGATGCGTGATGACGCCAGGCCCGGTGCGATGAACGCAGATAAAGCAGAGCCCGCCAAGCACATGCAGCGAATCGGGGAGCAATTCGCGCAGGCTGTCCTCGACGTCCAGGCCGTTTTGCAGCACCAGTACTTTGGCGTTCGGCGCAGCGGCTTGCAGGATGGCGGGCGCCAGATCGGCGTTGCTGGTGGTTTTGGCGCCGATCAGCAGCCAGTCACATGGCGGCATGTCCTCGGCACTCGAATAGGCCTGGACCGGGTTTAACGTCAGCGCCCCATGCGGCGCACTGTCAACCTGAAGCCCGCGTTCGGCCACTGCGGAAAATTCACTGCGCAATAGAAAATGCACATCGAAACCGGCGCGCGCCAACATCACCCCGTAGAAACCACCGATTGCGCCGGTCCCGATAATGCCGATTGTCGGCTTGGCAACTGCTCCCATCATGGCAACTCCTCAGCAATTCGACTCAGCGCCTGGCCCACCGCCTGATTCAGTTCGGTGTCGGTCAGGCGCGACTGTACCGCCCCAAAGAACTCACCGTCGCGCACCACAAACAACGCCGGCAAATGAAAGACCTCATATCGCTCCACCAACCCGCCGTTGTCGGCGGCGTCGATCCAGCACAACCGGTCGAGCGCCAGATTGAGTCTTGGCAACTGCTCGCGGGCAAAACGGCAACTGGCACAGCCGACGCTGGTGAAAATCACCAGGGAAATGCCGCTCATCGCCAGCAGCCGTTGGTCGGCGTCGAAATCGGTCAGTTCCGATTCGACCACTATACTGGGGGAAACAATGTCAAATGGGCGACACAGGGAGTCCGTGTTCATGGGACGTTTTCTTCCTCATCCTGACGATGTGCCCGTGGAACTTACGCTGCTCAAACATGAGTGCATTTCACGGCAACGGCTGCACACTATCAGCCTCGGCGGCATGGCTTGCAATTACCACCGCGCCTGGCGCCACGGTACGGCGCTGGAAGTGCGCATGCCGACCTTGAACCCCGATTTGCGTTTCCTGGGCTACGTAGCCTGGTGCCTGCGCCGAAAGCGCGGCTACCTGGTGGGCATTGCCTTTGTCGATGAGCAGATGCTGTTCAGTGCGCGGATGGGCGAGCAGGTGTGCCAGATCGAGCGTTATTGCCGCCTGCATGATGCCCATGATGATCTGCAGGAAACTCAAGCCCTGGCCCTCGAATGGGTCCAGCAGCATGCCGACGAGTTCTCCAATGACACGGTTCGCAAGGCTTTTGCGCAGCCAGTGCTGGATTAAACAGCCGTCTGCCCATTGTCGAGTCACGGTGTAACGCGCTAAGGTTCGGGTCCCCCGACGCGCTTAATTTGCTGTGCTCCGCCGCGCGGGTTCGCTGGCGGCCGGCACCCGTGACCTGACGAGTAAACGATGGCTGATTTACCGATCAACGACCTAAACGTCGCTTCCAACGAAACCCTGATCACTCCCGATCAGCTCAAGCGTGATATCCCTTTGAGCGACGCTGCCCTGCGCACCGTAACCAAGGGCCGCGAAGTCATTCGCAACATTCTTGATGGCACCGACCACCGCCTGTTCGTGGTGATCGGGCCGTGCTCGATCCACGACATCAAGGCTGCCCACGAATACGCCGAGCGCCTGAAAACACTGGCAGCCGAAGTGTCCGATACTTTGTATCTGGTCATGCGCGTGTATTTCGAGAAGCCACGGACCACCGTCGGCTGGAAAGGTCTGATCAACGATCCGTACCTGGATGACTCGTTCAAAATCCAGGATGGCTTGCACATCGGTCGCCAGTTGTTGCTGGACTTGGCCGAGATGGGCCTGCCGACCGCCACCGAAGCACTCGACCCGATCTCCCCGCAGTACTTGCAGGACCTGATCAGTTGGTCGGCCATCGGCGCGCGCACCACCGAATCCCAGACTCACCGTGAAATGGCCTCCGGCCTGTCCTCGGCAGTCGGCTTCAAGAACGGCACCGACGGCGGCCTGACCGTAGCGATCAACGCCTTGCAGTCGGTTTCCAGCCCGCACCGCTTCCTGGGCATCAACCAGGAAGGTGGCGTGTCGATCGTCACCACCAAGGGCAACGCCTACGGCCACGTGGTATTGCGCGGTGGCAACGGCAAGCCGAACTACGATTCGGTCAGCGTTGCGCTCTGCGAGCAGGCGCTGAACAAGGCCAAGATCAAGCCGAACATCATGGTCGATTGCAGCCACGCCAACTCCAACAAGGACCCGGCCCTGCAACCGCTGGTGATGGAGAACGTCGCCAACCAGATCCTCGAAGGCAACCAGTCGATCATCGGCCTGATGGTCGAGAGTCACCTGAACTGGGGTTGCCAGGCGATCCCGAAAGACCTCGCCGACCTGCAATACGGCGTGTCGATCACCGATGCCTGCATCGATTGGTCCGCCACCGAGAACACCTTGCGCAGCATGCATGCCAAGCTCAAGGATGTGCTGCCGAAACGCGATCGCAGCTGATCAGCCGTCTTCGAGGACAAAAAACTCGGGCACAAAAAAACGCCGGGCTTAAACCCGGCGTTTTTTTATGCGTTGCGTTTACTGGCTCAGTTTTGCAGCGTGCCGCTGATGACGCTCCATGTAGCGCTCGACGTAAGAGCACGATGGAATCACCGTGTAGCCCATTTCTTCCGCGTACTGCAGCGCCTGTTCGGTCAACGCCGCCGCAATGCCACGGCCACGCAATGCGTTGGGCACGAAGGTGCGATAGATATCCAGGGTCTGTTTCCCCAGATCCATATAGGTCAGGTAGGCACGATGACCGTCCACATTGGTCTCGAACTGATGACCAGCCTGGTCATGGTGGATGGACAACGCCTCGCTCATCACTACTCCTCGCGGGTCTTGGATTCTGACCCCTACCTTACCGATGTTTTTCCGGCGAAGGAACATCTACGCCACCCTGTGCCTGAAAGGACACCGAGAAGAACTGCACCGCTCTCGCGCAACCTGGGCACGTATCAAATAGTAGGCACCATTGGCGAAAATGCTCAAGGTGCGCTCGTCATCATGCTGAGGTGGCGGTGGGTGCTGCTCCCGGGTTACGCAGGGACGGCTCGACCGAAGATCTTCCCGGGTCGAAAGCCTGAACATTGCCGGATGTTGAGACTTAAGACGAGCGCCCTTCGTTAAAGTCACCTCAACATGCAGAAAGATATGAGAGGTGCTGCGCAAAATCCGAACAAAAGTGTAGACGAAAGCATGTAGACAGACTTTAACAAAGACCGGAAATACTGCCTTCGGAATAGGGAACTTTTCTCATGCGGCTCGCTCATCTCGGGCCTTGCAGCTGGGTATTTTTTAAACAGAGCAGTTAAAAGTTGCTCGAAAAAGAATCAACGCCTACAATTTTTTTTGCTTCTTGCTTTACGTCAGTTTACTTACGACAAGTAATGGGTAGTATGTACGCCGGCTATTTCCTCACTCTGAGGAGACAGCTACTTAATAGAAAGTCCTTGAAGGGGAACACGATGAACAACGTTCTGAAATTCTCTGCTCTGGCTCTGGCCGCAGTTCTGGCTACCGGTTGCAGCAGCGTATCGAAAGAAACCGAAGCACGTCTGACCGCTACTGAAGACGCAGCTGCTCGCTCCCAGGCTCGTGCAGACGAAGCTTACCGTAAAGCTGATGAAGCTCTGGCTGCTGCTCAAAAAGCACAACAGACTGCTGACGAAGCTAACGAGCGTGCTCTGCGCATGCTGGACAAAGCTAGCCGCAAGTAATAATCCTTCGGGGTTGTTATCAAGCCGATCCATTTATGGGTCGGCTTTTTTATGCCCGGCGTTTAGTACCGGCCATAAAAAACCCGCCGACGGCCAACGTCGGCGGGTTCTTTTTCCTGCTGCTTACTGCTGCAGATCGACCGGTACGCTCGACACCATCGGTGCTCCGGTGTTCGGTACGGCGATTTCCACCGGCAGGCCGTCTTCGGCAGCCACCACGTCACGCACCACATCCCAGTTCATGCGCAGGTTGTTAGTGATGTCTTCACGCTTGAGCATCGCGTTGATCACGGCGGTGTGTTTGTCGACCACCGACGGGTTGCCGTTGTCGTCCAGCGGCGTGTGCGCTTCAAGATAGACCTTGCCGCCACTCATGCCGAATTTGTACGGGTCATTGATGATCCGCACCGACGTACCGACCGGCACCATGCTCGCCATTTCAAGCACATTGTTGTTGAACATACGGAAGCAGCCGTGGCTGGTGCGCATGCCGATGCCGAACTTTTTGTTCGAGCCGTGGATCAGGTAGCCCGGAGTGCCCAGACTGAACTTGAACGGCCCCAGCGGGTTGTCCGGGCCGGCCGGCACCACATTCGGCAACGGATCACCGTCAGCGGCGTGCTCGGCCTTGATCGACGCTGGAGGCGTCCAGGTCGGGTTCGGCGTTTTCGCGGTGATGGTGGTGTGGGCGATCGGCGAACCCCAACCTTCACGACCGATACCCAGCGGGAAGGTGTACACCACGTTCCGGCCTTTCGGGTAGTAGTAGAGGCGGTACTCGGCCAGGTTGATGACGATGCCTTCACGCGGGCCCGGCGGCAGAATGAAGCGGGTCGGCAGAATAATCTCGGTGCCGGCACCCGGCAACCAGGCATCGACGCCCGGGTTGGCCGCGACCATTTCCGAATAGCCCAGATCGTAAGTGGTACCAAGGTCGGCGAAGGTATCTTCGTACTTGGCCTTGATCACTTGCACCTGACCGATGATGTCTTCACCTGGAGGTGGTAGAGGCAGCTCTAGTGCTGAAACCGGACCCGCCACACACAGGGCAGCAAGGGTCAGGCAGCGGGTGACGGCAGGAAAGCGCGGCAACATCCGGAAAATCCTTCGCATGATCGACAAGGGTATAAGAAGGCGATTGTACACCGACGCCCGTAAAATCGGGGAGGTCAAGAACATCGCAGGCGATACATGACGTTTTTTTCATGTATGGGGTGTATGGCTGGAAATGTTTTTGTGGCGAGGGGGCTTGCCCCCGTTCGGCTGCGCAGCAGTCGTAAACTCATCACACGCGGTGTGCCAGTTGGAACCCGGCTGCAGGATTTGGCACTGCTTCGCAGCGCAACAGGGGCAAGCCCCCTCGCCACAAAAGTCCATCACACAGGCTTAAAGCTCGAACCGCAGTTCCGGCCAGATCGGCGAGGTGCCGCGTTTTTGCGACTCAAGGATGGCCCGGCACAACGAGCACAAACGCTGGTCCTGGAACACCGTGCGGTTCACGCTCGACCAGCGCGGCTGTGCCGGCAACAGGCTGCCGCACAGGGTCCGATCTGCCGAACCGCCGAGTTCCAGCTGACGCGCCACCAGATGCACCCGCACTTCCTGACAGGCGAACAGATCCAGCTGCTCGTCAGGCTCGATCAGTTGGTAGGCAAAAAGGGACCAGGCAGGACGCGGCATCGGGGGCTCCAAATCGGGGGCGCCACCTTAGCCGAAACACAGCCACTAGAAAAGCGTCAAAGCAGCGGTTTCAGTGTCGGCCAGACATTTTCCAGCAACTTGTCCTGAGCCACTGCGGCCGGGTGCAGGCCGTCGGCTTGCATCAAGTCTGGATGACCGCCGATTCCTTCGAGAAAAAACGGGACCAGCGGGATTTTTTCTCGATGACGAGGTTAGCGCAGACACCGAACTTGGGCAGCCAAAGGTACGTCTGTCGGATTTAAGGGATGGAAAGGGCTCCGTTACTAATTCCACATTGACATCATGGCTATCCGCCAGTGAGACTCAGCGAATACCCACACCCAGGATAAGGAAATCTAATAATGAAAAAGCGCTCCTTTCTAGTACCAATGGCAACTCTGGCCGCAGCTGTAGCTACCGAACAGGCTTCGGCCTTAGCAAGCCACGAGGTTGTCGAGCCCAATCCCGACACCACCATTTCATTCCAATCGGCTACTCAGAGTGAGAACCTTTCGGTTCGCGGCGGTAATGATCTCTTTGCATTTATCCTGAAACGTGGAGATCAAGGTCAATTCATGGCCTACCACAGCTCTCATAGCTCACACGCGTCGCACAGCTCACATAGCTCCCACCACTCGGGCTCCTGAAATGGAACGCGCGGCGACGCTCGTCTTTGATGAGCGGCTTTATGACGGACAGGTACTGCAAAAAGCCGCTTATCGCTCGATGAACTCACTGACAGCTGATATCACATGCGCTGATGGAAAATTTATCTGCGCCTTGTCCTCGAATATCGGCATCGATGAATCTTCGTTTCTGTCAGCCATTCAAGAATTCAAGAAGGATGTACTCGACTACCAGCTGCGGCATCGGCTGAACGCTGAGACCCTACCGATCAGGAATCTGATCCTTGGGCTGGCCTTCTCAGAAACCGGACTTATCAGTGAGTAAATTCCAAAAGCTGGAGTTTTATATAGAGCAACGTCCCTACGAGTTGCTGCCGTTCAAATTTGATCGTCTGAATGACGACGAGTACGTCATCACCAACATGGCAGGTGAGTATCACGTCATACCGATATCGATGCTCGAACCACTGATCAACAAGACGCTTCCGATCTCGTCCGAACTGATCCCTACGCTCAGATCGAAACAGTTCATCCGTTTCAGCAATGAACAGGCGCCGCTTCAGCTTCTGGCACTCAAGATTCGCACGCGATTGTCCAGATTGGCCAAGTTCACGAATCTGCATATCTTTGTCGTAACCCTTCGCTGCGACCACAGCTGCCCGTATTGCCAGGTATCAAGGCAATCGGAGAGCAAAGGCGAATTCGACATGACGAAGGAGATGGCTGAAAAGTCTTTGGACTTCGTTTTCAGGTCTCCGAATCCAGCCATCAAAATAGAATTTCAGGGGGGCGAGCCCCTGCTGAACTTCGAAATGGTGAAGTACATCGTTAGTGAGGCAAAAAAACGCAACCTTAAGGAAGGTCGTGACCTTCAGTTCGTCATTGCTACCACGCTATCGCTACTGACTGATGATGTGCTCGATTTCTGCAAGCAGCACAAAATTGTGCTTTCGTCTTCTCTCGACGGACCAATGGATCTGCATAATGCAAACCGCCCAAGACCCGGGCGAGACAGCCATCAGCGCTTCGAAGAAGGCCTGAAAAAGGCACGCGCAGCTCTTGGTTACGATCAAGTGTCAGCTCTGATGACAACGACGGACAAGAGCCTGCCACGAGCAAGAGACATCATCGACGAATATTTGCGCCTAGGCTTTGACGGAATCTTTCTCCGTACGCTTTCCCCATACGGCTTTGCGATCAAGACAAAGAAATACATGTCGTATGACACTGAGCGCTGGCTGGTGTTTTACAAGGAAGGTCTTGAGTACATCATTGAGCTGAACAAGTCCGGTGTACGATTTGTCGAGCAATATTCCTCTCTTGTACTGACAAAAATGCTGACATCAGGTGATCCTGGATTTGTTGACCTGATGAACCCTGCTGGCGCTGGCATCGCTGCCATCGTTTTCAATTACGACGGGGCCGTCTATGCCTCGGACGAAAGCCGGATGCTTGCAGAGATGGGCGATCATACGTTCAGGCTGGGCAACGTCCTTGAGCATTCGTATGAAGAGATCATTCTCTCCGATCAGCTTCTGGATGCACTGGAAAACTCCTTCACCTTAAGCGCCCCTATGTGCTCTGACTGTGCGTTTGAACCTTATTGTGGAGCAGAGCCCGTCTACCATCACGCCATGCATAGGGATCTGGTAGCGAGAAAACCTGAGTCCTCGTTCTGCAAGCGCAACATGGCGATTTTCAAGCATCTGATTGAACTGATGGGAAGCGACGAACATACAAAACGGATTTTTATGGGATGGGCCAATCGATGCTGAAGCTCAGCGGCAAAATAATCCGTATCCACGCTGTTGATGTTTACAAGGATCTCACCCTGATCAAGGTTTCCACCAACCGAAACCTACCTGATGTCTTGCGCCGGGAATTGGCTTATCTGGTTTCCGATCATCAGATCCCCAGTGGATTCGCACACTATCTACTGACCGAGCAACGTCAAAAGCTGGTCGAAGAATTGCCTGCTGGTTCTGATTATTCGATCCTGCCGGATGACTACAGCTACATTGGTGACAATGACGTTATCCGACTTTCCGCGGATCGTCAGAGCATCCGAGTGTTGTTCCGCGCTTCGTCACCGAACAACAGCATTCTGCTGACCGAGCAATGCAATAACTACTGTCTGATGTGCTCCCAACCACCTAAAACCGCTGATGACTCATGGATACTCGATGAGATCGAGAGCTTGATTCCGTTAATCCCAAAAGAGACCCGAGAGCTAGGGTTTACTGGGGGAGAGCCAACAACAAACCAAGAGCGTTTCCTTAAGATCATCAGCCTGACCAAAAGCTATTTGCCAAGAACCGCAATCCACATCCTCTCGAACGGTAGAAGCTTCAAAGATCCAACGTTCGCAGAAAAATATGCAGCCATTGAATTGGCCGACTCGATGATTGGAATTCCCGTCTATTCAGACGATCCGACACTGCATGATTACATCGTCCAGGCTCGAGGTGCGTTCGATGAAACCATTCAAGGCATTCTTAACCTCAAGCGCTTGGGTCAGAGGGTTGAGATCCGAGTGGTCATACACAAGCTCTCGGTGCAACGACTTCCGGAGCTGTGTGAGTTCATCGCCCGCAATCTTCTTTTTGTTGATCAGGTGGCCCTGATGGGCCTCGAAATGATGGGCTTTACCAGGGCCAATCTCGACGAGCTATGGATCGACCCCATCGAGTACAAAGACACGCTTAGCAAGTCGGTTAGCATCCTCGCCAAGTACGGCATGAACGTCTCGGTCTACAATCATCAACTGTGCTTGGTGAACCCGGATATTCTTCCCTACTACCGAAAATCGATTAGTGATTGGAAGAACGAGTTCGCCCCCGAATGCCAGAACTGCAAAAAGCAGCGCGAGTGCGGGGGCTTTTTCGCATCAGGCGTCAAGTTCGGGTATAGCAAACAGCTTTCTCCGTTCTGACCCCTTCGAGAAAATATTTCAAAGCAGCGGTTTCAGTGTCGGCCAGACATTTTCCAGCAACTTGTCCTGAGCCACTGCGGCCGGGTGCAGGCCGTCGGCTTGCATCAAGTCTGGATGACCGCCGATTCCTTCGAGAAAAAACGGTACCAGAGGGATTTTTTTCTCTTGCGCCAGGGTGCCATAGACCTTCGCAAAGGCCTCGGTGTAACGGGCACCGTAGTTCGGTGGCAGTTGCATGCCCAGCAACAACACCTTGGCACCACTGGCTTTGGAGCTGTCGATCATCGCCGCAAGGTTTTGTTGCAATTGTGTTGGGAGCATTCCGCGCAAGCCGTCGTTGCCTCCCAACTCGAGGATGACCAGCTCCGGTTTATGCTCTGCAAGCAGCGCCGGCAGGCGTGCCTGGCCTCCGGCACTGGTGTCGCCGCTGATGGAAGCGTTGATCACTTTATCGTCGAAACCTTCGCGCTTGAGCCGTTGCTCAAGCAGCGACACCCACCCCAAGCGGGTATCCAGCCCGAAACCGGCGCTGATACTATCGCCAACGATCAGGACTGTACCCGCCGCTGCGTTCTGGGCCATGCACATCAAGGCCAGGCCAGCACTCAAAAACCACACTCGCATCGGATTCTCCATGGGCGCAAGCATTCTCACCGCGAAGAACCTCAGCAAAGTGGTTCCCAGCGCGGAAGGTGAACTGACTATCCTGCACGAACTCAGCCTGGAACTGAACAAGGGCGACAGTCTGGCCATTGTCGGCGCCTCCGGTTCCGGCAAATCCACCCTCCTCGGCCTGCTGGCCGGCCTCGATCTGCCGAGCAGTGGCGAAGTCACCCTCGCCGGGCAAGCCCTGAGCAATCTCGACGAAGATCAGCGCGCACGCATCCGCGCCGAGCACGTGGGGTTTGTCTTTCAGTCGTTCCAGTTGCTCGACAGTCTCAACGCCCTGGAAAACGTCATGCTGCCCCTGGAACTCGATGGCCGCAAAGACGCCCGGGCGCGCGCCACCGAATTGCTGCAACGGGTTGGCCTGGGCCAGCGCCTGACTCATTCGCCGCGCCAGCTCTCCGGCGGCGAGCAGCAGCGCGTGGCGATCGCCCGTGCGTTTGCCGCCGAGCCCGACGTGCTGTTCGCCGATGAACCCACCGGCAATCTCGACAGCCACACCGGCGAGCGCATCAGCGACTTGCTGTTCGAACTGAACAAGGAGCGCGGCACGACCCTGGTGCTGGTGACCCACGACGAACGCCTGGCACATCGTTGCCGGCGCCTGATCCGCCTTGAAGCCGGCCTGCTGGTCGCCCCTCTGGAGCCTTGATGGCACGCTTGCCGCTATTGCGCCTGTTCAGCCTCGCCATCCGCCAACTGCTGCGCGACGCCCGCGCTGGTGAGCTGCGGGTATTGTTCTTCGCTTTGCTGGTGGCCGTGGCGGCGAGTACCGCCATCGGTTATTTCGGTGCCCGCCTCAACGGCGCCATGATGTTGCGCGCCACCGAGTTTCTCGGCGCCGACCTGCTACTGGAAGGAAGTTCGCCGGCGCGTCCGGAACAGATCAAGAGCGGCACGGAGCTGGGCCTGGAGCACGCCCAGGTGGTGGAATTCTCCAGCGTTATCGCCACCGACAACGGTATCCAGCTGTCCAGCATCAAGGCGGCCGACGACGTCTATCCGTTGCGCGGTGAACTGAAAAGTGCCCCCGCGCCCTTCGCCCCGGAAGTATCCGGTGGCGGGCCGAAATCCGGCGAGGCTTGGGTCGAGTCACGCCTGCTGACGGCGCTGGACCTGAAGATTGGCGACAGCATCGACGTCGGCATGAAAACCTTGAAGCTGACGCGAGTGCTGACGTATGAGCCTGATCGCGCCGGTAATTTCTACAGCCTGACGCCGCGAGTGCTGATCAACCTCAGCGATCTCACCGCCACCGGCGTGGTGCAACCCGGCAGCCGGGTCAGTTACCGCGAGCTCTGGCGCGGCAAGGCCCAGGCGCTGGAAACCTATCGCCAACTGGTCAAGCCCGGCCTCGCCGCCAACCAGCGCCTGCAAGATGCTCGGGACGGCAATCGGCAAATCGGTGGTGCACTGGGCAAGGCCGAACGCTACTTGAACATGGCCAGTCTGGTAGCCGTTCTACTGTCCGGGGTGGCGGTGGCGCTGTCGGCGACACGCTTCGCCACGCGCCGATTCGATGCCAGCGCATTGCTGCGGTGCCTGGGTCTGTCCCGCCGGGAAACCATGGTGTTGTTCAGTTTGCAGCTGACAGTCCTCGGCCTGCTCGCCAGTCTCAGCGGTGCCCTGCTCGGCTGGCTGGCGCAACTTGGTCTGTTTGCGCTACTGCATGACTTGTTGCCCACCGATGTTCCGCCGGGCGGTTTGTTGCCGGCCGTTGCAGGGATCGGCACCGGGTTGGTAGCTCTGGCTGGCTTTGCCCTGCCACCGCTGGCCGCACTCGGGCGGGTGCCGCCATTGCGGGTGCTGCGTCGGGACATGTTGCCGATTCCGTCCAGTACCTGGATGGTCTACTGTGCGGCGCTGGGTGCGCTCGGGTTGATCATGTGGCGCCTGAGCCTGGACCTGGTTCTGACGTTCGCCCTGCTCGGCGGCGGCGTGATCGCCGCCGTGGTGCTCGGCGGTTTGCTGCTGTTGCTGCTCAAAAGCCTGCGCCGGATGCTGGCCCGCGCTTCCTTGCCGTGGCGTTTGGGCCTTGGCCAATTACTGCGCCATCCACTGGCAGCGGCCGGCCAATCCCTGGCCTTCGGTTTGATTCTGCTGTCCATGGCGCTGATCGCTTTGCTGCGCGGCGAGTTGCTCGATACCTGGCAAAACCAGCTACCGAAAAACGCGCCGAATTATTTCGCGCTGAACATCCTGCCAGCGGACAAGCAGGCGTTTACTGATCGCCTGATCGAACTGTCGGCGCAATCGGCGCCGCTGTACCCGGTGGTGCCGGGAAGGCTGATCAGCATCAATGGCGAAGCGGTGCAGGACATCGTCAGCAAGGATTCGGCCGGTGACCGGGCGATCCAGCGTGACCTGAGCCTGACCTGGGCGGCGGACCTGCCGGCGGGCAACAAGCTCACTTCGGGCAACTGGTGGACTGAACAAACACCGGATGAAATTCCCGGTGTGTCAGTCGAAGGCAAGGTCGCCGAAAGCCTGAAACTCAAGCTGGGCGATCATCTGGTGTTCACTGTCGGCGGGGTCAATCGCGAAGCGAAAGTCACTAGCCTGCGGGAGATCAACTGGGACAACTTCCAGCCGAACTTCTTCATGATCTTCCAGCCCGGCACCTTGAAGGATCTGCCGGCGACTTACCTCACCAGCTTCTATCTGGCGGCCGGCCACGATCAGCAGATTGTCGATCTGTCCCGGGCGTTCCCGGCGGTGACCATTCTGCAAGTCGAAGCGTTGCTGGAACAGCTGCGCAGCATCCTCGCCCAAGTCACCCTGGCGGTGGAGTACGTGTTGTTGTTCGTGTTGGCGGCGGGGATGGCGGTGCTGTTCTCCGGTCTGCAAGCCACGCTGGATGAACGGATTCGCCAAGGCGCGCTGTTGCGGGCCTTGGGGGCCGAGCGGCAGTTACTGGTCAAGGCACGGCGGATCGAGTTCGGCTTGCTAGGCGCGGTCAGCGGTTTGCTGGCGGCACTGGGTTCGGAGTTGGTCAGCCTGGTACTTTACCGCTACGCCTTCGACCTGCCCTGGCATCCGCATCCGTGGCTGCTGGTGTTGCCATTGATCGGCGCGGTGCTGATTGGTGGCGCCGGTGTGTTCGGCACACGTCGCGCCTTGAACGCCAGCCCCCTGACAGTCTTGCGCGAGGGTTGATAGACTCAAGCACTCTCAAACACAAGAAGTCGCCATGAGCCGTTATCGCCCTCCCCGCACCGCTGGCACCGCGCTGATCACCCCTGAAGGTGAAGCGCGGATGCGTGCCGAGTTTCACGAACTCTGGCATGTGCGCCGACCACAGGTGACGCAATCGGTCAGCGAGGCGGCGGCCCAGGGTGATCGCTCGGAAAACGCCGAGTACACCTACGGCAAAAAAATGCTCCGCGAGATCGACAGCCGCGTACGTTTTCTCACCAAGCGCCTGGAAGCCCTGAAAGTCGTCAGCGAAAAGCCCAGCGATCCGAACAAGGTTTACTTTGGTGCGTGGGTCACCATTGAAGATGAAGAAGGCAAAGAGTCGCGCTATCGCATCGTCGGCCCGGATGAACTGGATCTGAAACTGGGATTGATCAGCATCGATTCGCCTTTGGCGCGGGCACTGATTGGCAAGGCGCTGGACGCTGAAGTTCGGGTCCAGACACCGACCGGTGAGCAGTGCGTGTACATCGTGGCGATCGAGTATCCCTGAGCCTCAGCGCCGGGTAATCAATCCCTGTCGCGCAACGCGAGTCAGCTGTTTGATCACTTCAGGTGCGTCTTCAAGATTGGGCGACTGAATCACCGCCAGATCAAAACTGTCGTTTGCAAAACGGGCCAGGGACTCGCCGTCTTCGACGAACTGGATCAGGAACGCGGCGGGACCGCCGGTGCGACGTGGCCAGCCATCGAGATAACGC
Organism: Pseudomonas sp. 5Vm1k; assembly: GCF_056161485.1. Taxonomy (NCBI): domain Bacteria; kingdom Pseudomonadati; phylum Pseudomonadota; class Gammaproteobacteria; order Pseudomonadales; family Pseudomonadaceae; genus Pseudomonas; species Pseudomonas sp. 5Vm1k. Next base: position 132,788 of record NZ_JBSPCZ010000007.1, read on the forward strand.
AACAGCGTCGGCTGATGTTTACCGCCAAGCAGGATTTTTGGATTGCGCTGGGTGAGGTGTGCCGTGATCGGCGCGGGACGTACAACAGGGCTTAGTGCATTCATTGGGTCGTGTCTCTGCCTCAAAAGTCTGCATGGCAGGTGAGAGGCAACACCGAACCAGCGCTTTAGCGGTATTTCGAAGCCTGATTCAAGCTTCTATCGGCAACTGAATGAGTCACCTGGCGCCCCGCAAGTAGCTGTTTAAATCGGCGCATGAGCAGCATCCTAGAGAACCTGACCGGACAGTGTCAAGAATGACGCGCAACAAAAAAGGCCCGCACAATGCGGGCCTTTTCGTTGAGCCAGAGCGGTCAGCCAGCGATGGCGCGGTCCGCCGAAAGCTTGCCGGCACCTTCGATCAGCACCGCGACGCTGCCACCGAGCAAGGCCAGGGCGAACTCATAACCGTTGTTGGCCATGAACAGACCGTTGCTGATATGCACCGTGAAGATGGCAACCAGCGACAGGAAGATCAGCCCCAGCGCCGCGGGACGCACCAGCAGGCCGATGATCAAGGCCAGGCCGGCGAAGAACTCGGTGCCACCGGCCAGGATCGCCATCAGGTGACCCGGTGCCAGGCCCAGGCTTTCCATGTACTGCGCGGTACCGGCAATCCCGTAGCCGCCGAACAGGCCGAACAGTTTCTGCGAGCCGTGGGCAGCGAAGATGATGCCGACAAAGATCCGCAGAACAGTCAGGCCGTAGCCAGCGCGGGTAAACAGTACCTTATTGATCAGTGTGCTCATGCTGTGTCATCCATTGATTATGTGTGTTGGTTGGCCGCCATATTAATCGCTAAATCGAATGATAAAAGCGCAAATATTCCGCTATAACAATCAGTTTAGTCGATCATTTCCGTAAGGCGACTTTTTGTCCCTGAGGCTCCAACGACTCCCGCTCCCGATCGAACGCCAAGTAATACTTGTTCACGCTATTAACATAGCTGACGGCGCTCATCCCCACTTGCTCCATGGCGATGCGCTCGACCTGAAAGAACCACTGATTCGGATTCAGGCCCCGTCGCCGGGCCTCGGCCCGCATGCCCTGGACCCGTTCCGGCCCCATGTTGTAGGCCGCCAGCACGAACGCCATGCGCTCGCGCTCGTTGAGTTTGGGGCTGGAGAAGAATTTGCGGCGAATCATCGCCAGGTACTTGGCCCCGGCTTGCACATTGGCGTCGAGGTTTTGAATATTGTTGACCCCGACGCGCTGGGCCGCGGACGGGGTGATCTGCATCAGGCCCGTCGGGCCGCCGCCACCGCGGGCCTCGGGTTGCAACGCTGATTCCTTGAACGCCAGCGCCGCCAGGTTCAGCCAGTCCATGCCTTGGGCATCCGCATGTTTCTGCAGCACCGGCCGGAGTTTTTCCAGGCGCTGTCGATCAGCCTTGGCCAACGGATAGTGCACTTGATACAGCCGTCGGTAGATGCGCAGGAACGCCACGTCCTCATCCGACGGTTTTTTGTAGGTGGTCAGGAAGCGGTCAATGCTCGCGCGCAGCATCGAGGCATCACGGCGCACGAACCAGTATTCCTCACCGGGCTCGCTGATCAGCAACTGCCGATCGAAGCGCAACTTGGGCAAAATCTTGCCCCAGCGCTCGGCAATCGGTTGCTCGACGATGGTCAGGTGGAAAATGCCACCCTGGACCATTTCCAGCACGTCCTCGACCGCCAGGCTGGGGTCGACCCACTCGACCTTCACCGGCGCCAGTTTGTGCAGGGCGAGTTTTTGGTTGATCTGACTGACCGCATCCCCGGCCGCGCTGCCCGTGGGCAATGCCAGGGTTTTACCGGAGAGTTGTTCGAGTTTCGTGTAACGGCGTTCACCCTTGATGCCCACCAGAATCAGCGGCACGTTGCTGGCAATCGGTTCACTGGTACTGACCGCGTGGCCCGATTGCGGGTCAAGCAATTCCCCCGGTGCCACCAAGTCACCCTCCCCGCGCTGCAACGCGCCGAGCAGTTGATCCTTGGCTTTGGGGATGATCTTGAGAGTGATTTCCTGACCGTCGCGCGCGTGGCCATTGAGGTATTGCTCGAAGGCGCGCAGGCGATGGTATTCGACACCGATGGCCTGGCCCTGGACTTCACCGGAGCTGTTGCGGCTCTGGTTGACCAAGACCTTCAGCACCCGGCTACTGCGGATTTCTGCCAGGTCGCGAACCTTGGTGGCCGGCACGGCTTGCAGCGGTCCGGCCAGACGCGCAACCGCCGGCATCGGCAGCAGCAACGAACAACACAGCAGTAGCAAAACCGAGGGACGTGTCATCCACTCTCCGGAAAGAATACTGGCCGACCTCACGAAAATTCATGACATCGAACGACAGAAACAGAGCGCCTTGAGCGCTGGCAAAGTGCGAAAGACTGGCACAGTGATGGCAGTTTCACCAACCCGACCTGTCTCGCGGCATCAAGAGACAGCTTTAACTCGTTGTAGTTCTTGGCTTTTCTTATAAATCTACAGCTCTGATATGCTTTCCGGCCTTTGGTCCGAGGTAGCACCATGCAACTCATCGATATCGGCGTCAACCTGACCAACCCCAGTTTCGACGATAAACACCAGGCTGTACTCGATCGCGCCTACGCTGCCGGGGTCTGCCAATTGGTGCTCACCGGGACCAGCGTCGACGGCAGCGAACAGGCTTTGGAGCTGTGTCGGCAACTGGATGAAAGCGCGCAACGGCTGTTCGCCACCGCCGGCATTCACCCCCACTGCGCCAGCGATTGGAACGCCGACAGCGAACAGCGCCTGCGCAGTTTGCTCAAGGAGACGAATATGGTCGCCGTGGGCGAATGCGGGCTGGATTTCAACCGCGACTTCTCGCCGCGCCCGCAGCAGGAAAAGGTCCTCGAACAGCACCTGGCCATGGCGGTCGAGCTGCAATTGCCGGTGTTCCTGCATGAACGCGATGCCAGCCAGCGCTTGCTGGAAATCCTGCGTGACTACCGCGATCAGCTGCCCGCCGCCGTGGTGCATTGCTTCACCGGTGAAAAGAAGGCGCTGTTCAGCTACCTCGACCTGGATTTGCACATCGGCATCACCGGTTGGATCTGCGACGAACGTCGGGGCACGCACCTGCATCCGTTGGTGAAAGAGATCAAGCGCGGCCGCCTGATGCTGGAGAGCGATGCGCCGTACCTGCTGCCCCGCAGCCTGCGACCGAAGCCGAAGAACGGGCGTAACGAGCCAGCGTATTTGACTGAAGTGCTGCGTGAAGTGGCGTTGCATCGTGAAGAGAGCGAAGAGGACTTGGCGGCGCATACGACGGCTTGTGCGCGGGCATTCTTCAACCTGCCCACAGTCCCCCAGTAACCACTATTCCCCCTTGTGGGAGCGGGCTTGCTCGCGAAAGCGGAGTGTCAGTCAATGCATTTGGTGCCTGACACTCCGCATTCGCGAGCAAGCCCGCTCCCACAGGGGATTAGTGCTGCTCCACAATATCTGTGTGGTAGTCATTGACCTGCGTCAAATCCGATTCCCTGCATAGCGGCACAATGCTGGCACCTTGCCAATGCTGTTTCCGCTATCAGAGAAGACCTTCCTATGGGTGCCTGGCTTAGCAACATCTCGCTGAAATACAAATTCTGGGCGGTCAACGCGGTCGCCTTCGTCACCACCCTGTTGTTGGTGCTGTACGCCGTACAACTCGAACAGCAGGCCCGTAGCCACGCGTCCCAGGCGTCGGCCCAAGCCCAGGCGCGGTTGCTCAACGCCTGGCCCGCCGGGCAGCCGCTGCCCAAGGCTGACAACGTGCTGACCTTCAGCCACGGCCAGGCACCACGGCTGAACGAACAACCGGTACTGGAACTGACGGACACCAACAACGGTTGGGTCGAGATCAATGCCATGCCGCTGTTCGGCGACAACCCATTGATGGGCGCCGAGGTGTTCAGTCGCGCCGACGGCCAGCAAGTCGCGGTGATCGCTTACGGCCCGAGCCTGAGTCAGGTGTTCGGTGAACGTTTCTTCAACTATGCAATGGCAGTGGCAATCCTGATGCTGGCGATGCTCGGTGCTTCGCAGCTACTGATCCGCTTCTTGCTCAGCCAGCTCAACACCTTGAAAGACGTGATGCTGCACGTCGAAAAAACTGGCGACCTGTCGGCCCGCGTGCCCCTGGCCTGCAAAGATGAAGTCGGGCAGATGGCCAATGCGTTCAATGCCATGCAGGCCGGTTATCAGCGGGTGGTCAATACAGTTGCCAATACCGCCCGGCAACTGGACGTCGGTGCTGCGCGATTGGCGGCGAGCATGAACGACGTGCGCCACGGCATGCTCGGCCAGCAAAGCGAAACCGATCAGGCCGCTACGGCGATCAATGAAATGACCGCCACGGTCTACCACATCGCCCAACATGCCGGCGCCACCCGCGACCTGTCGCAAAGCGCTGACACCCTGGCCGGCAGTGGTCAGGAAGTGGTCAGTCGGGTGCAAAAGTCGATTGCCGGGTTGTCCAGCGGCGTGCAACAAACCGCCGAGATGATCCAGCGCTTAGCCGAGGACAGTCAGAAGATCAACGGCGTGGTCAGTGTGATTCACAGCATCGCCGAGCAAACCAATCTGCTGGCGCTCAACGCCGCCATTGAGGCCGCGCGGGCCGGTGAAATGGGCCGTGGTTTTGCGGTGGTGGCCGATGAAGTGCGCAACCTGGCCAAGCGTGTGCAAACCTCCACCGACGAAATCACCCTGATGGTGTCGGCGTTGCAGGCCGGAACCCGGGATGCCGTGGATTTCATGCAGGAGAGCTCATTCAAGGCTGACGACTGCGTGCAGCAGGCTCAGGAAGCCGGGGCGGCACTGGCACAAATCACCAGTGCCGTGGCGCAGATGCGCGAAAGCAACACGCAAATCGCCGTGGCTGCCGAGCAGCAGAGTCATGTGGCAGAGGAGATGAATCGCTCGGTGGTGAGCATTCGTGATGTGACTGAGAACACCGTGCAACAGACCGTGGATTCGGCGAACACCAGTAATGAGTTGGCGACGTTGGCTGGGGAGTTGAGCAAGGCTATTGGGCAGTTGAAACTCTGAGGGCCTCTTCGCGGGCAAGCCTCGCTCCTACAGTAGACCGCGATCCCCTGTAGGAGCGAGGCTTGCCCGCGAAGGCGTCCGCCCCGTCAACATCAATATTGACCATTACCCCTATCACTCCGATAGCCAACCTTGATTCGCCGCCCTCCAGTGCCGCGCCTATTCTTCAAGCATGTGTTCAACATGGATTTGAGGAGTTTCATCATGGGCAAACGTCACCCCAACCTTCCGGCCTGGCAATGGAAGTCGTACCCGCACAATCACCAGCACCCCACCAACCTGGCGATACACCTGATCGCCGTACCGCTGTTCATCATCGGGTTCCTGCTGATTGTGTCCGGGGTGTTCAGCCTGAGCTTGCTGAATGTCGTGATCGGCGTTATCGGCGTCATCGCTGCATTGGGCTTGCAGCGCCACGGTCACAGCCTGGAGGCGCAAGCCTCCGAGCCGTTCACGGATCGCAAAGACGCGATGTCACGCTTGCTGGTCGAGCAGTTCCTGACCTTCCCACGGTTTTTCCTCAGCGGCGGCTGGTGGCGCGCCTGGCGTCAGCGCCACCGGCGCTGAGTCAGGCGAAGATCGTCACGGTCTGCCGGCTCATGGCGATCAACTGACCGTCAGCGCTCCACAGCTTCGCCGCCGCGTGGCCGTAGCCGTCACGGGCGAGTTCGATGTCTACCAGATACTTGCACCAATCCAACGTGCTTAGCGCCAGCAGCGGCTGGACGAATTCGATGGTCCAGGTCAGCGTGCTGCCCGCCGCCGGTTTGTTCAGGTGCGGCAACAAGGCCGGCGGCCAGGCGTCGACTAGCGCCAGGATATACGCCTCGCTCAGCGCCTCTTCTTTCACATCACCGCGCAAACGCACCCAACCGCCCATGTCCCGGGATTTGTTGCCGGTGAACGGCAACCCACCGACGCTCCAGCGCATCGCCAGATGCTTCATGAATTCCGGGGTCACGCCTTTGATGTAAGGCAGTTCCTGGCAGTCGTCCCAGTGTTTCATCTGCGGTGCAGGCTCGGCCGCCACGGCCACTTCGGATGGTCGCGAGGCGCCGAAGCTGCCCTGGACCAACGTCACCACCTGACCTTTCTGCATCACCCGGCCCAGCACCTGGCTGACGGCTTTGCCTTCACGCAACACATCAACTTCAAAACTGACCGGAGCATCAGGCTCGACCGGGCCGACAAAGGTGATCGCCAGCGAACGTACCGGACGATCCGCCGGGACTTTCGCGCGCATGACTTCGTACTGCAACGCGGCGACCAGACCACCAAAACTGGCTCGGCCCTGACCCCACTCAGCGGGAATGGACAGCTCCTGCGGTTGGCTGCGGACAGCATCGAGCAGATCGGAAAAGCGCATGGGAACCTCAAGAATGCGGGAAAAGGATGAAGGGATCTTAACTAGCCTGCGGAGGGGATACAGCGCTTATTCCGGACAAAGAGACTGACAGATAGGACGCAATTCCAAATCCAACATGATCCCTTGTGGGAGCGGGCTTGCTCGCGAATGCGGTGCGTCAGTCAATACAGGTGGTGACTGACACACCGCATTCGCGAGCAAGCCCGCTCCCACATTTGAGTTTGTGGTGTTCTCAGGATTTGAAGCAGGTAGCGCTGAGTTTGTCGAGCACGCGGTCGGCGCGACCTTCAGCCTTGGCCATGGTGGTTTTCCAGACCGCGACACAGGACTGCAAATCCGCTTCCTGTTCGGCCCGAAGCAGCCACTGCCAGCAGTCGTGCCAATCGCCCAATGCGGCCTGGGCCGATTTGAGCCGTGGCATCGCCGCTTTCGGCAGGCGATCCAGTTCGGGATAAGCCTCGATGCCATAGCGCACACGCTTGATCAACAAGCGCAAACGATGGCGATCATGGGCCGGGTCGTGCAAAGCCTCATCCAGTTTTTTCCACTGCTTGGCCAGGCGCTTTTCGATGCGCTTGCGCAAGCCCTGGAGCAACCCCTGACGCTGGGAGGCCCGTAGAAAACGCGGGAAGGCGTCGAGGATCATCAGCAGTTGAATCACTTGCGGGCTGGTCGCAACGGTTGGATAAGCCACGTCCATTTGCGCCATGCGCCGCTGCGCCGCCTCGGGTTGACCGTGCTGGAGCAAGTACGCCGCCAGCACTTCGCGATCGCGCAGCGGCGTGGTCAGCTCACCGACCCCGGACGCCGCGCTTTCCAGTTGTTCGACCCCGGGCAAACCACGCAACGGCCGCAACAGACTGCGCAAGCGCCGCACCGTGGTGCGCAAATCGTGCAGTGCTTCCGGGTCGGTGCGGGCACTCAAGCGTGCCTGGCAGGCAAGCAAACGGACTTCAATGCTCAAGACTTGAGCCACCAACCGGTCAACCAAGGCAGACATCACTTGCTCCCTGAATCGAGTTTGCGTTATCCCGCTCAATGTCATCCTGCCTGCGTCGAACCCCGCAGGCATTGAGCTACATCATGCGCTTAACGACCTGCACGCGACTCACGAATATAGAAGCGTGCCTTCTCGGCCTTGCTGGTACAGCCTTCGTAGGCTTCGAATTGCTGCTGGGTCTTGGCGCCGGTCAGCAGTGACAGGGCCTTGGAGTAACTGACGGTGCCGGCGAAACCTTCGGCCTTGGCCAGGTCCAGCTCATGCCAGGCCGCATCGATCTGGGTGCCACAGCTGTCGCGGTACGCAGTTTTGCCAGCACAACCGGCCAGAGCCAGGGCAATCAAAGGCACACAGATCCAGGCTTTCATCGATAACACCTCAAAGATAGATAAACAGTCGCGCAGGTAAGACGGTGCGGCACGCAAAAAGTGCCTTGCCCCGCCCGTACAAACTATAGCGCTCGCGAGCATACCCATCTGTCGCCATGCAGTGTCGAAAAAACGACGCCCCCGCCTCGGCAAACGACCTTACCGATTGAAGCACAGCCCTCGATGGGTGCATTGTTGAACCTTGTCAAACGAGGGCGATTCATGAAAAAGCGTGTCGCACTGGTGCTGGGCTCGGGTGGAGCCCGGGGCTATGCCCATATCGGTGTCATTGAAGAGATCGAGCGGCGTGGCTACGACATCGCCTGCATCGCCGGTTGTTCCATGGGCGCCGTGGTCGGCGGGATTTATGCCGCCGGCAAACTCGACGAGTATCGCAACTGGATCGAAAGCCTGGATTACCTCGACGTGTTGCGTCTGGTGGACGTCAGTTTTCGCCTGGGCGCCATTCGCGGCGAAAAAGTCTTCGGCCAGATCCGCAAGATCGTCGGCGAGATCAATATCGAAGACCTGCGCATTCCCTACACGGCGGTGGCCACCGACCTGACCAACCAGCAGGAAATCTGGTTCCAGGCCGGCTGCCTGCACCAGGCCATTCGCGCCTCGGCGGCGATCCCCAGTTTGTTTACGCCAGTGATGCAGGGCAATCGCATGCTGGTCGATGGCGGTTTGTTGAACCCGTTGCCGATCGTGCCGGTGGTGTCGAGCCATTGCGATCTGATCATCGCGGTCAACCTCAACTCGACCAACCAGCGCCATTACCAACTGCCGGTGATCCAGCGTCCGGCGGCGTTCAAGTCACGGTTCAATAGCCTGATCAACTCGCTCGGTTCGAAGATGCCGTTCCGGCGTAAACAGGCCGAACAATTGCTGTTACTGGAGCAAGAAGCGCTGAAGGCCGAAGCGGCGGAGATCAATCCGTGGATCGAATCCGCCGAACCTGAAGCCCAGCAACCGGCGGCGGCCCCGCAAGGTGAAGGCGCACCGAAATCCGCGACAGGTTCGTTCATCATCGATAACGTCGGGCCCGCGTCTTTGCTGGACCTGATCAACCAGAGTTTCGAGGTGATGCAGACCTCATTGGCGCAGTACAAGATTGCCGGGTATCCACCGGACGTCCTGATCAACGTGCCGAAGCGGGTGTGCCGGTTTTTCGAGTTTTACAAAGCGCCGGAGCTGATCGCGCTGGGAAGGGAGATTGCGCGGGATACGATGGATCGGTATGAGAATGAGCAGAACTGACAACCCATGATTCTCGAGTGAATGAGAGGGCCTCTTCGCGAGCAAGCCCGCTCCCACAGGGATATGCATTCCAATGTGGGAGCGGGCTTGCTCGCGAAGGCGCCCGACCCGACACAACAAAACCTAAATGCCACCCTCACTCAACAACCGATACCCCACTCCCGCCTCGGTCACGATAAACCGCGGCTGGGTCGGATCGTCCGCCAGTTTTTGTCTTAAATGCCCCACCACAATCCGCAGATAATGGCTGTCCTCGGTATGGGTCGGCCCCCAGATATCCTTGAGCAATTGCTGCTGGGTAATCACCCGCCCCGGATGCCGCGCCAATTGCGCCAGCACCGCGTACTCCTTGCGGGTCAGCGCGACTTCGGCGCCGTCGAGCAGTACCCGGCGATAGGCCAGGTCCACGGTCAGCGGGCCGAACGTCAGGGCCGCTTGTTGGGCTTCACCAGCCGGCGCCTGGCGCAACAAGGCGCGCACCCGGGCGAGGAATTCCTGAATGCCGAACGGCTTGGTCACGTAGTCGTTGGCGCCACCGTCCAGCGCTTCGACCTTCTGCCCTTCGCTGGCCCGCACCGACAACACCAGCACCGGCACCGTCGACCATTCGCGAAACTCGCGCAGCACTTGCTGGCCGTCCATGTCCGGCAGGCCGAGGTCGAGCACCAGCAGGTCGGGTTTGTTCAGCGCCGCTTGCGCCAACCCTTCGTTTCCGGTGCCGGCTTCCAGCACTTTGTAGCCCTGGGAGGCGAGGCTGATGCGCAGGAATTTGCGGATCTGCGGTTCGTCGTCGATGACCAAAATGGTCGCGGTCTGGCTCATGAATTCACATCAACACAAAGAAGTGGCAAGAGAGTAGCGCAAGCGCGATCAGGCTTCACTTTCGGCGCTTAATTTTCAAGGGCCGGCTGCGCCTGCAATGGCAAGTGCAAGGTGATGCAGGTGCCGCGGCCTTCGATACCGTCGGCGACACTGATCCGCCCGCCATGGGCGCCGACCATGCCCTGACAAATCGCCAACCCCAGCCCGGTACCCTGCCCGCCCCGATCACCGCGGGCGGCGGTGTAGAACATATCGAAAATCTTCGACCGTTCTTCTTCGGGAATTCCCGGACCTTCATCACTGACGGAAAAAAACAGCTCGCTGTCATCAGCCCCGGCGCGCACTTGCAGGCGCCCGTGAGCCGGGGAAAACCGCGCGGCGTTTTCGATTACATTGACCAACGCCTGCTCGATCAGCGCCGCATGCACATAGAGCAACGGCAACTCGGCCGGCACTTCGGTGCTGACCTGCAACGGCGCCAGCACCGCGCGCAGGCGATTGAGCGAACTGCCGACGATGTCGGCGGGTGACACCCAGTCCCGCGCCAGTTTCAGCGCGCCGTGACCGAGGCGGGTCATGTCCAGCAGATTTTGAATATAGCGGTCGAGGCGTTCGGCTTCGTCGCGAGTGCCTTCGAGCAACTCGCGGCGATCCTCCAGCGGGATCGCTTCGCCAAGGGCCAGCAGGCTGTCGATGCTGCCGCGCATGGACGTCAGCGGTGTGCGCAAATCGTGGGACACCGAGGCCAGCAGCGCGCTGCGCAATTGCTCGGTTTCGCCATGCAGCCGCGCCGCTTCCAGGTCTTCGGCCAATTGCGCACGGGCCAGGGCCTGGGCCAAAGGCTGGCTCAGGGCGGTCAACAAGCGCCGACGCTGGCCGCTCAAGGTCTGGCCTTCTTTGGCGCATACACCAAGCAACCCCAGCGGTCCGTCCTCGACCGACAACGGCCACCACCACCAACGCCCAAACGGCAAGGTGCCGGTGCCGGCGCCCGCCGGTTGATCGTGTTGCCAGGCCCAATCGGCAGCGGCGCGCTCGGCTTCGGAGAACTCCAGCGGGCCACCGGTCTCAACTTTCCAGCCGCCCTGGCCGTCGCGGTTGAGCAGGCACAATTGCAGATCGCTCCAGCCGTTCAAGTGCTGGGCGGCGGCGCTGACCACCGCCTGGCGGTCGGTGGCGGCGGTGAGTTTGCGCGACAGGTCGAGCAGTTCGGTGGTTTCTTCCTGAGTATCGCGCAAGGCCTGCAACTGCCGGCGTTGCCGCGCGGCGAGGTTACCCGTGAGCGCTGCCATCAACAGGAAAAACAGCAAGGTCAGCACGTCTTCTTCGCGCTGGATGCTGAAAGAAAAATTCGGCGGAATGAACAGAAAGTCGTAGGTCAGAAACGACAGTGCCGCACAGGCCAGCGCCGGGCCGAGACTGCTGCGTACCGCGACCAGCAACACGGCAGCGAGGAACACCAGGGAGATATTCGGCAGCGGCAAAACACTCGCCACCGCCCAGGCCAACGCACTGGCCAAAATCGTTGCCACCAGGGCCAGCACATAGTCAAACCAGACCAATGAATGCGCCGAGCGCTGACGTGGTGCGTGCTCCTCGTGATCGCTGTCGAGGACGTTGATTTCCAACCCTCGGGCATCGCGCAGCAAGCGTGACGCCAGACCGCCACCAAACAAGCGCCGCCGCAAACGCTGGCGGGACTGCCCGACCAGCACCAGACTGGCGCGGCGTTCGGCAGCGTGCTGGATCAGGGTTTTCGCCACCTCGCCGGCGCGCAGCAACACGACTTCGCCACCCAGGCGTTCGGCCAGTTGCTGGGCGCTTTGCAGGTGCAGGCGAGATTGCTCGTCACGCACGCTGCCGTTGTCCACGTGCACCAGGCTCCACGGCAAATGCCGACGCTGGGCGACACGGCTGGCATGACGCACCAGTCGCTCGGCCTGGGCATCGCCATCGATCCCGACCAACAAGCGACCGCGCACCGCCGGCGCCGCCTGACCGAGCTGGCGATACCCCTGGGCCAGATCATCATCGACCTGGGCCGCGGCAGTTTGCATCGCCATTTCCCGCAGGGCGGTAAGGTTGGTCTGGGTGAAGAACGCCTCGATGGCCGCCCGCGCCTGCTCCGGCACGTAGACCTTGCCATCGCGCAGACGCTCCAGCAGTTCCCGGGGTGGCAGGTCGATCAACAGCAGTTCGTAGGCTTCTTGCAGCACCCAGTCCGGCAGGGTTTCGCGCACCTGCACGCCGGTGATGCCGCGCACTTTATCGTTGAGACTTTCCAGGTGCTGGACGTTGACCGTGGTGTACACGTCGATGCCGGCGGCCAGCAGTTCCTGGATGTCTTGCCAACGCTTGGCGTGACGACTACCGGGGGCGTTGCTGTGGGCCAGTTCGTCGACCAGCACCAGCTTCGGCTTGGCTGCGAGCAGGCCGTCGAGGTCCATTTCTTCAAGCATCACGCCGCGGTATTCAGAGCGCACCAACGGCAGTTGCGGCAGGCCGCCGAGCAGCGCTTCGGTTTCGGCGCGACCGTGGGTTTCGACCACACCGGCGAGGACTTTTACGCCCTGGCGCAGTTGGGTGTGGGCGGCTTGCAGCATGGCGTAGGTCTTGCCGACACCGGGCGCGGCACCGAGGAACACCTTGAGCCGGCCACGGCCGTCGCGGGGCAGGTCTGCTAACAATGCGTCGGCGCGGCCGGAGTCACTCATGCTTGAAGTTCTCTTTTTTCAGGTATTGAGGTGGTGATTATTCGGCCGCCTTCGCGAGCAAGCCCGCTCCCACATTGGAATGCATTTCAACATGTGGGAGCGGGCTTGCTCGCGAATGGCGCCACCACCGATCTATAGCTTTTCCAGCGCGATATTCAATGCCAGCACATTGACCACCGGCGGCCCCACCAGCGGCTGCTCGATGTTGGCGTTCAGCAGTTGCTGAAGCGTAGACACCGGCAAATTGCGCGCCGCCGCAACACGCGCCAGTTGATAGGCAATCGCCGCCGGTGGCAAGTGTGGATCGAGGCCGCTGCCGGAGGTGGTCAGCAGTGCCAATGGCACCGGACCTTGCCCCGGCACCAGCAATTTGTTGGCATCGTCGATCACCCGCGTGGCCAGCGCCGGGTTGCTCGGCGACAGGTTACTGGCACTGCTCGATACAGTGGCAAATGCACCGGCCGATGGCCGTGGGTGGAACCAGGCGTCACCGACGAAATCCTGGGCAATCAGCGACGAGCCACGGACTTTACCGTCGGCGTCGCGCACCAGGCTACCGTTGGCCTGGTCCGGGAACGCGACTTGCGCAACGCCGGTGACCACCAAGGGGTAGGCGACGCCGGTGATCAGGGTCATCAGCACCAGCAGGCTCAGGGCCGGACGTATCATTGTGGACATTTCAAAATCCTCGAATTCATTGAATACAGACACAGACTTGGAAACAAACCCCATCCTGTGGCGAGGGGGCTTGCCCCCGTTGGGCTGCGAAGCAGCCCCATAACCTGCAATCTCATTTCTTCAGGCATACCGCATGCATCGGTTTGGCGACTGTTTCGCAGTCGAACGGGGCGGTGCGGCGATCCGACAAGCCCCCTCGCCACAAAAGCCCGCACCACCCGATAGCTCGTCAAACCAAATGCAACGCCGTCAACAGCATGTCGATCGCCTTGATGCCCACGAACGGCACCAGAATCCCGCCCAAGCCGTAGATCAACAGATTGCGTCGCAACAACGCCGCCGCACTCGCCGCTTGCACTCGAACACCGCGCAGGGCCAACGGAATCAGCACCACGATGATCAAGGCGTTGAACACGATCGCCGAGAGGATCGCGCTCTGCGGGCTGCTCAGGTGCATGACGTTCAGCACACCGAGTTGCGGGTAGATCGAGGCGAACAGCGCCGGCAGGATTGCGAAGTATTTGGCCACGTCGTTGGCGATGGAAAAGGTCGTCAGCGCGCCGCGAGTCACCAGCAATTCCTTGCCGATCTGCACCACGTCCAACAGCTTGGTCGGATCGCTGTCGAGGTCGACCATGTTCGCCGCTTCCCGCGCCGCTTGTGTGCCGTCGTTCATCGCCATGCCGACGTCTGCCTGGGCCAGCGCCGGAGCATCGTTGGCGCCGTCGCCGCACATGGCAACCAGGCGACCGTCGTTCTGCTCGTGGCGAATGCGCGCCAGTTTTTTCTCTGGCGTGGCTTCGGCCAGCACGTCATCCACGCCGGCTTCGGCAGCAATCGCCGCAGCAGTCAGCGGGTTGTCGCCGGTGACCATGACCGTCCGAATCCCCAGTTTGCGCAACTCGGCGAAACGCTCGCGAATGCCAGGCTTGACCACGTCCTTGAGGTGGATCGCACCGAGCAATTTGCCGTCGGCGCACACCAGCAACGGGGTGCCGCCGCTCTGGGCGATCTTGTCGATTTCCCGGGACAGGGACGGTGCCAGGTCGGCACGTTTCAGGCCGACGAAGGCCAACAACGAATCCACCGCACCTTTGCGATACACGCGACCCTGATAGTCGACACCGGACAGGCGGGTTTCGGCGCTGAATGGCACGGCAGTCAGCAGCTCAGGGCTTGGCTCTGGCTGCGGATGCAGACCGCGCAGGTACTCAACGATGGATTTGCCTTCAGCGGTGTCATCGGCCAGCGACGCGAACAACGCACCCTCAGCCAATTCCTTCGCATTAACACCTGGCGCCGCATACACGGCGGTGCAACGACGGTTACCAAAGGTGATGGTGCCGGTCTTGTCCAGCAGCAGGACGTGCACGTCCCCCGCCGCTTCCACGGCGCGCCCGGATTTGGCGATCACGTTCAGCCGCACCAGACGGTCCATCCCGGCGATACCGATGGCCGACAACAAACCACCAATCGTGGTCGGAATCAGCGTGACCAATAACGCCACCAGGAACACCAACGGCAGGCTGCCGTTGGCGAAGTGGGCGAACGGTTGCAGGGTGACGACCACCAGCAGGAAGATCAGGGTCAGGCCGATCAGCAGGATGTCGAGCGCCACTTCGTTCGGGGTTTTCTGGCGTTTGGCGCCTTCGACCAGGGCGATCATGCGATCGAGCGTCGACTCACCCGGGTTGGCAGTGATGCGCACCAGCAGCCAGTCGGAGACCAGGCGGGTGTTGCCGGTGACGGCCGAACGGTCGCCGCCGGACTCACGAATCACCGGCGCGGATTCACCGGTAATCGCCGCTTCGTTGACTGCCGCGATGCCCTCAATCACCTCGCCGTCACCGGGAATCATTTCCCCGGCTTCGACGCGCACCACATCATCCTTGCGCAGGCTGGTGGCGGGCACCACCTGGAAGGTGCCGTTGGAGGTCCGACGGCGGGCGCTCAAACCTTCGCTGCCAGCCTTGAGGCTGTCAGCGCGGGCCTTGCCGCGACCTTCAGCCAGGGCTTCGGCGAAGTTGGCGAACAACACGGTGAACCACAACCACAACGCAATCTGCGCGGCGACAAAGGTCGGCACGGCGCTGTCGGGAATGAAGCACAGCACGGTGGTCAGCACGGCGGTCAGTTCGACCACCAGCATTACCGGCGCGCGCTGCAATTGCCGTGGGTCGAGCTTGACGAAGGCTTGCACCAGCGCCGGACGCCACAGGGCCGAGATCGCGGTTTTCGGTTGTTCCGGGGCTTTGACGACCACCGGCTTACTTACGGGCATATTCATTCATTGACTCCTTAGAAGCCCATGCTCAAGTGTTCGGCAATCGGACCCAGCGCCAACGTCGGCAAGAAGGTCAGGCCACCCACGAGCAAAATGGTCACGGTCAGCAACGTCACGAACAGCGGGCCATGGGTCGGGAAGCTGTTCTGGCCGATCGGTGCGGTTTTCTTCATCGCCAGGCTGCCAGCCAGAGCCAGAACCGGGAGGATGTAACCGAAGCGACCGATCAACATGCCCAGCCCCAGCATCAGGTTGTGGAACGGGGTATTGGCACTCATACCGCCGAACGCCGATCCGTTGTTGGCACTGGCCGAGGTGTAGGCGTACAGCAACTGGCTGAAACCATGCGGCCCGGGGTTACTGATGGCTCCGGCCGGGCCGGGCAAACTCGCCGCGATGGCGCCGAGCACCAGCACGCCAACCGGCATTACCAGCAAGGTCACCACCAACAATTGCACTTCCTTGGCTTGCAGTTTCTTGCCGAGGTATTCCGGGGTGCGGCCAATCATCAGGCCGGCGAGGAACACTGCGATCAACACGTTGAGCAACATGCCGTAGAGCCCGGCACCGACGCCGCCGAAGATCACTTCGCCGACCATCATGTTGACCAGCGCGACCATGCCGCTTAGCGGGTTAAGGCTGTCGTGCATGCCGTTGACCGAACCGTTGGACGCTGCGGTGGTGGTCACCGACCACAGCACCGTTGCAGTCGTACCGAAACGCGCTTCCTTGCCTTCCAGCGGCGCGGTCTGTTCGACGGCAGCGTTGGCCAGGGTCGGGTTCGGTTGGTACTCGGCCCACAACGATGTCGCGCCGCCAATCAGGAACAGCGCCAACATGCAGGCGATGATCGCGCGGCTCTGACGCAGGTCCTTCACGTAGTGGCCGAAGGTGAACACCAGGGCCACCGGGATCAGGATGATCGAACCCATTTCGAACAGGTTGCTCCAGGCAGTCGGGTTCTCGAACGGATGCGCCGAGTTGACGCCGAAGAAGCCGCCACCGTTGGTGCCCAGTTGCTTGATCGCAATCTGGCTGGCCGCCGGGCCGAGCGGGATCACTTGATCGACACCTTGCATGGTCACCGCATTCACGTACTGCGCGAAGGTTTGCGGCACGCCCTGCCAGACCAGGTACAGCGCCAGCAGCAGGCACAGCGGCAGCAGGCCGTAGAGGGTGGCGCGGGTCATGTCGACCCAGAAGTTACCCAAGGTCTTGGTGGACTTGCGACCAATACCGCGGCACAAGGCAACCAGCACGGCGAGGCCGGTGGCGGCGCTGACGAAGTTCTGCACGGTGAGGCCGGCCATCTGACTCAGGTAGCTCAGGGACGCTTCACCGCTGTAGGCCTGCCAGTTGGTGTTGGTCATGAAACTGATGGCGGTGTTGAACGCCAGCGTCCACTCCTGGCCCGGCAGGTTTTGCGGGTTGAGCGGCAAGTGGTCCTGGAACAACAGGATCGCGAACAACAGCAAAAAGCCTGCAAGGTTGAAGGCGAGCAAGGCCAGGGTGTACTTCTGCCAGCTCTGTTCTTCCTGTGGGTCCACGCCGGATACCCGATAACAACCGCGCTCGACCGGGCCGAGGATCGGTGACAGCCAGGTGCGCTGCCCTTCCATCACCTTGTAGTAGAAGCGCCCCAAAAACGGTGCCGGGATCAGCACCACGGCGAAGAAGGCCAGGATCAGCCAATAGTCATAACTGTGCATAGCCGCTCCTAGTTCCGGTCCGCGCGCAACAGCGCAACTAACAGATAAATGAACAGCCCCACTGCCAATAGCAGTGACACCCCGTCCAGAACGCTCATGGAAGTTCTCCGTGTTACGGCGTATTGCCGTGTGTGCAGTCATTGTCCGCAGGGAGGCTGTAAAGGAACGAGAGCGAGGGGTGTGGCGGGGCATAAAGAAAGCGTAAAGAGTGGGTTTATGACTTCGTTACAGCTTGATCTTGTGGTGACTGGGCGGGCCTCTTCGCGGGCAAGCCTCGCTCCTACGGGTTCGGGGTGTTCACAGACCCCTGTAGGAGCGAGGCTTGCCCGCGAAGACGGCAGAACAGACGCCACCGCCCCCAACTGGCGCACAAAAAAGGCACATCGCGCCGCGATCATCCCCGATACGACAGCTTTAACCGCTTTACGACGCTCAAATACAAAATGGCACGTCCGCTGCACATGCCCTTCCCCGAGCTTTCCAAACCGTTCAGGGAGCAACGCATGAACACACAACTCAAACCCACGTTGGGCACGCTGCACCTGTGGGGCATCGCGGTCGGGCTGGTGATTTCCGGTGAGTACTTCGGCTGGAGTTATGGCTGGGGCGTCGCGGGAACATTGGGCTTTCTAGTGACGTCCTTTATGGTCGCCACCATGTACACCTGCTTTATCTTCAGCTTCACCGAGCTGACCACCGCGATTCCCCATGCCGGTGGTCCCTTTGCCTACAGCCGCCGCGCCTTTGGCGAGAAAGGCGGATTGATCGCCGGGCTGGCGACGCTGATCGAATTCGTCTTCGCCCCGCCGGCCATCGCTTTGGCGATTGGCGCCTATCTGAATGTGCAGTTTCCAGCGCTCGACCCGAAACACGCAGCGGTCGGCGCGTACATCGTGTTCATGGGCCTGAACATTCTCGGGGTAAAACTCGCTGCAACCTTCGAGTTGATCGTCTGCGTATTGGCCGTGGCCGAACTGCTGGTGTTCATGGGCGTGGTCGCCCCGGCCTTCAGCTTCAGTAACTTCGCCCTCAATGGCTGGGCCGGTTCCGATGTGTTCGCCGCGCCGGCGATTGCCGGGATGTTTGCGGCGATTCCATTCGCGATCTGGTTTTTTCTCGCCATCGAAGGCGCCGCCATGGCCGCCGAAGAAGCCAAGGACCCAAAACGCACGATTCCGAAGGCTTACATCAGCGGCATCCTGACGTTGGTGCTGTTGGCCATGGGTGTGATGTTCTTTGCCGGCGGCGTCGGCGACTGGCGCACCCTGTCGAACATCAACGACCCACTGCCACAGGCAATGAAAACTGTGGTCGGCGAAAGCTCCGGCTGGTTGCACATGCTGGTGTGGATCGGCCTGTTTGGTCTGGTGGCTAGTTTCCACGGGATCATTCTCGGCTACTCGCGGCAGTTCTTCGCCCTGGCTCGCGCCGGTTACCTGCCTAAATCCCTGGCCAAGCTATCGCGCTTCCAGACGCCGCATCGGGCGATCATTGCCGGTGGCTTGATCGGCATCGCCGCTATCTATAGCGATGGCTTGATCAACCTCGGCGGCATGACCCTGACCGCGGCGATGATCACCATGGCGGTGTTCGGCGCGATTGTGATGTACATCATGAGCATGCTCAGCCTGTTCAAGCTGCGTAAAACCGAGCCAAACCTGGAACGCACTTTCCGTGCGCCGTGCTATCCACTGGTGCCGATGATTGCGCTGGTGCTTGCGGTGGTATGCCTGGTGGCGATGGCCTGGTTCAACGCCTTGATCGGGGTGATCTTCCTTGGCTTCATGGCGGTAGGGTTTGTCTACTTCATGCTCACCGCGCAATTGCGTGCCGATGCGCCGGCGGATGCGATGTTGACCGGGCTCTGACATGCCGAGCCACCCGTTCCAAGGGTGGTAACACAACCTGCGTAGGAGTTGCCGCAGGCTGCGATCTTTTGATCTTCAGCGGTCGTGATGACGCCAAGATCAAAAGATCGCACCCCTCGGCAGCTCCTACAGGGGTATGTGCAAGTCGTAACAGGCATAGAATGGAACCACTGCGATTTTCCATCGCTCAAAGTGGTATGCACGATCGGTTGGCGAACGCCGTCAACCGGCCTGCCCTTCAAGGAGAGCCCTATGCCCTGGTATGCCTGGTTGATTCTGGTCGTTGCAATCGGCTCGATCGTTGGCGGTTTGATGATGTTGCGCGACACCGCCACCAAGGTCGATCTGACCGAAGAGCAACGTAAACGCGTCGCCGAACGCAATGCGGAAATGGATGCCAAGGAAGCTCAAGACCGCTGACAAAAAACCCCGCCTTAGTTGGTGGGTTTTTTTTGGGGCTCCACACAAAACGAAGTGCTCGCCGAAGAGCATTTTGTTCACAGACGGATCGCACCGCGATGAGTCGCTGCCGCCTCCAAAATACGGGATTTTTTGTAAGCCCTGGAGGCCATTCAATATAAAAACAAGCATGCTTGTGCTATTTTCCACGCTGGATCAAAGTCCAGCGGCTATCAACTCCGATGCCAATAATCGCTTTTAGCCCTGCAAGCCCCATACTAAGGAGACAATATCGTGACCGTTACGCAAACCGATTCAGGCCCATGCCAACAGTCAGGGGCATACTTTCCGAAAATCACCGGACAATCAAAGATGACCTTTATATCGCAACGAGTGGACGCATTTTAAAGGCCTTCCCGCCGACCAAAAAACATAAAAACAATGTACGACTATTTAGCCGAACATTTTGATACGAGACGGAAAATGGTATTCAGCTCTCCCACCTTTATATTACTTTATTTACCGATTGTTTTTTTTATTTACTTCCTTCTAAACAAAAAGCGACTGGTGCCTGCGGGTAAATGCTGGCTTGTCGCTGCAAGTTTGTTTTTTTACGGTTATTGGAGCGTTGCTTATTTGCCCTTGCTTCTCGGGTCTATATTTTTCAACTTCATAATTGGAGGCGCCCTGTCACCCGCCACAACGGGAATCAGACTCAAACTCTCTAGAAAAACCATACTTTCAATAAGTATCGCAATCAATCTTGGGTTGCTCGGCTACTTTAAGTACGTAAACTTTTTTATCGACAACATCAACAGCATTTCGAACCTAGGCATTGGATTCCAACAAGTAGTTCTCCCGCTCGGAATCAGCTTCTACACCTTCACCCAAATTGCGTTTTTGGTGGACAGTTATCGTGGAGAGGCCAAAGAGTATGACTTTATAAATTACGCACTCTTTGTCACGTTTTTTCCGCACCTCATTGCCGGTCCTATATTACATCACAAGGAAATGATGTCGCAGTTCCAATCCCGCTGGACGCTTGCCATCAGATACCGCAACATTTTGATGGGGTTATTTATTTTCAGTATTGGGCTATTCAAAAAAGTCATGATCGCAGACACCTTTGCAATTTGGGCAGATGCCGGATTCCAGGCAGGCGCACAACACGACTTCTACAGTTCCTGGGCTACCAGTCTTTCCTATACCTTTCAGCTATATTTTGACTTTAGTGGTTATTGTGACATGGCCATCGGCGCCGCTCTTTTATTCAACATTTGGCTTCCGATAAATTTCAACTCACCTTACAAATCATTGGACATTCAGGATTTCTGGCGCCGCTGGCACATGACGCTGAGCCGCTACCTTCGCGACTATCTCTATATACCACTTGGCGGTAACCGCTGCTCTTCACTACGGATTTACATAAACTTAATGATTACCTTCGTGCTAGGAGGATTGTGGCACGGGGCAAGTTGGATGTTTATTATCTGGGGTGCATTGCATGGTGGCGCCTTGGTTGTACACAGAGCCTGGAATCAATTCGGTATGCGTTTGCCAAAAGCACTTGCATGGCTGACCACATTTATTTTCGTGAATATAACCTGGGTATTCTTCAGAGCGCATTCACTGGACGACGCCTTTAGAATACTTACCGGCATGGTGAGCTTCAAATCAATGAAGACGCCCATCAGCGACGTCCCGACGTCGAGTCTGGCGTGGGGAGGGACACTGGAGGATCAATTGTTAGCGGTTCTTCCAACCGGGATTGCTGTAAATATAATCTGCTACCTCATGATCGCTTTCGGCTTCGTAGTTATCAGCCAGAAAAACTCCTTTGAACTGACCACACAAGGACGTATCGGCTGGTCAAAAATAGCCTATATGTCGATACTGTTCAGTGCAGCTATTTACTCAGCAATTTTAACGACCAGTTCTATTTTTCTATATTTCAATTTTTGATCGGCGATAACATGAAAAATAAAATTTATGCGTTCCTGGTCTTGATATTTATATCACTGACCTTAGTGCCGATAATTAATCTGCTATCCCATGGCACCCGCACAACACAACCAAATCAAGCTTGGTGGTCACGGGCCAATTTATACAACACCGATTTTATTATGCCGACTCTCGGCCGTATATTTTACACATTCAGTATCTCTATCGATCCCAAGCAAGTAATAATAGGACGGGATGGCTGGTTTTATCTTGGGGACGCGTATGCCAAGTCCATCACCGCAAAAAGAACCGGCGTGACCCCCGCCAGCATTATCATCAACAACCAAGTCACTGACGCCACAAAGTCTTGGGCAGCTTGGTACAAAGATAATGGTGTGAGCGCTTACCGAATCATTATCGGGCCTGACAAAGACACACTTTACCCGGAACATCTGCCGGCCTGGGCAAAACACTCACCATTGTCCCTTACTGATTATCTGATTAATCATGCAAATATAGAAAACTACATTAACCCCACCGAAGCATTGCGCCAAGCCAAAAGCAGTCATCCTACTCCGCTATATTATAAAACTGACACGCACTGGAACTATGTAGGGGCTGGCATTGCCTTTGAAGAACTCGCCAAAAACCTTTCCATTACACATCCTGATTTGATCTGGCCGGACCAGGCCGCCGGCGTCCCTTCAAGCATCATCGCCAAAACAGGCGGCGACCTATCCAGATTCCAGAGGATAAGTGATTCGGTGACCGATGAAGAAGTCATCGTCGATTTCATTCACAAAAATCCGATTCCCGTTGAGCAATACGAGTATGCAACTGGAAAGCTCCTGGTTTCAGGAAAAAACTCAGCCATTGAGGCGTCACGACGACCACTATTGGTGAAATCGGAAAAGGCATTGAACAAAAAGAAAGTATTATGGCTACGCGATTCCTTCGGAAATGCTATGGCGCCATATATGGCAGCTACTTTCAGCGAAACATTGCAACTGCATTATGCCTATACCAGTCATCGAGAGATAACCGAACTGGTTGAAGAATACCAGCCAGATTATGTATTGGTTACAGGCGTTGAACGCGAGATTTTGAGCACATTCTTTCAGCAGCCAGCCCCATCACTATCTATTTCGAAGACCGTCACACAGTATGAAAGTATCGCTAAAGGCATTCAGACGGGCTCCAATGACCTAACCAAACAAGGTAATGAAAACACCTACAAAGTCAGCGGCCCTGACCCTTTTATTATCTTTAAACTTTCCGAAACTATCGATCCTGATCGTGCGAGAAAAATTGTCATCAACGCTCGTTGCCTCAACGCTACAAAAAGAATGCCTATCCAATTGTTCTGGCGCACAAAAGAGTCCGAATTCAGCGAAGTCAACAGTATTCGCTTTTCAGCGAACGATGGGCTGACATTGCTGACCTTCGCTACAAACTCTCCTTGGGCGCAAAGCGCCCCCATCACCGATCTCCGCCTCGATCTGGATGCGCCAGGTGAGTGTGCCGACGTTTCGATAGATGCACCTGATATTGGGTTGAAACACACCATTAAAACTCAAATAAGTCGTAGCGAACAGACACGTAACTGATGTGTCTTCAGAGACCGGTATCCGGTCTTGGGCTTACTGGAGGACAAGCGGTAGGCCCTGGGTTCGAATATCCAGTGACAAGCGCAGTTTTCCGGCTCGATTCACGCTAAACGCAGCGTAGAAGTAAAATCGACATCCAATCAAGATTGTTTAAGATGGCGCATTGTTGCGGAGATTTGAAATGCGTTACTCGCAGGACCACAAAGCCCAGACTCATCAACGCATCATCAAAGAAGCCTCTGCACGATTCCGTAGGGATGGGATCAGCGCGACCGGTCTTCAGCCATTGATGAAGGCGTTGGGGCTGACTCACGGCGGATTTTACTCGCACTTCAAGTCCAAGGACGAGTTGGTGGAAAAAGCTCTCCAGGCGGCTGGTGAAGAACTAGATGCTCACTGCGCAATGCTATTCGCCAAGGAACACCCACTTCACGCGTTCATCGACAGCTATCTATCCGAGTGGCATCAGACGTCGCCTCATCAGGGGTGCCCGCTGCCGACCATGTCATCGGAGCTTGGTTTACGCGGGCAGCCAAGCCCGACCACCGATGTCGTACTCAATGCGCGATTGGAACAAGTGCAAAGCACGTTTGAAGGCGAAGATGCCAGAGATCGCAGCATCGTCATCATGTCGACGCTGGTCGGGGCGTTGCTGCTATCACGCAGTGTCGAGAATACCGAACTGGCTCAGCGTATTCTCGACGTCACGAACTCTTACCTCAAGCAGCTAGGCGGCTAACCCTCCCAGCGTCTGAAAAGCACGCTGGCATTGACGCCGCCAAAACCGAAGCCATTGGATAGCGCGTATTCGATCGGCATTGACCGCGCAGCGCCATGAACGATGTCTACACCTACGGCGGCCGGGTCGGGGTTATTCAGATTGAGAGTGGCCGGGACAATTTGATCACGAATCGCCAACAAGGTAAAAATCGCCTCGATCCCGCCGGCTGCGCCAAGCAAATGCCCTGTAGCCGATTTTGTCGAAGTCACTGCCACCGATTTATCCGTACCAAACAACGCTTTGATAGCCGCCAACTCTCCCAAATCCCCGACAGGTGTCGAAGTGGCGTGAGCGTTGAGGTGTTGAACCTGCTCCGGGGAAATACCAGCCTGGGCCAAGGCCAATGACATCGCCCTGCGTGCACCATTGCCGTCTTCGGGGCCTGCGGTCAAGTGATAGGCATCTGCGCTGGTACCATACCCGACCAGCTCGGCCAGCGGTTTAGCACCACGGGCCAAGGCATGCTCCAAGGACTCGATCACCAGTAAGCCAGCCCCCTCGCCCATTACGAAACCGTCGCGACCACTGTCAAAAGGTCGTGAGGCGCGCTCCGGGGTTTCATTGTAACCGCTGGATAGAGCACGAGCCGCAGCAAATCCGGCGAGACTGACGCGATCGATCGCCGCCTCAGCCCCCCCACATATAGCGATATCTGCTTCACCGCAGCGAATCAGACGCGCAGCATCGCCAATCGCTTGAACCCCCGCTGCGCATGCAGTAACCGGCGCACCAATGGGGCCTTTGAATCCATGCTGGATTGACACGTGGCCCGCCGCGAGATTGACCAAAAATGACGGAATGGTAAATGGAGACAATCGTCGAGGGCCGCGGCTGTCGGTGGTGCGTACCGCGTCGGCAATCGCACCGAAGCCACCTACTCCTGAACCAATGATGGTCGCCGTACGCTCTTGGGCATAGGCATCCAACGCTTGCCAGCCTGCCTGGTCCAAGGCCTGACGCGCAGCCTCCATGGAGAAAAGGATGAAACGATCCATCTTCTTCTGCTCTTTGGGCAGCGTCGCTAGGTCAGGGTCAAAACCCGCCTCTGCATCTTCCAACAGCGTTGGCACGCAGCCTCCGACCTTGGCCGGCAGATCGCTGACGATCTCATCCGGCAGATTTCGCAGACCGGAGCGCCCGGCCAACAAACGCGACCAAACCGCTTCTACACCGCTACCCAGCGGCGACACCAATCCCATGCCGGTTACTACCACTCGACGATCACTCATAACACAAACACCTCCAGCCAATTCATGACGCCTCATTTGTAGCGTGCGGCAGCTCTGTCTCTGGACAGGTTCGGCGCCATCACTAGGCGGGCCGCAACAAAAGCATCCCACTCGCCGGCATCCGGCAACGAAGGAATGGTGATCAATTCTCCCTGGTCGAGACCGGATAGTGCGGCACCAACCATTTCTCCAGCCTCCATAATCATCTGCGCCGGAATGCCGCTGGCATCAATGCCAGAGCGCTCCCAGATTTCTGTACGTGTAACGCCAGGTAACACCGCTTGAACCTTGACCCCGGTGCCTTCAAGTTCGGCATTCAATGATTGAGTCAAACTCAGAACATATGCCTTGCTGGCACTGTAAGTCGCATTAAACCGCTCGGGAAATAGCGCCACAACTGAGGCAATGTTGATGATCGTACCCCGACCCGCCTTAGCAAAACTGGAGGCCGCAGCCGACGCCAATCGCGTGACCGTCGTAACATTCAACTGAATCAAGCGCTCCAACTGCTCCATATCGGAGTTGGCCAACAATCCATCGGCCGCAACACCCGCGTTGTTCAACAACAGACTGATACTGGAGTCGCTACGCAAACGCTGTTCAATCTTCAGCACATCGTCCTTGTACGTGAGGTCTGCCTTGAGCACCTCGACCTGAACGCCATGTTCATTTCGTAATTTGATCGCCGCAGCCTCCAGCCTCTCTTGATCACGGGCGATCAACAACAAATCGAAACCACGCGCCGCCAGGCGCTCGGCATAAATGGCACCAATACCGGAAGACGCACCGGTGACGAGCGCGACACCTTGGGACTGGGTGGAAGTCATGGCTAAGCTCCGGGGAATGTTTAGGAAAGCGAGCACCGCTTTTTCAGGGCGCTGCAACGGACGATGATTTTATTATAGGCATAATTCAAATGTAATATGATAGCCGTAATTTCAAAACCGACAATTACGGCGTCTCGGACACCTTGATCAATCGAGTAGGAGGCGGTCCCGCGACCGCGTCCTCTCACACCACCGTACGCACGGCTCCGTATACGGCACAGATTATGCGATTAAGCCCTGCGTGTCCTCGCAGAGGGCCGTTTCCATTGCCGCAGCAGAGCACAACGAAGCTTGTGACGCCCCCATCCATCAAGTCTCTCCAAAGCACGCTTGCCCTGAGTGAGCTTGTAGTAGCCACCCACTCTCGCAGCACAGGGTTTATTCGCTCAATGGTATAGGTCATTTTTCTCCCTCGTGCTCCGCGCAGAAGCGCCCCGAGCCGATCTCGTAAGTGACGCAGACTCATCGTTGCCACTCGCAAACTTGGCTGTTGATGCCAGCTCATCCATAGCCCAAGTAATCACACATCCACGACCCGGCCACTCGCCTCTTGTCCCGATTCAGTGTCAGTTTCAGGCGCTGGATCAGGAAACGCTCAACGCCGGCCATCACTAGTGCGTCGGCACGGCGACTGCACACATTAATGTTGGTGTCGTCGGCATAACGTACGAAACGTTGACCCCCGCCGTCCCAGTTCGCTGCCGAGTTCATTGAGGAAGATATTCGACAGCAACGGCGAGAGCAGGCCGCCTTGCGGCGTGCCTTCCTGCCGTCGGCTGACGAGTCCGCCTGACATCGTCCCCGATTCGAGATAACGACGGATCAGCGTGAGTACCCGTTTGTCTTCGATTTGACGCTCGATGTAAGCCATCAATACATCGTGTGTTGACCCGATCAAAGAACTTCTCCAGATCAAGTTCCCACGCACCAACGGCAACCAGCAGCCACATGGGCGCGGGCTGTTTTGATGGTTTGGTGGTTTGGTGGTTTGGTGAGCGATTCTGCCCGGACTAAAGCCGCAGCTATAGTCCAAGAACAAAGGGTCGAAGATCGGCGTGAGTTGTTGCAGCAGTGCCTGCTGAATCAGGCGATCCACGACACTGCGGATACCCAACTTACGGGCTCCGCCTTCGGGCTTTGGGGATGTCTACGGCACGCACACCTTGCGTGTGGTATACGCCGGCCAACAACCGAACCTTGAAGGTTGGCCAGAACTGTTTCACGAAGTCCTCTAATTGGTTGACCGTCATGTCATCGGCACTCGGCGCGCCTTTTTACTGACTACGCGTTGAGACTCTGACACCTACCGGCGGCATAACCTGTTCGGCCCTTGGTGACACGGTTATTCACCACTTAATACGGCTTCGGCAGACCTCTACACACTCATCCCATCGCCTTTCGACGCCCAGTAGCACTGTGGCAAATGAGCAGATCTCCCAGGGTAATTCGCGCGACCTTCCTGCTTATGCCTGTTGGATTTACGTCGTAGCGTTCCGTGCAAGTATTGGGCTTTAGTGAACATTGCCACCTTACCCAACTACGCTGCCTGATCCGCTTCCTATTCGTCCGGCCAGCATTTTGCCTCAGGCGTCCTTCAGATTCGCAGTCACCCGCGACACCCTTGCCTCTGGCTAACACTTCCCCTTGCGGGTGCGTAGAGGACCTTCACCTCCAAGTCGCCAGCAAGGCCAGCAAGGCCAAGCTGGTTGCGCTTAGGCACAACGCGCCATGCCTGGCGCGCGATGCAAAAAGGCCGGTCAATGACCGGCCTCTGGCGCTGGCAGATAAATTTAGTTCACCTCAATCTTTTCGCGGTTTCGATCGAGAATTGCCTTGCCGATCCCTTTCACTTCCAACAACTCATCTACCGAAGCAAAAGGTCCATTACTCTCACGATATGCAACAATCGCCTTCGCCTTGGCCTCCCCTATCCCCGCCAGCTCTCGTTGCAGTGTCGGTGCATCAGCCTCGTTGAGATCGACTTTTGCGGTGGTAATCTTGGCGGCAGCGTCCACCATAGCGGGCACTTTCACAGTCTCAGTTGTGGGGGCTGGTGCCGCTACCGCGGCAATTGATGCGCTAGTGAGCAGGGCAAAAAACAGAGAGTAGAAATATCCTGTACGCATAATTGAAGCTCCATGACATCGATTGGAATAAGCAGCTTTTCCGAAGCTGCCTTCCAAACTTAGGCGATGACATGGATCTGTCAAAAATGTGTCAGTTACAGGATGTGAAACAATCAGGGTTCCAGGTGACGTTGCTGGTAAATCCAGTCAACAATCTCGCCGTCAGGCATATAGCCGCTGACCGTTTCACGAAGGAGTTGGCGAACGCGAGAATAATCGTCCTGCTCGACAGCAATCAGCAATTCCGTCAAGCGCCCCTTGAGAACATCCCAAGGCAGATGGTCCTCGCTGGCGCTCATTATCATCGGATGTCGGGTGGCTGCCACGTTGTCGCCGATCAACAACTCCTCGTACAACTTCTCGCCAGGGCGCAAGCCGGTAAACTCGATGGAGATGTCGCCATGTGGATTCTTTTCCGAGCGAATGCTCAAGCCGGACAGGTGGATCATCTTCTCGGCCAACTCGACAATTTTCACCGGCTCCCCCATGTCCAGCACGAATACTTCGCCGCCCTGGCCCATGGAGCCAGCCTGGATGACCAGTTGCGCCGCTTCGGGGATAGTCATGAAATAACGGGTAATCTTTGGATGAGTGACCGTCAAGGGGCCACCAGACTTGATTTGATTGTGGAAGAGTGGGATCACCGAGCCGGAAGAACCCAGGACATTGCCGAAACGTACCATGGTGAAACGTGTTCTATTCACATGGCAAACATTGGCTTTATCGCCAAACAGCACGGGAGCCAGCTCATGGCTCAGCGCCTGAAGTGTCAACTCGGCCAGACGCTTTGTGCTGCCCATCACATTAGTTGGCCGCACTGCTTTATCCGTGGAGATCAATACGAAGTTGGCAACACCCGACTGCAATGCAGTCTGTGCAGTATTGAGGGTGCCAATCACATTATTGAGCACGCCTTCGGCAATATTGTGCTCCACCATCGGGACGTGCTTATAAGCGGCCGCATGATAAACCGTCTCCACGCGCCAAGTCTTCATCACATCCAGAAGCTTTTCTTGATGTCGAATTGAACCGAGTATTGGTAACAAACGCACTGACAGCGACTCCCGACAGACCCGCTGCTCCAGCTCTGACAAAATGCTGTAAAGGTTGAACTCACTGTGGTCAAACAACAAAAGGGTCGTCGGCCCCAAAGAGCATATCTGCCTGCAAAGCTCTGTGCCGATCGAGCCGCCGGCACCAGTCACCATGACAGTCTTACCCTTGATACAACGCTCGAGCAGGTCAGGTTGTGCCGGCACCGCATCGCGTCCGAGCAAATCCGCAATATCGACTTCCTGGATATCATCGACCTTCACTCGGCCACTGGCCAGATCGGTGAAATTCGGGACACTACGAACGTGAAGCGGAAATCCTTCCAGTAGATTGAGGATTTCTCTGCGTCGTGCACGGGTGGAGGATGGCAACGCCAAAAGAATTTCCTGAGCCCCGGTCACATCAATCATTTGTTGAATATATTTGGGTTTATAGACTTGAAGGCCTGAAATAGAGCGATCAGCAATGCTTGCATCGTCGTCGACGAAGGCGACCGGACGCATAACCCGCCCCATTCTCAACGCTGCCACCAATTGATTACCGGCAACCCCGGCACCATAAATAGCTACTTTGGTCAGCCCGTCATCGCGATTAGCAAAGGGCACATGTTGCGCAGCAGTGAACCAGTCCCCCATGAAGTACTGACGCATACAAAGGCGTAGCCCCCCGATAACCACCAGACTAAGCCACCAGTAGTTGAAAATAATGGAGCGTGGTACGACCGCTTCGTGATTGCTGTACCAATAGACAACAAGGGCAAGGATAAGTGACGAGAGGCTGACGGCCTTGATGATCGCAATGAGCGCATCATTGCCAAAATAGCGCATCACCGCTCGATACATGCCGAAACGGATAAAGAGAGGAATGGCAATAACAGGAGCGCAGGCGAAGAGCCAGAAATGCACTCTGAGCGGATTGTACATGTCATCAATGCCAAGGCGGACAATGAAGGCCAGCCACAGAGCAATCCACACCAATACAACGTCAGTAGCGACCTGAATCAATCGCTTTTTGCGGCGTGGAAGCCCAAGCAGATAAACCCTTATTTTGTCCATAAACCCGTCACTCACCTCTAAATGCTCCCTCAAATCGGCCAAATTGCTACATTGAAACCTGCGGAAACACCGGTAGCACTGTAAACCTAAATAGCACCCGCATAGCCATCTCTACGCTTGATCAGCCTCGAGCTCACCAGCCCGAAACTTTACTGCCAGAAACAACAGAGGCGCATAAGCCAAAATGACCCCAATACTCCCTTCGAGTTCAAAATGTGTCACGCACAGAGCGATGGGTAGCAGCCAGAACAGATTAACGAAGCCGACCGCAAGGGTCACGGGCAAATGCTTACCGAACCGACGTGAAGCAAACTGATACGCGTGACTGCGATGGGCTTCATAGACCTTGTCACCTCGAAACAGGCGACGAAGCAAAGTGAACGTTGCGTCAACGATAAATACTCCCAGCAGGATCAACCAAGCCCATAGCAACTGAGGTCGCTCCCATGCGGCCTGCAGCGAAAGCAGCCCAAGTATGATCCCCAAGAAGCCACTGCCAGCATCCCCCATGAAGATCCGGGCAGGTGGAAAGTTCCAGCACAGAAATCCAGCAACGGAAACCGACAGCAGCAACGGTGCCCAGATCAGGCTTTGAGCCCCATCAATCCAATATAACAAGCTGGCACTTAAACAAACGCATATCGCCTCGACACTGGCGATGCCATCAATACCATCCATGAAATTGTAGAGATTGAGCAGCCATACCAAATAGATTGCCCCCAGGACATTTCCGGCCCAGCCCAACTCCAGACTCATACCGAAAACGCTGATCGGTGGCAATCCGCCCAGCCAGTATAAGCCCCAAGCGGTGGCGCAAAAATGCCCTAAAAGACGCCAGCGAGCAGCGATATGGCCATGGTCATCCATGAACCCGATAGCGGCGATCAGCCCGCCAGCGCCGACGTTTGCTGCGAAGACGCTGAAAGAGATGAGCCCGCTCGATAGCATCAACCCCAAAGCCAGCAAGAATGCCAGCACAATGGCAACCCCGCCTCCCCGCGGTGTAGGGACAGTGTGAGAGCTGCGGGCATTAGGCACATCGAGCAAACTCTGCGCCAGTGCATAACGACGAATAAGCCACGTCAGAAAAAATGAGACGCCGGTGACGATCGGCACAATCCAACCATTATTCATGAATGAAGAAATCCTGAAATAGCCGTGATCCTCTTGACCTCTCGTCGCACTTGGTTGCGCGGAGACATTGGATGACAGATAAATAAAAGTCCTTCGTCACGCGCTTGGACATCATTTGAATGACCATCGTTTATGTCCAATGTAGCTGGTGAAAACAGGCACCGCCACCCCCACTGCATGAGCTATTTCGTGTTGAAATGAGCTGACCCCTAGTGTAGGTAAAACATAAAAAGCCAATCCGAGGCTGATCGCCCAAGTTTGTGCAACCGCAACTAAATTGACCAAGATAAAAAACAAAATTGATCGCTGTGTTGATTGCTCACTTTTAGTAAAAACAAAGCATTTTATCAGACAGAATGCAGTAATCATTCCGGTGATATACGCGAAGATAACTGCTGTAGAGAAGTCAAACCACAGGCTATACAAAATTCGTGAGCCGAAGTTTACCGCTGCCGCAGCCCCGCCGGTTAACAGGAATACAAGAAACTGACGCGATGCAAAGTGCTTGATCAACGACTTGCGTCCCGTGCCAAATTTCTGCCAAACCCAATACTCTCGGAAATCCCGCGATCTTCAGGGTAATAATAAGATGTATCGGCAACCCACAAACCTTCAACTGGAAGGGATACCGGCGGAAGCCTATCCAGGTAACCGGGATCACAAATAGGTTGTGCGTAACGATAACGACTGGCACGCAGCTCGATAAAGTCCGAGTCCGACAACGCAGGGTTTATTTTTTTCAGATAGGTTCGCACTTTTTCAATGAATACGGCGTCGGAGTCTCTAAACTTCGGATTATCACCAGGCATATAGAAGGGAACATACACGATGTGCTGCCCCAATGGACGCAGATTTGTATACTCAACTAGCCCTGGAATATCCATTTCCGGATCGTTCGTATTCAGCCAGAAGTTCTCTGTGAGTGCTTTGGTTAGTTTAACAATCACGCATACAACAGCTACGTTCTTCAGAGACTCGAAACGAGCCAGTACATCAGCTGGCAAGTCAGGCATAATTTTCGGTACGTAAGGCAGAGGAATCGTACTGATCACCTTATCGAAGTGTTCGATTTGCCCCGCCACCTTGACACCATGGACCTTATTACCGTCCATTAGCACCTGCGTTACAGGCGAGCTCAGACGGATTTCACCACCATGGGCTTCGATGTCCTTTTTCATGGTTTGAAGTAATGTATCTGACCCTCCTTCCAGGTATCCAAGCTTCTCGCGGAACAAACTAAAGCGCGAACGACCGATACGTCGAATCCGGCTCCAGATCCAGGCGGCAGATAGATTATCTGTGTACTCATAAAACTTATAGTCGAACAGACGGCGCCAAAGCACCTCCCAGGCTTCAGCCCCCACCCAACGCTTGATCCAGCCAGTAGCCTCTACGTTGTCCAGAGGCCGCCAGTCATTTCGCTTGGTGCAGAGAAAGGCGTGAAAGCCATAGCGAATCTTGGCCACCATACTCAGGCCACGAAACTTCAGCAGCGCGACAGGATTACCCCAGGGCTGAAGTTCGTTCTGATACCAATAGCCCATCTTCGTTTCTACCCAACGCATTTTGTCAGACAGGCCCAACTCGCCGAGAACAGTGAGAAAAGCGTGATCTGAAATGCAATGGAAGTGATAGTAGCGCTCGATGCTCAGGCCCGAAAAATCAAAAGCGGCAGTCATGCCGCCCACCCTGTCATCGGCCTCGAAGATAACCGGGGTATGACCATCACGGGCCAATTGATAGGCCACCGCCAATCCCATGGGCCCAGCACCCAACACTGCTATACGTTGACCCATGATTAAAACTCCAGAATCACTTTGCCATACACCGGATCATTGAACGTTTCGTTGATCGCATCAGCAAACGGCGTACAAGGTACGTTGAATATCCCAGGCCAATCGATCACCTCGAATTCATCTTTCGCACTGAGCGCCGCAAGTTGTTGAGTTGTAAAAGGAGGGTTTTTGTCAAATAGCGACCAGATCCATATTAACGAGTAAAAAATCCCGTACGGAATATGAATGATTGGTGTTTTCGCACCAATACTGTGTTTTATTTGACGAATAATATCTACGTAGTCAACTTTCTCGTGCCCCGTAATATTGTAGATACCAGGACCAACGCGTTGCTCGATACAACTAATAATCACATTACAAAAATCGCCAACATAAAGGGGTTGACGCATAAAACGGCCGTTACCGGGAATAGGAAATACTGGCACACGTTTCATGAATCTGGACAGCCATCCCAGATGTTTTCGATCAAACCAACCAAACATTAACGTAGGACGCAATATAGGGCATGCCACACCACTATCAAGCACCATCTGCTCCTGCGTTTTTTTGCTTCTCGTATAGAAGTCGTCCGCGACAGACTCCACGACCGAAGAACTGACATGCACAACATAAGGCGAGCCATTGAGCTGAACGGCGTCAAGAATCAGCTTTGTAGTAGTGACATTGTTACGTACAAACTCTTCGTAATCGTTTCCACCGATCTGCGCCTGCAGCATCACCACGACATCGGCGTCAATGACGTGTTTCTGCCACTCGCCAGGCTCCGCGAGATCCGCGTATTGAACCAAAACATCTGGTTGGACTTGTTTCAAAATAGCTAGGTTCGCCCGATGCTTATCAAGAACGGTAATATTGGTATAACCTTTAGCTCTTAATCGCGCGACCAAATTCTGACCTACCAGGCCCGCCCCTCCCGGAATTACGATGCGACTGCCAATCTTAATACTGTTCATTTATTAACCTGCAATTCTTTACGAAACTGGCAAGATTCCAGTCGCTTATCGACGACTCTGGCAACACCGACCTGGTAGTTACCTGGAAGGACGGCATTGATCATCACTCCAAAGCCTGAGGGACCTAGATTTGGAACTGCAAAATACTCGCTAACGTCAACCCTTGGAAATTGGATTGTGTCGTAGAAGGAAGTCACTCCTGCGGAATTCGTCAGTGTCACGTAAACGGCTTCCGGCACAAGATTCTGTTTACCCGATGTAGTAGTCCAGCCACGTACCCTCATCGTGTTTACCACTTCTGCTCCCTCGGTCCCAATATAATCGAGGCTTCCTTCACACGTAGACACATCAGTCTTCGGATAGTCCAGACCGAGTTGTTTTTTCTGCAATGCGACGTAGCATCCAGCTACTTCGGAAACCTTCCATCGAGGATCATTAACCAGACCTGTTAGATGTTGCACATGGGGCTTTCTGGCATCAGGACAGATAACTTCGCCCCCCAGAACGGCGCCCCCCAGGAACGATTCTGGATTTTCCACCACAGCACTGTAACCTTTGAACCAACTCGGCACTGTGAAAGATCTTCGCTCCGAGTAATAGGAAAGAACCGAACTCCAGTCATTTCCAAAAGCAACGAAAGCCTGATCTTCCGTTATACCCCGCTTCAAAACCGAAGCAATATTCAAATCTTTGGAATTCCCTGTCGTAAAGGTTTCTTTCACACTTGTGAAATATCCGTTTGCGAATGAAATGTAGTTATTAATGACCAAGGCAAGAAAGATGCAAAAAATCCAACTTTTACTTTCCGCGCTACTCTGCATTCTGTCGGCGAGGGCCAACGCCAAGGCAAAAACCAGAAAAAAGACATTAGCACTCTGATAATAATTATGAATCAAGTGCAGATTGGTAAAAATCAAAAACGGAGCCAGACCCAAGACCAGCGAGACGAAAACCGCTCGTCTCAACATCGCAGTTTTGGAGCAAATCAAAGCACCAACAATAACAAGTAAACCTACGAAACCGGAAAAGTTATCCTTTAGTACTCGCCCCCACAAGACGTCATCGTACAGCTTCATGGAGAACCGTTGCTCCAACGTTCCCCAGTTCCATTTAGCCAACGCGGCAGAAGTGATTGAACGACCAAATTCGCTCTCCACTTTCACGACATCGGTGTATCGGGTCCAACCGTATCCTATCGCAAGCGGGACAGCGAATAAGACGATGCACCAAAGGATATTTCTAGGCGTAATCGATTTTAGCAAGCTCGCGTTTTTATTGAGCTCATAGAAAAGAAAGAGCAACGCCATTACCGCCAGTACAGCGAAACCTGTGGTCGCTTTCTGCAAGATCGACAACACAATGAAAAGGACGAACAAAGCAGCGTAAAACCCGTTGTGTGAGCGAATAAACGATACAAAATAATCAACAGCGACTACTGCAAAAAACAGCGCCGCTGTCTCCATCATGAAAGTTCGCCCCCAAAACAAGTAGATAGGCGTAGAAAACAGCAAGGCTACAAAAATATAAAAAGCAGAATCATCGAAAGAAAGCTTCTTGCATATTGATTTAGCCGGAAAAACGCACAGGGCCAAGAAGACGAAGGAGGTGACACGTCCGACCGTTCCCAACTCGAGCCCAGTCAACATCGAAAAGACCGAAACAATATATTGGTACAATGGAAACTCGAACGGAATGGACCATGGCGCACCTCCAACAGGCGTTAAATATGCCAGGCTAAAACCACTCTTGATAAACCAATATGAAGTCAACGCTGTTTGCGTTTGTCTGAATGAGTGTTGCTCCAACAGGGGCTGCCCTGAATAGTATAGCGCGATAAACGCCGCAAAGCCGAAAGCCAGCAATGCAACTAGCCGCACACTTTGCTCAATCGTTGTAAACTTTGTAAAAAAAACATTAAATTTCAACACACACCCCTGCTGAATATCGGCTTACAAGCTTATTCTTTTGAATACGATGTTTGGTACCAGCTTGATAATGAGCATTATCAAACTCCAAAAACGTGGTGTGTACAGAACGGCTGTTTTACGCTGCAGGCCTACCATGATCAACTCAGCTACGTCTTCTGGCTTAGCCAATAGAAGAGAAGGCAACTTCAAGCCCTGAGTCATTGGTGTATCGACGAAGCCTGGCTTGATCGTCATGACATGGACACCCAGCTTGAACATTCTGGGACGAAGTCCCTCACAGAATGTTGAAACTGCCGCCTTGGCAGTACCATACAAATAATTGGAAGGTCGGCCTCTGTCGCCAGCAACCGATGAGATTATTGCCATTGCACCACAGCGCTGACGCTCGAACTGGTTCGCCAACACCGTCAACAGACTGATGACCGAAGTCCCGTTGTTTTCGAATTCTTTCAAGGCGAAACTCACGTCTTGCTCGCACAGTTTCTGATCGGGCAGCGTGCCATGAGCAATCAATGCTATATCAATTTGCTGGAGGGTCTGGACACCACGTTCAACCATCTCGTTGTGAGCATTCAGGTCAGCGATATCCAACTTATAGACCGTTACTGCTTTTGCACCGCGAGCCATTAAATCGGCAGCCGTCTGTTCAAGTTTTACCTCATTACGTGCGACAAGGAAAAACTCGCTACCCTGTGCCGCCCACAATCGAGCACATGCATTCGCGATCGCTGAGGTCGCGCCGATGATCATAACTCGTTTCATGCTGTTACTCTTCTCCAAAAGCGGGAATTGAGGGACGGGTCGCGCAGCGCTTCCAGTTTCTCCCAGGATGGGTAAAACTGACGGAAATCCGTTCCTTGCATGTGCGCGTCTTTGGCGGGATACAAACGTCCCCCAGCCTCTCTCACGATGCAATCCAAACGAGAAAACAATACCTTTTCCAACATCGGATTCTGCGGAAAATCCAAAGCCAGCGACGTACCTGGGCGCGGAAATGACAGTAAGCCGGGAGATGCGATATCGCCGCATCGCTTAAGTACCGCAAGAAATGAGCCTTGTCCGGAACCGGCAATATCTTTCAGCAATTCACGCATGGCGGCTTCGGACTCGTTTTCCGGTATTACGCACTGATACTGTTGAAAACCCTTTCGACCATAGATTCGATTCCAGTGAAGGATGCGGTCTAGCGGATAGAAAAAAGGCTCATAGTTAACCCTGCTATCCGCCCGTACAGCTGGATGCATGTGCCAATAGGCAACATTGAAAGCCTTTAGTGTAAGCTGATTGATAAGTGAAACTGGTGGTAATACAGGCACTAACAGTTTTGAACGGGCTTCAAGCTCCAAGCTCCCATAGGATGCATGGTCACCCACAATAAATACCCCGCGTCCCGCTTGACTACCTTTTGCCAGGCAATCGATCCACGCCACGCTATATTCATGGAGTGGGTCCAGTTCACTAGACAACGCAAAAAAATCTGACAGATTATCGAAGCGCACTACCGAGCTGTCGATCTGGCTGGAACGTATGGGTATCAATTGGATTTCCCCCCAACTGATCACTCCCGTAAGTCCTAATCCGCCTATCGTGGCAGCGAACAGCTCGGCATTCTGCGAAGGGGAACAAACAAGTAGTTCTTGACCACTGCGTAAAAGACCAAAACTGCGAACATGATTACCGAACGTTCCTCGTACATGGTGATTCTTTCCGTGCACGTCGTTCGCAATCGCGCCCCCAAGAGTCGCGAACTTCGTGCCAGGTGTCACGGCAAGAAACCAGCCCTGCGGAATTGCCAACGAAAGAATTTCAGCAAGCGTCACACCAGCTTCAGCTCGAACAACTCCATTTACCCAATCGACCTTAATAAACTTATCCAATGCTCGCATAGCGAGGACATGCCCACTAGCAGCCATACAACTGTCGCCGTAACTTCGCCCGTTACCAAATGGAAGGCTGTCACCGTGAACGCGCGCAACGCTTTGAAGCGCCTGCGGAATATCGTTCTGCCACTGACAGGAATGTCCTACTTGCGGTTCATAGGGATAACGCCCCCATGATTGGTACAAAGCTCTCATGCGGCCGCCCAGAAAACGAGACAGAACATTGCGCCGACCATCAGACTCACTCGGTCCCGTATAGCAAATACCACCGGGTCATCGTGCATTTGCCCCCGGTGAGTCAACATCCACACCCGCGTGACCCAAAACAGGAGTAGCGGGCAAGCCAACCAAATAATTTGGGGATGAGAATAAAGGCTCGTGGTCGCTTGATCATGTATATAAAGCGCCAACACCATCACCGCCAGGTAACCTGATGAAGCCCCCAATGAGGAAATCATCTCCAGATCGCCCGGGTAGTAACCGCGTCCTCTGGTCTTTTGGGTATGTCCTTTGCGCCTTGCGTCCCCCAGCTCAGCGTAACGTTTGACCAGTGCAAGACTGAGGAACATGAACATGGAAAATGCCAGGATCCAGAAGGTCAGCTCCAAACCAAACGCAGCAGCCCCGGCAATAATACGTAACGTGTAAAGAGCTGCCAGTGCGATGACGTCCATCGCCATTTGCCGCTTTAACCAGAGGGAATAGGCAAATGTAAGGACGTAATAGGCAACTAACGTCGCAACAAATTTCCAGGGCAGTAAAAGTGCGGCGCCGACGAAAGCGCCTATCAAAAATACGGGAAAAACCATAAGGCCTGTCCCTATGGACAAACGGCCAGAGGCAAAAGGTCGATGACGTTTGGTACCATGATGCCTGTCATCCGCAAGATCCAAAAGATCGTTGAGCAAATAAACGCTAGAGGCGCAAAGCCCGAAAAATACAAACGCTAGGATGCCTTGCCACAGCAACAGGTAATTGCTCAACTGATGAGCAGCCAATAGAGGGACGAAAATCAATATATTTTTCATCCACTGGTGCAGACGCAACGCCTTACGCCAGTCCTTAAAGCCGGGCACGTTCGAACGTATGACCTCCTTGACATTGCCCATTGACTGGGCGCGTCGCTCTACCCCCCGCTCCGGATTCACTACATAAGCTTCCCGGGCAACCTCCCAGACAGACACGTCATCAAGGGAGTTACCAACGTAATCGAAGCCTTTCAGACCAAAGTTTGCTACTAGCAAGTCACGCTTGCGATGTGCTGACAGATTCACTTCCTCATTGGAAGCGAGCACTTGATCAAAAACATCCAAATGAGTGGCAATGCGGTCAGCCAAGGAAATGTGACTCGCAGTTGCCAAAACTACTTTTCGTCCAGAACTGCGAGCTGACTGAATAAGGGTTAATACGGCAGGATCGTAAGGGAGAACGCTGACATCGATGTCCACCTCCCTAGCGAGATTGGCCTTCAGCGCAGCCTTGCCCTTAATGAGCCAGTTAAATAATTTGAAAAATTTTAGAGGACGATGGCGAACAAACGCCAACCCCGTTTCCAAGAGTAAATCTGATCGCAACAGGGTGCCGTCGAGATCGACAACGAGAGGGGTATTCAAACTGTAACTTCCTTGAGTGCGACTCTGGCTGCACCTGTTTTTAGTGATCTTGAGCTAGAAACCTCATCAAGCCCTGATGAAACAACCGGAGCAAAATCAATTCGCTATCATGATTATCATTTTGGTGGGAGAAATTACCACAAGGGCCAGTCTTTTTCACGACTCAAAGCCCGCTCCATCTGCTGAAAGGTTCATCGCCCAACTTCTTTTCCTTGATTTCATTGACTCTGTCCGATCTCCCGGTCAAAAAACCTATAAGTCGTAACACCGTGCAGGCATGCGAGTGGACAGGTTCTTGAAGAGCTGAAAACTGGCAAACCGGCTCGCAGCTCAGCTGAAACGCTGCGAATCCGTCGCCAATTTGACTAGCCAAAACAGATTCAATCCTTCGAAAAAGGTCGAACCACTGAATGCAGCCGGCTCGCGACCTTCCAGGTCGTCGAAGTTTTTATCGAGTTAATTTCTTCGGACAACCGCAAAACTTCTTCCGATAACCGTAAAGCATTTTGCTCACCTTCAGCTACTGCCGTCTGCATGTGCTCAAGCTGCTCCCGACGTGAGTCATTCTGCCCCTCCAGCCATTTTATCTGCGCCAAATAGGTATCGGACAGATTCTGCAACTGTTCGACAAATTCAACTAATGGTCTAGTGTGGGAGCGGGAACGATCAAGGAAAGTCGGCAATTTATGCACCGACCAGTCAGCATATCCAATTGGAGTATTAACTACGCCGGAAGCGAATGTCATGAACTCAGCCTCTTGACAGGCATACTCTTCGAATACCACTTCGGTGAAATCGAATCCCAAGTGAGCAAAAACCTCACAAAATAGTTGGCCCTGATTTAACCAGCGCATATCTGATGGAACGGCAAAGCTGGAGACCATCCGAATTAACGTGGTCAACGAACGAAAGGTCAAATACCCCAGAGAAATATCATTTTTAATCGACCACTCCTGATCGATGATCGCATGACCAGATTCAGACAGAATAATATTCTGCGGAACGGTGTCCAGGAAACGACCAGGTACTTTCTGAGTGAGATCCAAATCAGATCGATTCGAAATCCGGCTGCCTGTTTCACTCAATAAGATTTGAAGATAGTTGAAAAGAAACTGTGCTATCTGCTTTGCAGTCCAACCCGGCACCTGCACGACCCTAATGAAGTCGGCACTCATTGCTCGGCCAGAAGAAAATACTTCAACAGGTATTTCATAACGATAGGAGCTTTCGGAACTCAGTGGCAATACATCGGGACAGAGGCGATGATGCTTTACACTAACGCCATCGGCCCCTTGAGTGAACTCCGCAAACTTACAGAATGCCGCTTGCCTTTCGCTGGAATAATGAACTGCAAAAGTATCGGCATCGAAGATCGAATTGTCATTAGCTGAAGCAGGTGAAACGGCAAACAAGAAGGAGTTCGCAAGATCGGGAAGCAACTGATTCTGACCGATGACCGTCCACGCGCATTCGAGAGAGAATGTCAATTGATCGGAGGATGTTTGAACATCTCGCGAAGCAGTCTGAGCGGCAAGGACCGAACCATCAAAGGGGCACGACTCTGCACTGGCAGCAGGCAGAACCATACTGGTCGCAAGCTTATAGTCCGGGAACGGAAGAGCCAGTTCAACGTGCTGAAATCCCGCCTGACGGAATCGACGGGTGAGTTCCACTCGACCGAAAGTTTCAACGCCGGGACGCTCGTAAAGCCCTTGAATACCGACCATCGGAACACTCAAGTGATCTTCCGGTGCACCAGCGAAATACTTAAGCCCCAACTGGTTTTCAATAGCAACCACCAAAATCCCGTCTGGCTTCAACAACCGCTTGGCTGATTCCAGCATGGACTGAACCGGATCTTCACCATCGCCAAAGACGCCGGAATACTCTAGAACACCGATTAAAGTAATGACGTCAAATCGAAAGGTGGTGTTGAATCTATCGAAGTGATCGTTAACAACCGTCACATTCGTCAAGTCTCGGGTCCGCTCCGCCGCAATCATTGCACGACGGCTACTGCCTTCTATGGCGACGATTTCGCCGCCATTTTCACCCAAAAAGCGCGTTATCGCACCGCATCCGGCGCCAATCTCAAGCACGCTGCCTTTTAAACGCTGTGCGAGAGGCCGGAGAAGGTTTCCACGTGACGCACTCAGATGATAACGGGTCGGCCAGTCAGTACAGGCATCACGAAGTTCATTCGAGAAAATAGAAACATCTAACGCCTCGCGGATAATTCGATATAAGGTGTTTTCCGTTCCGTCGCCATCACTATAGTTGAATGCTGCGGGCGTAGTTCGGGTCCATATCCGTTGATCCGACTGATACGAATATCCCAATGTAGAAAAATCAAGAGATGAACTGCTCATTCTATACTCATCCCCATATTCAAATTTGTAAGTCCAAAAAAGCGCGAGTCTGTGTTGACCGCAAAATGAATTGAGTCATATCGACGATCATGTGGAATGATTTCCTCTCCTTCACGAGTGGCAAGTCCCAGCGAGATAAAGAAATCGCCCTCCCCTAAGTTGCAATTAAAACTAATGTTTGCTGTGAAGGTCTTTCCACTTTCATATACGGTTTGAACACCGTCGCACTGCAAAAGCTCAGAATTGCTACCAAAAATAGTGACACCGTCTTTAGTCTTTATGGTCATACCCAGGATAGGACGCATCAAGGGAAGTAGAATCTTGACGGCAACCTTCAATGTGACCTGCGCGCCATTCTTAACAAGGGCGGGATATTCAACTCCCTCACTAGATAGAGAGAAGTCGGTAATTTTTGCACTCCCGTCCCCCCACCGATACTCATACGAATTGTAAAGCGGGCGACCAGCGAAACTCTCATCATCAAATAATAATTGAGTCGTGTCCGAAACTACAGGCTCGACTGATTCAACTTTATCGTCAACAGAAACTACCTCTTCCGCAGAAGCGGGAATTTCAGCTTGCTTTTTCTGCTCCCTACCGAACAACAAATCCAGATAGCAATTGATCACATCACGTGGATTACCCTGTGTCACCATTTGTCCTTGATCAAGTAATACTGCACTAGAGCAATGGGTAACCACCTGTTCGCTGCTGTGCGTCACCAACAAGATGCTAGTTCCGCTCTCTTTTAGCCTTTTCAACCGGTCAAAGCACTTCGCCTGAAATTTCGCATCCCCGACCGCCAATGCTTCATCAACAATCAGAATTTCTGGATCAATTTGTGCTTGCACTGAAAACGCAAGTCGAACGAGCATGCCACTCGAATATGTTTTTACGGGTTGATCAATGAAGTGACCGATGTCTGCAAAAGCAGCAATGCTATCAAAACGATTATCAATTTCCTCTTGAGTCAGGCCAAGAAGAGCCGCGTTCAAATAGACGTTTTCCCGCCCCGTAAAATCTGCGTTGAATCCAGACCCCAACTCAAGCAAAGCGGCAACACGACCATGGCTGGAAACCAAGCCACTGGATGGCGTCAATGTACCCGCAATGATCTGCAGCAGGGTCGATTTACCGGATCCATTGCGTCCGACAATACCGACAGTTTCCCCGCGCGGGACCTCGAACGAAATATTTTTCAACGCCCAAAACTCTCTGAAGAGGTTTTGACGTCCACGCATGATCATTTGTTTTAGACGATCCTGAGGATTGTCGTAAATGTGGTAGCACTTACTGATATCTGAAATGATGATCGCGCTATCTGATGACATTACAAAACCTATAGTGTTTTGGGAGCGGCAATACCACGCTCAAATAAAACAACTGGCACCTTAACCAGTCGAAAACAAACTTTCCGCACGTTTCCGATTTACGCTTTCATATATTGCTTCAGCCAAATCTTCAACAGCGCTAATAGCGATATTCGCCTAACATCAGGAGCAGACCCGGTAGCAGCCACAATCGGCTCACTTACCACATGCGCGATGAACCCAGCACGCAATTCTGCATTGTCTAGCAGCAAAAGCTCCGGTTCAAGCACGCCTTGGGTTTCCTGTGCGCGCACAAACTGCAAAATCATCCAATAAACTTTATCATTACCCTGCAGATTCACGGAGTTATGCACACGATGTACATCAGAGAGCCAGCTCTCGGTTCCCGCTCCAGCGTACAGACGACGGCCTTCGAAGCGACGCATGCCCGTAGCCATTACCCAACAAATCTCAAATAACATCCATGCGCGATTTGACGAGATAGTGTTACTTCCATGAATACGATATTGCATAAGCGCTTCAGGCAGCACAATACACTTAGCTACATCCACGGCCCGAAACATGAAATCCCAATCATGGGCAAATCTGAGATTGCGCATCCCACCGATATCATCGTAAAGCTTGCGAGTAAAAACGATATTGCTAGTGGTTGATACAAAATTGGACACCAACAAATTCAAAGCAAAATCATTAGTGGCTGAAAACGATTCCTCGACATTCGGCACCGTCCAAGGCAGCATATTTTGCCATGCCTGTTTCACGCCTAACGGTTTGCCTTCAGCATTTATAACTTCGATCCAGGTACTCACCAGCTCTGCATTGTTTTGCTGAAGCGCCTCAATACATCGCCGCAACCTGTCTGAATGAAATATATCATCAGAGTTTAGGATAGCCAGGTACTCTCCCTTTGCGAGCTCTAGCCCACGATTAATAGCGTTGTGGGCACCCGCATTCGCCTGCTCGACAAGTATAAATCTTGGATCGTTGATTTGGCGCAAATAAGTCAAAGACTCATCTGTTGAGCCATCATCAATAACAATCAGCTCAAGATCACGCTCACTCTGATTCAAAACGCTTTCAACAGCTTTCTCAATATAATGGCGATGATTATAGCTAGGAATTACTACTGAAATCTTGGTCATCAAATACGACTCAGGTGGTTCTGAACCCAACCCCAACTGCCGGGCAAACCAGCCGCCAAGGTAATAGGTGAAAAATTAATGCAACGACTTAGCTTTTTAATATCAAGCACATTATAAGCAACATCAATCGCACGAGCGTCCCTTCTCTCTAATTGCAAGTCAAACCCGGCCTGCTTGACGATTGGCAGAATATGCTCTTGAACAAGTTCCAGAACAGAAGTCCCTACGCCACTGCCTATATTATAAACTTCGCCAACTTGACCATCATTGAGAAGACCTGCAATTGCGTAGGCGATATCATCGACATGTACGTAATCTCGTACCGCACCACCATCACCAAAAATTGTTATGGATTTCCCTTGCACCGCGGATGCGAAGGCCGTTGCCACCAGCCCTTGTCCTTTAAAAGGTATTTGACCAGGCCCATATGCATTTGCGGGGCGCACTACAACACCTGGTAATCCACGCTGCCTGCTATACAAGTGAACCATATGCTCAATACAAAGCTTGGATGTTCCGTAAAGAGAAATGGGAAGCGGTGCCGCATCTTCCTTTAACGGTTTCCTGGAAGCCGGATTGCCGTAAACGGTGCCACCAGAAGATACAAAAACAAACTTTTCGACCTCTGCGAAAATACACTC
The DNA here is from genome assembly GCF_056161485.1 of Pseudomonas sp. 5Vm1k. NCBI lineage: Bacteria > Pseudomonadati > Pseudomonadota > Gammaproteobacteria > Pseudomonadales > Pseudomonadaceae > Pseudomonas > Pseudomonas sp. 5Vm1k. The sequence continues at coordinate 177,734 of NZ_JBSPCZ010000007.1, forward strand.
CTCCATCAGCTGTATAGCCGGAGCAATATTTCGCTGATACTCGATAGCCATATCGCAAAGTTGATTCAACTGCAAACTGTCGTGGGCCAAATGAACTACTGCATTGGCACCAATCAAAACCTTTCGCAGGAACTCACGATTACCATAATCACCATAATGAATATCAATACTTGGATCAATAGGCAGCGTATCGACGTTAATATTTCGGGACAGCATGACAACCTTGCTGCCGCTATTTAACAAATAACGCGCAACATGTTGACCGATAAATCCGCTACCGCCGACCAAGACTACTTTTTTCATGACGCAGACTCAACGTAAGCGAGACTCGCCTGATTAAAGCAATCAACGTATTGCTGTGCAATTTTAGCGCTGGAGAACCGATGCAAAATCGCATCTTCGAAACCCAATAGCGCCCCCCTGTAATGCGGCAGTAAAGCCAACCACTCCGAATACACAATGTTGCGCAGATCCCCATGGAGCTCCACGGGAACAGTGCGTCCGCCGGTATAATCCTCCAGGACACTCTGAATATCTCCGGTGTCCGTAGCGAAAACGGGAACCGCAAAATTCAGAACTTCGATCATCGCAATTGGAAGACCTTCGTATGCCGAAGTGATAATCAACCCTTCGGTAACACTTGCAAGCTCAAGAGTGTTTTCGACGTATGGGATGCGCAAAACATTATCTAGCGCTTCTTTCTGTATGAAATCGACGCACTCTTTTGCCAGTTCGCCATCACCTACTAGCACATAACACTCGTCGATATAATCCTTGCGCGACAAAGCAATTTTTAGAAACTCAAGCGGACGCTTCTGAGCCGTCAACCGCCCAACAAATGTAAAAAGCTTTCTACTTGCCGGCAGGCCCAACTTTTGCCGGATGGCATCAGACGAACTGCGAGAAGCTTTAAAATCAATAATTCGCTTAATATCGACAGCCGAATAAATCAGGTCGACTTTATTAGCCGGAAGATTCAAATCCCCAATAAAACGCTGACGAATTTTCTGATTGACAGCAATAAATCGATCAAAGGAGCGGATACCAGGCTCATGGTATCGATTTATCCACCCTTCCTTGGCGTCATAGACCTCTTGATCGATGATTGGGACATCGCAAAAAAGCGCTCGCAGGTTTAACGCATTGTCACAGAGCCAAGGTGATCCATTGCAAATCCAAACCAAATCCGGCGACAACCAGTTTTTTAGACGCAACAGAATGCGGAGATATTCGGAGTGAGGTGCAATTTCCGACATTTCTATTACGCGCGCGCCCGCATCCTGGAACTGGCTGGCCAAACTTCCCTGCTCTTGACGCAAGCGCTCCATCGTGACGATGACAAAATCATAAGAGTCCTTGAGCCGTCGTATAATTTCGACTGTATTTCGCTCTACTCCACCCACCGCGACAAATACCGGAAAAACAAAAACAATTGGTCGATTTTTTATGGTTTTAATCAACAAAGGCGCAGAAAGACCGACAACCCGAGGCCTGAACTGACTGGTTTGAAACCAGGAATTGTGTTCAATGAAAACCACGTCTCTATTCAGGAGTACAGAGACGGATGAGCTTTTCCGCGCGTTGACTTGCTTGCATTCAGTTCGATACAGTTTTCCGCAAAACTCTATGTTTTTGAGGTCCTGTCGAAACACATCGCTACATACGGTTTCAGAAAAAACCATTTGATTGCGCTGATCGCTGTAAATGACATTCCCGTCATTGCTCAACCCATAGGAAATCAGCACTACATCGCAGCTGTTTTCTACCAGTGCGAGCCAAGCACCGATCAGATGATCTCTGTGCGGAAAGTCGGCAAGACTACTGGGCCAGAAGTAACAAAAATTCTGTTCGGGAGTTTCGTCGTCTACCTGATCAACAGACAACTGCCCGTCGCGCTCCAACCAGGACACCGGTGCATTTGCCCCCATGATCCCTTTGAAACGCTCAATAATCTGCTGGGATTGCGTGCCATCACGATCAACCACCAGGCGCAATGAAACACGCGAGGCGGATGCAGGAAGACTTGCCGCCTTTACTTGCGGCGCAGCAGTGCGTCTCTTCATAGCATCATGCAAACGCCTGAAAAGATAGCGCGGATCTCTCGCTAAATAGTAAAGCGCGCGACCCGCCTGTCGTTGGAGGCGAACCCGCTTGTTGTTATCGGCACTTGGCTGTTTAGACATCGAAAAGAGCATCTCAAGCTCATCAAAAGCCCAGCGCTGCACCAGAGGCTGAAACAGCTCCGAGACTTCACGACTGATATGTGCGGCGAGAAGATTTGAAGTCAGGCTGGCGTCGAAGTTTAGGGAGTCCACCTTATTTTTTTTGAGCTGCTCCCAATAGCCATCCCATACTTGGCCAAAATGGCGTGACATAGCCAAAGATAGAACCTGTTCACTGCCCGCAATCCTCTGCAAAACACCGTATTCGTACATGGCGCGAAACAGCGTCGTATAGATGAAACTTAAATAAGCACCAAGTACCCTTTTACCTTTTTTACCACCATTCTCGATTAATTTTTCCAGGAAATTACAACGTTCGACAAGCCCATCAAGCCGCACTTGCCATTCGGCTTGACTGACGCTTTGGCGGTCAGTCTTCGACTTATTGAACGCCAATTCCAGAGTATCAATTCCAAGAATCCTACCGACCCCTGGATGAGCATCCCTGAACACTACCGCCATGCGTCCAGAACAAATCTGACGCTTGCAGAACCCTTCGACAACGTAGGGGTGATAGTGATCGCCTTTTGCGCTAGTACTGTAATAAATCTTCATACCCTGCAGAGATAGTCGATATCCCAATTCGATATCTTCAAAACCGTACTGATCGAAGCGACCATCAAAGATAGTTTCTTGACTGGCAACAAGCTCTCTGTCGATGCAAATGTTACACGTATAAAAATGTCTGAAATCTACAAAAGATTCATCAGGTAGCCGATTATAACTAAACTGCTCATTTCCGATTTCGGTAATGTGCTCCATCAAATGATTGACAGTCAGATCCGAAGCCCAATCAACTATGCCCAATGTTGCGACATTTCGACCTAATCGCTTTGCCAGACTGGCATGGACGTTCAACAGATTCGGAGCGGGGAAAATATCATCACCAATAATAAGCAGACGTTCGCCCGATGCGGCACGTATCGCTGCGTTTCTCGCTTTTGAAGCGCCACCGTGATCGTTTTTTAGAACCCTAATTGGGAGATCGGAAATCTGCTCTAGAAATTCCACACTCCCATCCTCCGACCCATCGTCAGAGAAAATAATCTCATATGGAAAATCCGTATGCCGATCAACAATACGCCATGCGTCAATAACGATGGGCAAAAGCCGCAACCTGTTATAGGTCGGGATGATGACGCTGATATAGGGAGCAGATATCGACGAGGACTGTGGATGTTGCAGCCCCAATGAATCACTGTTTTTTTGATCAGCAAGATGCTTGGCGTTTATCCAATCCAGATCCAGCGAAGGATTAAGATGACGACCTTCATGACGCCCATGCAACCAATAGTGCACTAGCGGAGGAACGTCCAAAGCGGCTACATCTGGATAACGGGTGAGGTAGTAAGTACCGTCAAACTCCGCGCAGGGATCACGCATCTCTCTCCAGCCGATGCTCAAGTAATGACGCAGCGGATCCACGCCCGCTGACGCCACATCGGTATTTTGCGTCAGATACCAAGGTGCGTCGAAGAGAGAGCTTGTCTCCAACGCAGCTTGCCATCGTCGCTGCTCCATTTTTTTACCCAGTCTGGTAGGGAGCGCTTTGAAGAGTCGTTTCATGGCATGTTCTCTACGAATGCATTTATCAAGCGGCTTGCCCATCCTTAAAGGACGTCGGCAAAACCTTTGCGAGTTTTTTGAAACCACCAAAAGCCCGCCCAAGCGACGACGATGCTCAACAAATAGTAACTAGCCAATGGAACTATCGAAGGTAGTGTCCCCCAGATCAAGACACCACGGGAGGTTTCGATAATGAATGTCAAGGGATTCAAATAAAGAAGGTGCCGATACTGTTCGGAGATAGCCGTCATTGGATAAAACATCGGCGACAAAAACATCAGGACGGTGGTGATAATGCCCGTGAGCTGGGAAATATCACGAAAATAAACTCCGGTAGCCGCGAGGAACCAGGAAAATCCCATCGTGAGTAACACAAGGGGAAATATGACAATCGGAAACAATACAGCGGTCCAGGGAATCGAGCCCTTGAGTAGTAGCTCTGCCACCAATAAAACGAACCAGCTGATTGCAGTGTGAAACAGAGCTGCCCCCATCGAAATCCAGGGCAGGATCTCTAGTGGAAAAATGATTTTTTTGACGTAATTCGGATTGCCGACAATTTGCGTAGGAGCCCGATTGAAGCATTCGGCGAATAGTCCATGCACAATCATTCCCGAAAAAATAATGATTGCGAACTCACCCGTATCATGAGTTTCGGTATTGCCCCATCGGGACTTGAAAATCACTCCAAAAATAAATGTGTAAACAACCAAGAGTAGAATCGGGTTGAAAAAGGACCAAGCCAAGCCCATGACTGAACCGCGATACCTGCCGATGACCTCTCGGACTGTCATTTTCTTGATAATGGATCGACGCTCCCAAAAGGTGCGGACCATATCGAACATGCTGGAGGGTGAAGGTGTATGGGGGTTCATTAGCGAATCCGAGGAAAAGCGAGGTTTGAAATGAAGAACATCATCAGTGACGCCCAGCGATGCGCCGGATCAGTGAGCCGCCGCGCATGAATGACCGCAAAGGTTCTTCTCTGTACGTCCTGGCGGCAAAGAAAATGGGTATTCGCTCGCACCAGATCTCTGAAAACAAAAAAGGCACAGGAAAAAATCGGATCTATACCTTGGTTCCTGTTGGCTTTCACCGCTTAAAAGCCAGATAGCTGCAGTTTCGGACTTGAGCGCTCTTACGCAAAACCGGCAACGACATCGAAATCTTCTCCATTACTGAACGATTGCACTCTTGAGTGGTACGCATATGACACCCAGGCCCGACCGGTCCTGATAGCTAATAAGCCCCGCACACCTTTCAAATTCCGTTGAAAATCGCCGCGAGGATCAGGCCAAGATTACCCAAAACAGTCTGCCTGTAGACTCCCGACCGTTTCAACCACAGAAAACGCCTCATACCTCGATGCCTCCTCGCCTCTTTGAAGCTATTCAATATGCTACGATTTTCTTCGCTCAATCGATAGTCGATCGACTCCAGAGCACGGATATTCGATTGATTCCAGCTTCGGAAACGTCCTTCGAAAACCATACGAAGCCGATTAATCCTTGAGGACAGGCTGGAGTTCGAACCGACTATATTATCATCATGTTGTCGGTAAAGGATCGTGGGGGCAGCGTCATAAAAAACGCGACCACCCGCGCCGGTAACCACCAGATACGCCCACCAGTCGTGGGAGACGATGGGTAGCTCCTTGCCCGCCTCTCGAATAAGATCGCAGGCAGCATGGTTGAACACCATCGTATTGCCTCCGCCAATACTCTGCACCAATGCGTTGGAGAAAGTGGCTGGGCGGCTAAACAAAGGAGAAAACCCAATCGACTGGCAGCTTTCATTGATCAACTCGGTTCTGCCACAGTAGAGCGCGGGTACATCTTCGGATATGGTCTGTAGCCAATCGAGGGCGGTCTGGATTTTGTGGTCGCGCCAGATATCATCTTGATCCGCCCATGCGTAAAAGTCAGACTCAACCTCGGCCTGACAAGTGAGCGACATGAAATTCGCGGCAAAACCTCGCTTGGGGCCTGAAAAAACTGTCAGTTTCTCCTCTCCCCATTTGGCCCTGTAGTCCTGAAGAATGTCTAGAGTAGCATCACTGGAACCGTCATCAGAGACTGCGACAATCCAAGCCGAATGAGTCTGGCGCCCGATGGAATCCAGCTGCTCCTTCAAAAACCGTTCACCGTTGTAGGTACAGATGAGTACTGACACCAACGGAATTCGCAAAGACGACCCATCTAAAGAAGCATCGATGCTGACGGACCCAGAGCTCGACTTCTGCTGGACAGATAAAAAAGGGTCTACCACCGAGCACTCCATCGCATATTAAATAAAATAAATACTGTATTCATTCACTACACGGACGCAGCAGAAGGAGTACACAAGCCTTTAGGCTCCTGCTTATTAGCCCAGATTGCACAAAATCTGCGTTCTAACGAAAAAAGCTTTGCAATTGATAACTCGATGATATCACCTACTCTGACTGCATTGAATTTGAGCATAAGCAAACCTACAGGAAGCCCAGAATGCAATTTCGATAGCCTTAGCAGTATAGGGTATCAAGCGCCTCACATTGGCAAAATGGGTAGCAATCGGTCTGATACTCATATCGAAATCAACAGCCTGCGATCCGCCTTAACTCTCGACAACGAGACCAATAGAACGCTGGCTTTCTTTCATACGCGACATACTGGCGGTAACTCATCAACGGACCACTCAGCGAGTTTTATGTTGCATAAAATGATTGGCTGTCGCGCTCAGCGCCTGGTCTACGCTTTCCGGAGGCGACCATCCCAATACTCTACAGGTTTTCTGGATATCAACTTGAAGTGACCCACATAGCCGCTGCGCCATCGCAGGCTTGCGCAAAACGAATGTGCCTAGCCTTAAAAGCCAGGGCGAAACATACAGCAAACGTGACCTGACATGCATGGCTGCCGCCATGCGGCGAAGCAATTGAGTAGTGCTCAAGTCCTCCCCATCACTCACCAAAAAGGTATTACCCGCAGCAGCTGGATGAGTCATGCAAAGCTCGATCAGATCCACAAGGTTGCCGATCGAGACCAGGCTTCGCTGATTGCCAAGCCCTCCCAACGGCAAAGGGACACCACTCGCCACCCATCGCATCATGCTCTGAAAGTTGGCTTTCACGCCCGCCCCATAAACAAGAGGAGGCCGGATAATGACAATTTCCATTCCCGTATCCAAACCGATCTTCTGAAGCGCTTGTTCCGCCTCCAGCTTCGAGACGCCATACGGATCAACCGGTGCTGGGAGATCGTCAGCCATATAGCGAATCCCGTTGACGGTAGCTTCACCATTTACCTTGATCGAGCTAAGGAAGATAAATCGTTTCACGCCAGATTCGGCCGCGTGTTGCGCGAGCCTGACAGTACCTTGCACGTTCACCTGTCGGTATTCTGTCAAAGCGTCCACCGCCACCTCACTCATCACATGGACCCGCGCAGCCGCATGCACAACCACGCCGACTTCAGTAAGTGCGGGTAAGGCGCGTGAATCGTTGAGATCAAACCGAACAACGGGACACAACCCTTGGAGTCGCGTAACGCCTCGAACTGCAGCAATCGGCACAAACTTCTTACCCAGAAGAAGCCTGAATACCAATGCTTCACCTACAAATCCGCTCGCGCCTGTCACAAATACTTTAGGGCCCGTCATTCAGTCTTTCTTCCAAAAATTGCAGCAGCCCAACAGACGAAAAAGAAAAAAATCTTATCCCGGACGCGACGTCGGCAACTCCAAGCACTGAAGGATAATTTGATCAAATGCCCGAACCGAAAACCCAACCAGGGCTTTACAAAAGAGTCATTCTTCAACCCCACCAGAAACGTAATGAGCTGCACCTGACTGAACCACCAGCCTTCATGAATGGCTTTGTAGCGAACTACCAATGAGCTCAAGCCTTTGTTCGCTCCCACCTGATTACGCTCATGCTGCCGATAATTCATGGAGGGTTCAGGGTCGATATACCAACGGTAGCCATGACTACGGGCGAAAGCGTAGCAATACCAGTCATGCAAGCTGACATCTTGCAATTGTCGCCAATTGGCGAGCATGGAAGTCTTGAGCGCATCTACCAATTTTTTGCTCATCACGTAAGTACAGCCAGGACCCGCGGCTTCGAACAAAAAGTCCCAAGCAACCTGAGGCTGTGCCTTATCCAAAAGGTGTGTACTGCCATCCTGCCAGAATGCGGTTACATTGCTGGAATAAGCATCTGTGTGACCGGCTCGAATAGTCCGTGTCGCGCGTAGGAGTTTGTCCGGGTGCCAAACATCATCCTGATCAGCAAAGGCGATGTAGTCGTAGCCCTCAAAATCGACATCACGCATGAGTCGAAAGAAGTTACGGGACGCACCGCCGAAGCTCCCGGCAGCTGGCAACACTACTACTTCGGAGTGCTGAATGGAGTAAGCCGTGCACCAAGCCTCGGTGCCATCAGTTGAGGGATCGATACTTATATGAACGGTTACATCGACGGCTGACTGATCAAGGATCGAAGCCAACTGCTCCTCGATCCATCGCATGCCGTTGAAGGCGGCCAGCAAAACGGCAACCCTGGGATGTTTTACTGACATGCCATTCCTGCTATACGGGTCGAGCGTCGCCGCTCACAAAGTTGCGCAGTCGCCTTAACTGGAAGGCGAATCCAGCAGCTTTTGCAGGTACTGGCCATAACCGGTTTTCTTCAACGCATCAGCTTGAGCGCCCAACTGCTCGGCAGTGATCCAGCCGTTGTGGTAGGCGATCTCTTCCAGGCAGGCCACCTTCAGGCCTTGGCGCTGCTCGATGGTATGCACGAAGTGACTGGCTTCTAGCAGCGAATCATGGGTACCGGTATCCAGCCAGGCAAAGCCGCGGCCGAGCATTTCAACGCTCAGCGTCTTGCGGTCGAGGTATGCACGGTTAACGTCGGTAATTTCCAGCTCTCCACGCTCGGAAGGCTTGATGCTCTTGGCGATCTCGACAACGTCGTTGTCGTAGAAATACAGACCGGTCACCGCGTAGTTGGACTTGGGTTTCAGCGGTTTCTCTTCGATGCTGAGAGCACGGCCAGTAGCGTCGAATTCAACCACGCCAAAACGCTCGGGATCAGAGACGTGATAGCCAAATACCGTCGCTCCGCTCTGCTGATTGGTCGCCGAACGCAAGTTATCCGAAAAGTGCTGACCATAGAAGATGTTGTCGCCCAGGATCAGGCAGCAAGGATCCTTGCCGATAAACTCTTCCCCGATGATAAACGCTTGGGCCAGACCGTCCGGGCTAGGCTGTTCGGCATAAGTCAGCTTGATGCCATACAGGCTGCCATCGCCCAACAATTTACGGAAACACGGCAAGTCTTCAGGCGTGGAGATAATCAGGATTTCTCGCATGCCTGCCAGCATCAGCACCGACAGCGGATAGAAGATCATCGGCTTGTCGTAGATCGGCAGCATCTGCTTGGACACGCCGAGGGTCAACGGATGCAGGCGCGTGCCCGAGCCACCAGCGAGGATGATGCCTTTACGATTTGTCGTGGTCATTTGTTCAGAACTTCCCTAAGCATTCGGGTTACACCACTTTGCCAATCCGGCAAGTGTAGAGAAAAATTGTCGCGTAGCTTCTGAGTATTCAAACGTGAGTTCAGAGGTCGGCGTGCAGGTGTTGGGTAGGCAGTCGTTTCGATCGGATTTACCGCCGTTACGGCAAGCTGCTCACCATTAGCCTGGGCAAATTCGATCACATGACTGGCATATCCATGCCAGGACACTTCCCCGCTGGCAGCCAGGTGATAAAGACCCGTCAGTTCGGGGCGCTGCATGACCTGCTGAATGGCCAACGCAGTCACGTCGGCAATCAGGTCTGCACCCGTCGGGGCTCCGATCTGGTCCGCAATGACGCTCAAGGTTTCGCGATCCTTGGCCAGACGCAGCATGGTCTTGGCGAAATTGTTACCGCGAGCGCCATAGACCCAACTGGTGCGGAAGATCAGGTATTTGCAGCCCGAAGCGATAATCGCCTGTTCGCCGGCCAGCTTACTGGCGCCGTAATGATTCACTGGTGCGACTGCATCAGTCTCTTGCCATGGCATAGAACCCTGGCCACTGAAGACATAGTCGGTCGAGTAGTGAATCAGCCAGGCGCCCAGGGACGCGACCTCTTCTGCCATGACCAGGCTTGCCTGACCGTTCACGCGGTCGGCCAGCTCGGTTTCAGACTCGGCCTTATCGACAGCGGTGTAGGCCGCGGCGTTGACGATGACGTCGGGCCTTACCTGACGGATTGTCGTACGCAATGCATCCAGGTCAGATAAATCACCACACAAACCACCGATCGCATGACGATCCAGCGCAATCAACTCACCAAGGGGCGCTAGGGAGCGCTGTAGCTCCCAGCCCACCTGACCGTTTTTTCCCAGTAAAAGGATTTTCATGCCTTACTCGAGCGATCCGCGTAGTTTTGGTCGATCCACTGCTGATAGCTACCGCTCTTAACGTGAGTCACCCACTCAGTGTTGTTCAGATACCACTCAACAGTTTTGCGAATACCGGTTTCGAAAGTCTCTTCCGGCGTCCAGCCCAGCTCGCGCTGGATTTTGCTGGCATCGATCGCATAACGCTGGTCGTGGCCCGGCCGATCCTGAACGTAAGTGATCAGGCTGGCGTGAGGACGATGTGCGGAATCCGGACGCAATTCATCGAGCAACGCGCACAGCGTGTGTACAACTTCGATGTTTTGCTTTTCGTTATGGCCACCGATGTTGTATGTCTCGCCGATAACGCCTTCGGTCACGACCTTGTACAGAGCACGAGCGTGATCTTCGACATAGAGCCAGTCACGAACTTGGTTACCCTTGCCGTAGACCGGCAGCGGCTTGCCTTCCAGCGCATTGAGAATGATCAGAGGGATCAGCTTCTCAGGGAAGTGGCACGGGCCGTAGTTGTTCGAGCAGTTCGTGACCAGGGTCGGCAGACCGTAAGTACGGCTCCAGGCGCGAACCAGGTGATCGGAACTCGCCTTGCTCGCCGAGTACGGCGAGCTTGGTTGATACGGGGTGGTTTCGGTGAAGAGATCCTCCGGGCCTTCAAGGTCTCCGTAGACTTCATCGGTGGAAATATGATGGAAGCGGAAGTTGGCTTTGCGTCCGTCATCCAGTGCAGCCCAATAATGGCGTGCAGCTTCCAGCAGGGTGTAAGTACCGATGATGTTGGTCTGGATGAATTCAGACGGGCCAGAGATCGAGCGATCAACGTGGGACTCTGCGGCCAGGTGCATGATGGCATCTGGTTGGTGTTCACGCAGGACACGGTCGATTTGATCGCGATCACAAATGTCGACGCGTTCAAACACATAGCGCGAGTTTTGGCTAACTTCGGCCAACGACTCAAGATTACCGGCGTAAGTCAGCTTATCGACGTTAACCACAGAGTCGGCAGTGTTGGAGATGATATGACGGATGACTGCCGAGCCGATGAACCCGGCGCCGCCGGTTACTAGAATTTTCACGCGAAACTACACCCTTTGAGTTGCTGACAGGGCCGGCAACCGAGCGCTGTCTAATCCATGAATGCAGAAGCCGTCATCTAAGCTGAGGCTTCTGACAGAGTCAGTCTGAACCGATGTGGGAATATGCCACTATCGGACAAGCACAGCATTTTACAGCTTAATGACTATTTTACTAATGGATATAGACAAGCTGTGGCGCGCATTGGACATACACCCTGTATTTGTCGCAATCAAACAAGGCGTTTACGAGAGGCTCTTGATGCACGCCCCAGAGCCCAACCCAGAATCGGCCCAATCAGCATTCCGATCAGCAACGCCAGCACCATAACCACTGATACCGGTAATTCTGGACCTGCCCAGCCAAGGAACAGCAGTGAAACCGATTGCTGATTTTCAAGTACAAATGCCAGAACCGCCAGAATCAGCAACAGCACTACGAAACCAAGGAGTACGCGCTTGAGGTTACGCATGCATCGATCCTTTAGCCATGAAGGTCAAAACCTTCCTCCTCTTCCTCGTTCACCCGATCACGCAACTCCTTGCCCGGCTTGAAATGCGGAACAAATTTACCGTCAAGGCTAACGGACTGACCGGTTTTCGGATTACGGCCTACACGCGGTGCGCGGTAGTGCAGAGAGAAACTGCCAAAACCACGGATCTCGATACGATCCCCGGTGGCCAGACATTGGGACATTTGCTCAAGCATGGTCTTGATGGCCAGCTCCACATCCTTGGATGAGAGCAGCCCTTGATGGGTGACAATTCGTTCGATCAACTCCGACTTCGTCATATTTTTCCCTTCTTTTTCAAGCAGCTAGATCAGCGCTTCAAAGGTTTTAGCATGCCCGGAGGAATTTGAACAGTCCGAGTATTGACATATATTTACCAAGGATGTGCCGCCCAATGATGGAGCACCACAACACGACAATATCGTTACGCTCTCACCGACAAATAACCAACATGGTGCGCGTTACCAGCCCCGCCGGATTGAAGCCGAATGGAAAGTCATCCTCGTCCTTGGCCTCATCCGATCTGGCGATAACTTTGTAACCGCTCCCCCTACACTCCCTATCGGCTCGCTTGCGGCACTTCTCCCAACCAGAACCCAGACCCGAACAATCGACCTCGATCCCACTGACGCCGCGCACAACATGAGTCTTGGCGTTGGTGGTACAGCCTGCCAGTGTCAGTAACACTACTGCGACAATGAGCCTATTCATTCACTTCCTTATGTCGGACACTCGGCCCGACTGTCGTTCGCACATGGCGTAAGCCTAGCTGCAAATAAACGATTGATCCTGTTAAAGAAAGAGACAGCAGGTGACAGGGATTGGTTTCACCAGCGCAGGTTTTAGAACAACGCTCGTAGGACTCACTAAATCGCAGGCACAAAAAAGGGCGACCGAAGTCGCCCTTTTTCTATGGTCTGACAGAACTTAGTTCTGTTTTTCCATTTGTGCACGCAACAGGTCGCCCAGAGTGGTAGGACCAGCAGCAGGAGCATCCGAAGCTGGCTTGTCGCGCAGGCTCTGGATTGCTTCTTTCTCTTCTTCAACGTCTTTCGACTTGATGGAGAGCTGGATTACGCGGCTCTTACGGTCAACGCTGATGATCTTGGCTTCTACTTCTTCGCCTTCTTTCAGAACGTTGCGCGCGTCTTCAACGCGGTCACGGCTGATTTCGGAGGCTTTCAGAGTCGCTTCGATATCGTCGGCCAGAGTGATGATGGCGCCTTTAGCGTCAACTTCTTTCACGATGCCTTTAACGATTGCGCCTTTGTCGTTCTCTTGAACGTACTCGGAGAACGGATCGCTTTCCAGTTGCTTGATGCCCAGGGAGATGCGCTCGCGCTCTGGGTCAACCGACAGGATAACGGTGTCCAGCTCGTCGCCCTTCTTGAAGCGGCGAACGGCTTCTTCGCCCACTTCGTTCCAGGAGATGTCGGACAGGTGAACCAGACCGTCGATGCCGCCGTCCAGACCAATGAAGATACCGAAATCGGTGATCGACTTGATGGTGCCGGAGATTTTATCGCCCTTGTTGAACTGGCCAGAGAAATCTTCCCATGGGTTAGATTTGCACTGCTTGATGCCGAGGGAGATACGACGACGCTCTTCGTCGATGTCCAGAACCATAACTTCCACTTCGTCGCCGACTTGTACGACTTTCGAAGGGTGGATGTTCTTGTTGGTCCAGTCCATTTCGGAAACGTGTACCAGACCTTCAACGCCTTCTTCCAGCTCAGCGAAGCAGCCGTAGTCGGTCAGGTTGGTTACACGAGCGGTAACGCGAGTGCTTTCTGGGTAACGGGCTTTGATAGCAACCCATGGATCTTCGCCCAGTTGCTTCAGGCCCAGGGAAACACGATTGCGTTCGCGATCGTACTTCAGAACCTTGACATCGATCTCGTCGCCAACGTTGACGATTTCGGAAGGATGCTTGATACGCTTCCAAGCCATGTCGGTAATGTGCAGCAGGCCATCGACGCCACCCAGATCGACGAATGCGCCGTAATCGGTGAGGTTTTTGACGATACCTTTGACTTGTTGACCTTCCTGCAGGGATTCCAGCAGAGCTTCACGCTCAGCGGAGTTCTCGGCTTCGAGGACACTACGACGGGAAACGACAACGTTGTTGCGTTTCTGGTCGAGTTTGATGACCTTGAATTCCAGCTCTTTGCCTTCCAGGTGCGTGGTGTCGCGCACTGGACGAACGTCAACCAGAGAACCTGGCAGGAACGCACGGATGCCGTTAACGTCGACAGTGAAGCCGCCTTTAACCTTACCGTTGATAACGCCCTTGACCACTTCTTCGGCTGCGAAGGCTGCTTCCAGAACAATCCAGCATTCAGCGCGCTTGGCTTTTTCACGGGACAGCTTGGTTTCACCAAAGCCGTCTTCAACCGAGTCCAGAGCAACGTGAACTTCGTCACCGACGTTGATAGTCAGTTCGCCAGCATCGTTGTAGAACTGCTCAAGCGGGATGAGTGCTTCAGACTTCAGGCCAGCGTGAACGGTTACCCAGCGAGCTTGGTAATCGATATCAACGATAACACCGGTGATGATGGAGCCTGCCTGAAGGTTCAGGGTTTTTAGGCTTTCTTCAAAGAGTTCCGCAAAGCTTTCGCTCATTTTAATTCCTGTTGAATAAGGGCGAAGGATACGCCCATCTCCACATCCCAGACGACGTGGGTTACGTTCATTAGAAGAAGCAGCGCAAGACTATGACTGGTCCCCTGCGAAGCTTCTTGGTCACCCGGCGATATCGCGAATGGCGATCTCGCTCATGATGCGTTCCAGCACCTGATCGATGGATAATTCCGTGGAATCCAGCTGTATGGCGTCAGCCGCCGGTTTGAGCGGGGCTACCGCTCGCTGGGTGTCACGCTCATCGCGGACACGTATCTCATCTAGCAGACTCGACAGACTAACACCATCGACTTTGCCCTTCAACTGCAAGTATCGACGGCGCGCACGCTCCTCGGCACTGGCAGTGAGGAATATCTTCAGCGGTGCGTCGGGAAATACCACCGTGCCCATGTCGCGACCATCGGCCACCAGGCCCGGCGGCTCCTGAAATGCCCGCTGGCGCTGCAGCAGCGCATCGCGCACCGCCGGCAGCGCAGCGACCTGAGAAGCCCAGGCACCGACTTGCTCGTTGCGCAGATCGTCAGTGACATCGTCACCTTCGAGAATGATTCGCTGCGGATGACCTTCGGTCGCGCCGACGAACTGCACGTCCAGATGAGCGGCCAACAGTTTCAGCGACTCTTCATTGGTCAGATCGACGCCATGGTTACGCGCCGCGAACGCCAGCAGACGATACAGCGCACCGGAATCCAGCAGACACCAGCCCAGACGCTTGGCCAGAATCCCGGCAATAGTGCCCTTGCCCGAACCGCTGGGACCGTCGATGGTGATGACCGGTGGCTTGATAATCACGACTGAGCCTCTTGTGCAACACGGATACCGACCTGCGCGCACAGCGCAAGGAAATTCGGGAACGAGGTCGCGACGTTGGCACAGTCATGGATGCGAATCGGTGCCGTGGCGCGCAGCGAAGCCACGCTGAAGGCCATCGCAATCCGGTGATCGCCGTGACCATGCACTTCGCCGCCGCCGATCAGGCCGCCGTCGATGATGATGCCATCCGGGGTCGGCTCGCACTTGACGCCCAGCGCCAGCAGGCCATCGGCCATGACCTGGATCCGGTCCGACTCCTTGACTCGCAGCTCTTCGGCGCCGCGCAGCACGGTGCGCCCTTCGGCACAGGCCGCCGCCACGAACAACACCGGGAACTCGTCGATGGCCAGTGGGACCAGCGCCTCGGGAATCTCGATACCTTTGAGTTTAGCTGCCCGCACGCGCAGATCAGCCACCGGTTCGCCGCCTACTTCACGCTGGTTTTCCAGGGTGATGTCGGCGCCCATCAGGCGCAGGATATCGATTACGCCAGTGCGGGTCGGGTTGATGCCGACGTGCTCGAGCACCAGCTCCGAACCTTCGGCAATCGATGCAGCCACCAGGAAGAACGCCGACGACGAGATGTCCCCCGGTACTTCAATGTGGGTGGCGGTCAGCTTATGGCCGGACTCGACCGACGCCGTTGCACCGTTAACGGTGACCGGGTAGCCAAAGCCACGCAGCATGCGCTCGGTGTGGTCACGGGTCGGTGCTGGCTCGGTAACAGTGGTCTTGCCTTCAGCGTACAGACCCGCCAGCAGCAGGCAGGATTTAACCTGGGCGCTGGCCATTGGCATGGTGTAAGTCAGGCCTTTGAGCTTGTTGCCGCCACGAATGGTCATCGGTGGACGACCTTCTGCGGCCGTCTCGATCACAGCACCCATTTCCCGCAGCGGGTTGGCCACGCGATTCATCGGGCGCTTGGACAGCGAAGCATCACCGGTCAGAGTGCTGTCGAAGTTCTGCGCCGCCAACAGGCCGGACAGCAGGCGCATCGACGTGCCGGAGTTGCCCAGATAGATCGGACCTGGCGCAGGCTTCAGGCCATGCAGGCCGACGCCGTGGATGGTCACGCGACCGTGGTGCGGACCTTCGATCACGACGCCCATGTCGCGGAAGGCTTGCAAGGTCGCCAGGGCATCTTCGCCCTCGAGGAAACCTTCCACTTCGGTGGTGCCTTCAGCCAGGGAGCCGAGCATGATCGAACGGTGGGAAATCGATTTGTCGCCCGGTACACGAATCCGCCCAGTCAGGCGGCCACCAGGTTGTGCCAGGAAAATCAGGTCGTTGGAGTTCATAGCGTCCACATAAGCCCGGCGGGCCAGGATTTTACTGAAATGTTCGCGGGCAACCCGGGCGCGCGTAAACACGCCCAACAATTGGTGCCCATCCCCTGCATCGACCGCGTCGCGCAAGGCGTCGAGGTCGCTGCGAAATGTATCGAGTGTGCGCAGGACAGCTTCGCGGTTGGCGAGGAAGATGTCGTGCCACATGACCGGGTCGCTACCCGCAATTCTTGTGAAATCGCGAAAACCGCCCGCAGCGTAACGGAAGATCTCAAGATTTTCATTGCGCTTGGCCAACGAGTCGACCAAACCGAACGCCAGCAAGTGCGGCAAATGGCTGGTTGCCGCCAACACTTCGTCGTGGCGCTCGACCTGCATGTGCTCGACATCGGCGCCCAAAGCGCGCCACAGACGGTCGACCACAGCCAGGGCTGCCGGATCGGTTTGATCCAGCGGCGTCAAAATCACTTTATGGCGACGGAACAGCTCGGCATTGGAGGCTTCAACCCCGCTCTGCTCGGAACCGGCAATCGGATGGCCCGGCACGAAACGCGCCGGCATGCCGCCGAACGCTTCGGAGGCCGCGCGCACCACATTGCCTTTGGCGCTGCCGACGTCGGTCAGGATCGCTTGACCCAGATCCATGCCGGCCAAACGGGCAAGCATTTTTTCCATGGCGAGGATCGGCACGGCCAGCTGGATCACGTCAGCGCCCTGGCATGCAGCCACCAGGTCGTCTTCGCAACGATCCACCACGCCCAGCTCTACCGCCAGTTTGCGCGACTGCGGATCGAGATCGACCCCGACCACTTCGCGGCACAGGCCGCTTTCACGCAAACCCTTGGCAAACGAACCACCGATCAACCCCAGACCGACCACCACCAGGCGCCCGATCATAGGTTCAGCAGATTGCAATGCAGTGACATCAACCACGAGCCAGAACCTTGGTCAGCGCCTCAAGGAAGCGACTGTTCTCAGCCGGCAGACCGATGGTGATGCGCAGGTGGTTCGGCATGCCGTAGTTGGCCACCGGACGCACGATCACGCCTTCGCGCAGCAAACCCTGGAAGACCGGTGCAGCGACCTGACCCAGATCGACGCAGATAAAGTTGCCCTTGGACGGAATCCAGCTCAACCCCAACTCGCGGAAACCCGCTTGCAGTTGCAGCATGCCGGCCTCGTTCAAGCGACGGCTTTCGGCCAGGTATTCGGCATCCTGCAGGGCTGCGCACGCCGCGGCCAAGGCCAGGCTGTTGACGTTGAATGGCTGACGTACGCGATTCAGCACATCGGCGACCACGGCGGTCGACAAGCCATAACCGACTCGCAATGCCGCCAGACCGTACGCCTTGGAGAACGTGCGCGAAACCAGAAGGTTCGGATAAGCGGCGAGGAAATCGAGGCCATCCGGCAAGTCACTGCCTTCGGCGTATTCGATGTAGGCCTCATCCAGCACCACCAGCACATGGGCCGGTACGTCCTGCAGGAACTCGTCCAGCGCTTCGGCGCCGAACCAGGTCCCGGTCGGGTTGTTCGGGTTAGCGATGAACACCACGCGGGTGTCGGCATCGATCGCGGCCAGCATCGCCGGCAGATCATGGCCCCAGTCTTTGGCAGGAATAACCCGCGCCTCAGCACCTACGGCCTGAGTCACGATTGGATAGACCGCGAACGCATGCTCGCTGAACACCGCATTCAGACCAGGCGCCAGATACGCGCGAGCGACCAGCTCCAGAATGTCATTGGAACCATTGCCCAACGTCACTTGATTGAGCTCGACGCGGCACTGTTCGGCCAACAGCGTCTTCAGCGCAAAACCATTGCCATCGGGATAACGGGTCAGCTCGGCCAATTCTTCACGAATCGCGGCCAATGCCTTGGGACTAGCACCCAACGGGTTTTCATTGCTGGCCAGTTTGACGATTTTGGCCGGATCGATGTCCAGCTCGCGCGCCAGTTCGTCCACAGGCTTGCCCGGAACGTACGGCGAAAGTTGTTGCACGCCCGGCTGTGCCAGAGCGAGGAAGTCACCACTCATTTGCTACCCCTTAGAGAACTGCTTTCGGGTAGGAACCCAGCACTTTGAGTGCTACTGCTTCCTGACTGATCTTTTCCAGCACGCCTTTGATCAATGGATCGCGGTGATGGCCGACGAAGTCGATGAAAAACACGTAGGTCCATTTACCGCTGCGCGACGGACGGGTCTCGATCCGTGTCAGATCGATGCCATTGTCGTGGAACGGCACCAGCAACTCGTGCAGTGCGCCGGGCTTGTTGCTCATGGAGACGATGATCGAGGTCTTGTCGTCGCCGGTCGGCGGCACTTCCTGGCTGCCGATCATCAGGAAGCGCGTGGAGTTATCCGGGCGATCTTCGATTTTCTCGGCGAGACGGGTCAGCCCGTACAAACCTGCAGCCATGTCACCGGCAATCGCCGCCGAGTTCCACTCACCCTTGACCCGCTTGGCCGCTTCGGCGTTGCTGGACACCGCCACGCGCTCGACATTCGGGTAATGGGCGTCCAGCCACTTGCGGCACTGGGCCAGCGACTGGGCGTGGGAATAGATGCGGCTGATGCTATCGGTCTTGGTGTTTTCGCCGACCAACAGGTGATGGTGGATCCGCAGCTCGACTTCGCCACAGATCACCATGTCGTGTTCCAGGAAGCTGTCGAGGGTGTGGTTGACCGCGCCTTCGGTGGAGTTTTCCACCGGGACCACACCAAAATTCACCGCGCCAGCCGCCACTTCGCGGAACACTTCGTCGATCGCCGCCATTGGCTTGCTGATCACCGCGTGGCCGAAATGCTTCATGGCCGCAGCCTGGGTGAAGGTGCCTTCAGGGCCGAGGTACGCCACTTTCAGCGGCTGCTCTAGGGCCAGGCACGAAGACATGATTTCGCGGAACAGCCGCGCCATCTCTTCATTGCCCAGCGGCCCCTGATTACGCTCCATCACGCGCTTGAGCACCTGAGCTTCGCGCTCAGGACGATAGAACACTGGCACTTCGCCTTCGGCCAGCGAGGCCATCTTTACTCGCGCAACTTCCTGGGCGCAGCGTGCACGCTCGCTGATCAGCTCCAGGACCTTGGTGTCCAGGGCGTCAATGCGAACGCGCAGTGCCTTGAGTTCTTGCTCAGACATTAGCCGTGTTCCTTCTCGAACTCTGCCATGTACGAAATCAGTGCGTTGACTGCAACGATGTCGACGGCGTTATAGATGGAGGCGCGCATGCCGCCCACCGAACGGTGGCCTTTGAGGTTCAGCAGGCCGCGTTCGTCGGCGCCGGCCAGGAATGGCTTGTCCAGGCGATCGTCGGCCAGGCGGAACGGCACGTTCATCCACGAGCGATCCGACTTGTTGATCGGGTTGCTGTACAGGCCGCTGGCGTCGATGAAATCGTACAGCGTGCGCTGTTTGACTTCATTGAGCTTGCCGATAGCCTCAACACCACCCTGCTCTTTCAGCCACTCGAATACCAGACCCGACAAGTACCAGGCCAGGGTCGGCGGCGTGTTGTACATCGAGCCGTTATCGGCCGCGACCTTGTAGTTGAGCATGGTCGGGCACAAGGAACGGGCGTGACCGAGCAGGTCTTCACGAACGATGTTCACCACAATGCCGCTCGGGCCGATGTTTTTCTGGGCGCCGGCGTAGATCATGCCGAAACGCGAGATATCCACTGGACGCGAGAGAATGTCCGAAGACATGTCGGCCACCAGCGGCACATCACCGGTTTCCGGGATCCAGTTGAATTCCAGGCCGCCGATGGTTTCGTTTGGCGCGTAGTGAACGTAGGCCGCGTCTTTCGACAGGCTCCATTCGTTTTGGCCGGGAATAGCGAAATAGTCGTAAGGCTTGGCGGTCGCAGCGACATTGACGTTGCCGTAGCGCGAAGCTTCTTCGATGGCTTTCTGCGACCAGATACCGGTGTCGATGTAGTCGGCCGAGCCGCCTTCAGGCAACAGGTTCAGCGGAATCTGGGCAAATTGCTGGCTGGCGCCGCCCTGCAGGAACAGCACTTTATAGTTCGAAGGGATATTCAGCAGATCACGTAGATCCTGCTCGGCCTTAGTGGCGATGGACACGAACTCATCACTGCGATGGCTCATTTCCATGACCGACAGGCCCTTGCCGTGCCAATCGAGGAGTTCACCCTGAGCGCGCTTCAGGACAGCTTCAGGAAGCGCCGCAGGACCGGCACAGAAGTTATAGGCTCTCTTGCTCACATCCAATCTCGCTCTGATTTGGTGGTATCACGCAGTAAATCTGAAAATTCAAAAATCCTGTAGGGGTCGTAGGAGCCGTAGGAGCTGTCGAGTGAAACGAGGCTGCGATCTTTTCCCGGCATCTGCGAAGCAAGATCAAAAGATCGCAGCCTCGTTTCACTCGACAGCTCCTACAAGTCCTACAAGCCCTACATTCAAACAGGAGAAACAAGAAGGGGCGAATCTTCATCCGCCCCCTGTTTGTCCACTTATTCCTGCGGCTCTTCGTCGGCTGCGGCGTCGAGTTGCTGGTCTTCAGCAACGTCGTCGATCACGACTTCACCGTCGAACACTGCACCTTCTTCGCCCTCTTCACCTTCGAGCTCTTCGCCCTCGACTTCCGACGGCTCCTGGACCCGCTCCAGACCGACTAGCGTTTCGTCGCTGGCCAGTTTGATGAGGGTCACACCCTGGGTGTTACGACCCAGGCTGGAGACTTCGTCGACTCGAGTACGAACCAAGGTGCCCTGGTCGGAAATCAGCATGATCTCCTCGCCATCGAGCACCTGGACTGCACCGACCAGACGGCCGTTACGGTCGTTGCTGACCATGGCGATAACGCCCTGACCGCCACGTTTGTACTCAGGGAACTCAGTGATCGCCGTGCGCTTGCCGTAACCACGGGCCGAAGCGGTCAGGATCTGGCTGCCTTCTTCCGGGATCAGCATGGAAATCAGCTTCTGGCCTTCCGGCAGACGCATACCGCGGACACCGCGAGCGGTACGGCCCATGGCGCGAACGTCGGTTTCCTTGAAGCGAGTCACCTTGCCACCGTCGGAGAACAGCATGACTTCGCGGCTGCCATCGGTAATGGAAGCAGAAATCAGTACATCGCCTTCATCCAGCTCCAGCGCGATCAGGCCGACGCTGCGTTGACGGCTGAAGGATTCCAGCGGGGTCTTCTTCACGGTGCCTTTGGCAGTCGCCATGAAGATGAAGTGACCTTCGGTGTATTCGTCGACCGGCAGCATGGTGGTGATGTATTCATCACTGTCCAGCGGCAGCAGGTTGACCAGCGGACGACCACGGGCTGCGCGGGACGCTTCCGGGATTTCGTATGTTTTCAGCCAGTACACTTTGCCCTTGCTGGAGAACAGCAGCAGCGTGGTGTGGCTGTTGGCGACCAGCAGGTGAGCGATGTAGTCCTCATCCTTGACGCCGGTGGCCGACTTGCCTTTACCGCCACGACGCTGAGCCTGGTACGCAGCCAATGGCTGGGTCTTGGCGTAGCCACCGTGGGAAATGGTCACGACGCGCTCTTCTTCCGGGATCATGTCACCCAGGGTCAGGTCGAGACGGGCATCGAGAATTTCGGTGCGGCGCACGTCGCCGTATTCGGCGCGGATCACTTCCAGTTCTTCGCGGATCACTTCCATCAGGCGCGTAGCGCTGCTGAGGATGCGGATCAGTTCGCCGATCTGGTTGAGAATTTCTTGATACTCGGCCAGCAGCTTCTCGTGTTCCAGACCGGTCAGGCGGTGCAGACGCAGTTCGAGAATGGCTTGTGCCTGTTCTGGCGACAGGAAGTACTTGCCTTCGCGCAGACCGTATTGCGGGTCCAGGGTCTCTGGACGGCACGAGTCGGCACCGGCGCGCTCAACCATCGCGACCACGGCGGAAGATTCCCACGCAGTCTTGATCAGCGCTTCCTTGGCTTCCGACGGCGTCGGCGAGGCCTTGATCAGGGCGATGACCGGGTCGATGTTCGACAGGGCAACCGCTTGACCTTCCAGGATGTGACCACGTTCGCGGGCTTTACGCAGCTCGAACACGGTACGACGGGTCACGACTTCGCGACGGTGACGAACGAAGGCTTCCAGCAGGTCCTTGAGGTTCAGGATCCGCGGACGACCGTCGATCAGCGCAACGATGTTGATACCGAACACCGCTTGTAGCTGGGTCTGGGCGTAAAGGTTGTTGAGGATCACCTCAGGCACTTCGCCGCGACGCAGTTCGATCACGACGCGCATACCGTCCTTGTCGGACTCGTCGCGCAGTTCGGTGATGCCTTCCAGCTTCTTCTCTTTAACCAGCTCGGCGATCTTCTCGATCAGACGGGCCTTGTTCAGCTGGTAAGGGAGTTCGGTGATGACGATCTGCTGGCGACCACCGACCTTGTCGATGTCTTCGATCATCGAGCGGGCGCGCATGTAAATGCGGCCGCGACCGGTGCGGTAGGCTTCGATGATACCGGCGCGACCGTTGATGATCGCGGCGGTCGGGAAGTCCGGACCCGGGATGTATTGCATCAGCTCATCGATGGTCAACTCAGGGTTGTCGATGAGGGCCAGGCAACCGTCGATGACTTCACCGAGGTTGTGCGGCGGGATGTTGGTCGCCATGCCCACGGCGATACCGCTGGAGCCGTTGACCAGCAGGTTGGGAATACGGGTCGGCATGACCGCCGGGATCATTTCGGTGCCGTCGTAGTTCGGCACCCAGTCCACGGTTTCTTTGTGCAGGTCAGCCAGCAGCTCGTGCGCCAGCTTGGTCATGCGCACTTCGGTGTATCGCATGGCTGCGGCGTTGTCGCCGTCCACCGAACCGAAGTTGCCCTGGCCGTCTACCAGCAGGTAGCGCAAGGAGAATGGCTGCGCCATCCGAACGATGGTGTCGTACACCGCGGTATCACCGTGAGGGTGATACTTACCGATCACGTCACCGACAACACGGGCAGATTTCTTGTACGGCTTGTTGAAGTCGTTGCCCAGCTCGCTCATCGCGAACAGCACACGCCGGTGCACGGGCTTCAAGCCATCGCGCGCATCCGGCAGTGCCCGCCCGACAATTACGCTCATCGCGTAGTCGAGGTAGGACTGCTTCAGCTCGTCTTCGATATTGACCGGGAGGATTTCTTTGGCCAGTTCGCCCATGAGAAGCCTGATTCCTTTTTCTGGTGAAACTTCGTCACATCCATATGGGACGAACGAAGCTCGCCGATGCCGACTGATTGCCATGCACCGACTTACGACAAATCAACGAGTTATGCCATGGATCTGCGCAGTAAAGACAACCCCGTGGGACTGCCTCGGAAAACGCCGGATGTTATCACAAGAGCCGCCACGCACCTATCCCCCTGATGCGCATGGAGCATAGTTAGTTGACCGGTGACAGGCTTAACGGGGACGAGAGAGGCTTAGAGCCTTGTCGAATGACGAATTCAGGCTGATTTGTTGGCTTTGCGGGCCCTATCGCGAGCAAGCTCGCTCCCACATTTGACCGAGTTATCCAGCCAGACACCGTCAAGTGTGGGAGCGAGCTTGCTCGCGATTGCGATTTAACTGACGCTAAAGATCGTCAATGCAGACGCTTGCGGCACATCAACTGCGCCATCTTCGCGGTATCAGGCCGCTCGACGATGCCTTTCTCGGTGACGATCGCATCGATCAGGTCCGCCGGCGTTACGTCGAATACCGGGTTGAAGGCATCGACATCCGCCCCGACCCGCTTGCCGCCGACATTCAGCAATTCGCTGCCGTCGCGCTCTTCGATAGGAATGTCGTCGCCACTGGCCAGGTTCATGTCGATGGTCGAACTCGGCGCCACCACCATAAAGCGCACGCCATGGTGCATCGCGCACACCGCCAGTTGATAGGTGCCGATCTTGTTGGCCACGTCGCCATTGGCAGTGATCCGGTCCGCGCCGACGATCACCCAGGTAATGCCTTTGGTCTTCATGATGTGCGCGGCGGCTGAGTCGGCATTGAGGGTCACGGGAATGCCTTCATTGGCCAGTTCCCACGCAGTCAACCGAGAACCTTGCAGCCAGGGACGGGTTTCGTCGGCGTAGACACGCTCGACCATACCTTCAATAAACGCACCACGAATCACCCCCAGCGCCGTACCGAAACCGCCCGTAGCGAGTGCGCCGGTGTTGCAGTGGGTCAGGATCGCCTGGGCATTGCCCTGATGCTTGCGGATCAGGTCCACACCCAGTTGGGCCATGGTCAGGTTGGCTTCGCGGTCGCTTTCGTGAATGGCAATGGCTTCCGCCTCCAGCGCCGCCAGAGGGTCTGCATCGCCCTTGAGACGGTCCAGGCGGTCGCGCATGCGACTCAGGGCCCAGAACAGATTCACCGCCGTTGGCCGGGAATCTGCCAGCAACGCGTAATCCTCTTCCCATGCGGCTTGCCAGTCATCGCCTTCGGCAATGCGGGCGCGGGCTGACAGCACCATGGCATAGGCGGCACTGATGCCGATCGCCGGCGCACCGCGCACCACCATCGAGCGAATGGCCTCGGCCACGCCAGCGGCGCTGGTGTAGGCGATCCAGGTTTCCTCGAACGGCAAAATACGCTGATCCAGCAGGTACAGGGCGCCATCACGCCAATCGATGGCCTTAACTTTCTCTGCAGCCAATAGTCGATCGCGCATCCTTCACCCCGCACTCATGAACAAAAGCCGCCGATTATAGCGATCCCCCCGCGAAGACGCTCGGGTATACTTCGCCATCCTTTACAAAAGCACTGGAACCGACCCTCGATGCCGAAACCTGCCGTTGCGCTCGACTTATTATTGCTGCCGACCTGGCTGGTACCCGTCGAACCCGCTGGCGTGGTCCTCAAAGAGCACGGTCTGGGCATCCGCGACGGTCGCATCGTGTTTATCGGCCCGCGTGCCGAAGCGCTGAAGTGTAACGCGACCGAAGTCCGCGAGCTCCCGGATGTTCTGCTCAGCCCTGGCCTGATCAACGCCCACGGCCACGCGGCGATGACACTGTTCCGCGGCCTGGCCGACGACTTGCCGTTGATGACCTGGCTGGAAAACCACATCTGGCCCGCCGAGGCCAAGTGGGTCGATGAAGATTTCGTGCGCGATGGTACGGACCTGGCGATCGCCGAACAGCTGAAAGGCGGCATCACCTGCTTCTCTGACATGTATTTCTTCCCGAAGGTTGCCAGCGAACGCGTGCATAACAGCGGGATTCGCGCGCAAATCGCGATTCCAATCCTCGATTTCCCGATTCCAGGTGCCGCCACGGCGGATGAAGCCATTCGTCAGGGCATCGAGCTGTTTGGCGATCTCAAGCACCACGAGCGCATCAAAATCACCTTCGGCCCCCACGCACCGTACACCGTGGGCGACGAAAACCTGGAGAAAATCCGGGTAATCGCCGAAGAGCTGGACGCGGCAATTCACATGCACGTGCACGAAACCGCTTTCGAAGTGCAGCAATCGGTGGAACAGCGTGGTGAACGCCCGCTGGCCCGCCTCGGGCGCCTGGGCTTGCTCGGGCCGCGCTTTCAGGCGGTTCACATGACCCAGATCAGCGATGAAGACCTGGCCTTGCTGGTAGAAAGCAACACCCATGTGATTCATTGCCCGGAATCGAACCTGAAACTGGCCAGCGGTTTCTGCCCGGTGGAACGCCTATGGCAGGCCGGGGTGAACGTGGCCGTCGGCACCGATGGCGCGGCCAGCAACAATGACCTCGACCTGCTCGGCGAAACCCGCACCGCCGCGCTGCTGGCCAAGGCTGTCGCCGGTTCGGCCACAGCGCTGGATGCTCATCGTGCCTTGCGCATGGCCACCCTCAACGGGGCCCGCGCGCTGGGCATCGAGACTGAAGTCGGCTCGCTGGAAATCGGCAAGGCCGCGGACATCGTCGCTTTCGACCTGTCCGGCCTGGCCCAACAACCGATCTACGACCCGGTTTCGCAACTGATCTACGCCACTGGCCGCGACTGCGTGAAACACGTTTGGGTCGCCGGCAAGCAACTGCTCGATGACAAGCGCCTGACGCGCCTGGATGAAGAACAACTCTGCGCCACGGCCAAGGCCTGGGGCCAACGCATCAGCGGCCACACCGAATCGTAAGCACCCCGGACTCAACGCCGGGGCAACAGGATTTTTCAAGTTTTAGAGGACTTACACCATGAGCAACGTCGACTACGCCGAAATCGCCAAATTCGAAGCCCTGGCCCATCGCTGGTGGGACCGCGAAAGCGAGTTCAAACCGCTGCACGACATCAACCCGCTGCGGGTCAACTGGATTGACGAACGCGTCAACCTGGCCGGCAAGAAAGTCCTCGACGTCGGCTGTGGCGGCGGCATCCTCAGCGAAGCCATGGCTCAGCGCGGCGCCACCGTGATGGGTATCGACATGGGCGAAGCGCCATTGGCGGTCGCACAACTTCATCAACTGGAATCCGGCGTCAGCGTCGAGTACCGCCAGATCACCGCCGAAGCCCTGGCCGAAGAGATGCCCGAGCAGTTCGACGTGGTCACCTGCCTGGAAATGCTCGAACACGTGCCGGATCCGTCCTCGGTCATCCGCGCCTGCTTCAAGATGGTCAAGCCGGGCGGCCAAGTGTTCTTCTCCACGATCAACCGCAACCCGAAGGCGTACCTGTTCGCCATCGTCGGCGCGGAATACATCATGAAGCTGCTGCCTCGCGGCACTCACGACTTCAAGAAATTCATCCGCCCCTCCGAGCTGGGTGCCTGGAGCCGCATGGCCGGCCTGACCGTCAAGGACATCATCGGGTTGACCTACAACCCGCTGACCAAGCACTACAAACTGGCGGCCGACGTGGACGTCAACTACATGATCCAGACCCTGCGCGAGGAGTAAGCCGATGCGAATCAGAGCAGTCCTTTTCGACATGGACGGCACGCTGCTCGACACCGCGCCGGACTTCATCGCCATCTGTCAGGCGATGCGCGCCGAGCGCGGCTTGCCGCCGATGAATGACCAACACATCCGCGACGAAATCTCCGGTGGCGCCAAGGCCATGGTGGCGGTGACGTTCTCAATGGACCCGGAATCACCGGGCTTCGAGGAGCTGCGTCTGGAGTTCCTGGAACGCTATCTCGTCGGTTGTGCGGTTCACAGCAAACTCTTCGATGGTATGGGCGAACTGCTGGCCGATATCGAAAAGGCCAACCTGATCTGGGGCGTGGTGACCAATAAACCGCTGCGTTTTGCCGAACCGATCATGCAGCAGCTGGGGCTGGCCGAGCGCTCGGCGCTGCTGATCTGCCCGGATCACGTGAAGAACAGCAAACCGGACCCGGAACCGTTGATTCTGGCCTGCAAAATGCTCGACCTCGACCCGGCCAGCGTGTTGTTTGTCGGTGATGATTTGCGCGATATCGAGTCGGGCCGCGACGCCGGCACCAAGACCGCCGCCGTGACCTATGGCTACATCCATCCGGAGGACAACCCGCGGCATTGGGGCGCGGATGTGGTGGTGGATCATCCGCTGGAGTTGCGCAAGGTGCTGGATAGCGCGCTCTGTAGTTGCTGATCAAGGTCAAAAGATCGCAGCCTGCGGCAGCTCCTACAGGAGACCACGATCGGCGCAGGAACTGCCGAAGGCTGCGATCTTTTCCCAGCTTGTTAATGGATTGTGTTGAGGTTTTTTATGTTTGATTATTCTGCCCGCCCTGAATTGCTCAAGGGCCGAGTCATCCTGGTCACCGGCGCTGGCCGTGGCATCGGCGCTGCCGCTGCGAAAACCTACGCCGCCCACGGCGCCACCGTGCTGTTGCTGGGCAAGACCGAAGCCAACCTGACTCAGGTCTACGACGAAATCGAAGCCGCCGGGCACCCTCAACCGGCAGTCATTCCGTTCAACCTGGAAACCGCCCTGCCCCATCAATACGATGAGTTGGCGGCGATGATCGAGACCGAGTTCGGCCATCTCGACGGGTTGCTGCACAACGCGTCGATCATTGGTCCGCGCACGCCGATCGAGCAGTTGTCAGGCGAAAATTTCATGCGCGTCATGCACGTCAACGTCAACGCCATGTTCATGCTCACCAGCACCCTGCTGCCGCTGCTCAAGTTGTCGCAGGACGCCTCGGTGGTGTTCACCTCCAGCAGCGTCGGGCGCAAGGGTCGGGCGTACTGGGGCGCTTATGGCGTCTCCAAGTTTGCCACCGAAGGGTTGATGCAAACCCTCGCCGATGAAGTCGACACCGTGGCGCCAGTGCGCTCCAACAGCATCAACCCCGGCGCCACCCGCACCAGCATGCGTGCCCAGGCCTACCCAGGGGAGAACCCGCTGAATAATCCAACGCCCGAAGAAATCATGCCGGTCTATCTCTATCTGATGGGCCCGGACAGCACGGGCATCAATGGCCAGGCGTTCAACGCGCAGTAACGCCCGCACGTCGTATTTGTGCCGCGACATTTAACCGTCGCGGCACGCAACCACCGCTGCAAACCCTGCACTTCCCAGTCAAACAAATGCCGCCGACCTCAGCGGCATTTCTCGTAAAACGCTCTAAATCAATGATTTAGAACGGCTTTTATCCGAATGAACCGAATGGCACGACTTTCGCTCTAATTTTGTTCAGACACGCAGTGTGACAGCAGCTGGCGGTGGCGCCTGAGTCGATAGGTTACTTAACTTCGACAAAGCGGACTAAACTCGTACCAAATGTCCTACGGGACTGATGGACCAGTATGACGCGCAGCCCAAAGCCGCTCTCACCCAGCCTGTAAGACAGCCTTACTGCTTAGGGGCTCACGCCATATGAAATCACCTTCCCAGACCAACGCAATTGACTTCGATAGCGCCAAATTGCAACGCCTGGGCTTTGGTCAGCAGCCTCCGCTTCTAGAGAGGCCGGTCAGTCTTGCGCAATTGCGCCAGCAACTGGGCCTGCAGCTGCAAACCAGTCTTGAGCCGCAACGCATTCTCGGGCTCTTTTTCCGCGAAATTCAGCGCCTTGTCCCTTTGGACGCCTTGAGCTACCAGCACAAGACCAGTGACTTGCGCCTGGAATTCGGTCAGCGCGGTCATCATTCGGTCAGCTACAGCCTGAGTCATGAGGGTGAACATCTGGGTGAGCTGGTGTTCCGCCGCAATCAGCGTTTCAACGAACAGGAACAGGGCAATCTGGAGTCACTGCTGTCGGCGCTGCTCTATCCGATGCGCAACGCCCTGCTCTACCGTGCCGCGACCCAAAGCGCCCTGCGTGACCCGCTTACCGACACCGGTAACCGCGTCGCCATGGACCAGACCCTGCAGCGGGAAATCGAAATGTCGCGGCGGCATTTGCAGCCCTTGTCGTTGCTGATGCTGGATATCGACCACTTCAAAGACGTCAACGACAGTCACGGGCACAGCGCCGGCGATGACGTGCTCAAGGCAGTTGCCGCCTCGATCAAGGGTCAGTTGCGCAACGTGGACATGGTGTTCCGGTTTGGTGGCGAGGAGTTTTTGATCCTGCTGTCGAACACTAGCCGGGAAGCTGCGGCGCTGGTTGGCGAACGCCTGCGGCTTGCCGCCCAGGCCCAGGAATATCGCGCCGATGGTCAGGTGATCGAGTTGACGGTCAGCCTCGGCTGCTCGACCTTGCTGCCCGGCGAATCCGCCGAGAGCCTGTTGCGCCGAGCCGACAGCGCGTTGTACGTGGCCAAGCGCGAGGGGCGTAATCGCCTGGCGATGGCGGGCTGATCCTGATCAAAACAACTGTAGGAGCTGCCGAAGGCTGCGATCTTTTGATCTTTGGCAGCTTCAAAACCATCAAAGATCAAAAGATCGCAGCCTTCGGCAGCTCCTACAGGGTTTAACGACCTTTAGCTCTCGACCAACATCATCCGCTCACGAGCTACCGGTGCCCGCTCCGCGTGTTCCTGCTGCATGCAGCGTTCAAGAAACAGGAACATGTAGTCGTAGCTCTTGCACACGGCCTGGCGCAATTCCACTTGCAGGGCTTTACTCGGATTCAAGCCAGCCAGGGTGCAGATGATTTCCAGCGCTTCCCACGGGTGGGCATCATCGTACTGGGCGTGCATCTTCAGCCATTTCATGGCCCGCTTGCGATCTTCCTCAGGGAAGGCTGCCGCGTAGACACCACTGGAACAGACCAGCGCCGACCACTCCCCGGTCGCACCCTCAATGGCGTAGTTGGTAGCGGCGATAGCCACGATCAGCGAATCCGCTGAACTGGTGTGCCAACACCAATGGCTTAACGCATGCAGCTCAGGGGCAACTTGCTGGGCTTGCAGATCTTCCAGGCTGACACCGTGAGCCCGGCTCCAGTGCACCCAGTAATCGGCGTGATTGAGTTCGACACGAATATTACGCATCAGCCAGCGCCGCGCCATGTCTTCGCCGGGGTGGCGGGCAAAGCGGGTCTTGGTGAGGTTTTGTGCCATATACAACGCGAACTGCTCGACTACCGGCCAGCCCCCTATCAGGTACTGACGCATAGTCTTGGCGCTGAGTTTGTTATCTCGCATGCGCTGATACAGTTCGTGTTCGACAACCCGGCGTTTGCTCTCGCTGCAATCCTGGATCAGTTGCTGAGCCCAGGCGGGATAACTTGCAGCTTCCATGAGTGGTCCGGTTCGGTTGAATGTGTCGATCACTGTTCGGCTCCTTTTGATTTGTGATTGTAAGATCAGCAAGAGATTTCAACGGAACGTGCCAGGCGCCTTGAATAACAGAGGCTGCGGTCTGGCGGGACGACTTTGCAAGCTGTCACAGGTAAACAATTGCGGGCGTTCGATGACATACCCTTGAGCGTAATCCACACCGATTTCGAGCAATGCCTGCTCGATCTGGGGTGTCTCGACAAACTCGGCAATGGTGCGCTTACCCATGACATGACCGATGTGGTTAATCACCTCGACCATAGCGCGGTTAATCGGGTCGTCCAGCATATCCTTTACGAAACTCCCGTCGATCTTCAAGAAGTCTACAGGTAAATGTTTCAAGTAAGCGAACGAGGACATTCCGGCGCAAAAGTCATCAAGTGAAAAGTGGCAACCTAAACCTTTGAGTTCATTAATAAATCTGATTGCACTTCCCAAATTCGAAATAGCGCTGGTTTCTGTAATTTCAAAACAAATCATTTCAGGAGGAATAGCGTAAGTAACAAACTGTTCACGCAAGAAGTCCAGGAACGCCTCATCTCCGATAGTAATACCTGACAGATTAATCGCACACATGGCCAACGGTCCTTTGCGCTGTTCGCCAATACATTGCGCGATGATCTTGAATACATTCTCTACAACCCAGCGATCCAGCGACGTCATCAAGCCATAACGCTCGGCGGCCGGAATGAAACTGTCGGGCAAGATCATCCGCCCGGCCTCGTCATGCAGGCGCAGCAGTATTTCGATGTGCCCGCCGCCGTGCTCGACATGCCCCAACGGCGCGATTTCCTGGGCGTACAGGCAGAAGCGGTTTTCCTCCAGCGCCATGTGCAAGCGTTGCACCCAGGCCATTTCACCGAAACGCAGGGACAGTTCCGAGTCGTCGGCATGATAGACCTGCACCCGGTTGCGCCCCTTTTCCTTGGCCATGTAACAGGCCATATCGGCGGCGCGCAGCGAGGATTCGAGGGTGGTCGGGGTTTGCGCGACATGCACCAGGCCAATGCTGACGGTGGTCAGGAACGGCCGGCCCTTCCAGACAAAGTGCAGGTTCTGCACGGTCTGGCGCAGCACCTCGGCGATTTTTTCCGCATGCTCCGGTGCACAGTTCTCCAGCAAAATACCGAATTCGTCGCCGCCCAGCCTGGCCAGGGTGTCACCTTCACGCAGGCCGGATTGCAGCAACGCGCAGATATGCCGCAGCAACTCATCCCCCGCCGCATGGCCGCAAGTGTCGTTGACCAGTTTGAACTGATCCAGATCGAGGAACATCAAGGCGTGGCGCCCCGGCTGGCGCGTCAGGTTGTGCAGCGCCTGCTCCAGGCGATATTCGAATTCCCGGCGGTTGGCCAGCCCGGTCAAAGCGTCGTGGGTCGCCTGCCAGGACAGATTGGCGATGTATTGCCGTTCCTGGGTCATGTCGTGCAGCACCAGCACCGTGCCACTGACCTTGCCGGCATTGCGGATCGGTGCGCCAACCAGGGTCACCGACACCGTGCTGCCGTCCAGGCGCTGGATCAGCTTGGAATGCTCGCTACCGCCGCTGAGTTGGCCACTCAGAATATGCTCGATCAAGGTAAAGCCGTCGGCCTGGGCGTTCTCGTCCAACAGATTGAACAGCGCCGCCAGCGGCAACCCGGTGGCTTGTTCGGCTTTCCAGTGGGTCATGGCCTCGGCAGCGGGGTTCATGTAAGCAATCGCCCCTTCGACATCCGTGGTAATCACCCCATCGCCAATCGACTGCAAGGTAATTTGCGCCCGGTCCTTCTCCAGTTGCAACGCCTCGGCGAAGGCATGGCGCTGCTTGAGCAGCTTGTGGGTGCGCAGCAACGCCAGGACGATCAGCCCCAGCGCCGTCGCCAGATTGGTCACCAGCAACAGCCGCAGGATGACCCGCGAGCCCTCGCCCAGCGCATCGCTGAACGCCTTGGCCGCCGGGGTTACGCCGTCGTTGATGGCAAAAATCTGATCCTTCCAGCGCTTGATATCGGCCGAGGTGGCCTGATTATCGACGACGCTCTGGTGCATTTCCCGGGCGACGTCATCGAGCTGCACCAGGTAAGCGTCGCCCACGGTCCAGCGGTCGATGGCTTTTTCCAGGTAACTGAAGTGCCGGAAGTTGAGGTACAGCCAGATCAGGCTGGCGACGTCGTCCGGATGGTTGCCGCCCTTGAGAATCCCCACCCGCGCGGCTTCGAGATCCGGAGGTTGCTTGTCCAGCGCCACGCGCAACTCATGCCCGCCCTGGGGCACGGCAATGGCGTTCTGGTATTTGCGAAAGATCACTTCGTCGCGATTGTCGGCGTAGAGGTTGAGGTAATAGATGGCGTCTTTCTGGCCCTTGGACCACAGGCTTTCACCGGCCACATAGCCGCGCACCGCCGACAGCACATAGAGGCTGACGCCGCCAAGCAACGCTTGAAACAGCACGACGGCGATAAACGGCCAGACGATGCCTAACAATCGTGGCGTTCCGAGAGTCCGTTTTGGCTTCATGAGGTCCCTTGCATAGGCGCTGCCCTGATCATCATCCAGATCTGACCACTCCCGCAAGACTAGGAGGCGTTCCCTCTCCCCGCAAGGAGGCGTCTGCTCGCAACATGGACAAGTTGCCATAAATAACGGCTTTTCAGTGCAGATCGGCCAAAAAGGACGGTCAACAGCGCCCCAAAGACATCCGCTGCCATAACTATGTACCACCTCGGACTTCACTTGATCGCTTGTAATCGAGCCAGGACGCCCTCGCGCAAAGCGATGCGAAGCTCAACAACCATCAGGAGATGCTCCTTCATGCAAACAATCACGTCCGGCGGCCTGTTCCCGCCGACACACCCTACCGAAGCCCAACTGCATACAGGCCAGCTGGAAGATTACCAACTCTTGCTGTCTGCCATGAACGAACCCCCCAACCAGGTTCATCTCTTTAATCTAATACCGATAGGGCCTTTTTCACCGCTGCACCGGGTGAGCGAGGACGGCCTGAATGCGCTATGGCACTTATTGCGCGACCGGGATTACATCGATATGTGCACAAAGCATCAAGTCAAACACGGCGACCTGAACGTCACCCTTGAAAAGGGCCAGTATGTTTATCGAGGCTGGAGTAACGAGGGTTACAAAGTCACCCTGGATCTGATGGAACAGGCCAGTTGGCAAGCGTTCAAACCCCGGATCGAACGGGCCGCCTCTTTATTAGGCGGTCAGATCAACTCCAACCGTACGATCAGCCTGGGCAGGATGTGCGAGTTTTACGGCCTCGCCCCGTGGACGCCGCGACACCCGCTAGAACATCCCGCCGCGATAAAGACCCTGCAAGAAAAAATCGCCAGCCATCAACTAAGGCTGGAGGACGACTTCGATATTCTGGTGCTGAGACGACGCCCCACTGATAAAGATCGCGCCGTATTCCGAGCCCATCGACGTGACTCGTCCGAGCCTTCGCAGATCGATACCCAGAAGATTCACGCGGGGATCATCCGCGCGGAAATCATCGACACCCTCAACCAGTTCCGGCCTGATCAAAACACATCACCACTGACCCACCTCGCCAACACCATCCTGGCTGATGCCACCCTCGAGCAAGTTCGGGCGACACCGACTGTTTATCTGCAAAAAATCCTGCTAAGCGCCGAAGCCGAACAACTGGGAGTGCTGTTGCTATCGACCCTGGATTGGTATGGCGGGGAAATCGGTGAAGACACTTCACCCTTTATCAAAACCCGGCTGATCGCCCAGGCACTGCAACTCTGGCTGACAGGGCCTACCGATGATCATACTGAGGAGATTGCCGGTTACGCCTGGCAGGCGCGCGCTAACTGGGGCAAAAGTTATCAGGCCATTCAGGCTGATTTTGAAACCCATCTACTTAAGTCAAAGCGTGCTTCATCGGAAAAAGAGGCGATGGTTATTGCCCGGTTGTTTTTGCCTCTATTTCCTAGCGAATTCCGTGTAACAGGGATTCCGGCCGAACTTGCCTACAAAAGCTCAATCGTCTGGGTCAACTTTGTCACGGGTGTGAACTTGATCAAGGCCAGCGATCCCCGATTGCTGGAGCGGCTCAATTTCCAACAACTGGCCAACCTGCCCCTCTTGCTGAGCGAAAACGCAACGGCTGAAACCCTGAAATATATTGGCCTGGTGCGGCTGATGCCAACATTGGACTGGGCGCGAACCTACGGCGTCATTGCCCAGAAACCGTATGACCAGTACACGCGAAAAGAAGTTGAGCGGGCGCTGGCGGAACTGGACGAGTACACCGAGCAACTCAATAAAGCCGTTATCCAACTCAACGAAAAGCCCCCCGAACGCCTGTCCATCGGCAAAAGGGAGATGGCAAAGCTATTCGGTAAAGACGCCTTCATCTCGGACGGTCGGAAACTGGCGAGGAAACTGGCCCCGCCTATTTCTGTTTCTCGTGACGCCCCCTACCTCCCGGGCAAGGATTACGAGTACTACTCGTTCCTCGACGTACTGGCCTCCGGCAAGTTTGATAATCAGAAAATATGGCAGGTTACAGAAGCTGATGGCACCACGCTCAGCAAACAATGGGTTCGGATCGATGAGCATCGAACGATAAAAACCGAAGGGGCATGGCCCGCTCCAGAGAGCGAGTTCATGGGTTTGCGAGTAGTCATGTCGCCGTTCACCAAGATGCCTGATGTAAAGGCATTGTTCGAGGCGGAATTCGAACACTATGTACAGAAAACCACGACCGCCTACGAAACGCTGATCAGAAGCCTGATTGCATCGCTGCCTTGCGCTGACCGTCTGGCCCTGGAGTTCGGAGAAGTCAAGATCCATAGCCTGAGAAAAGAAAGCCAGGGCATTGAGGCGCAAAACGAGACACCTGAGCTGATCTTGCCGCTCAGAGCCCGCAATGGCCTGATCCTCCAGGCAACCCATGCCGATAACACCACGCATTACGAACTGTTGCCCAAGGCAGGCGTGATACGCCGCCTCGATAAACTGGATTCGGGGTTGTTCAGTGGCGATCTCCAGACTGAACGCTGGCGCGTTTCCGGATCCGGCACCGTGGCCGTTTCGGTATGGCGGCATAAGGATCTGCCATTTGACTGGGACGCTCATTCAAACGGCAGCGCACCGCGAAAGGAAAGCCGTTGCCAGGCCATCATCGAACAGTTGGGCGACACCCTTGATGCAACCCCCTATAGCGAGGAAAACGCCGCCCTCCCCCCGCAAACATTGTCCTCGTATCGCGCGGTGAAAATCAGTCATGCCATTGCAAGCGGGCTGCTATTCGTCGACCCGAAAGCACTGCGCAACGCCGCTTATGGTCAGACCCAGTTCGATCGCAACACGGCCTGGTACGAAAAAGTCGTCGCCGTTGCAAAGATGCTGGTGCCGTTCTGGAGCAGTATCGAAGACCTGGAATCGGGCGACAAGACACGCTTGATCGACGGCGCGTTCGGCCTGTTCGCCGATGTCCTTTCATTTGCGTTGCCGATCGGCAAATTTGCCTCGGGCTCGATGCAATTGGTCGCCCGTTCCAGCCGGCTGACCTTGCGTGCCACGTTGCCGTCGGTCAGATCACTGACGTTGGAACTGGTGATTTCGATTGCCGGCGCTCTGAACCCGATCGATGGTCCCCTCTCTCTGCTGAACGGACTGCGTGTGGTCATTATGAAGTTAGGTCGCGCCGGACGTTTCAGGCTGATGGAACTGCTGGGACGAGCAGGTCGCTATAACTTCGTGCGCAGCCACCCCCAGGTTGGCGATGTGGGTCACTGGAAGCCCTTGGTGGACGGTGAGGAACTGGCCCGGGTAAACGGCGTCGACGACGTATCGGTCCGTAATCTGGCAAGCGCTGGAAAGTCCGACTATCGCCTGGTCGATCCGCTATCGTCCAAATTGTTTGGCCCAACCCTGGCGACCAAATCCGGCGAACTGTCGCCAGGGCGATCCCGCTACGATTCCCTGGGCAAGACCGACAACCATGCGCTCATCGAGGTCCCTGAACATACCCGTGTGCGCGAAGTGCTTGAAGTCGATGGCCGTACCACGATGTTTCTCGACGACGTGCCATACAGACTGGACGGCGACACGCTGCGTCGCGCCGACCTGATCGATGACGATGCACTCAAGGCCATCCCCTGCCGGATAAGTCGAGCCCCGGCCTCCGCTGTCTGCAAGACCCGCTACGTGACCCGTGACCCGGCCCCAGTC
The DNA here is from genome assembly GCF_056161485.1 of Pseudomonas sp. 5Vm1k. Taxonomy (NCBI): domain Bacteria; kingdom Pseudomonadati; phylum Pseudomonadota; class Gammaproteobacteria; order Pseudomonadales; family Pseudomonadaceae; genus Pseudomonas; species Pseudomonas sp. 5Vm1k. Next base: position 215,023 of record NZ_JBSPCZ010000007.1, read on the forward strand.
CCGAGCATCGGCAGTTACGATGAAACCAAAGGCTGGGCACTCTGGTTTGGCGATGTTATCTACACTCCCGCCACTGACCGTGCACCGATGCGGGCCGCAGACATCGCCAGGCACGCAAGCCTCGACGCCACCCTGGAGTTCCAGAAAGGTATCTACGGACGGGTCATGCTCAGCCTGCCCGATCCGCGCCAATAACTCGTGGACAACTTGAGGGTGGGCGCCATCATCGTCGAATCCATGGATGAATCCAGGCACTACATTTATATTCGTATTAATGCTGGCGATTTTTATGTCGCCGAACGCCTCAAGGGGCAAAAGGCCCATGAGCTCCTGACCTTCAGAAAAGCCAAAACACTGCCCAAGGAGCTGAATGCCGAACTGAAAACGGTCTACACCGGCTCCCTGAATGCCAACAACATGGTGCGAATCCATGGGACCGACGCCGTTGAGCGCGCCTTGAAAACCATGGAAGAAATCGCCATACCGATCGGTGGCCACGCCAGGCCACCCGAGACGCTCCAATGGTTGAAAGTCGACACCAGTCCTGGTGAGGCGCTGCTGTTCGATCATTCGACACGCATGATCGTCAGCCGTCTGCCGGAGGGCGCGACGTCGTGGTCACGCAGCATGGAGGCCTCGGAGCCCTTTCGACAAAGAACCGCGGAAATCTTCGATACGCTGTTCGTCGAGGAAACCATTTCGACCCCGATGAACAGCAACCTGAAAATCCATTCAACAATGAACAAGCTCCAGAAATTGCTTCCTAAAAGACTTCGTACACAGAACGCGAGGAATATTGCCTATGCCGAAGTCATCACGGCGGCCGGGGCACGGGAGGTTTATGTCAGCGTTTCGGGTGCGCAGGGGCTGACCGGTTATTTGCCGCTGTTTCAGCCACCATTCCCGCCTGGTCAGGTGATCATTAACGGCACAACTTATTTCAACATCGATTTCAATCGGGCATTTACCAGGAGCTCACTTAACGTCTCACCGGATGGCAAGTTGTTGGCCGTACCGCATACGATAAAAGACATCGACACCTACCAGCCTGCGCTGACCAGTCGCCCGACGTCCCTGGACAGCGAGGCCAAACTGATCAGCGTGATCCGCGAGAAATACCCGAATCGCGACATGATCCAGTCCGTCAACATCTCCACAACCATGCCTCCGTGCAACAGCTGCTCGGTGGTCGTCAAGGAGTTTGGATACGACGGCGGGAAAAACGCCCTGCAAGTCCTGTGGAACTGACCTACAACTGCTGCAAATGCCCATAAAGCTTGGCGTACAAACCACCATCGGCAATCAGTTGCTGATGGTCGCCATCCTCGGCGATGCGCCCGCCATCGAACACCAGCACGCGGTCGGCCTGCTTCACCGCTGACAGTCGGTGGGCAATGATCAGGGTGGTGCGCTCGCTGAGAAATCGCGCCAGCGCTTCATGCAGGTTGTATTCGGTAGCGGCATCCAGCGCCGAGGTGGCCTCGTCGAGGATCACCACTTTGGGCTGGGCCAGGACCATCCGCGCAATGGCCAGCCGTTGACGCTGGCCACCGGACAAACGCACACCGGAACGACCGACCACACTGTCCAGACCCTGGGGCAAGCCGCGCACCGTGCCATCGAGCTGGGCGATTTCCAGGGCCTGCCAACACGCTTCGTCGCTGCGTTCGCGGCCCATGGTCAGGTTGGCCCGGATGGTGTCGTTGAACAGCGCCGGATGCTGCAGCACCACCGCGACATTTTCCCGCACGGTTTCCAGGCCGATCTCTTCTTGCGTCGCACCACCGAAACGAATGGTCCCGGCCAGCGGCGTGTACAAACCCAGCAGCAACTGCACCAGGGTGCTTTTACCGCCACCGCTGGCGCCGACAATCGCGACTTTTTCACCGGGGGCGATGCTCAGGTTCATCTGGTCCAGCACCAGCTCATCGCCATAACTGAAACTCAGGCCCTGCACGTCGATGCCCACGGTATTGCGACCCTGGAACGGATCGACACCGCCGGGGTATTGCGGCTCATCGGCACGGGCCAGCAATTCGTTGATCCGCGACAGCGCGCCACCGGCGGCGTAGTAGGCGTATTGCAGATTCAGCAGCTGCTCCACCGGGCCGATCATGAACCACAGGTAACTGAATACCGCGAGCATCTGGCCAATGGACAGGTCGGAAAACAGCACTGTGAGCATCGCGGCGGCCCGGAAAATATCGATGCCAAACTGGAACAGCAAACCGCTGGCCCGGTTCGACGCGTCGGTTTTCCACTGGGAGTTCACCGCGTAATCGCGCACTTCCCGGGCGCGCTGGCCGAGCCGTCCGAGGAAAAAACCCTGGCGGTTGCCGGCGCGCACTTCCTGGATCGAATCCAGGGTTTCGGTCAACGCCTGGGTGAAGCGCGAAGTGCTGTCGTTCTCGAGTTTCTTCAGGTGCTTGACCCGTTTGCCCAACTGCACCGTGGCGTAGATTACCAGCGGATTGAACAGCATGATCAGCAACGCCAGTTTCCAGTGCATCCACACCAGAATGCTCGCGGTACCGACCAAAGTGAGCATCGCCACGAGGAAACGACTGAGGGTTTCGCCGACAAACTTGTCGAGGGTGTCCAGGTCGGTGACCAGGTGCGTAGTCACCGTGCCGCTGCCCAGGCTTTCGTATTCACCGAGGGAAATGCGCTTGAGCCGTTCGATCAGTCGCACGCGGATGCGGTAAACGATGTCCTTGGCCAGCGCCGCAAACAACTTCGCTTGCACCACGTTGAACAGCAACGCGCCACAGCGCAGAACGAAGGTCACCAGCAACATCAGGCCAATGTAGCCGGCGGCTTTCTGCCAGGCATCGGGCAGTGCGTGGTTCATGATCTTCAGCGCGGAATCGCCGTGGCCCAGTAGCACTTCGTCCACCAGCAACGGCAACAGCAACGGGATCGGCACACTGCACAGGGTCGCCAGCACGGCCACGCCGTTGGCGATCCACAGGGATTTTTTATGATGCAGGGCCAGTCGGCGGATTTCCGCCCAGCTCAATCTATCGACACGCGGGGTGATAGGTGCATCATCGGGCAGATCATGCACAGGCAGCGCGCTCCAGCCAGCGGCCGAGCAGCGGTGACAGGACACTCAGGGGTTGGTAGCCGTTGGTCAACAACGCCAATTGCCCATCGCGTTCGGCCAACAAGGTCGGGAACCCGGCGATGCCGAGGTCCTGAACCCAGGTGAAATCGGCGGCGGTGGCAGCGTGCTGGTCGGCACGGTCGAACGCGGCGGCGAACTCGATGCGCGGCAAACCGGCCTGCTCCGCCAACTCCACCAACACGCTGGCGTGGGTGACGTCGCGACCTTCGGCGTAAAACGCGTGCTGGATCAGCCCGAGCAGTTTCCAGGCGCAATCCGGTGCCAGGCTGCGCGCCGTCACCAGCGCCCGGCAAGCAGGCTCGGTGTCGTAGACAAAGCCGTCAGGCAACGCGCCTTCAGTCTTGAACGGCTGACCGGTCGCCTCGGTGACCGCTTGCCAGTGCTCAAGAATGTAGCGCCGGGTGGTCGGCTCCAGTGCCGAGCCGCTGCCGGTGCGCAAACCGCCCACCACCAGATGCAACTCCACACCCGCCGTCTGCGCCTGCTCGACCAGCGCTTCAGCCACCGGTGCGAAGCCCCAGCACCAGGAACACATCGGGTCCATCACATAGAGCAGGCGGCGAGCAGACATGGATTCAAGCCTCGGAAGGGGTTTGCTTGTAGTTGTAACCGATCGGGTGCGGCAAATTGCGCGCCTTGGCCAGTTCGATTTGCTTCTGCCGATCGATGGCGCTGCGACGGGTTTTCTCGCTCAGCTTATCCCAGCAATGCGGGCAACTGATGCCGGCCACGTAGTGCTCGGATGCGCGGTCTTCGACGCTGATCGGTGTACGACAGGCATGACACTGATCGTAGTCGCCTTCGCTCAAATCGTGGCGCACGGTCACGCGGTTGTCGAACACGAAGCAGTCGCCCTGCCACTTGGTTTCTTCCTGCGGCACCTCTTCGAGGTACTTCAGGATGCCGCCCTTGAGGTGATAGACCTCGTCGAAGCCTTGGCTGAGCATATAGCTCGAAGCCTTCTCGCAACGAATACCGCCGGTGCAGAACATCGCGACTTTCTTGTGCACGGCCGGGTCGAAGTGTTCTTTGATGTAGTCGGGGAATTCGCGAAAACTGGTGGTTTTCGGATCGATGGCGCCTTCGAAGGTGCCAATCGCGACTTCGTAGTCGTTGCGGGTGTCGATCAGCAGCACTTGCGGGTCGCTGATCAGCGCATTCCAATTCTGCGGATCAACGTAGGTGCCGACCGCTTTGTTCGGGTCTACGCCTTCAACGCCAAGGGTAACGATTTCTTTCTTCAGCTTGACCTTGGTGCGGTAGAACGGCTGGTCGTCGCAGTACGATTCTTTGTGATCGATGTCGTCCATGCGCGGGTCGTTCTTGAGCCAGGCCATCAGCCCGTCGATGCCTTCGCGGCTGCCGGACACGGTGCCGTTGATGCCTTCTTCGGCGATCAGCAGGGTGCCTTTGATGCCGTTGTCGACCATCGCTTGCAGCAATGGCTCGCGCATTTCGACGTAGTTTTCCAGGGTGACGAACTTATACAGTGCCGCCACGACAATCTGTTGTGTCATGGGTGATTCTCCAGGTGGCTACCCTCGTAAGGGGTGAACCGGATGCGAAAAAAAACGCGCCGGGTGAGCGGCGCGTTGCGGATTCTAGCAAAAATAAACGCTTCTGTAGGAGCGAGGCTTGCCCGCGAAGGCGATCTTGAGTACGCCTTCGCGGGCAAGCCTCGCTCCTACTGGTGGCAGATCATCAATGCTTGCTGCCGCCAGCACAGGTCGGTGAGGCCGGAGCCGCATCCATCTGTGCCCATTCTTGCGGCGTGTAGGTATGCAGCGCCAACGCATGAAACTCACCCATCAGCTCGCCCAGCGTGCCGTAGACCTTCTGGTGACGCTTGACGCGATTGAGCCCTTCAAACTGCTGGCTGACCACCACGGCCTTGAAGTGGGTTTGCAACCCACGGCTGTGCATGTGGCTTTCATCCAGCACTTGCAGGTGCTCGGGCTGGAGCAGCCCCAGCGTCGATTCGATGCGTTGTTGCATGGTCATACCGAACTCCGCTTAAGGCTTTTTCTTGACGGCAGGAGCAGCGGCGCCTTTAGGCTCCAGCTCGGCGGTCATGTCAGCCAGCAGCTTGTTGACCACAGGCACGGCGCTTTCAAGCTTGGCCTGGGTCATCTGGGCCGATTGCTGAGTCAGCTGCGGCATTTTTTCCAGGACTTTTTTACCCAGTGGCGACTGGTAGAACGCAACCAGGTCCTTGAGCTCGGATTCGCTGAAGTTGGTGGTGTACAGCTTGACCATGTCAGGTTTCAGCTTGTTCCAGCCAATGGCTTGATCCAGAGCGGCGTTGGCCTTGGCCTGGTAGGTTTCCAGCAGGGCTTTTTTCGATTCAGGAGCTTTGGTCTGTTCAAAGCGCTGAGCGAACATTTGCTGCACTTGCATGTACACCGGAGTGCCCAATTTGTCAGCGTGCGCCAGGGTCAGGAAAGCTTCGGCACTGGCGTTGTGGCTGGCGGTATCGGCAAAAACCTGGCCGCTGGCGCAAACCAGTGCAACCGCGGTACAGATGGCACGAAGACGAGTCATCGAGTTTCCTTTTCTAGCAGGCGAGGTAAAACCCCAAGGGCGACCATTCTGCGCCTAAAAAACGTCATGGCTCAACCCCTACCCCTTATGGCGCCTGATTTCCAGGGTTGAGTGGTCAAAAAACAGACTGATGGAACCACAGCGGCCGAACACGGCCTAAACTGCGCAATCAGACATTCAGGAGTGTGACCGATGAGCCGTATCGAAACCGACAGCCTTGGTGAAGTGGACGTCCCGGATGATGCCTACTGGGGCGCTCAGACCCAACGTTCGCTGATCAACTTCGCCATCGGTCAGGAACGTATGCCCCTGGCGGTCCTGCACGCACTGGCGCTGATCAAGAAAGCCGCAGCCCGGGTCAATGACCGCAATGGCGACGTACCGGCGGACATCGCCCGGCTGATCGAGCAAGCGGCCGATGAAGTCCTCGACGGCAGCCATGACGACCAGTTCCCGCTGGTGGTGTGGCAGACCGGCAGCGGTACCCAGAGCAACATGAACGTCAACGAAGTGATCGCCGGTCGCGCCAACGAACTGGCCGGCAACGCCCGCGGCGGCAAGTCGCCGGTGCACCCCAACGATCATGTGAATCGCTCCCAGAGTTCCAACGACTGCTTCCCCACCGCCATGCACATCGCCACCGTTCAGGCGGTGCAGCAGCATTTGCTGCCGGCGATCGGGGAATTGTCTGGCGGGCTGGCTGAACTGTCGGCGCGGCACATGAAACTGGTCAAGACCGGTCGCACCCATATGATGGATGCGACGCCGATCACTTTCGGCCAGGAACTGTCCGCATTCATCGCGCAGCTGGATTACGCCGAACGGGCGATCCGCAGCGCGTTGCCGCAGGTCTGTGAACTGGCCCAGGGCGGCACGGCGGTGGGCACTGGGCTGAATTCGCCCCACGGCTTTGGCGAAGCTATCGCTGCCGAACTGGCCGCGCTCTCCGGTTTGCCGTTCGTCACTGCGCCAAACAAATTCGCGGCCCTCGCCGGTCATGAACCGCTGACCACGTTGTCCGGCGCGTTGAAAACCCTGGCCGTGACCCTGATGAAAATCGCCAACGACCTGCGTTTGCTCGGCTCCGGCCCGCGTGCCGGTTTCGCCGAAGTGAAGCTGCCAGCCAACGAGCCCGGCAGTTCGATCATGCCCGGCAAGGTCAACCCGACCCAGTGCGAAGCCCTGTCGATGCTGGCGTGCCAAGTGATGGGCAACGATGTGGCGATCGGCTTTGCCGCGAGCCAGGGTCACCTGCAATTGAACGTGTTCAAACCGGTGATCATCCACAACCTGCTGCAATCGATTCGCCTGCTGGCCGATGGCTGCAGCAACTTCCAGCAGCATTGCATCGCTGGGTTGGAACCGGATGCCGAGAAAATGGCGGAACACCTGGAACGTGGCCTGATGCTGGTGACCGCGTTGAACCCGCACATTGGCTACGACAAGTCGGCAGAGATTGCCAAGAAGGCGTATGCCGAAGGGCTGACCTTGCGCGAGGCGGCATTGCAGTTGGGTTATCTGACCGATGAGCAGTTCGATGCGTGGGTGCGGCCGGAGAATATGCTGGAGGCTGGGGCCAAGGGCTGAGGTTTGTAGCGCCTGACAGTCAGTCTTCGCGGGCAAGCCTCGCTCCTACAGGGGTTTTCGCATTCCCCCTGTGGGAGCGAGGCTTGCCCGCGAAGAACGATGATGCGGTCTAACTGGCCGCCACCCGTACCCGCCGCGCCCGCAGCCCCGCCATCAACGACGGCCCCAACGCCACCAGCGCCGACCCCAGCACCACCAACACCGCCCCGCCATAACCCAGACCATTGATGGTCTCTGCATGCACATACTCCGGCCATGCCCACGCCGCCACGGCTACCGCGACAAACGTCACCAACGGCGTAATCGCCAGCGTCGCACTGACTCGCGAAGCCTCCCAGTGCGCCAGCGCTTCAGCAAACGCGCCATAAGCAATCAATGTGTTCATGCAGCACGCCAGCAGGAGCCAGCCTTGGCGCGGGCTCAGGTCCAGCGCTTCCAGCGGATGCACCCACGGTGTCAGCAGCAGCGCGCAGAACAGGTAGATCACCATCATCACCTGCAACGAATTCCACACCGTCAGCAATTGTTTCTGCCCCAGCGCATAGAACGTCCAGACGGTGGATGCCGCCAGCACCATCAATACGCCGGCGGTGTAATCGGTCAGGGACGTCAGTAATTCGGCCAACCGCTGATTGAAAAACAGCCCGAAACCGATCAGCAGCACCAACAGGCCAATCCCCTGCCCGATGCTGAAGCGTTCCTTGAACACAAACAGGCTGGCGATCAGCAACATGATCGGCCCCATCTGCACCACCAGTTGCGCGGTGCCGGGACTGAGCAGGTTCAGGCCCATCAGGTACAGCACGTAGTTACCGACCAAGCCGAGCACCGCCATCAGCACCAGCCAGCCGCCCTTCGGGCCGAGCACTTTGCGGCTTGGCAGGCGCTTGGTCGCCGCCAGATAAAGGAACAGGCAACCGCCGGACACCAGCAGGCGAAACCAGGTCACCGTCACCGGGTCCATCACCACCAGCACTTGCTTGAGTTTGATCGGCAAAATGCCCCACAGCAGAGCGGTCAGCAACGCCAGGAACAGACCGTACACCCAGCGACCCGATGAAATATGCATGCCGACCCCAAAGCCCAGTGACGAGAATCGTCATTCTAGGCTCAGCGCCGTGTGGCACACAGGGACAGTTGTGGGTTGGCCGCGAATGAAACTGTGCAGGTCGCAACGCTAAATTGACGAAGTGCCGTCGATCAGGTCGCCAGGCGCCGCAAGTACTTCAGGCATAAGCTCATTGGATCCGCAAACAGGACCCACCCTCAGGAGATCGCCATGTACGGCATGCGCGCCCAGGACAACGCCCCCGCCACGCACTTTCGCAGTGACCGGATGTGTCGTGTGAATGGGGAGTTGTATTTCAGCACTCGGGAAAACACCCTCGAGGGGCCGTTCGACAATCCCGAAGCGGCGGCGCGGGAGATACAAGCGTATATCGAGCGGATGCAGCTTCTGAGCAAAAACCGGTAATGTGGCGAGGGGGCTTGCCCCCGTTGGGCCGCGAAGCGGCCCCCCGTACACCAGAACATAAGGGACTGCTGCGCAGTCCAACGGGGGCAAGCCCCCTCGCCACAATAGGCAAAACAAATCTGCCGGTTTAACGCACCGCCTCAAACAACCCCGTCGCCCCCATTCCGCCGCCCACGCACATGGTCACCACGCCATAGCGCAAGTTGCGCCGTTGCAGTTCACGCACGATATGCCCGACCTGACGCGACCCGGTCATGCCGAACGGATGACCAATGGAAATCGAACCGCCATTGACGTTGTATTTCGCGTTATCGATTTCCAGCCGATTACGGCTGTACAGGCACTGGGACGCGAACGCTTCGTTGAGTTCCCACAAATCGATATCGGCGATCCGCAAACCCTTGGCTTTGAGTAACTTCGGCACCGAGAACACCGGGCCGATGCCCATTTCATCCGGCGCGCAACCGGCGACGGTGAAACCACGGAAGAACGCTTTCGGTTTCAAGCCCAACTTCAGGGCTTTTTCCAGGCTCATCACCAGGGTCATGGACGCACCGTCCGACAACTGCGACGAGTTACCCGCCGTCACCGAACCGTCCTCGGCAAACACTGGTTTCAAACCGGCAAGGCTTTGCAGGGTGGTGTCCGGGCGGTTGCAATCATCGTGTTCGACGATGCCATCGAGAATCTGCACCTGGCCGGTGGCTTTGTCTTCAACCCGGTACTTGACCGCCATCGGCACGATTTCATCATCAAACAACCCGGCGGCCTGGGCCTGCGCGGTTCGTTGCTGACTCTGCAACGCGTACAGATCCTGTTCTTCGCGGCTGACGTTGTAGCGTCGGGCGACGATTTCGGCGGTCTGGCCCATCGGAAAATAGATGCCCGGCACGTGCTCCTTGAGCAACGGGTTGATCAGGTTGTCGGTGTTGACGCTTTTCATCGTCAGGCTGATGGACTCGACGCCACCGGCCACAATGATGTCGCTGCAACCCGAGGCGATCTGGTTAGCAGCAATCGCAATGGCTTGCAGGCCCGAGGAACAGAAACGGTTGAGGGTCATGCCGGCGGTGCCGATGCCCAAGTGCGAGAGCACCGCGACGTTACGCCCGATGTTGTAGCCCTGGGCGCCTTCGTTGGAGCCGGCGCCGACGATGCAATCCTCGACACTGGCCGGGTCGATGTCGTTGCGCGTGAGCAGCGCATTGACGCAGTGGGCCGCCATGTCGTCCGGTCGGGTCTGATTGAACTTGCCGCGAAAGGATTTGGCCAGGCCGGTCCGTACGCTGTCGACGATCACCACTTCACGCATGGCATACCTCATTGTTGTTGTCGGTTGAGAATGGACCGAGCATAAGTCCACCCCATTACCGACCGCGACAATCATTCACCTCGCGTATGCGTAACCATCGCCCTACTTCTTGTGCTTCCTGGCCTTCTTGTCGGCCTTTTCGAACGCTTCTTCCAGCGCCCGGTTGATCGTGCGCAACACTTTGACCCGCGCCCAGCGCTTGTCATTGGCTTCCACCAGCGTCCAGGGCGAGATCTCGGTGCTGGTGCGGTCGACCATGTCGCCGACGGCAGCGCGGTAGGCGTCCCACTTGTCGCGGTTGCGCCAGTCGTCTTCGGTGATCTTGAAGCGTTTGAAGGGGATGTCCTCCCGAGCCTGGAAGCGCTCCAGTTGCGTCTGCTTGTCGATGGCCAGCCAGAACTTGACCACGATGACGTGGGACTCGGAGATCTGCTCTTCGAAATCGTTGATCTCGCTGTAAGCCCGCAGCCAGTCTGCCGGAGGGCAGAAACCTTCGATGCGCTCCACCAGCACCCGACCGTACCAGGAGCGGTCGAACACGGTGAACTTGCCCTTGGCCGGGAGGTGTCGCCAGAAACGCCACAGATACGGTTGCGCCCGCTCCTCTTCGGTCGGCGCGGCAATCGGCACGATGCTGTACTGACGCGGGTCGAGGGCTGCCGCGACCCGACGAATCGCCCCGCCTTTGCCCGCTGCATCATTGCCTTCAAACACCGCCACCAAGGCGTGCTGACGCATGCGTTTGTCGCGCATCAGGCCGGAGAACCGTGCCTGCTCGGTAATCAGTTGTTCTTCGTAATCGTCTTTCTCCAGACTCTGGGTCAAATCCAGGCTGTCGAGCAGGTTCATTTGATCGACATGAATGGGCAGCGGCGCCGCGTTGACCTTGTCCGGATGGACCTTGGGCCGCTTCAAGGCATTTTGCAGGCCTTCGAGCAAAATCTGCCCCACCGCCAGACTGCGGTAATGCGGATCGACGCCTTCGATCACATGCCAGGGCGCATAGTCGCGACTGGTGCGGCGCAGCACGCGCTCGCCGTATTTCACAAATTTGTCGTAGGTCTGCGATTGCTGCCAGTCCAGCGGGCTTATGCGCCAACTGTGCAATGGGTCGTCGGCGAGCGCCTTGAGGCGCGCCTTCATTTGCTGCTTGGAGAGGTGAAACCAGAACTTGAAGATCAGCGCGCCTTCATCGCAGAGCATTTTCTCCAGGCGTTCGGACTGGTTGATCGCCTGGTCGAGCACCGCATTCTTGAAATCGCCATGGACGCGCCCTTGCAGCATCTGGCTGTACCAGTTGCCAAAGAAAATCCCCATGCGGCCCTTGGCCGGGAGCATCCGCCAATAGCGCCAGGCCGGTGGCCGCGCCAGCTCTTCGTCGGTCTGCTGGTCGAAGGTGCGCACCTCGATCAGGCGCGGGTCCATCCACTCGTTGAGCAACTTGACTGTCTCGCCTTTGCCCGCACCTTCGATGCCATTGATCAAAATGATCACCGGAAAACGTTGTTGTTGCTGCAGTTCAAACTGCGCTTCGAGCAAGGCTTCCCGCAGGACCGGCACTTCAGCGTCGTAGGTTTCTTTGTCGATGGCGTGACCGATTTCGGCAGATTCGAACATGGGTGGCTCCCTTCCAAGATTGAGCAAGACTAGCGGATTGACCTCTCCAGCGGGGGGAGAAGTTCAAGATCAAGAGCAAGATCAAAAGATCGCAGCCTCGTTGCACTCGACAGCTCCTACATGGAATGCGTATCCCTGTGAGCGCCGCCGAAGGCTGCGATCTTTTGATCTTGACCGCCTTACCTGTCTAAGGACATGCCATGGATCAAGCACACCCCCACCGATCAGATAGAATGCCCGCCTTGCCGTTGCCGAGCCTGCCATGAACCCCGAATTGCCCAACGCCCAGCTCGACTGGGACGACCAGGGACGCCCGCACTCGCGGGTGTTCGATGATGTGTATTTTTCCGACCTGTCCGGGTTGGACGAAACCCGCTACGTGTTCATCGAACAAAACCGTCTGAAGGAACGCTTTGCCGCGTTGCCCGCCGACGGTCGTCTGGTGATTGGCGAGACCGGTTTCGGCACCGGGTTGAATTTCCTCTGCGCCTGGCAGTTGTTCGAAGAGCAGGCCGTGGCCGGTGCGCGACTGCATTTTGTCAGCGTGGAAAAATACCCGCTGACCGCCCCGGACCTGAAACGGGCGCTGGCGCTGTGGCCGGAACTCAAGCCATTCGCCGATCAGTTGCTGGCCCAATACGTGGCGATCCATCAAGGCTTTCAACGGCTGGTGCTGGATAACGGTCGGGTAACCCTGACCTTGCTGATCGGCGATGCGCTGGAACAGTTGCCACAACTGGACGCACAGATCGATGCGTGGTTTCTCGACGGTTTTGCCCCGGCGAAAAACCCCGACATGTGGACCGCCGAGCTGTTCGCTGAACTGGCGCGCCTGGCCGCTCCTGACTCGACCATCAGCACTTTTACCAGCACTGGTTGGGTGCGTCGGCTGCTCAACGCCGCAGGCTTCAAGATGAAGCGCACACCGGGCATCGGCCACAAATGGGAAATCCTGCGGGGCGCCTTTCTCGGATGGCCCGCCGAGGTGGCGGCACCTACCGCCGCCAAACCCTGGTTCGCTCGCCTACCCGTGCATAACGGCGAACGCCGCGCCTTGGTGATCGGCGCCGGACTGGCCGGTTGTGCCAGCGCGGCCAGCCTCGCTGCGCGGGGTTGGCAGGTAAGTTTGCTGGAACGGCATGCCGACATCGCCCAGGAAGCCTCGGGCAATCCGCAAGGCGTGCTGTACCTCAAGCTGTCGGCTCATGGCACTGCGTTGTCGCAACTGATCGTCAGCGGTTTCGGCCACACCCGACGGGTGCTCGAACACTTGCATCGCGGTGTCGACTGGGACGGTTGCGGCGTGCTGCAACTGGCGTTCAATGCCAAGGAAGCCGAGCGTCAGGCGCAATTGGCGGCGGCGTTTCCTGCGCACTTGCTGCATGTGCTGGATCAGCCGCAAGCCGAGGCGCGGGCCGGCATTGCCTTGGCCCATGGCGGCTTGTTCTATCCCGAAGGTGGCTGGGTGCATCCGCCGGCGTTGTGTCAGTGGCAGGCAACCCAACCCAATATTCAATTGTTGACCCATCGCGATGTGCTGGAACTGCGCAAGGTCGATGACCAGTGGCAAGCCTGGGACGGCGACACTTTGCTCGCCAGCGCACCGGTGGTGGTGCTGGCTGGTGCCGCCGAGATCAAACGTTTTACGCAAAGTGCCGACCTGCCGCTCAAGCGGATCCGCGGGCAAATCACCCGACTGGCACAAACCACCGAGAGCCAGAGCCTGGCCACAGTGGTCTGCGCCGAAGGGTATGTCGCACCGGCGCGCTTGGGCGAACACACCCTGGGCGCCAGTTTCGATTTCAACAGCGATGACCTGACGCCAACCACCGCCGAACATCTGGGCAACCTGCAATTGCTGGAAGAGATTTCCAGCGATCTGGTCAGCCGTTTGCACGCCGATCAACTGGACGCCGAACAGCTGCAAGGTCGCGCGGCGTTTCGTTGCACCAGCCCCGACTACCTGCCCATCGTCGGCCCGCTCGCCGACGGCCAAGCGTTCAGCCAGGCCTATGCCGCCCTGAGCAAGGATGCCCGGCAAGTGCCCGACGTCCCCTGCCCCTGGCTCGGTGGCTTGTACGTCAACAGCGGTCATGGCTCACGGGGCTTGATCACTGCACCGCTGTCCGGCGAGTTGCTGGCCGCGTGGCTGGAAAATGAACCGCTGCCGTTGCCGCGCGCCGTGGCCGAGGCCTGTCATCCGAACCGCTTTGCCTTGCGCCGGTTGATTCGCGGCAGTTGAGTCAAACCTCGGCAATGGCACACAAACCCAGATCAACGCGCTTCATGGCCTCGTCCGTCAAACGTTCCAACAGCTTCGTCTCGGCCAGTTCGCGTTCCTTATTGATCGCCTCGACCTGCCCTCGGTAATCGGCATCCTTCAAGGTTGAAGCCTTTTCGAACACCTTGCCCAGGCGAGTTTGAAATGGCGCATTCATCGTCGAGAACGCCTTGGGCGAATGCTGCCTCAGGTAATCGGCCCAGAAGTACTGCTTCGCCAGGGACCCGCGCAACGCTGGGGAAAGCTCAGCGGCGAGGATTTGGGTTTTCGCCGACGCGATGTCGGTGGCTGTCACATCGCCAAGGGAAGAAAAACGCATGTACTTGGGCTGCCCCGGCAATTGCAGATCCTCCGCCAGACCCGTTCGATAAGCCAGGTTGGCCTCCAGTGGATCCACCGCCGGATGGGTGGCTTTATGTTCCACGGCGATGGCATTCAACCGCTCGATTCGAAACAGCACTCGCCCCAGTTGCAGCAATGGCTTGGCCGAGGTTGCGGTGTTGCCGGACAGTCGCCGCACCTTATCGACCTCCACGGCCACTTCCAGGTTGCTGAAGTTCATCGCCGCTGTATCCGTACAATTGATCGGGTTTGCCGCCTGATTCAGCACTTGGTCGCGCAACACCGCATCGCCATAAGCCGCCTCCAGCACCGACCAGACTCTGCGGGTCATGTCCTCTCGAACATATTCGCTGTCGGCGGTATTCCCCAACTCGGCCAGCAACTGGAACAGACTTTCGGACTGTGGATCATCCCTGAACGCGTTCCAGATCTCACCGCGCCGGGTATAGGTGACTCTGGTTTCCTCCGGCAGCCAAAGCGCCTTGGCGCTCTGTTCGTTCATGCGGGCGATGTCATCGTCGAAATAGCCCATGCCCACGCCAGTGTTATCCCGATAGGTTTCGAGCTTGAGGCGACTGGCGTCGTCCAGGGTGTTGGTTCGCAGGTTGATGCTTTTACTCAAGCGTGTGGAAACATCGAACAGCCAGTCGGGCAGTGTCCTGATGCTGTTCTCGCGCAAGTCGACGAAGTTCAGGTTAGGCAGCCGGATCAGGCCTTTGGGCAACTCCGTGGCTGCGGTGTCACGCAACGACAGCAGACGCAAATCGAACATCTTGCTGACATCGGGGGTAGCGCCCAGCGCGTTTTTGCTCAGGTTCAACGATTCCAGTGAACGCATGGCCGCCAGTTTCACCAGGGTGGCCTCGGACAAGCGCAACCGGTTGTTCGCCAGGCTCAAATGGATGAGCTTGGGCATCTGCGCCAATGCGTCGGGCAACGCGGTTATTTGGTTACCGTCCAGTTCCAGGGATTCAAGGCCTTTGAAGGACTTCAGGAAGTGCACTACTTCGTCGCCCTGCTGCATGCCTTTCAATGACAGGCGCTGTATATGGCTGAAGTCGATATCGGCCGGCAGTGTCGGCAGATTGCCGCCCCGCATGCCATCCAGGCTCAGCCCCGGCACACTGCGCCCCTGCTCGTCGCGCAGCAAACCCAGTCGCCTCCAGCTGTTCTCAATGGCATCGGCCACTTGGCGACGACTTTGTTTGTACTCAGTCAAGGCGCCTGGCAGCTTGCGCATGTCAGCCTCATCGTTGCGCCAGGCCTTGAGTAACCCGCGCAGGGTTTCGAGTTGTACCTTGCGCTGCTTGACCGCCGTGGCCCTGGTCAGGTGGTCGGAGCTCAAACCATCGAGCAGGGTATGGATCTGTCTATCCGTCAGCAGCGGATAGAGCTTCTTCACTTTGCGCACCAAGGTACGGGCGTGGGTCGATGACGGCAGTGCCGGGTCAGCCTGGATACAGGAAACCGGCGTCGCTGTTTCGGCCAACGGTTTACCTGCCAGTAAACGGGCACACACCTCACGTTCTTCCGTGGCCCGGGTCAACAATTGGCCGCGCAACAGCCCGGCTTGTGCCGGCAGTTGATTACCCAGCCCCATGGCCGTCCGTTGTGTTGCAGGAAGGGCTTGCACGATGGCTTCGTACAAGGCGTCCGGACCTTTTGCCGCCGGGGCGAGGGACTTTCCATCGCTGCCAAAAGCCTGGTAGCCGGCCGATGATTTAACGACGGTGCGCTTCAACACACTGCCCTGCTGACCAACACTGTGCAGCACGTTGCCGGTGACTGAGCCTTCACGCACTTCAAGCAACATTTTGCTGTCCCAACCACGCACGTGTTCGAGCAAGGCCAGCGCCAGTTTTTCGCTGTCGCCACTGGCGATTTCTGGCAAGTACAAGCCGCTGATGGCTTTGTCCAGTTGCACCTGCGCCAAGGCTTCGCGAGACTTTTGCGTCAGCCCCATCGGTATGCGCTTCGTGGCCCGCAGCCGCAAACGCTCGACGCTACTGGCCTGATCGATCAGTTCCTGCGCCATGTCGACGGGCAACTGGGCAAATGCCTTTCTGACGACTTCCACGTCACTCGCCGTGCTGACGTCGTGCAGCGCATACAAGCGATTGAACAGTGGCAAGCGATCCTGCTTCAACGAAGTGGCGAGTTTTTTGGCCAGTGCATCGACTTCCTTTTCAGTGCTCGCTTTAGCTCCGATCAAGGTGTCCACCTCAGTCTGGTACAAGCCAGCCACCACTTTCTCGAACAACTTGCCCTGGGTCAGATCTGTTTCAGTGACATCAACGGCCAGGTCTTCGTCAGCGACACGGGCGGTTTTCGGATACACCGCGCTGACTTTTTGATCGCGCCCCAGCACCCGGATATATCGCCCGGCTGGCCAGCCGCTCATCGATGGCAAGGCCAGCAGGTGCTCCGGCGCATGCTTGGCACTGAGTGGATCGCCTGCTTCCAAAGCGGCGATACAGTCACGGATTCGCTGGTCCAGGCGAAAACGCTCGATGCTGTCCTTCAACCGGGCGCTCAACACCTGGCTTTCTTCGTTGAGATGATGCAGGTCGGGAACTGAGGTTCCGGTAACACGGCGAAGGTTCTCCACCCGACTGTCCTCCAGCGCCGCCAGCCGTGAATCCGCACGTTTGAGCGCATAGCTGCCTTCACGCCATTGATGGGGTTGCTCAAATGCCAGGCGCCAGCCACGCTCGCCGTTGTGTTCCAGGACCGGAGAAAACGCATCGACCCGCGAAGGATGACCCACCCGCCATTTTTTCAGCGCCGGGTCGTAGTGAATCCGATAAGTACTGTCGTCGATGCGGATGTGTGGATGTCCGTCAACCTGGTAAACCCCTTCGGCATCGGCAGCCCGTCCACTCAGCAAACTGAGTGGACGCTTGTACGGCTGGAGGTCGGTCTTCCATAGACGCGGCTTGCCGCTGCCGTTGGTCATCGGTTCGAACTGACTGAAAAACTCCGGGTGTTCGCGCACGGTTTTCTTGATCAGGGAACCGGCCACTTTGCCGCCGACGGCAAAGGCGCCCATCAGGGCAAGGTTTTCCGCGACGCTGAGCAGGTGGGAAAGGGCTTCCTGTTTGTCGCCGTGTTGCCAGTCCTGCACACCGTCATAGACTTCGGCCAGCACCATCGCGACGCTGACGCCGATCATCAACTGCCCCAGCACAGGGACAAACAATGCTGCGACATTGGCGACCGTCAAACCAAGTTCAATGAAGCTCTCCAACCGCTTCTTGTGCACCTCTTCATCCACATCCGCCGTCGGCACGGCCATCTCCCGTGCATCGATCTGCATCTTGCCGAGGGCACTCTGGATCATGAATTGGGAGAGCGACACCGTGATCGGCAGCGCCTTGAAGGTGTCCAGGTTGGCGGCCTGCGCCGCCGACTTGAAGAACGCCAGTTTCTGGTCTTCTTCAATGCCGTGGGCGAAGTAGTCCTTGTAGCTGTTCACCTTCAACTTCAGGCACAGATACAACTTGAACTCGGCAAAGGTCTTGTATTCGTAGAGCGGCCGGCCCGGTTCGTTGGGCATGTAAACCACGCACCAATCATTCGGGTATGTTTCAACCGAACGCTTGGAGAACACCACCACGCCCCACACACAGGTGCCGAACAATTCCATGCCCTGGATGATCAGCGGTTCATTGCCGTGGGTGATTTTCTGGAGGCCCGTCTCGTTGCCTGTTCCGCTTTGGGTGTTGAGCGTAAGCAGGGTTTTATAGGCGGCTTCACTGATGTGTTGTTTCATAAATGCCAGGTGCGCATCGACCCTGAGTTTCTTGATCTTGAGCCACTTGAGGTCGTTGACCAGGCCGTCCGAAGTCGTCGGTAATTGGAACACTTCGCGGATATGGTCTTGATAGCGCTGGCCCAGGTCGAGCTCTCGACAGAGGGTGGCAAAGGCTTGTGGTGTCAGGCCCGCCAGACCTTTCGGGGCCGAGGCGACAGCGACCGTGCTTTCGGCTGGAAACCCGTCCTTTTCGGTTTCAGCGGTGGTGAAGTTTTGCATCGCGGCCTGCAGCAAACTGCGCCGGATCGAGGGGATTTTGATCACCCCCTCGGTTTCCGTCTGTGCGCCATCGCAGCCACAGTCGAACCCGGGAAGCACCAGTGCATCGTGGTTCACATCGAAAGCCACGGGCCACTTTTTGCTCAGCGCACTCGACAGTTGCGACGCGCAAAAAGTGTCCAGCGGTTGCAGTTTCTGCATCAGCAATTCGAATTTTTGCTGGTAGACCAGCAGCTCTCGCGCCTCCGTGTCGAGGGCCGCGAGCACCGTCGAGGATGCCTTGAGTAACCAGGCAGGAAGGCCCTTTTGCAACGTCTCGGCGATGTCCAGATCCCCGGTGGCTTCCAGCAGGGCGGTGAGGGTTTCGGTGTGACTCAATGGCCGGCGCACCGGCACCGGCGTTTGCGGGGTCAACATCAGCAATATCCTTATTGCAGGTCAGTAGCCCCTTAACCTATCGACTCTGCATCAGGAAAAAAAACGCGAAAACTGGGGCGTTCCGGCACTGTTTCAAGCAGTAACTCGCATGCTTCCTATAACTATCTACCACCTGGCGCCCCTGCCGTTGTGCCTTCACGGCTACAAAGCGACGGCGTAGCAACTGACTGCCGAACAACCCCTACGGGGACAGGTTCTAGCTTTGTCCGCAACAGCCCCGCCCTGCTACTTATAACCGATCGATCTAAAACTCCCGCCAACCCATCGGGTCAGTTTCAGAGTACCCGCCGTTTTGGCGCGGTAGCGATTGACCCTCCCCAACGGAAAAACCGGTAAGGACTTTATGTGCGGATTAGCTGGCGAGTTACGCTTCGATCATCAACCTGCGGACCTCGCGGCCGTTGAACGGATTACCCATCACCTGGCTCCTCGCGGCCCGGATGCATGGGGTTTTCACAGCCAAGGGCCGATTGCCCTGGGCCATCGTCGCCTGAAAATCATGGACCTGTCGGACGGCTCGGCGCAGCCGATGATCGACAACCAACTGGGCTTGTCCCTGGCCTTCAACGGCGCGATCTACAACTTCCCGGAACTGCGCACCGAGCTCGAAAGCCTCGGTTATGCCTTCTATTCCGGCGGCGACACCGAAGTGCTGCTCAAGGGCTATCACGCCTGGGGTGAAGCACTGCTGCCCAAGCTCAATGGCATGTTCGCCTTCGCTATCTGGGAGCGCGACGCCAAACGTCTGTTCATCGCCCGTGACCGTCTCGGCGTCAAGCCGTTGTACCTGTCGCGCACCGGCCAGCGTTTGCGCTTTGCCTCGGCGTTGCCGGCGCTGCTCAAGGGCGGCGATATCAGCCCGATGCTCGATCCGGTGGCACTCAATCACTATCTGAATTTCCACGCGGTGGTCCCGGCCCCGCGCACCTTGATTGCGGGCATCGAAAAACTGCCGCCGGCGACCTGGATGCGCATCGAGGCGGATGGCACCACCGAGCAGAAAACCTGGTGGACCCTGCCCTACGGTCCCCACGCCGATGAGATGAACCTGACCCTGGAAGACTGGCGTGACCGTGTGCTCGACAGCACCCGCGACGCGGTAGCGATCCGTCAGCGTGCCGCCGTCGATGTCGGCGTGCTGCTGTCCGGCGGTGTCGATTCGAGCATGCTGGTCGGTCTGTTGCGTGAAGTCGGCGTGGAGAACCTGTCGACCTTTTCCATCGGCTTCCAGGATGCCGGCGGCGAACGCGGCGACGAGTTCCAGTATTCGGACCTGATCGCCAAGCACTACGGCACCCAGCATCATCAGTTGCGCATCCAGGAAAGCGAGATCATCGAGCAACTGCCCGCGGCGTTCCGCGCCATGAGCGAGCCGATGGTCAGCCATGACTGCATTGCCTTCTATCTGTTGTCCCGGGAAGTGGCCAAGCACTGCAAGGTGGTGCAAAGCGGCCAGGGCGCGGACGAGTTGTTCGCCGGTTATCACTGGTACCCACAAGTGGACGGCGCGGCCGATCCGTATGCGGCCTATCGTGATGCGTTTTTCGACCGCAGCTACGAAGAGTACGCCGCCACTGTGCAGCCGAAATGGCTGACGGCGAATGACGCGGCGGGCGACTTCGTGAAGGAACATTTCACACAACCCGGCGCCGATGCGGCGGTGGATAAAGCTTTGCGTCTGGACAGCACGATCATGCTGGTAGACGACCCGGTCAAACGCGTCGACAACATGACCATGGCCTGGGGCCTGGAAGCGCGCACGCCGTTTCTTGACTATCGCCTGGTGGAATTGTCGGCCCGGGTGCCGGGCAAATTCAAACTGCCGGATGGCGGCAAGCAAGTGCTGAAAGAAGCCGCGCGACTGGTCATTCCAAGCGAAGTGATCGACCGCAAAAAGGGCTACTTCCCGGTGCCCGGCCTCAAGCATCTGCAGGGCGATACGCTGAACTGGGTGCGCGAACTGCTGCTCGATCCAAGCCAGGATCGCGGCCTGTTCAAACCGGCCATGCTCGACCGCTTGCTGACCGACCCGCAAGGCCAGTTGACCCCGTTGCGCGGCTCCAAGCTGTGGCAATTGGCGGCGCTGAACCTGTGGCTCAGTGAACAAGGACTCTGATCGATGAAACCCCATGCTACGGCTTACAGCCAACGCTTGTTGCGCGGTCAGTCACCCACTTACGAACGCTTGCAAGCGCGCCTGGCCGAGGACGGCAGTGAACTCGGTGCGGCGCCGATTGCGGTGCATTGCGGTTGGGGCCGGTTGCTGATCGGGCATACGTTTCCTGATCCGGCGAGCATCGCCCAGGAATTGCTCAACGAACATCCCGGCGAGCGCGATATCGCCCTGTATGTGGCGGCGCCCCAGCAAGTGTTGGGGCTGGAGCCGGCTCAGTTGTTTCTTGATCCGTCGGACACCTTGCGCCTGTGGTTCAGCGATTATCGCCAGTCGACCCGGGTGTTTCGCGGCTTCCGTATTCGCCGGGCCCAGAGCGAGGCGGATTGGCAGGCGATCAATCTGCTGTATCAGGCGCGCGGCATGTTACCGATCGATCCGTCATTGCTAACCCCGCGTCATATGGGCGGTCCGGTGTATTGGCTGGCGGAAGACGAGGACAGCGGCGCGATTATCGGCAGCGTCATGGGCCTCAATCATCACAAAGCCTACAACGATCCGGAAAACGGCAGCAGCCTCTGGTGCCTGGCGGTCGACCCACATTGTTCGCGGCCCGGTGTCGGCGAAGTGCTGGTGCGGCATCTGATCGAGCACTTTATGAGCCGTGGGCTGAGTTACCTGGACCTGTCGGTGTTGCACGACAACCGCCAGGCGAAAAGTCTCTACGCCAAGCTCGGTTTTCGTAACCTCTCGACCTTCGCCATCAAGCGCAAGAACGGCATCAATCAGCCGTTGTTTCTTGGGCCGGGGCCGGAAGCCGAGTTCAATCCGTATGCGCGGATCATCGTCGAGGAAGCTCACCGACGCGGCATTGATGTGCAGGTCGATGACGCCGACGCCGGGATGTTTACCCTCAGCCATGGCGGGCGCCGGGTGCGCTGCCGCGAATCGCTCAGCGACTTGACCAGCGCCATCAGCATGAGCCTGTGCCAGGACAAAAGCCTGACGCACAAGGTGTTGAAAGCAGCCGGTTTGAACCTGCCCTCCCAGCAACTGGCGGGTAACGGCGACGATAACCTGGCGTTTCTCGACGAGCACGAACGGGTGGTCGTCAAGCCGTTGGACGGTGAGCAGGGCCAGGGCGTGGCGGTGGATTTGCAGACCATTGAAGAGGTCCAGCAAGCCATCGAAGCGGCGCGTCAGTTCGACACCCGTGTGTTGCTGGAAAGCTTCCACGAAGGTCTTGACCTGCGAATCGTGGTGATTGGTTTCGAAGTGGTTGCGGCCGCGATTCGCCGGCCGGCGGAGGTGGTCGGTGACGGCCAGCATTCCATCGGTGCGCTGATCGAAGCCCAGAGCCGGCGTCGTCAAGCGGCCACCAGCGGCGAAAGCAAGATCCCGCTGGACCACGAAACCGAGCGCACCTTGCAGGCGGCGGGTTACGACTACGAGAGCATTCTGCCGGCCGGCGAGCATCTGTTCGTTCGGCGTACGGCGAATCTTCATACCGGTGGTGTGCTGGAGGATGTCACCGCGATCCTGCACCCGACGCTGATAGATGCCGCCGTACGCGCGGCGCGGGCGCTGGATATCCCGATGGTCGGGCTCGACCTGTTGGTGCCGGCGGCCGACCAGCCGGAGTATGTGTTTATCGAAGCCAATGAACGCGCCGGCCTGGCGAATCATGAACCACAGCCAACGGCGGAGCGGTTTGTGGATTTGTTGTTTCCGCACAGTCAGCCGGCGGTTTCTTAGTGATGTAGTGCCTGGACTGGCGCCTTCGCGAGCAAGCCTCGCTCCTACATTCGACCGCATTCCCCTGTGGGAGCGAGCTTGCTCGCGATGAGGCCTTGGCAGGCGATACAAACTCTCATGATCGTTCCCACGTCGAGGCGTCGAACCGTCTGCGTGGGAATGACTCCTCGGACGCTCCGCGTCCGCTCTTGGGACGCAGAGCGTCCCTGGCTGCATTCCCACGCGGAGCGTGGGAACGATCAGCCGTTTACTCATCAGGAGTTTCCATGACCAGCAAAATTCCAGAACCGGATCTCAACTACCTGCAAAAAGTCCTGCTGGAAATGCTCGCCATTCCCAGCCCGACCGGGTTCACCGACACCATCGTGCGATACGTCGCCGAGCGGCTCGAAGAGCTGGGCATTCCATTCGAAATGACCCGTCGTGGCACTATCCGCGCCACCCTCAAGGGCAAGAAAAACAGCCCGGACCGTGCGGTGTCTGCGCATCTGGACACCATCGGCGCAGCGGTGCGTGCGGTGAAGGATAACGGGCGTTTGACCCTGGCCCCGGTCGGCTGCTGGTCCAGCCGTTTTGCCGAAGGCAGCCGGGTCAGCCTGTTTACCGACAACGGCGTGATTCGTGGCAGCGTGTTGCCGCTGATGGCCTCCGGTCATGCGTTCAATACAGCCGTGGATGAAATGCCGATCAGTTGGGATCATGTCGAATTGCGCCTGGACGCCTACTGCGCAACCCGCGCGGATTGCGATTCCCTGGGGATCAGCGTCGGTGATTTCGTCGCGTTCGACCCGTTGCCGGAATTCACCGAAAGCGGCCACATCAGCGCCCGTCACCTCGACGACAAGGCCGGGGTTGCCGCACTGTTGGCGGCGATGAAAGCGATCATCGACAGCGGTGAAGAACTGATGATCGACTGTCATCCGCTGTTCACCATTACCGAGGAAACCGGCAGTGGCGCGGCGGCGGCGTTGCCGTGGGATGTCAGCGAATTCGTCGGCATCGACATTGCGCCGGTCGCGCCAGGCCAACACTCCAGCGAACACGCAGTGAGCGTGGCAATGCAGGATTCCGGCGGCCCGTACGACTATCACCTGTCGCGTCATTTGCTGCGATTGGCCAGCGACAACGACCTGCCGGTGCGCCGCGACCTGTTCCGCTATTACTTCAGCGATGCCCATTCGGCGGTGACCGCCGGGCATGACATTCGCACCGCGCTGCTGGCGTTTGGTTGCGATGCGACCCATGGCTACGAACGTACGCACATTGATAGCCTGGCGGCGTTGAGTCGTTTGCTCGGCGCGTACATTCTGAGCCCGCCGGTGTTTGCCAGCGATGCGCAACCGGCCAAGGGTTCGCTGGACCGATTCAGTCATCAGATCGAACATGACACGCAGATGGAAAGTGATACGCGGGTGCCGTCAGTGGACAGCCTTGTTGGGCAGCGTAACGAGAGCTGATTTTCAGCTTGAGAAGTTTGGTGTTTGAAAGATCGTCTTCGCGGGCAAGCCTCGCTCCTACAGGGTATGTGTCGATCCCATCTGTCGTGATCGGCGCGAAACCTGTAGGAGCGAGGCTTGCCCGCGAAGGTGTCAGAACAAACACCGCAGGAGACCAAGGCTAGCCGCAAAACCTCATTCGCCGTAGCATCGCGCCATTGTTTTAGCCGAGGTGCCTATGCTGATCCCTTACGACCAACTTGAAGTCGACACTCTCACCCGCCTGATCGAAGACTTCGTGACCCGCGACGGCACGGACAATGGTGATGACACGCCGCTGGAAACCCGCGTACTGCGGGTTCGCCAGGCGCTGACCAAGGGCCAGGCGCTGATCGTTTTCGACCCGGACAGCGAGCAATGCCAGTTGATGCTCAAGCATGACGTGCCCAAGCACCTGTTCGACTGAATCGCTCAGCGGCCTTTGCTTTTAGCCGTTTTGGTCTGGATGCGTTCGTAGACTTCAGCTCGGTGCACATTGACGTCTTGCGGCGCTTCGACGCCGAAGCGCACGCTGCCGCCGTTGACCGCCAGAATGCGCACGGAAATGTTGTCACCGATGGAAATCAATTCACCTACGACACGACTGAGTACAAGCATGGCCTTCATCCTTCAGGGGTTACCGGTCCCTGAAGATGCCCGGCGCGTGTCAGGGCTTCAATGCGCTGCGGGCAAATCAGTCTTGCCCTACAGCGCAGGATATTTCGCCTGACGGACACGTCCTGCAAACCGACCAAATGAAGGACTAATCCTTCAGGATGCGGAGAAGCGCGGGCCGAAAAGGATGACAGACGCGCCGACCACGCACAGCGCCACGCCGATCCAGTCCGAGCCCAGCGGACGCACCCGCTCGACCACCGCCAGCCAGCCAATCGACGCAATGATGTAGATGCCACCGTAGGCGGCATAGGCGCGGCCGGCGTAGGTCGATTCGATCCGGGTCAATAACAACGCGAACAAGGTCAGGCTCAGCAGCGCCGGTATGACCCACCAGACACTTTTGCCTTGACGCAGCCACATCCAGAACGCGAAGCAGCCGGCGATTTCGAACAGCGCGGCGAGGAAAAACCACAGGTAATTGAGCATGCAGACGTCTCGTAGAGGATGGCCGAATGCGGCCACCCTAACGATGGTGTTGTCGGCGGGCAAGATCAGCCGGCGGATTGTTTGGCCTTGGCGCGCATTTTGTCGGCCATGACGGTCATTTCGTTGTAGAGCAGTTGCGGATTTTTCTGCTTCAGCGCCCAGGCCATGCGCCCCTGCTCGTGGGGCAGGATCATGAATTCACCGGCGGCCACTTGCGTATAGATGTAGTCGGCAATGTCAGTGGCAGTAATCGGTGAGCTTTCCAGCAACTTGCCGACCTGGGCTTTCATGGCCGGTGTCGGGCCACGGAAAGAATCCAGCAAGTTGGTCTGGAAGAACGACGGGCACACCACATGCACGCCGACTTCCTGTTGCGCCAGTTCGATCAACAGGCTTTCGGACAACGCCACCACGCCGGCCTTCGCCACGTTGTAGTTGCTCATGGCCGGACCTTGCATCAGCGCGGCCATCGACGCGATGTTGATGATCTTGCCTTTGCTTTTTTCCAGCAGCGGCAGGAAGGCCTTGCAACCTTTGACCACGCCCATCAGGTTGATCGCGATCTGCCAGTCCCAGTCTTCCAGGGACAACTCGCTGAAGAACCCGCCCGACGCCACACCAGCGTTATTGACGATGACATCGATGCCACCGAGCTTCTCTTCGCACGCCTGGGCGAACGCGGTCAGCTGGCTGTAGTCGCGCACATCGCAACGCTGGATAAAACCGTCACCGCCCGCTTCGCGCACCAGTTTCAGGGTTTCCTGCAGACCGGGTTCGCTGACATCCGACAAGGCCAGTTGCCAGCCTTCGCGGGCCCAGCGCAGCGCGATTTCGCGACCCAGGCCTGAGCCTGCGCCAGTGATCATCATGCGATTTTGCATAGCAAACAGCCTTGTTGTTCTGGGGAAGATGCGCCGAGTGTAGCGAAGGATATTGCCCGACCCACGCTCCATCAGATTGCTGAATGGTCCGCGCAAACCGGCGCACGGCTTGGGACCATGTCGCGGCCTTCGCGGGCAAGCCTCGCTCCTACAGGTTTTGCATCGGTCATCACATGCGGGATCGACTCTCCCCCCTGTAGGAGCGAGGCTTGCCCGCGAAGAACGATGACGCGGTTTAACTAACCAACTATCAAATCGCTAAAACGAAATAAGCCTGGTTTCTAAAAAACATTAAAAAACTTTGAATTTTCTTTCATTCGCGTGAGTCGGATTTTGTAAGCAGTTCGGATTTATCGCATTCCGGCTGATAGTTAAAACATTCGGTCAATCCGGAACACTTCCAACAAGGAAATCGTCATGGGCACAATTCTTATCGTTATTCTGATCCTCTTGCTGATCGGTGGTCTGCCAGTCTTCCCACACTCCAGAAGTTGGGGTTATGGCCCATCGGGTATCCTCGGCGTGGTGTTGGTAGTGCTGTTGATTCTGCTCTTGCTTGGCAAGATATAAAGATTTAACCGACCCAAAAAAAGAGGCCCTTGAAAAGGGCCTCTTTTTTATTGCGTCAACGATCAGTCCGGCTTGCCGTTCACCACACCGGCGGTGTTATCCAGCAGGCTCTTGGTCGCGGTTTGCAGGAACGACTCGAGTTTCTGTTTGAGGGCCGCTTCATCAGACGACTCTGGAATCACTTCACCTTTAGGGTTGGCGCCCAGTTCGTAGTGATACAGTTTTGGCGGCATCTCTTTCGGCAACACCAGCACACGGTCGGCGGTTAGCAAGGCCACGGTCTGGTCGCTGCCCGAAGGCTTGATCACGCCGAAACCCTTGTCGCCTTCCGGCAGGTTCAGCAGGTCGCGGCCCCAGCATTGATGAACCACATCGCCACCGACGCGGCCCATGATGGTCGGTACGATGTCGATCTGGGTGCCCACGGTGTGGTCACGCTGACCGAATTTTTCCTGGATGCCCGGGCCGATCATCAGCATCGGCACGTTAAAGCGGCCCAGGTCCATTTCGGTGATCTGCTGCTCGTCGCCAAAACCATGGTCGCCAACGATCACGAACAAGGTTTCATTGAAGTACGGCTCTTTACGGGCCTTCTCGAAGAACTGACCCAGCGCCCAGTCGGAGTAACGCATGGCGGTCAAGTGTTCGTTCAAGGTGCCACGATCGGTCACAGGCGGCACCGGCAGTGGCGTCGGCAAAGCATATGGCGTGTGGTTGGATAGGGTTTGCAACAAGGCATAGAACGGTTTTTTGTCCTTGCCATCGCGAGCCTTCAGTTCTTCCAGGCCACGGTTGAACATGTCCTGGTCGGACACGCCCCACGTCGGATCGGAGAACACCGGGTTCACGAAATCGTTACGACCAATGAAGTTGGTCATGCCCTGGTTGCTGAAGAAGCCCGACTGGTTGTCCCAGGCGAAGTCGCCGTTGTAAACGTACACATCGTCATAGTCGCGAGCGCTGAGCAACTGCGGCAAGCCGGACAACTTGTGGCTGCCTTCCGGGGTCTGCATCAGGTATTCGAAACCCGGCAGGTTCGGGAAGCACGCCATGGTGGCGAACATGCCTTGGTGGGTATGGGTGCCGTTAGAGAAGAAACGATCGAACAACAGGCCTTCCTTGGACAACTTGTCGAAGGATGGCGTGATATTGCCCGGACGGCCCAGCGCGCCCACCGAGTGACCGGCGAAGCTTTCCATCAGGATCACGACGACGTTCTTGATCGGCAACGTCTTGTTGGCGTCAGGCGTGTAGTTACGGCGCACTGCTGCAATGTCGGCGTCGACCAGTTTGTCATTCGGGGTCAGCAGCATGTCACGCACGGTCTGCTGGGCCAGTGGCTGATCCAGCGTCGCTTTCCAGATATTGCTGCGCTCGTCCGACATCCGGCTCTTGGCAGCGGCAATCAGTTGCAAGGTGCCATTGAGGCCCAACTGGTTGGCGAAGTTCGAGTCGGTGGTGTAAACGTCACCCCAACGCAATGGCGGGCCTTGACGCAGAGTGCCGCGGGCGGCAACCACGCAGACCAGCAGACAAACCACGAACACCGCGATACGCGCATACCACGGGGCGATCTGGCGAGTGCCGATGCTGCCGCCGCTGAACGGGCCGCGTGGACGGGTGGCGCGGTCGGCGCCCTTGAATGCCAGGGTCAGAATCAAGGTACCCACGGCCCAGGCCAGCAGGTAGCGAACCACCGGAAAACCGTACCAGAGCATGCTCATTACGGTTTTCGGGTCTTCTTTTACGTACTGGAAGACCAGGCCGTTGAGGCGCTGGTGGAATTCACGGTAGAAGTCCATCTCCATCAGGCCGAGGAACAACGCGATGCTGGAGGTCACGGTCAACCAGAATCGGAAGAGCCCGCGAGCCGCCATGGCTCGGGCGCTGAACAGCGCCAGCAGCAGCGGAATAATGAGATAGACCACAATGCGCAGGTCGAAACGCAGGCCATTGGCGAATGCTTCGAGGAAGGTCGAAGCCGGTGTATCGAGGATCATCGATCGGTTGTAGACCAGCAGCGCGACGCGCAGCAGGCTGAACATGACCATCATGACCAGGGCACACAGCAGCGTGTAGGCCAGATGCGATTTGACGGTCGGTTGCAGCAGGCGACTAGAAGCTCGCTGCTGATTCAGGGCGTCCGGGTTTGCCATGTCGTTTTAGGACCCATTGGAAGTTGAAGTTTCAAAAATACAGCTGCGCCCTGCCCTCTGTTGGCCAGTACTTGGCCCCGGGGCTTGCGCGGGTGCGCAAATGTTGCACGATCACTCGCGGCATTGCTATTGATTACTGTCCAGCGTGCCCAACTCTGCGTGGTAACGCTCTGGAACAAGGGCATTGACGCAATATCGAGGGGAAAGTTGCGCGAAAGGATTGTCTTGGAGGCTTTGTGAAAATTTCGTGCAACGTATATCTGGAAACACAATAAAACCCTGATCTGATAGAGCACAGACCTGTGGGAGCGGGCTTGCTCGCGAAGGCGGAGTGTCAGTCGATATCAATGTTGAATGATTAACCGCATTCGCGAGCAAGCCCGCTCCCACAGGGTTTGTGTTTATGCTTTCCTCAAAGAAAAACGCCCCGAACAAGTCGGGGCGTTGTCGAAAGAGCGGCGCGGTTACTTCTCGGCGCGTTCTTTCAGGGCCTTCAAGGTATTGAACGGCGCATCGACCACGAACTTGTTGGCGATCATCGACGGCACGCTGCCACCTGGCTCGGTGTGCACCTGATAGGTCACTTCGACCTGATCACCCTTGGGTACGAACTTCCAGAAGCCATCGACCTTGGCGACCCGAACAAAGCCTTTCTCTTCAGGAATGTACTTCGGCACGCCTTCGAGTTTTCGGGTCAGGCTGCCATCGGCGCCTTCGACGGTGGTGACGTGCAACACCGAATCGCGCGGGGTGACGGGCCATGGGGTATTGAATTGGGTGTAAGTCCAGCTGTCAGCGCCTTCGTGCTTGAGCAACTTCTGGGCTTTGCACTCGTGAATCCAGGAACAGGCTCCCGCCACGTCTTCCTGAAGTGCGCGCAATTTGGCGACGGTCGTCTTCATCAGGGTGACGCCCTGATAGGCCTTGTAATCGGAACCGGCCACTTCACTCAAGGACACCTTGATGCCCTCTTCGTTTTTGGCGACTTTCCAGTCTTCAGCCTGAGCGGCCGTGGTGGCCAGCGCAACCGTCAAACCACACAGCACAGCAATACGATGCAGCGAACCCATAGTCTTATTCCTTATTGTTGAAGTTCCGTTCGTTTGAGCACATCACGCCGCCGTCATTTGCTCCCACCAGCCAAGCAGCCGGATGGCTTCTTCACTGCTATTTCCGCAGACCTCGATATCGGCCTCGAAGGCCGAACAGACTGCCGGACGTTCTGCCCGGCCGAAAATGTTGCACAGGTTTTCGACAGAAAGTTGTACGCAACGTTCTCCGGCGGCTTTGCCATCTGGCATGCCGGGAATCGGTGAACTGATGGAGGGGGCAATACAACAAGCGCCACAGCCTTCACGGCATTTCATGACGACAAGCTCCTCGCGACGGGTGATGTGTAAAAGGGACGAGGCACAGAGTAACCGCTAAAACGACTGTTTAAAATTACCTGCACCGCAGTTTTTGCGTTCAAGCGAACGTGACTGACCAGTCTCCGACGAAGCGTCTGGCTCGCGGCTCACAGATGGGAATGATTTATTGCTTGAACTCGAATTCCAGCGCCGCGCCTTCGACTTCTCGACGCTCTTCGTTGCGCAGTTGCAGCTTCATTTCATTACTGATCAGGCGACCGTTAAGCTGGAACTGACTGGTCTTGTCGCCAAACATTTGCGGCAACACTCCATCGTGCCTGGGCAACGGCACAGTACCGACGGGCTTGAGTTCGTCGACCATGTGTTGAGGCAGGCTCAAGTCGAGATTGGCGGGCGGCAATTGGGTGGTTTTTACCACTTCACTGGCCGGCTTGGACTTTGAGGCAATGGGTGGACGTTTTTTTACCGGCGCGGCCTGCTTTTTTACCGGAGCCGCTTTTTTGCTCGCAACCGGTTTTTTCGGCGTGGCTGTGGTGGTGCTGGCTCCCGGCGTTTCCTGGGTGGCAGCCGCCATGACACCTTCCGGTAAAGCAGTCAGCAACAGACAGATCGACAGCCAAGCGGCAGAAAAAATCGGTTTCATGGAACCAACGAAGCGAACGGCAGAGGGCCATATGCTCGCTTGTTGCAAGCAACATGACAAGCGCGGGCAGCAGATGATCTGCCCGCGTGATCAAAATCCGCTGGCAGTCTCCTGACAGAGTTGGGTCGCCAACAGCCCGAGCGTCATCAGTGCACGTTCGGCCTCACGGTTCCAGGGCGTGCCACAGTTCAGTCGGATGCAATGATTGAATTGCTCGGTGTTACTGAAAATCAGCCCCGGCGCGATGCTGATACCTTGCTGCAAGGCCCGCACATGCAATTCCTGGGTGTTGACCCGCCCCGGCAGACTGACCCACAAAATGAAGCCACCGGTTGGCCGGCTCATCTGCGTGCCTTCGGGGAAGTACTGCTGCACCGCCAACTGGAAGGCGCTGAGGTTTTTGCGGTACTCCTGACGGATGTAGCGCAAATGCCGGTCGTAGCCGCCGTTTTCCAGGTAAGCAGCAATCCCCATTTGCGTGACGCTGCACGCCGAATGGGTGCTGAATGTCTGTAGACGCTGGATCTCCTGCTGGTACTTGCCGGCGATCATCCAGCCGATCCGCACTCCTGGCGACAAGGTTTTGGAGAAGCTTGAGCAATAGATCACTCGATCCAGCCGATCATAAGCCTTCAACGCTTTGGTGCGCCCTTGCTCGAACATCAACTCGCCGTAGATATCATCTTCGACGATCTGGATATCAAAATCCGAAGCCAGGCGCAGCAGTTGCTTCTGGCGTTCTTCGGGCATGGTGCCACCCAGTGGATTACTCAGGCGGGTGGTCAACACCAACGCCTTGATCGACCATTGGTTAGCGGCCAGTTGCAGGGCTTCCAGGCTCATGCCGGTCGCGGGGTCGCTGGGGATTTCGATGACTTTGAGGCCGAGCAAGTCGGCCAGTTGCAGCAAACCGTAATACGTCGGCGACTCTGCGGCGATCAGGTCGCCCGGCCGGGTCAATACCCGAAGCGACATCTGCAAGGCATCGACGCAGCCGTGGGTGATCACCACTTCGGACGGATCGACCACCACGCCGGCATCGCGCATGCGAATCGCCACCTGACGGCGCAACGGTTCAAAACCCGGGCTGAACATGTAGCTGAACGCCCGCGGGCTATGGAATCGAGTGACTTTAGCCAACTGCTGATGCAGGGCCCGGACCGGCAAATAATCGACGCTCGGCACTGCCGCGCCCAGCGGGAAAACGCCCTCGCGGCGGGATTCGACCAGGACTTGTTGGATGATGCTGCTGCGAGTGACCAGACCGGGCCGTTCGACCCGGGCAATGTCCGGTGTCGGCGCCGTCAGGGCCGGGGTCTGGTGTACGTAATAGCCGGACTGCGGCCGGGCCCGGATCAGGCCCTGATCCTCAAGATTGGCGTAAGCCTGCAACACGGTTGCATGGCTGACATTGAGCTGCGAGCTCATCTTGCGCACCGAAGGCACGCGCTCCCCCGGTTGATAAACACCGCGACGGATGTCCTCGGCCAGTTGCTGAGCAATACGTTGGTAGAGCAAGAGATTGGTCATGACGCAGCACTCGATTTCACGGGCATTTTATTCTTGTGTGAAACAATACCGGAACAGTTTAGAAGTGTACGGGGACAGTTGCCACAATAGTCGACCGTACAGTGCAGTGTCAGCAAAATCTGTACTGCTTTGCGAACCAATTAACAGGCGTAAAAAAACCCGACGCTGACGGGCAGGCCGGGTTTTATGAACCGGATAAATCGTATCAACCCCACAAACCGTAGGAGCTGACGAGTGAAACGAGGCTGCGATCTTTTCAGGCCCACTTGAGTCTCAAGCGATAGATCAAAAGATCGCAGCCTCGTTTCTCTCGACAGCTCCTACAGGAGTACTGGCGCCCCCGTTAGCGGGCGGCGCCGAGCTGGCCTTTTTCGTCGGAGAACACAATTTCCACCCGACGATTCTGCGCGCGACCGCGCTCGGTCGCGTTCACGTCCACCGGGTATTCATCGCCATACCCTTCGACCTGAATGCGTTTATCGTCGATGCCCAGGTCCATCAGCACATCTGCCACCGATTGTGCACGGTCGCGGGACAGTTTGAGGTTGTCCTGCTTGCCGCCGGTGCTGTCGGTATAACCCTCGATCCGCACCACACGCTTGGGATTGAGCTGCAGGAACTGGACGATCTTCAGCACCACGCGGTTCGCCGAGTTCTTCAACTCTGCTTCGCCGGTATCGAACAACACGTCACCCAGAGTCATCACCAGGCCACGGTCAGTCTGGGTAGTGGCCAGTGCGACGATCTGCTCTTCAAGCCACTTGCCCTGTTGCTGCACGCTGAGCAGCTTGGATTCGCGCAGGGCCAGTTGCAGACGCTGGCGTTCCAGTTCGAGTTTCGCCGCCTGCTCCTCGTTGAGTACCTGATTGGTGTGTTCGCGGGCAATTTCGCTGTAGCGCTGACTCAGATACGCGTAATGCACCACATCCGAACCGCTGCCCCAGTAGCTGGACAAACGATCGGCACGGGCCAGGGATTCACCGGCACGGATCACGTCCTTGGGCGCGATGCGCAACACGCTGGAGTCTTCCTTGACCTTCTGGAAGTCGGCGCTGGCTTCTTGCAACGCGGCTTCGCTGTGCTGACCCGCGCAACCATACAGGCTGGCGCAACCAGCGAGAATCAAACCGCCGAGTGCTTTGGATTTGAGGCTCATTGGGCATCTCCCAGTTGCTTGCGCAGGCGAGCGATGCGGGTATTGAGTAAGTTCAACTGCTCTTGGCTCTTGAGGGTCAGGACCCGGGCTTCTGCCAGACGCGCGTCCAGTTCGGCCTGTTCGGCGCGCATACGTGCGTGCTTGTAGGATTGGTCGGTCATGTCGCCCTGGGCGCGCGCGAACTTGTCTTCGGCCAGTTTCAGTTCTGGCACTTCATCAGCGGTGGCGCCAACGGCTTTGGCTTGTTCAAGTGCCTGCTCGGTCAGGCGAATTTGTTCATTCGGCG
This sequence comes from Pseudomonas sp. 5Vm1k, assembly GCF_056161485.1. NCBI lineage: Bacteria > Pseudomonadati > Pseudomonadota > Gammaproteobacteria > Pseudomonadales > Pseudomonadaceae > Pseudomonas > Pseudomonas sp. 5Vm1k. The sequence goes on from NZ_JBSPCZ010000007.1 coordinate 248,814, forward strand.
CCGGATCGGCTGCACAACCCGCCAGAGCCAGAACGGCCAGGGCAGCGAAAAGAGGTCGAATACTCACTAAAAATCCCTACTGTTTTGGGGTACTGGCGGGTTGCTGCTGCGGTTGTTGCTGTTGCGCTTTCCAGCGCTCGATATTGCGTTGCAGCACAGCTTCCGTCAGTCCGGACGCGGGCAATTCTGTCATCTTTTTGGCCAGCTGTCCGCGCAACCACGGATCGTTGCAGGCGGAGTTATGGGAAATCGCGAGGAACAGGCCGGGCCTGTCGACAGGTTGCGGGAACGCCTGCAAGTCATTGGCCATGCCCAATGCCTGCGCGGCCGCCATGCCCGAGTAGCGTCCGGCGAGTACATATTCCACCTCGCCCAGCAGCAATTTCTGAAGGGCCTGGGTCAGGTTTGGTGTACGGAGAAGGGTCAATTGCTGCTCGGCGAAAGTGCCGAATTCGCGGGTCAATCGAGCCTTTTCCGACACGGCGCCGGAGTGTCCGTGCAGGTCTTTGGCTTCGCTGTAGGTCAGCGTCGAGCCCTTGCGGGTCCAGACCAGGTAGTCGTTTTCCAGCAGCGGCGGGTGGATGTAATCCAGGGTTTCCAGCTCGCTGAGCGTCAACGGCGCGTCCGCCAGCATGTCCATGCGCCCGCTGCGCACTTCGTCCAGGGCCTGGGCGCGTTTGCCGGCATACAGCATGTCGATCTTGATGCCCAACTCCCCCGCCACTTGCTGCAACAAGTCGGCGCTGGCGCCGATCAGGTGCTTGGGGTTTTGCGGGTCTTGCCACAGGTATGGCGGTGCATCCGGACTGCCGGTGACCACCAGGCGTTCGCACTTGCCCGCAGCGTTTGCGAGCCCTGACAACAACGTCAGGCCCAGCAGCATTGACCAGCCAGACACGCGATGCAGATCCATGGCAATACTCTCCACTCAAATCCAGTTAAATCGCTTGATTTGTGTAGGAGCTGTCGAGTGAAACGAGGCTGCGATCTTTTGATCTTTCGCTTGAGACTCAAGTGGACCTGAAAAGATCGCAGCCTCGTTTCACTCGACAGCTCCTACACAGCTCCTACCAGCGCCTACAGAAGAACAAAAAAAAGCCCGGCCAAAAGGCCGGGCTCTTTATAGTTTAAGCCGCTGGATTAGACCAGCTTCTCGAACTCAGGGATTGCTTCGAACAGATCCGCCACCAGGCCGTAATCGGCCACCTGGAAGATCGGCGCTTCTTCGTCCTTGTTGATCGCAACGATCACTTTGGAGTCTTTCATGCCGGCCAGGTGCTGGATCGCGCCGGAGATACCGACCGCGATGTACAGCTGTGGAGCAACGATCTTGCCGGTCTGACCGACCTGCATGTCGTTGGGTACGAAACCTGCGTCGACCGCCGCGCGGGAAGCGCCGACAGCAGCGCCCAGCTTGTCGGCCAGGGCGTACAGGTGTTTGAAGTTGTCGCCGTTCTGCATGCCGCGGCCGCCGGAAACGACGATCTTGGCAGCGGTCAGTTCCGGACGATCGGACTTGGCCAGTTCTTCGCCGACGAAGCTCGAAGTACCCGCGTCGTGGGCAGCAGCAACCGCTTCAACGGCAGCGGAACCACCTTCAGCAGCAACCGGGTCGAAACCGGTGGCACGCACGGTGATCACTTTGACCGCAGCGTTCGACTGAACAGTGGCGATGGCGTTACCGGCGTAGATCGGGCGCTTGAAGGTGTCAGCGCTTTCCACCGAGATGATCTCGGAGATCTGGTCAACGTCCAGGGTCGCGGCAACGCGCGGCAGGATGTTTTTGCCGTTGGAAGTAGCGGCAGCCAGGATGTGGCTGTAGCCCTTGCCCAACTCTGCGACCAGCGGAGCAACGTTTTCCGGCAACTGGTGAGCGTAGGCGGCGTTGTCGGCCACCAGCACTTTCGCCACGCCAGCAATTTTCGCAGCGGCTTCAGCCACGGCGCCAGCGCCTTGACCTGCGACCAGAACGTGGATGTCACCGCCGATTTTGGCGGCAGCAGCGACGGTGTTCAGCGTGGCCGGGGCCAGCACTTTGTTGTCGTGTTCAGCAATAACCAAGATAGTCATTTAGATTACCTTCGCTTCGTTTTTCAGTTTCTCGACCAGTTCAGCCACCGACTTGACCTTGATACCCGCGCTGCGTGCAGCAGGCGCTTCGACTTTCACGGTCTTGTTGGTGGAGGCGGTGGAAACGCCCAAAGCGTCCGGAGTCAGCACTTCGAGAGGCTTCTTCTTGGCTTTCATGATGTTTGGCAGGGACGCGTAGCGCGGCTCGTTCAAACGCAGGTCGGTGGTGACGATGGCTGGCAGTTTCAGGGAAACTGTCTGCGCGCCGCCGTCGATTTCGCGGGTCACGGCAACGCTGTCGCCGGACACTTCGACTTTCGAAGCGAAGGTGCCCTGACCGTAGCCGCTCAATGCCGCGAGCATCTGGCCGGTCTGGTTGTTGTCGCTGTCGATGGCTTGTTTGCCGAGGATCACCAGCTGAGGCTGTTCCTTGTCGACAACGGCTTTCAACAGTTTGGCAACCGCCAGGGACGTCAGATCTTCAGCGGATTCGACGAGGATGGCGCGGTCGGCACCCAGAGCCAGCGCGGTGCGCAGTTGCTCTTGAGCGGTGGACGGGCCAACGGAAACGACGACGATTTCAGTCGCAACGCCTTTCTCTTTCAGGCGTACGGCTTCTTCCACGGCGATTTCGCAGAATGGGTTCATCGACATCTTCACGTTAGCGAGGTCGACGCCGGAATTGTCCGCCTTGACGCGAACCTTGACGTTGTAATCCACAACGCGTTTGACAGCTACAAGAACCTTCATGGATTCCTCGTTACTCTCCGGTGAAAAGAAAGTCGCCTAGGCGAACCTGGCGGTTGATGCTCGTGGGCGCAAGGGCACCTCTAAAAACGCTGGCATCTGAACGGGGTGACACTCGCGCGTAAATTAATGACCGTTCGTCAGTGGTGACTGATGAGTCATTCATTACCGCGGCGTGTAAACTGCGCGCCGAATCCTCGCTGCGCATCACCTTGTACTGCCATCGCCCTGTCTTTAGAGGTGCTCTTGAAACCAACAGTCAGCCTACGGCGAGCGCAAAACCGCCCGTATCTTGACCGGAACGCCTATTCCGGTCAATACGGCAAAATGGCCAGTCATAAGCCGCGTTACTTTGATTTCTCTGGCCTGGAGCCAATTCAAACAAACGTTTGTATTGGACGCTAGGAGTGGTGTAGATATAATGCGCCACCCAGAGAGAAAGGTGGTTCATCGATTGTCCTCTTCCGGCATTGCGCCGGAATTCATGGATGCGACACCAAACCTCCAATTAGAAAAAAAACTGTTGAGCCTTGAGTAGGAGATAACCTGTGGAACGCGAATACATGGAATTCGACGTGGTCATCGTCGGTGCCGGCCCCGCTGGTCTTTCCGCCGCCTGCCGCTTGAAGCAGAAGGCTGCTGAAGCCGGTAAGGAAATCAGCGTCTGCGTGGTCGAAAAAGGCTCCGAAGTCGGTGCTCACATCCTCTCCGGTGCCGTGTTCGAACCACGCGCCCTGAACGAATTGTTCCCGGACTGGAAAGAACTCGGCGCCCCGCTGAACACGCCGGTCACTCGCGATGACATCTTCGTTCTCAAGAACGCCGACAGCGCGCAGAAAATCCCAGACCTCTTTGTGCCCAAGACCATGCACAACGAAGGCAACTACATCATCTCCCTAGGCAACCTGTGCCGCTGGCTCGCCCAGCAGGCTGAGAACCTGGGCGTGGAAATCTACCCGGGCTTCGCCGCCCAGGAAGCGCTGTTCGACGAGAACGGCGTAGTCCGCGGGATCATCACCGGCGATCTGGGCGTTGACCGCGAAGGCCATCCGAAGGAAGGCCTGTACACCCCGGGCATGGAACTGCGTGGCAAGTACACGCTGTTCGCCGAAGGTTGCCGTGGCCACATCGGCAAGCAGTTGATCAAGCGCTTCAACCTCGACAGCGATGCCGACGCTCAGCACTACGGCATTGGCCTGAAAGAAATCTGGGAAATCGACCCGGCCAAGCATCAACCAGGCCTGGTGGTCCACACCGCCGGTTGGCCGCTGGACATCATGGGCACCGAAAACACCGGCGGCTCGTTCCTCTATCACCTGGAAAATAATCAGGTGGTCGTCGGTCTGATCGTCGATCTTTCCTACAGCAACACCTACTTGTCGCCGTTCGACGAATTCCAGCGCCTCAAGCATCACCCGGTGCTCAAGCAGTACCTGGAAGGCGGCAAGCGCATCAGCTACGGCGCTCGCGCGATCTGCAAGGGCGGCCTGAATTCGTTGCCGAAAATGGTCTTCAAGGGCGGCGCGCTGATTGGTTGCGACCTCGGTACCCTGAACTTCGCCAAGATCAAAGGCAGCCACACCGCGATGAAGTCCGGCATGCTCGCGGCTGAATCCGTGGCCGAGGCGCTGTTCGCCGAGAAAGATGGCACCGAAGAACTGACTTCTTACGTCGACGCCTTCAAGAAGAGCTGGCTCTACGACGAACTGTTCGCCAGCCGCAACTTCGGTCCGGCGATCCACAAGTTCGGCGCTATCGTTGGCGGTGGTTTCAACTGGCTCGACCAGAACATCTTCGGCGGCAAACTGCCGTTCACCCTGCACGACACCAAGCCGGATTACGCGTGCCTGAAGCTCGCGGCGGACTGCAAGAAGATCGACTACCCGAAACCGGACGGCAAGCTCAGCTTCGACAAACTCAGCTCGGTGTTCATCTCCGGTACCAACCACGAAGAAGAACAGCCGTGCCACCTGAAGCTGACCGACCCGAGCATCCCGATCAGCAAGAACCTGCCGCTGTACGATGAGCCTGCCCAACGCTACTGCCCGGCCGGCGTGTACGAAGTGGTGACCAAGGAAGACGGCGAGAAGCGCTTCCAGATCAACGCCCAGAACTGTGTTCACTGCAAGACCTGCGACATCAAGGACCCTGCACAGAACATCACCTGGGTGGCGCCAGAAGGCTCCGGCGGCCCGACTTACCCGAACATGTAAGCCGAACGCTTGAACATCAAGGCTCCCGAAACGGGGGCCTTTTTGTTGCGCGGGATTCAAGCAGCAACACAAAACAAATGTGGGAGCGGGCTTGCTCGCGAAAGCGGTGTATCAGTCACCCTTTAAATCGACTGACACACCGCATTCGCGAGCAAGCCCGCTCCCACAGGGGGATTTGCGGTGGTTCATGCAGCGCGTTCATCCCCCGGACTACGCTCAAAGTAGCGCTTATATTCGCGACTGAACTGCGACGTGCTCTGGTACCCCACTCGATGCGCCACCTGCGCCACACCCAATCCTTCACCCAGCAACAATTGCTGCGCCTTGAGCAACCGCAAACGCTTCAAATACTGCACCGGCGACAACAACGTGCTGCGCTTGAAATGCTCATGAAAGGTCGATGCGCTCATGTTCGCGCAACCGGCCAGCGTCTCGACATTCAACGGCTCGGTGAAATGCCCGTGCAGATGGTTAAGCGAAGCGGCAATCCGCGCGAATTGCCCCTGCTGCTCCACCAGTGCCCGCAACACATCGGCCTGCGGACCACGCAATGCCACGAACAACAACTCACGCAAACGCGCCGGGCCCATGATCTGGCATTCCAGCGGATCGTGCAGACAGCGTAACAACCGCTCCACGCAACCACGCATGCCGTCATCAAGCACGGTGGAGGTCATGGACTCAAGCGTCTGCGCCGCAATACTGCGCCCCGACACCAGCCCCATGGCCAACACCAATTCGCCGAGTAATACCCGATCGATGGCAATGGAAATACCCAGCATCGGCCCTTCTGGCGCGGCAAAGGTTTCGCACTCGAACGGCACCGGCAACGCCTGAATCAGGTAATGCCCGGCGCCGTACTCCAGGGTACGTGGTCCCAGGTACGCCAACTTGCTGCCCTGAACGATGATGACCAGGCTCGGTTCATAGATCTGCGGACCACGGGCCACATCGCAACTGGCGCGCAATACCTGCACGCCCGGCAATGCCGTGGGGGCAAAACCATCGCGAGTGGTCAGTGGCTGGAGCAGTGAAACCAACGTGGCATTGGCATCTAGATGACGAGTCAACAGCATGGCGAAAACTTCGTAGAAATCGGGATGAAAACATCATCGCAGGTCTGACGGCCAATGCGACCAATCCGAGGCACATGCCGGAGGATTAGGCATGACACCCGGAGGAATCACCATGGCCGCACCCAGGTGCGACGCCCAAAATGGCGCATCTCATCTGTCACTGCTTTTGCGAGGTTCCTCATGTACACCGCTATCGGATACGCCGCCCAGTCGGCCACCACTCCCCTCGCCTCCGTGAAATTCGAACGTCGCAGCCCTCGGGCCGACGACGTCGCGATCGATATTCTCTACTGCGGCGTCTGCCATTCCGACATCCACCAGGCCCGTAACGAGTGGGGCATCGCCGTTTATCCACTGATGCCCGGCCACGAGATCGTCGGCAAAGTTACCGCTGTTGGTACGAACGTCACCAAACACAAAATTGGTGATCTGGTCGGCGTCGGCTGCATGGTCGATTCGTGCCGCAGCTGCGAAGCCTGCCAGGCCGACCTCGAGCAATATTGCCTCGAAGGTCCGACCATGACCTACGCCACCCCGGACCGGGTCGATGGTAGCAACACCATGGGCGGCTACTCGGACAGCATCGTGGTCAGCGAGCATTTCGTGGTGCGCATCCCGGAATCACTCGACCTGGCCAGCGCCGCACCGATCCTCTGTGCCGGCATCACCACCTACTCGCCGCTCAAGCATTACGGCGTGAAGGCTGGGGACAAGGTCGGGATTCTCGGCATGGGTGGCCTGGGCCACATGGGCATCAAGTTCGCCAAGGCCATGGGCGCGGAAGTGACGTTGTTCACCCGCTCGGCGAGCAAGGCTGAAGAAGGTCGTCGCCAAGGTGCGGACCACGTGATCGTGTCCACCGATGCCGAACAAATGAAGGCTGCCGCCGGACATTTCGACTTCCTGCTGGACACCATTCCGGTGCAGCACGACCTCAATCCCTACCTCGATACCCTGCGTTTCGACGGCGTGCACATTCTGGTGGGTTTGATCGAACCGATCGATCCGCCGGTCCATGCAGCCAAACTGGTATTGGGCCGTCGCGTGCTGGCCGGTTCGCTGATCGGTGGCGTTGCCGAAACCCAGGAAGTGCTGGATTTCTGCGCCGAGCACAACATCACCTGCGACATCGAAATGCTCAACATCCATCAGATCAACGAAGCGTTCACCCGCATGATTGCCGGTGATGTGAAGTACCGCTTCGTGATCGACATGGCGACATTGAAAGTCTGATCAGACTTTAGCGCCTCAGACTTTCAAACCAAGCTCCGCCGAGAGCCGGGCCGTGACCCCTTTGATCAGGGGAATCAGCTCGGCCATTTTTTCCAGCGGCATGTATGGCACGGTGCTGGCGATGCTGATGCCGGCGACGATGCGTTTGCTGGCATCGCGGATCGGCGCCGCCACACAGCGAATCGACGGTTCGTTGTCTTCCAGATCGAACGCGTAGCCCCCCGCCACATACTCGACCATGCGCTGCTGAAACTGCTCCCAGGATTGCTCCGGGTGCTGCGGCCAGAACTGATTTTTCCCACCGGCCGGAAGGCTGACTTCGTACAGCCGTTTCCAGTCTTCTTGCGTGTCATCGAGCATCAGCGCCTTGCCGATCCCGGTGCGCGCCAACGGCATACGATGGCCTACCCGCGAACGCATTTCCGGGCCATTGCGCCCCGGATTCTTGTGCAGGTACAACACCTCGTCGCCTTCGCGAATCGCCAAGTGAATGGTGTCGCCAGTCAACGCCGACAACTCATCCAGATACGGACCTGCCAACGTCACCAGCGGCAACTCTTCCCGCGCCTGGAAGCCCAGTTCGATCAGCTTCGGCCCCAGCAAGTAGCCGACTTGCGGCACGACACGCAGGTAACGCTCATCTACCAGGCAACTGGCCAGGCGATGGGTGGTGCTGCGTGTGGTGCCGATCAGCCGGGCAATTTCCTTGAGATCGCGGGCGCCACTGGCCACGGCCTGAACCACACCCAGACCACGAAGCAGTGTCTGGGTGCCGGTCGGCGCGGCGTCCTTGGCGATTTTTGGGGCGTCTTCCTGCATATCCAGCCTTTACCGTTGAGCGAGGGAACGGGCGGCATTATGGTCGCCCGACGGCTACGACTACAACTTGATACGCTCGACCTTGCCGACCAGCAGCACGTAGGAAAGCGCACCAATCAACGCAAGAACCGCGATGTAGGTAATCGCCGGGGCAAACGAATCACCAGTGGCGAGGAAACCTATCACGATCGGCGTGGTAATCGCCGACAGGTTGCCGATGAAGTTGAACACCCCGCCGGTCAACCCGAGCAGCCGTGCCGGGGCCAGGGTCGAGACCAGTGACCAGGTGATCGAGGCCAGGCCGTTACCGAAGAACGCCAGCGCGAGGAAGGCAATTACCAACGGTGTCGATTCGACGAAGTTGGCGCCGATGATCGAGGTGGAAATCAGCAGACCGCCAATGATCGGCAGCTTGCGAGCGAAACCGACGGTGTAGCCGCGACGGATCAAAAAGTCCGAAAAGAACCCGGAGCACAGCACACCCACAAACGCGGCGAGAAACGGCAGCGACGCCAGCAGGCCAGACTTGATGAAGTCCATGCCGCGATATTTCACCAGGTAGGTCGGGAACCATGTCAGGAAAAACCACAACGTCGAGTTGAGGCAGAACTGGCCGAGGTAAATGCCCCAGAGTTTGCGTTTGCTCAACACAATGCCGAGGTCGGTCCAGCTGAATTTGGCTTTGACTTTGGCTTGTTCAGCCTGGATATCCACCAGCCCGCCGCCCTCGCGGATCAGGTCGATTTCCGCGTCGTTGGCACCCTTGAAATCCCGTGGCTCGCGATACACCGCGTACCAGATCACCGCCCAGATAATGCCGACGACACCGGTGCTGACAAACACCATGTGCCAGCCAAACTCATGCTGCAGCCAAGCCAGTACCGGCGTCAGGAATGCGAGCCCGACAAACTGCCCGGAGGTGTAGAAACCGATGGCCGTGGCGCGTTCGCGTTCCGGAAACCAAGTGGTGACCACGCGACTGTTGATCGGATAGGCCGGGGCTTCCAGCGCACCGACCGCCATCCGCAGCACGAACAGCGCGATGAAGCTGCCGGCGAAACCGAGCATCACCGTGGCCAGCGACCACAGCAGCAGCGCGACGCTGTAGAGAATTCTCGGCGGCACACGATCCACCAGCCAGCCGCCGGGGATCTGCATGGCAGCGTAGGTCCAACCGAAAGCGGAGAAAATCAGCCCGACATGGATCGGGTCGATCCCCAATTCGCTGGTCAGCGCCGGGGCGGCGATCGACAGGTTGCTGCGGTCCAGGTAGTTGATCACCACGGTGATAAACAGCAGCACCATGATGAAAAAACGCTTGCGGCTGGGCGTCACCAACGACGCCTGCCCGGTGAGGGTTTGCGGTTGCATGGGGAGTGCCTCTTCTTATGTTTATTGAGGGCGAATCTAAGGACTTGCGCAGTCCCCTTGTGGGAGCGGGCTTGCTCGCGAATGCGGTGTGTCAGTCGACATCAATGCTGAATGATCGACCGCTTTCGCGAGCAAGCCCGCTCCCACAGGGGGATGGGTGTTGGGTCAGGGAGTACTCACCACTCGGCGAAACTGCCATCGGCATGGCGCCAGATCGGGTTGCGCCAGCGGTGGCCGACTGCCGCGCGTTCGATCACGTATTCCTCGTTGATCTCGATCCCCAAGCCCGGGCCATTCGGGATTTTCACGAAGCCTTTGTCGTAGTCGAACACCCGCGGATCCTTGACGTAATCCAGCAGGTCGTTGCTCTCGTTGTAGTGGATGCCCAGGCTCTGTTCCTGGATGAACGCGTTGTAACAAACCGCGTCGAGTTGCAGGCAAGCGGCCAAGGCAATCGGACCCAGCGGGCAATGCAGCGCCAGCGCCACGTCGTAGGCTTCGGCCATGTTGGCGATCTTGCGGGTTTCGGTGATGCCGCCGGCGTGGGAGGCATCGGGCTGGATGATGTCAACGTAACCTTCGCTGAGCACGCGCTTGAAATCCCAGCGCGAGAACAACCGCTCGCCCAAGGCAATCGGGGTGCTGGTCAGCGGCGCCAGTTCCTTCAGCGCTTCGTAGTTTTCACTGAGCACCGGCTCTTCGATGAACATCAGTTTGTACGGGTCGAGTTCCTTCATCAGCACCTTGGCCATAGGCTTGTGCACCCGGCCATGGAAGTCGACGCCGATGCCGACGTTCGGACCAACCGCGTCACGCACGGCGGCGACGTTGGCCAGGGCCAGGTCGACTTTTTCGAAGGAATCGAGGAATTGCAGTTCTTCGGTGCCGTTCATTTTCACCGCAGTGAAACCACGCTCCACCGCTTCTTTCGCCGCACGCGCGGTGTCGGCCGGACGGTCGCCACCGATCCACGAATACACGCGAATCTTGTCCCGCACCTGGCCGCCGAGCAAATCGCTGACCGATACACCCAGGGCCTTGCCCTTGATGTCCCACAACGCCTGGTCGATGCCCGCGAGTGCGCTCATGTGGATCGCGCCGCCCCGGTAGAAGCCGCCGCGATAGAGCACGGTCCAGATGTCTTCAATGTTGCGTGGGTCTTTGCCGATCAGGTAGTCGGACAATTCCTCGACAGCTGCGGCAACGGTGTGAGCGCGACCTTCGACTACAGGCTCGCCCCAACCGGTCACGCCCTCGTCGGTTTCAATCTTGAGGAAGCACCAGCGCGGCGGGACGATGAAGGTGGTGAGTTTGGTGATTTTCATCTTCAGCTCTCTTTTTATAAGTGCAGCTCTTATTAGATGTAACGCGCTCGGCGCCAAAAAAGTCTTAACGCAGAGCGTTCCATCCAGCGACGTAGGCCTTGGCATTGGCGGCCACTTGATCAGGCGTCATGCCCGGCTTGAACAACCCGGAACCCAGGCCGAAACCTTTGACGCCCGCGTCGATAAACACCTGCATGTTGTCCGGGGTGATCCCGCCAACTGGCGCCAGAATGGTCCCGGTCGGCAGGACTGCGAGCCAGGCTTTCACAACCGCTGGCCCCATCTGTTCGGCGGGGAACATCTTCAACACGTCGGCGCCTTCGGCCAATGCAGCAAAGGCTTCGGTCGGCGTCGCCACGCCCGGCGACAGGAACAACCCCGCCGCTTTCGCTGCACGCAGAACCTTGGGATCGCTATGGGGCATGACGATCACTTGGCCGCCCGCCGCTTTCACCTGCTCGACCTGTTCCGGTGTCAACACCGTGCCCGCACCGATCAAGCAATCGGCGGGCAAGGTACTGCGCAGGATGCGGATACTTTCGTACGGTTCCGGGGAATTAAGCGGCACTTCGATGACGCGAAATCCGGCGGCATACAGGACGTTGCCGATGGCCGCCGCCTCTGTAGGACGCAGGCCGCGCAGGATCGCGATCAGGCCGTTTTGCGCCAGGGCTTGCTTGAGCATGTCAGACCTCCAGTCAGGTTTAACGGGATGGATTTTGTGAGACCAGTCCGGCGGCGACCGCCAGTTGCCACAACCCGCGCTCGGTGGCCTGTTCGGCCAGGGTCACCCGGGCAAAACCGCAGGCGTCGAGGGCCCGGCTGTAACGGGCGCAGAGTTGGGCATTACCGATGAGGATGATCGAGGGCAGATGTACGCTGTTGCGTCGGCGCCGCTGAACGTTGGCAAGGGCCGACAGTTCATGGCCGATCAACAGGCCGGACAGATAATCAGGTTGGGCCGTGGCGCTGAGTTCGCCGGTCAGGCCGAGGCTGCGCGCGCTGAACAGCGTCGACAACGGGCCGATCTCGCCGTCCGCCGACAACGCCACTTGTACGCCACGATCAAACGCCTGGCCGTCGAACGACGCAGCTTGTTGCTGGGTGCGCCCGAGAATGCTGTGCTCACTGAGCACGGCGAAGATTTCGCCGGTCATGAAGGTGTCGAAATGGACGATGCAGCCATCGGCCACTTCCACCCATTTCGAATGACTGCCCGGCAGGCCGATCAACAGATCGTTGCCCGCCCCGCCCGGCAGATTCTGCAACACGCCAAGGACCTGGGTTTCTTCGCCACGCATCACGTTCGGCAGACGCGAACGCTGAATCACACCCGGCACGATGTGCACATCGACGCCGCGAAGACTGCGTACGGTTTGTAGGGAAGTTCCGAGATTGGCAACGTTTGCCGGCGTGTCCTGGTAGGAAGCTTCGCGCCAGCCCTGGGCACTGCCGACCATGCCGCAAGCGATCACCGGCAAGTCGGGTTGGGCGTCGAGCCAGTCACCGCAGGCGTCATCGAAGGCCAGTTCAAAACCGTCGGTGCATTCCTGGCCGTTGATGATTCGGGGCGTGCGCGGCAGCTGCATGATCCCGGACGACAGCGAACGCTGTTCCAGCACCTGGCCACCCGCGGCGAGTTTGTAAGCACGTAATGAGGTTGTCCCCCAATCGAGCGCGATCAATTGCGCCAGCATCGCTTCACCTGTTTTGTTTATTGGCAGTGAGTGAGCTGGACTATAGACCTCCTAGAGGGAAAATCTCAATATGTAATTAATACTCCCATATATTGGGATTTATTCGAATTGTGGTGTCCATCGTTCTCTAGCCCCAATTCCCGCCCCGACTTCAACCTTCAGCGTCTCCCGCGTCATGGAACCCACCAGGTGGGTATCGCCGTTCTCAGCCGAGATACCGGGTTCGCGCCGACCATCGCCTCGAATAAGGGTGTAAGCCGTCAGCGGTCTGGGGGTTTGATCCGACCAGGTCACAAGCACCAGTTTCTTGTTGCTGGGTGAGAATGAAGCCAACAGACCGGCGTAGGGCACATCGCGGCATAAACCGACGTCGTCGATCTGGTCGTAAGCCGGTGCCAATTCTTCGCGCCATCGAACGACGCAAACCGGCTCGAATTGCAGCCACGTCAAAGGGCGATCAGCAGGTTTGAGTGAAACGTGCTGAGGCGCAATTCGAGGATTTTTCACCTCGGCAATAATCCGCGACGTCGGGACGTACATCACTTTCGAATAGTAAGCCGTGAAAGGAAACGCGGTGATGACGACTTTACAGGGCACGTAGTCTTGAGGCTCCAGGAGTCGGACTAACCGTGATCGAGCGATATCCCTAATGCCAGTCCGGTCTTCATTGTCCTCAAATCGAATAATGGCCAATATTTCATAACGTCGATCGCCCTCGATCAGGCGCATATCTTCTATGCGGCCATAACCTTCCAGCGCAATGTTGTGTTCAGCGGAGAAGTCGAGATCACCATCGAGCGAACAATGAAGGCTGGTGCTTATCTGTCCGCCGCGGCCGTGTGCTTCATATAAATGAATCAGGTCCCTGTCTGAAGTAAACCGCACGTCATAGAGCGAATAGCTATCGTGATTAATCGATACAAACTCGATGCGTGCCGGCGGTACGTCGAGATGCAGGCACCCCGAACAGAGTGCACAGAACATCATCAAGGTAAAAAAACGCAGGTAAATGCAGAAGCCAGGTTGCATTGCAGATGTCGTCCGTGAGCGCGCAAGGGGCGCACAGATTGCCGGACTAGAGCAGTACCGACAACTGATTCATCCGCAGTTTGCCATCACGCTTCATCGCCCCTCGGCAAACTCGCGCAACACCGCCCCATCCATCCGATACCGCACCCACTCTTCCTGTGGCTGCGCGCCGAGGGATTTGTAAAACTCGATGGCCGGTTTGTTCCAGTCGAGCACGCTCCATTCAAAACGGCCGCAGTCATTGGCGCAGGCGATTTTTGCCAAGTGGCGTAGCAAGGTTTTGCCGGCACCGCCACCGCGCTGATCAGGGGTGATGTAGAGGTCTTCGAGGTACAGGCAGTTGCTGCCCAGCCAGGTGGAATAGCTGAAGAAGAACACCGCGAAGCCGATTGGCAATCCGTCCCGCAGGCAGATCAGGCCGTGGGCGGTGGCGCCTTCGCTGAACAGGCTGCGCTCGATGTCGGCGACGCTGGCGATGACTTCGTGACGGGCACGTTCGTAGTCGGCCAGCTCAGTGATGAACGCGAGGATTTGCGGTGCATCGCTGGGGGTCGCCGGGCGGATCTCGATCGTCATGGACGTGCCTTGTCAGAAGTTGAAAACGCCATACTAAGGCGGCACGCGGCGTGTGGCGAGGGAGCTTGCTCCCGTCCGGCTGCGCAGCAGACGTAAAACTGGCGATGCCGTTGGAACTGAAATACCGTGGCGTCCGGGGTTGGGGCTGCTGCGCAACCCAGCGGGAGCAAGCTCCCTCGCCACAAAAAGTAACCTGTCTGTTGAAAAGATTTCGCAAAAAAGGATGTTTATGACCCCCACCGCTTTCGCACCACTGCAAACCCTCGCCGAAACCCTGCTACCCCACGCCCTGGAACCCTCGGAGGACGGCGCCCACGACCTGTCGCACTTGCAGCGGGTGTGGCACAACGTGCGCACGCTTCAGGCACAGGAAGGCGGAGATCTGGAGGTGCTGCTGGCGGCGGCGCTGTTACATGACTGCGTGGCGGTGGAGAAAAACTCGCCGCTGCGCTCCCAAGCCTCAAGACTGGCCGCGGACAAAGCGGCAACACTGCTGACGTCGCAGGATTGGCCTGAGGCAAAAATCGCCGCCGTCGCCCACGCCATCGAAGCCCACAGTTTTTCCGCCAACATCACCCCGACCAGCCTCGAAGCCCGGATCATGCAGGACGCCGACCGACTCGATTCCCTCGGTATGCTTGGCGTCGCGAGAACCTTTTACATCGCCGGGCGCATGGGCAGCGCGCTGTACGATCCGCAGGACCCTGAAGCCAAGGCGCGAGACTACGACGACAAGCGCTTTTGCCTCGATCATTTCCAGACCAAGTTGCTGCACTTGGCGGACGGTTTCCAGACCACCACTGGTCAACAGTTGGCGCAGGTTCGTCATCAACGGCTCAAGGGTTTCATGGAGTTGTTCAAGGAAGAAATCGGCGTCTGCTGAAACCCTTACTCCGGTCAGCACTAACCCTGGAATCAATAACCTCGGACCTAACAGTGACGCCTCCCATGGTAGATAGATAAACCGCACGTCTATCGGGTCAAGGAACCGTCTCATGTCTACCGCACCGCCCCAGGTTTCAAGCAAGTTGTTCGGCCTGTTTTGTCTCGCCAGCTATCTGCTGTCGCTGTCCTACGGCTCGACGTTCTTGCTTTCGCTGCTGATCGGTTCCCGGGGCGGTAATGAGCATGACGCCGGCAGCGTGATTTCGGCGGCGATGCTCAGCACCTTTGCGGCGGTAGTCGTCTCCGGGCATCTGTCTGATCTGATGGGCGCGGCGCGTTCGATTGCGCTGTTCGGCGTTCTGTTGGTGGCCGCGAGCCTGGGTTTCGCGCTGACGCCGGGCTTCGGCAACCTGCTGCTGTTTTTCGGTCTGCTGCTGGGCTTGGGTTGGGGGGTGTTCTACACCTTGGGCCCGATCATTGTCGCGAGCCTGGTGACGCCCGCCCAACGGGCCAAATACTTTGCGCTGCTGTCGGGCAGCATGATGACTGGCATTGGCAGTGGTCCATTACTGGGCCGGGCCGCCAGCGCATTGGGCTATCCGGTGACGGCGGCGTTTTACCTGGCGGCGCTGGCCAGTCTGATTGGCGTGGTGCTGTTCTGGCGGCTGGATTCGCAGCTCAAAAAAGCACACACAAACCCGGCATCGGTCTCGCGCATTTCCTGGCGTGCAACCCAGCAAGTGCTGTCGTCCAAAGCGCTGTTCCCGATCCTCATGGTCGGCCTCGGTGGCTGCGTGTTCGGCGGTCTGTCGAGCTTTCAGACCAGCTACGCGGCGTCACGCTCGCTGGATTACTCACTGTTCTTTTTCGGCTTCATGGGCGCGGCGATCAGCAGTCGGATGCTGATCGCCAGCTTCGTGGTCAGGCGTGATCCGTTCCGCGCGTCGTGCCTGTTGTCGGGACTGATGATGGCTTCGATTGTGATGTTCGGGTTCGTAGTCGATAGCAGCGTCACCTATCTGCTGGCGGCGATCATGCTCGGCGTCGGCTACGGCCTGACGTATTCGGTGATTAACGGCCTGGCGGCGAACGAAGCGCCGAGCGGCACCACCGCACAAGCCTTGCTGCTGTTCAGCCTGTCCTATTTCATCGGCGTGTTCGGCTTTCCGCTGCTGGCCGGGAAACTCATCGTTGAATACGGGATGGCGACATTATTGTTTACAGTTTTGCTGATCGCCGCGTTGAACTGGCTGATCACCGTGGGCCGGTTGCTCTGGCGCAAAGCCATCGCCAAAAACCTGCAACAGGCCTGAACCGTTCGTCGTTAAACAGGCACCAATCCAAATCGGGAGCGGACCAACATCAGGTAAGGACTCTAATAATCTGGAGACGACACCATGATCATGTCCCGCCTGACGACCCTCGCTCTCGCTGCCCTGCTGTCCACCACGGCCCTCGCCGCCACTACGGCGACCGGCACTGGCCCGACCGACCCGGTCGAAAAACCCAAGGCCCCTGCCATCCAGAGTGCGCCCGGCATGAACACCAACGGCTCGGGCGTCGATAGCAGCCTGCCGCCCGCCACTGGCACCGATCCGCGGTTGCAAGGTAACGACGCTGGCCGTCAAGGTGGCATGAACATGCCGGACTCCCAGACACCCGATAACGCCGGCAGCGGCACGAGTTCGAAAACTACCACCGGTGGTTCGGGCTCCGAAGGTGCCAGCAAATAGTTCGCCCACGCGAGCACGCAACACCCTATCCACAGCCATGAAAGAGGTAACCATGAACGTTGATAAAAACCTGGAACAAGAAGTCCTGACCCGTCTGTTGCACGCCCACCCAAGCGGTTTGGGCAAGGAGGTCCTGGACAATTACCGGGGGGAGAAAGTCGTGGCCAGCACCCTCGCCACTTTGCAGGAACGCGGATTGATCCAGCATGGTCATGTGACTTGCAATGAGGCCGGCGAGCATTCGCTGAGCCTGCCGATCAAACTCAGCGCGGCAGGGGTTGAGGCGGCGCGTAAGCTAGAACTTCAGTAAGCCGGAACAGGTCGCAGTCGTGCGCGACTGCGGCCGTTAGTTAGACAGACTCTACACGCAGCAGGAGAAATCCCATGCCACGTGGCAGCACAGACTGGTGATCAATTTTTGAGTTGAATTTGATGGCCCCTTCGCGGGCAAGCCTCGCTCCTACAGGGGATTGCGTAAACCTGTGTAGGAGCGAGGCTTGCCCGCGAAGGCGTCAGATCAGTCGCCGAGCGTCTTACGGATAAACGTATCCACCTCAGCAGCCCCCGGCGAAGTCGCCGGCCCCCACCGAGTCACGGCCAAAGCCGCCGCCGCATTCGCCCGCCGAGCCGCCTCAACCACCGGCAACCCTTGCGCCAACCCGGCCACAAACACCCCGGCATGGGCATCCCCGGCGCCATTGCTGTCCACCGCGTCAACCTTGAAACCCGGCACGTGCTGACAATCACCACGCTGTCGAATCCAGCACCCCTGCGGCCCATCGCGAACCACCATCAACACATCCGCCGGCAGATGATCGACCAACCGATCCAGCGCCTCGGCAATGTCCGCCGCCCCGGTAAACCGCAGCGCCTCGACACCGTTGCTGGTCCACACATCAATGCGCGCCAGCAGCGCTTTCATCAGCGGCTCATCCGGCGAATCAACCAACGGGCCCGGATCGAAAATCACGTTGATCCCTTTCGGCAACGCCAACACCCAGTCCACCAGCGACTGGGCCTTGCCGGCGTGCAGCAAGCTATAGCCGCTGACATAGACATAATCGCCCGCCTCGGCCGGCACACTCGCCAGGTCTTCAACGCTCACTTCACCTTCAGCGCCGATGTAGGAAATGAAACTGCGTTCCGCCGAAGCGTCAGTCACCGCGACGCACAACCCGGTATCGCGCTCGGCTTTGTGGTCGATGCCAATCCGGATGCCTTCAGCCTTCATCGCTTCTCGGGCCAAATCACCGAAACGGCCAGTGCCATGGCGGCCGAGATAGACCACCGGCAAACCATTACGCTGGGCGGCAGCCATCACATTGAACCCGCCGCCGGCCTCGAAACTGGCGGATTGCGCCAGCACGTCGCCGCCCGCCTGGGGCAGTTTATCCACGGCCATGACCAGGTCGATGATGACCTGGCCGGTATGCAACATCTTAGGCATGAGCATTCTCGATCAACGCAGCACGACGATCCTTGGCCCCGCCGAGTACAAAGTAAATCCCGCCGGCCACCAGGAAGGTCACGATCCAGCCGAGGCCGTTATGCCCCAGATACGAGTCGGACAGGAAACCGCGGAACCAGATATTTTCGGCGGTGGTGCCAATAGTGGTAAAGCTGAAACCCAGCACAATCGCGAACGCCCAGGCGCCGAAGGCACGCCATTCGATGCCGCCGCGATACCAATAGGCGCTGCTCGGGCTGACGTCCAGCAGGTCTTTGGGGCTGTAGTAATGACGGTGAATCAGGTCGACCACGAAGATCCCGACCCATGCGGTAATCGGCACTGCCAACAGGGAAATGAAGGTGATGAACGGGCCGTAGAAGCTGTCGGCAATCAGCATGAAGTAGATCGAACCGGCGAAGATCGCGACGATATCGACTACCACCGCGTAAACGCGAGGGACCTTCAAACCGAGGGTCAGCGTGGTCAAACCGGCGGAGTACACCGACAGGTTGTTCGACAGCAGCAACCCGCCGAACGCGGTGATCAGGTACGGCACGGCCATCCAGGTCGGCAGCATGTCGCGGATCGCGATGATCGGGTCAGTGGCCTGGGCCAGGTCGTTGTTACCCACCGACAGCAGGCCGCCGAGGGTGATCAGCAACACCAGCGGAATCCCTGCACCGAACGCCGCCGAGGCCACCAGGCGCACGGCTTTGACGCTTTTGTGCTGGTAGCGCGACATGTCGGCGCCCGCATTGGCCCAACCGATCCCGGTGCCGGCCGCCATGGTGCCGACGCCGATGATCATCGCGCTCAGCGGTGCCGGCGTGGCGTTGAACACCGCGCTCCAGTCGATGGTGGCGCACAGGAAGCCGCCGACCAGCAGGTTCAGCGCGCCGAACACATAGGTCGCCCACTTCTGGATCACCAGCAACGTGGCGTGGCCGAGGCCAGACACCGACAGGGTCAGCAGCACGAAAATCGCAATGAAGATCAGCGTCAAGACGGGAGCGCTTTTCGCTTCCACCGGCGAGCCGAACAGGATCGAGCACAACGACAGCAACACGAACGCTGCGGTGGTGGTGTTGACGGTTTCCCAGCCCAGGCGCGACATCAGCGAGACCACGGTCGGGCCAATGTTGCCACGTACGCCGAAGATTGCTCGGGACAGGGTCAGGCTCGGTGCGCGACCACGACGGCCGGCGATGGAGATGATCCCGACCACCGCGAACGAACCGGCGGCGCCGAGGATCGCGACGATGATCGCCTGCCAGATGGCCAAGCCGCGAAAGGCCACGAGGGTCGCGCCCAACGGCAGGCCGAGGATGGAGATGTTGGCGGCGAACCAGACCCAGAACAGTTGCAGCGGATGACCGTTGCACTCGCTTTCCGGGACCGGCTCGATGCCACGGGTTTCCAGTTGCCCGGCGCTTGGCCCGGCGTTCGATGAACTCATGATGGATGCTCCTGTTGCCATTGTTTTGGTTGTGGGCAGACGGATTTCTAAGTGACCTGCGCAACCCCACGTAGGAGCTGCCGAAGGCTGCGATCTTTTGATCTTGATTTACAGTCGCCTCAAGGCTGCCAAGATCAAAAGATCGCAGCCTTCGGCAGCTCCTACAGGGTTTTCGATCCTCAGCGCAGGGTGAGGAGTCCTTTCACAAGGGGTTCCAGCTCCAGACCATTAACGGCTTTGACCTTCTCGATCATCGCCGCCGGCCAGCTCTCAAGCCCCAGGCAAGCCCCGAGCATCGCGCCGAGAATCGCCGCGATGGTGTCGGTGTCGCCGCCCAGGCTCGCGGCCATGCACACGGCTTCGAAGGCGTTCATTTCACCGATGGCCACTTGCTGGGCCAGGGCAAACGACACCACCACCGACTCCTGCGAGGCCACCGAAGTGCCGATCACGTCGTAGAGCAAGTCGGCCAACAACGCCTTGTCGCTGTCGATGCTGATGGTCCGCGCCCAACTGATCCGCGAGGCAATGCGGCCGCCAGCAACCCAGTGACCATGACCTTCAGCTTGCTGGGCGATTTGCATGCCCAGGTTCAAGGCCTCACCGAGGTCCATGCCGTTGATTCCGGCCGAAACCACCGCCGCCACTGCCGCCGCGCTGGAGATTCCCAGCGTGGTGTTGTGGGTGACCTGGCAGGCCTGCACCACCGCTTTGATAAAACGCTGCGGGTCGGCGACATCCGCCGCAATCCCCACCGGGGTGATGCGCATCGCCGCGCCATTGGTGGTGCCGTAGCGCCCTGCCTCTTCCGGCGAATGCCCGGCGAGAATCATCTCGATGGCGCGTTTGGTCGAAGGGCCGAGCAAATCCTGCGAGCCCTTGGCCTGCATCTCGGCTTCCCATTCGATCAATCGCTGGGCGAGCACCGACGGTTCGATCCGGCCTTCGCCTTCGATCAGCAACTGACCGACCAGGATCGCCTGTTCGGTGTCGTCGGTGATCGAGCCCTTGGGCATGTTGGCGGCGATCGGTTGATCGGGGCCGGCATCTTCCAGGTCGGTGATTTCGCCGAAGCGCGCCTTGATCTCGGCGCGGCTCAGGGATTGGGTCGGCATGCCCAGGGCATCGCCCAGAGCCAGGCCATAGAACGCGCCCAAGGCACGATTGAGCGCGGTCACTTTGACTCTCCAAATTGCAGGTGCAGACGAAAATGCACAGGGTCGAGCAAACTTTCGACCTGTTCCATGAACCGGCCCTGACGGTCGTACGTGGTGCGCAGGGCCTTGAGGAATACCGTGCCGAACGGACGACCGAGCAATTCGGCGTCTTCGGCGTTCAGCGGCTCCGCGCCGATCCACTGATCACCGCGTTCGCCGATGTAGCCGTAAGCGGCCAGGGTGATGGTCAGCGAGTTATCGATCAGGCCCACTCGCGGCAGACTTTCCAGGGTGCCGGAGGCGGGAATCAGTGAACGTTCCAGGGACACCAGCGTGCCGTCGTTGGCGCGGCGGCGACGGTCGAGCGTGATGAATTTGTCGGTGCCGAACCGCGACAGCAAGTCAGGTCGGCTGACCGCCTCCAGCCGCAGCACTTCGGTGTTGATCAGCGCCCCGCTGTCCGCCAGAGCCTGGGCCCAGCCGCTGCGCTGATCGAGCACCACACCGTCGAAGGTGACGATAGAGCCGACTCCGCTTTGCGTGGCGATGTAGTTACGCCTCTTCAGTTCGGCCAGGGCTTCACGCAGCGTGCCGCGGCTGACCTTGAATTCTTGAGCCAACTGATGCTCGCCCGGCAACAGAAAGCCGTCCTCCATGAGGCCGCTTTCGATGCGCCGGATGAGCTCGTCGACCACCCGTTGTTTCTTGTCAAATCGAACCTGTCTAATCATGTACAAAGTGATAACCGAAACAGGGTCGGGCGAGCAAGGGATATTTTTCGGGAAGTGACAGGAGGTGTGGCTTGCATGATCGTTCCCACGCTCTGCGTGGGAATGCAGCCCGGGACGCTCTGCGCCCCAAGAGCGGACGCAGAGCGTGGGAACGATCAAGGATGGGCAGCGAAAAAATGCGGAGGGACACAAATCAAATGTGGGAGCGGGCTTGCTCGCGAAGGCGGTGTGTCAGTCAAATTGATATCGACTGACACACCGCCTTCGCGAGCAAGCCCGCTCCCACAGGGGTTTAGCGCTGTTTCAGACGGTCAATCACCACTGCCAACAGCAGAATCGATCCGCGAATCACATACTGATAAAACGTATCAATGTTCTTCAGGTTCATCGCGTTCTCGATGATTGCCAGAATCAACACCCCGGCAATCACATGCCGAATCATGCCGATCCCGCCGCTCAGCGAGACCCCGCCCAACACGCACGCCGAGATCACGGTCAGTTCAAAACCCTGGCCAATCATCGGCTGACCCGAGGTCATGCGCGAGGCCAGGATCACCCCGGCCAACGCACCGATCAAACCGTGCACGGCGAAGATGATGATCTTGGTCCGATCCACGTTAACCCCGGCCAACAACGCCGCTTCCTGGTTACCGCCGATGGCCATGGTGTTGCGCCCGTAGGTGGTGTAGTTCAGCAACCAGCCGAAAAACAGGAAGCAGACGATGGTGATCAGGATCGGCACCGGCACGCCGAACAACTGGCCGTTACCGAATACGAAGAACTGTTCCTGGGACACGCCCACCGCTTTACCGTTGGCAAAGATGTACGCCAGGCCCCGCACAATCTGCATGGTCGCCAACGTCGTGATCAACGCATTGACCCGCAACTTGGCGATCACAATCCCGTTGATCAAGCCGACAATCAGCCCCATGAACAGCGCCGCCGCGACACCAAGGAACACGCTGTCGGTGTCACGCATCACCACCGCCGCGACCACGCCGGCGCAGGCAATCACCGAACCCACCGACAAGTCGAAATGCCCGGACGCCAGGCAATACAACATGGTGCACGCAGCGATCCCGGTGGTGGAAATCGCCAGGCCCAGGCCGCGCATGTTCAACGGCGAGAGGAAGTTGTCGATCAGCAAGGTGCAGGCCAGGAAAATCCCGATGGCTGCCGCCAGCATTACCCAGTCATCAAGAAAACGCCGCAGGTCCAGGGGTTTGCGCTGGGTGGGCAAAGCATTGTTTTGGATGGTCATCATAGTTACCTCTCAGTTCGCCACGCCGTCAGCGCGTTGGCGCGGCAAAGCCAGTTGCAGCAGGTTGGATTCATTGGCCTCGTCGCGGGACAGCTCGCCGCGCATCGCGCCTTCGCACAGCACCAGGATGCGGTCGGAAATGCCCATGACTTCCATCAAGTCGCTGGACACCACGATCACCGCAATGCCACTGGCCGCAAGGTTATGGATGATCTGGTAGATCTCGGCTTTCGCACCGATATCGATGCCGCGCGTCGGTTCGTCGAGCAGCAGGACTTTCATCGGCATCGACAACCAGCGACCGAGAATCGCCTTCTGCTGATTGCCACCGGACAGGTACATGATTTTCTGCGACGCGCTGGGGGTCTTCACTTTCAGCGCGGCGATCTGCTTCTCGGCGTTGCCCTTTTCCCACAAGCCGCGCAACAGGCAACCGAAGGTGGAATGGGCACCGCGCGCGCTGATGTTGATGTTCTCGGCAACGCTGGAGAGCGGCATGATGCCCTCCTTCTTGCGGTCCTCGGGGCACAGCAGGATCCCGGCGGCAATCGCATCGCGAGGTGAACGCAGTTTCAGTTCGTGACCGCGCAATTCCAGGCGTCCGGCGGTGTTGCGGGTCAGGCCGCTGAGCATGCGAAACAGCTCGGTGCGCCCTGCCCCGACCAAACCGAACAGCCCGAGGATTTCGCCTTTGTGCACTTCGAAACTCACCGGCTCACGCAGGCCCGGCCCGAGCAGGCCGTCGACCTTCAGCGCCACCGCCCCACGTTGACGCGGGCGGTAATCGTAGATGTCCTGGATATCGCGACCGACCATGCAGGTCACCAACTGATCGTGTGTCAGTTCGCTCATATTCTCGAAGGTGCGCACAAAGCGACCGTCCTTGAACACCGTCACCGCGTTGCAGATGCGGAACACTTCTTCCATGCGATGGGACACGTAGAGCACCACTTTGCCTTCGTCCCGCAGGCGACCGATGATCGCCATCAAGCGATCGATCTCCCGGGCCGAGAGGCTGCTGGTCGGCTCATCAAAAGCGATCACATGCGCACCACGGGACAACGCCTTGGCGATTTCCACCAATTGGCGCTGGCCAAGGGACAGGCGCCCGACCTTCTCTTGCGGATCGATTTCATCGGCCAGGCCCTTGAGGCAGGCCAACGCTTGCTGGCGCAACGCACCGCGATTGATCAGGCCAAAACTGGCCGGCAGATGCCCGAGGAACAGGTTTTCCGCCACGGTCATTTCCGGGACCAGATGCAGCTCCTGGTGAATCACCGCGACGCGGCTGGCGATGCTGTCGGCGGTGGACTTGAAGGCCATCGTCTGCTCGCCGATCTGCAGGTCGCCGCTGCTCGGGATGTACGCGCCGCCGAGGATTTTCAGCAATGTCGATTTGCCGGCGCCGTTCTCGCCCATCAAGGCATGCACCTGCCCCGGATGCGCGACGAAGCTGATGCCATCGAGCGCCTTCACCCCGGGAAAGGTCTTGCCGATCCCGTTGAAGCGCAAGCTGCCGCCGCGGTGTTCTTGTGTTTGTGTTTGCGCTTGCATAACCACCTCATCACACAGATCAGGCAGCCCCGTCGCCAGGGCCGCCGATGAAATCAACCGGCCTTCAGTTCCACAGGCCGATCTTTTCCAGTTCCTGCTTGAAGTTCTCGCGAGTGATCAGCGTCACGTCGTCCATGGCGGTGTATTTCGGCGGCTCTTTGCCGGTGGTGACCCACTCGTACATCATCGCTGCGGTGTTGTAGCCCTCGATGTGTGGGCTTGGCAGCATCGAGCCAAAAAAGCCGCTGTTGGGCTTTTTCAGTTCGCCGATGGCGTCGGTGCCGTTGATGCCGATGCCGATCACGTTGGCCGCGGTAAACCCAGCGCTTTCGGTGGCGCGCACGCCGCCCAGCACGGTGTTGTCGTTCATGCCGCCGATGATCAGGTTTTTCGCGCCGCTGGGCAGTTTCACCAGGGCCGAGTTGGTGGCGTCCATGCTGCCGGGTACGTCGAGGGTTTTCTGCGCGGTGAAAAGGATGTGGTCTTTCGGCAGGCCCGCGTCTTCCAGGGACTTGGCCGAACCGTCGGTGCGTTTCTTGCCAGTGTCGAGCTCATTGAAGGTGTTGATCACGGCGTAGGTTTCTTTCCAGTCCCAGCCGCGTTTTTTCGCTTCGGTGGCCATGGCGGTGCCCTGTTTCTGGCCGACTTCAAACGCGGCCATGCCGAGGTACGGCACGTCTTCCATGAACTTGCCGCTGGCATCGACGAAACGGTCATCGACAGTCATCACTTTCAAACCGTTGGCTTTGGCCTTGGCGACGATGGCCGGACCGAGGCCGACATCCGGCGGGCAGATCACGAAGCCTTTGGCGCCGTTGGCCGCCAGGCTGTCGATAGCGGAAAGGGTTTTCTCGCCGTCAGGCACGGCAATCTTGATCACGGTGAAGCCTTTGTCCTTGCCGGCCTTTTCGGCGAAGGCCCATTCGGTCTGGAACCAGGGCTCTTCCGCCTGCTTGACCAGAAAACCGATTTTCACTTGCTCGGCCGCCAGCAGCGAACTGCTCAGGCTGACCGCCGTGACCGCCAAAGCGGCACAGCACAGGGAACGGATCCCAGGACGACGATTCATAAGCTGACTCCTTGTTATTTTTTTTGAGCGTTATTTTGAAAGCCGATGCAGCGGTCAAGCGTGTAACCAAAAGTCATATCGTATGATGATTGGGTTTCGGACGGAGTTCCGCGTCTGAAACCCGATGTGCTCAGTCGTGGTACATGACAGAGCGACCACCATCGATGGTGATGCATGACGCATTGATGAACGGCGCCTCATCGCTGGCCAGCAATACGGCGGTCATCGCCACTTCCATCGGCTGGCCGATGCGGCGGGGCGGATGCAGATCAAAGGCCCGCTGACGTTCGGCCTGGGGGTCGGCAAAACCGTTCCAGTAATCGACGTTCAGTTGGGTTTCGATATAGCCCGGCGCGATGGCGTTGACGCGAATGCCCTTCGGCGCGTACTCGATGCCGAGGGCGCGGGTCAGGCCGAGCAAGCCATGCTTGGCCACCGGGTACGGAAAGCAGCCAGGAATGATGTGGGAAGAATGGGTCGAGGCGATGTTGATGATGCTGCCGATGCCCTGCTCGATCATCTGCGGTAACACCGCTTTGCAGCCGAACCAGGCGCCGTCCAGGTCGATAGCGAAGCAGCGGCGCCAGTCTTCCTCGGTCATTTCCAGCGGATCACGGAACACGTTGACCCCGGCGCAGTTGACCAGCACATCGATGCGGCCATGGCGTTCGACGGCCAATTTGGCCATGGCGTGCAGGTCTTGCTGGTTGGACACGTCCGCCTTGATCGCTTGCACGTCAAAACCTTTGTCCCGCCAAAGGGCCGCGACGTTCTCGACTTTCTCGCCCTGGATGTCGCTGATGATCAGTTTGGCTTGCTGGGAAGCGAAGGTCGCGACGATGGCTTCGCCGATGCCTTGAGCCGCGCCGGTCAGCAGCACGACCTTGTTTTTCAGGCGTTCGCCCTTCGGCGGCTCGGGCACCGGTGGCAAGGAAAGAGGCTCAGCCATGAATCCCGGCTCCCTTTTTCATGCACGACAAAAACCGGGCATCTGTCGATGTCCGGCCGAAAAACTGTTTGGAAAATCCCTGCATCACTTCACCTGTTTTGTTTTTTTAAGTGTGAGTGCGTGTAACTGATGGAGCCGACTATAAACCCGACCGCCAAATAATCTCAATATATAATTTTACATCCCATATTTTGGGATTTATCCAGCAAACCTCGTACAGGCTTTTCCGGGCTCATCGACTCGAATCGACAGCACCGCGCCGTCCAGTGGATGGTTGAGCGGGCTGGCGGCGCTGGTGATGTAGAGGGTTTTCAGGTCTTCGCCGCCAAACACGCAACTGGTGGGGCGGCTGACCGGCAGTTCGATTATCCGATCAACCTGGCCTTCAGGGCTTAACCGGAGCAGACAACTGCCATCCCAACGGGCGTTCCACAGATAACCCTGCGCATCCATTGCCGAACCATCGGGGCCGCCGCGTTCGTGGGGGCCGAACCAGACTTGGGCCGGGTCGAGGTTGCCGTCGGTGCGGATGAAGTGTTGATAGAGCGTGCGGTCGAGGCTGTCGGCGAAGTACAGGCGCGTCGAGTCATCGCTCCACAATAGGGTGTTGGGAATGCCCAGCCCCCGCAGCAGCGGCGTGACCCGGGCATCGCGATCAATGCGGAACAGGCCGCCGGAGCGGCGCACGATCGGCAAGTCTTCGCCGTTGTCGCCAATGTTGTTCTGCATGGTCCCAAGCCAGAGCCGGCCTTGCGCATCGCAACGGGCCTCATTGGGGCGATTGCCCGGTTGTGGATCGGCGACGCAGAGCAGGGTCAGTCGCGGTTCCAGGCCGGGGGAATCCAGATCCAGCCGGTAGACGCCGCTGCTCATCGCCACCAGGGCATCGCCGCTTTCGCAGGGGATGAAGGCGGACACGTGCTCGGGCATCTGCCAGATCTGCACGTTACTGCCGATAAGCCGCAGCGCTTGCTTGCCAGCGATGTCGACCCAGTAGAGTGCCTGGGTTGGCGCGTCCCAAAACGGGCCTTCACCGAGCTGGGCGCGGTGTTCGGTAACGGCAGTCCACGTCATGAAACCTCCTTCTTTATTGCTTTTCTGTGTAGGAGCGAGGCTTGCCCGCGAAAGCGATTTCATGATCAACAGAGATGTTGAATGTTAAATCGCCTTCGCGGGCAAGCCTCGCTCCTACAAGGGGTTTGGTGTGATTAGCTGGCTTTTTTGTCGGCCATGACTTGCGGGTAGAAACGCTTGATGGCCAGGTCGGCGTTGTCGATCAGGGTCATGCAGGCCCACACACCCCGCGCGGCATCCCGGGCGGCGATGGCGTCGGCCATGTCTTTGTGGATCGGTAGCGTGCGGCGGAGTTCATCCGGATCAGCGGCAGACACTTCGAACGACACCGCCAACAGCGCGCCGAGGGCCGGGACCATTTGTTCGATGAATTGATTGTGGCTGGCCGCGAGGATGCACTCATGGAAGAACTGGTCGGCGCGGTTGTAGTCGATGCCACTGTCCACGGCGCGTTCCAGTGCGTTGTAGGCCTGGAGAATGGCTTGGACTTGTTCGACAGTGGCGCGCTCGCAGGCCCAGCGCACGGCCATGGGTTCAATGGTGCGGCGCAGGTCAAGCAAGTCATCGACGAAGTTTTCCGGCAAACCACTGCGGGACAGCCAGCCGACGACTTGCGGATCAAACAGGTTCCAGCGGCGCACTGGCAGCACTCGCGTGCCGACTTTCGGCCCGACTTCGAGCATGCCTTTGGCGACCAGGGTTTTGATGGCTTCACGGATGACCGTACGACTGACCCCGAGCTGCTCGCCCAGGTCCGCTTCAACCTTGATGGTTTCGCCGGGCTTAACCTGGCCGGCGGCTATCCAGCCACCTAGCCAATCGACCGTCGACGCATGAAAACTGCTGGACATGAAAACCTCGAAGCAGGGACGGCAAAAAACCGTTCGTGATGGAGGTCACGCTAATCATCATATGATTGGCTGTCAATTTGATTTTATCCGCGACCTTCGAAGCTCACGGCATTTCATCCGGAAGATTTGAAGCAACCCGCTTTGTAACCTACGGTTAGCCCGCGACAGATCAAGCAGTCAATAGCATCTGTTCCACCAAAGTCCGCTATCGACAGGTATGAGTATGAACATGGATGCGTCTACGCAATACCCGATTGTATTGGTCCACGGCCTGTTTGGTTTCGACACCATTGCCGGTTACCCCTACTTCTTCGACATCAAGGAAGCTCTGGAACGGGCTGGCGCCAAGGTATATGCCGTTAATATCCCAGCCGTTAACGGGAACGAGGAACGTGGTGAAAAACTGCTCGAACACGTCAATCGCATTTTGCGCGAAACGGGAGCCGCCAAGGTCAACCTGATCGGTCATAGCCAAGGACCCTTGGCCGCCCGCTACGTCGCAGCGCTGCACCCGGAAAAGGTCGCGTCGGTCACCTCGGTCAGTTGCCCTAATCACGGTTCCGAAATTGCCGATCAGTTGCACAAGGCACTGACGCCCGGCGAGTTGCCGGAAGCGGTCGTGCTGGTGCTGCTTGAAGCCGTCGGCACCTTCATCTCGTTGATCAGTGGCCACCCGGAAAATCCAGAGGATGCTCAAGCAGCCTTCGCATCGTTGACCAGCGCCGGATTGGCAGCCTTCAACAAGAAATACCCACAAGGGGTACCGAAACACTGGGGCGGGGAAGGCAACGAAGTTGAAAACGGTGTGTATTACTATTCCTGGAGCGGGATCGTGCAGAACTTTCAAAGCCTGCAACCGCTCGATCCATCCCATTTGAACTGTATCGTGCTGTCGAAGTTATTTTATAAAGAGAAACACGCCAACGATGGGCTGGTCGGGCAGTACAGCTCGCACTTGGGCAAAGTCATTCGTTCGGATTACCCCATGGACCATTTCGACGCAGTCAATCAAATGGCTGGAATCACGAGTTGGAACGTAAGCCCGGTTCACCTCTATCTTGAACACGCCGCCCGGCTCAAGGACAAGGGTTTGTAAGTCCAATAAAAATGGCCCGCTAAAATAGCGGGCCATTTTCCAGAACATCAAAACATCGCACGTTAAGGCTCAAGGCCTATCGGGAAGAACTCCCCGCCACTCCACACGCCCAACCACCGCTGCCCGTCGATCTCACGACTCACCGCCAGTTCGACCAATTGGTAAAACACGTTGCGATGGATCAGCGCTTCAAGGTTGGTGCGCACGTGTACGTACGGCGCAGGCTCTTGGGTCAGCGGATCGATCATCACGCGAATCGGGTGTTCGGTACCCGCCTCGGCCGTCTCATCGACGTTGGTGGTGAAGCGCAAGATTTGAGCTTCGCCCTCGCCTTCGACGTCTACGGCAATCGCCACGAAAGGTGCGTCGTCGACCTTGATCCCGACCTTCTCGACCGGAGTGATCAGGAAGTAATCATCGCCGTCGCGGCGGATGATGGTGGAGAACAACTTGACCATCGGCTTGCGCCCGATTGGCGTGCCCAGGTAGTACCAGGTGCCGTCCCGGGCGATCCGCATGTCGATGTCGCCGCAGAAGTCGGGGTTCCACAAGTGGACCGGTGGCAAGCCTTTGGTTTTGGGGATTTGCCCCAACAGGTCGTTGGCTTTTTGCGGGCCACTCATGGCGTTCTCCTTTGGATTACTGGTCGCCGAGCCCCAACAGGCTACGAGCGTATTGCTCCAGCGGCGGGCCCAGCAGGTCTTCTGGCTTGGTGTCGTGGAACGTCAGTAAACCGCCACGACTCTTGATCCGTGCAGTATCGATCAAATACTGGGTGCTGGTCTCGATCAACATGATTTGAATGACACCGCTGTCGATACCGAGGCGATCCACGGCTTCCTGATCGAGCCATTCGTCCGAGTTGCCGATACGGTCGTCAGCCTTGGCAAACCGCGTGTAGAGCAGGTAATGCGCACCGGCTGCACGGGCTTCACCCATGGCAGCATCGAGGCCTTCAGGAGCCCGCGCGCGGCGGACCATCGGGAAGTATTCGATAAAGCCGTCGAAAGCTGTTTCAGCCACCACGTTAGGTCGCGGGTAGGCACTGCCAGGTGGCGCGAACGCCCCCTGAGCGATGTAGATAAACGAGTCCGGCTGAATGCGGAAGTTATTCACGCGCTGACTGTTGCTGTGATCCAGCAAACCCGCGTCACTCATGTGGTAGCGAACACCTTCGCCCATGTCGCTGACATTCATGCAGCCACCAAGCACCAAAATGGCCAGCAGCAAAACCAGGCTACGCATCCTACCCTCCAGAAGCCGGTGACGGAAAACCGGCGAATGGGCGTTGAATGCAGCTTCCGCGCCAGTCCTTGAGTCTATCGATATTTCGGGTTGGAACACGGACCTGTGGCGAGGGGGCTTGCCCCCGTTCGGCTGCGCAGCATTCGTGAAATCAGGTGTCTCGGCGGAGTTGAAAGAATGCAGAGGGCCGCTTTGCGACCCAACGGGGGCAAGCCCCCTCGCCACAGGCCCGATCAGCCGCCGATAATTTTCATGATGGTCGCGCCACCGGAGAATGCCACTTCCTGCTTGTCCCCCAGGGCTTTCACCAGCAGTCGCTGCAAGGCTGGCAATGCCTGGTGACGCGGTTTGTCCAGCAAATCGCCGACATAGTGACGGTTGCTCGACGACAGGCAGCCATGCAGCCAGCCCGTGGATGACAGCCGCAGCCTCGAACACGTCCGGCAGAATGGCACGCTTTCGTTGGCGATCACGCCGAAGTGGCCCTGCCCCGGAATCTCATAGCGCACCGCCGTGGCATCCACCGGCGCGTCGGCCTGCAGGTATTCGTAACGCTCGCCGATCAGGCTCAGCAGTTGCTGAAGGCTGACGAACTGTTGCAGAAAGGCGTTGTTGTCGCTGGCCAAATGGCCCATGCGCATCAGCTCGATGAAGCGCAGCTCGTAGCCACGTTCCAGGCAGTAATCTAGCAGCGGCATCACCTGATCGAGGTTCTGCCCACGCAATGGCACCATGTTGACCTTAATCTTGATGCCGGCGGCCGAAGCCTGATCCATGCCGTCCAGTACGGTGGCCAGATCACCGCCACGAGCAATGCTGCGAAACGCACTGGCGTCCAGGGTATCGAGGGAAACGTTGATGCGTCGAATACCGGCATCCACCAACAACGGTAGTTTTTTCGCCAGTAGCTGACCATTGGTGGTCAGGCTGATGTCTTCCAGGCCCATCTGGCCGACGGCCGCCATGAAGGCTTCGAGTTTGGGGCTGACCAGTGGTTCACCACCGGTGATGCGCAAACGCTCGATGCCGGCGGCTTCGATCAGATAGGCCACACCTCGGGCCATGGCCTCGGCCGACAATTCATCCTGCGCAGCGACCAGCCGCTTGCCGTTCGGCACGCAGTAGGTACACGCGTAATTGCAGGCTGAGGTCAGGCTGATCCGCAAATTGCGAAAACGCCTGCCTTGACGGTCAACGATCATGGAGCACTCCGGCAGAAGAATTTCGGGACTGCTAAAACTTGACTCACAAATCAAGTTTTAGCAATACCTAAGCCTGAGTATATTCCTGCGGTACTGCGCCATGTAGCGAAATAATGGCGCAATCAGGCAGCTGAATGCCTCAGCTGCTTGGGGTGTCGGTGTCGCGCTTGCGCTTGTTGCCCATGCGCACGCCGATGTCCATCAGGAACTGGAAGAAGCCTTCCTGATCTTCCAGCACATTGCTCCAGAACGGCGAGTGATACAGCGCCACGGCGCCATGCACCAGCGCCCAGGATGCGCAGTAATGGAAGTACGGCGGCACGTCTTCGAGCTTGCCTTCGCTGATCCGGCCCTTGATCAGCAAGGTCAGGCGTTCAAAGTTCGAGGCACGGATCTTGTGCAGTTCCTCGACCATCTCCGGCACCTGGTTGCCCTTGACCACCTTTTCTTCCAGGCGATCGAACAAGCGATAGCGTTGCGGGTCGCGCATGCGGAATTCGAAGTAGGCCCGAGAGAGGGCTTCCTTGTCCTTGTCGACATCGGCCGAATGCAACAGCTCGTTCAAATCGCGCTCGTAATCGAGCATCAGGCGCAGGTAGATCTCGGCCTTGGATTTGAAGTGCTTGTAGATCGTGCCTTTGCCGATACCGACGGCATCAGCAATCATCTCGACGGTGACACTGTCTTCACCTTGGTCGAGGAACAGCTTGAGCGCGGTATCGAGAATTTCTTGCTCGCGGCGACGAAACTCACGGACCTTACGAGGTTCTTTATGCATAAGAAAAGGTCTGTAGGGGTCAAAATTCGAAGCCGCGTATTATGCCTAACTTGCGCAAAAATGCACGGATCATCCGAGCATATCTGTGTTTCTTGATGATTTCACGCAAGGTCACCGGTTGATGAGAACTCTTCCGAAGCGGCCGTATTCCAAATTTGTTTAAAAACCGGGGCGGCTAAACTGGCGCCGACGCAATAGTGATCAATACTTGAACTGTCGGCGAGGCATCTCCCCCAAGTGTCGCGCCGATATAGGTACCAACGGACCGCGTACCTTTGTTTTACTCCTAATGGTCTTAACCCGGATTCACCCCCCAGAACCCGGGTTTTTTTTGCCTGCGATTCAGGGGCATCGCCCCCGCAGGAGCTACCGAAAGCTGCGATCCTTTCCGGCGTTACGCCGACGTCTTGACGTGCGCCAATGGAAACAACCGCTTGAAGTTTTCAGTCGTTTGCTCGGCAAATCGCTCATAGGACTCACCGCGCAACATCGCCAGGAACTCTGCCACTTCCCGCACATATTGCGGCAGGTTCGGTTTGCCCCGATAAGGGATCGGCGCCAGGTACGGCGAATCGGTTTCTACCAACAAGCGATCGGCTGGCACTTTGCTCGCCACGTCACGCAATGCATCGGCATTGCGGAAAGTGACAATCCCGGACAGAGAAATGTAATAACCCATGTCCAGCGCAGCCTTGGCCATGTCCCAGTCTTCAGTGAAGCAATGCAGCACACCGGCCTGGGGCAACGCGGCTTCGCGCAACAGGCTCAAGGTATCGGCACGGGCGCCACGGGTGTGAATGATCACCGGTTTGCCGGTTTGTTGGGCGGCTTGCAGATGCAGGCGAAAGGATTCCTGCTGCAACTCCGCCGCTTCCGGTTCGTAGTGGTAATCCAGGCCGGTTTCACCAATAGCCACCACGCGCGGATGATTCAGCTCCTGCAACAGCCAATCCAGAGCAGGCGCGGCACCGGGTTGCACATCCAGTGGATGCACGCCGACCGAACAATCAACGTCGTCATAACGCTCGGCCAGGGCTTTGACATCGGCGGCGTTGTCGACACTGACGCCAATACATAAAAAGTGCCCGACTCCGCGCTGGCGGGCCGCATCGAGTGCGGCATCCAGGGAACCGTCATGGGCGGCAAGGTCGAGGCGATCAAGGTGGCAATGGGAATCTACGAGCATAAAAGGGCTGCAACTTACATCGTATGAGTGGGACGGTCGGATTTCAGCGCTCCGGCCAGATGGGTTTCGATTCGACTGCGGGCGGTGTTGTCACCGTCGTTGAACTGCACGCCAACCCCGGCGGCCCGATTGCCCTGGGCACCTTTGGGCGTGATCCAGGTGACTTTGCCGGCGACCGGAATCTTTTCCGGCTCGTCCATCAGGTTCAGCAACATGAACACCTCGTCACCCAACTTGTAGCTTTTGTTGGTCGGGATGAACAGGCCGCCGTTTTTGATAAACGGCATGTAGGCCGCGTACAGCACGGATTTGTCCTTGATGGTCAGGGACAAAATGCCGTTGCGCGGCCCGGTGTTGACGGGTTCATTCATGCTGACCTCCACTGCTGATGCTCAGAGTCTAGGCTCAGACGGTCACTTCTGGGTAGGTAAAGACACCCATTGCACCAGCAGCGCTTCAAGCAACAACGCCGGATTGAGGTTGGCTTTGCTCATGACTTTCTGCCGCTGGGCGAGGATCCAGTCCTGGATGTTAAGCACTTTGTCCTGTGCGGTTTTCTGCGCCAGGTACTGAATGACCTTGCGCATGTCCATCAGGCCAAGGCCTTCTTCATCCCGGGTCAACTGATAGCGCAGGATCAGGCTCGACCAGTCGCAGAACCAGTCAAACAGCAGCAATTGCGGAATGCTTTTCCATTCTTCGGCCAGCTGGGTCGGTGATTTCTGTTGCTTGAGCAACTGCTTCACCCCTTCGACCACCAGCAACCGCTGTTCGCGTACGCCCTGAGTCTGCAACTTGACCGCGGCCAATGGCGAACCGGCGGCCAATGTCAGCAATTCGACGCGTTCTTCCTGCGAGCAATCCGGCAAAGCCGTCGCCAACCACGCCAGACTCATCGCCTCGCTCGGCAACGGGCAAGCCTGCTGCTGACAGCGGCTCTTGATCGTTGGCAACAAACGACTGGTCTGGTGGCTGACCAGCAGCAACACGGTATCGCCGGACGGTTCTTCAAGACTTTTGAGCAAGGCGTTGGCGGCGTTGACGTTCATCGACTCGACAGGCTCGATCAGCACCACTTTGCGCCCGCCCATCTGCGCGGTCTGGACCACGAAGCTGACCAGATCACGCACCTGATCGACCTTGATCGCCTTGTCCGCTTCTTCCGGTTCCAGGATGTAGTTGTCAGGGTGACTGCCCGCCTTGAGCAGCAAGCAGGACTTGCACTCGCCGCAAGCATCCTGGGCCGTCGGGCGCTGACACAACAAGTGCGCCATCAACCGCTCGGCCAATGCACGCTTGCCGATCCCGGCCGGACCATGGAGCAAATAGGCGTGGGCGTGCTGTTTACGGCCCGCCAGTTGCTGCCAGAGCTCGTCCTGCCATGGATAGGCCTCAGCCACGGGTCAGCTCCAGCAAACGTGGGAGCAACGCATCCAGGGACTGCTGAACCTGTGGCAGTGGCTGGGCGGCATCCACCAGCACATAACGTGCAGGTTCTGCTTCAGCGCGCTTGAGAAACGCGCTGCGCACCGCATCGAAGAAGGCCCGGCCTTCGAGTTCGAAACGATCCAGTCGACCACGGGCGCTGGCGCGGGCCAGGCCGACTTCCACCGGCAAATCGAAAATCAGCGTCAGGTCCGGACGCAAGTCGCCCTGGACGAACGTTTCCAGGGTCGCGATGCGCTCCAGCGACAAACCGCGACCGCCGCCCTGATAGGCATAAGTCGAGTCGGTAAAACGATCGCACAAGACCACTGCGCCACGGGCCAGCGCCGGGCGAATGACCTCGGCCAGATGCTGGGCACGGGCGGCGAACACCAGCAGCAACTCGGTGTCGGGGTTCATGACTTCGTCCACCGGGGCCAGCAGCACTTCGCGAATGCGCTCGGCCAACGGCGTACCGCCCGGTTCGCGGGTCAGCAGCACTTCGATACCGGCGGCGCGCAGGCGCTCGGCCAGGTATTCGCGATTGGTGCTCTTGCCGGCGCCTTCCGGGCCTTCCAGGGTAATAAACAAGCCAGTCACAGGCAGTCCTTAGTCAGAGTCATTGCGGGCTTTGCGGTGCCGGCGTCGGCGCTGGCGCTGGCGCATCCGGCTCGGGTGCGGGAGCGGGAGCGGGTTCTTGCGCCGGCATTGGCGGTACGGCTTCTGGCGCAGTCGTCGGCTCAGGTGCGGGAGGCGGCTCTTGCGCCGGCACTTGCGGCACCGCTTCGGGCGCGGTGTCGGGTGAAGCTGCGGGAATTGGCGTCTCGGCTTCCGGCGTCACCGGGGCGCTAGCCGGTGCCGGGCTGGAACGGTAGTCAGCCCGACGCTTGAGCTGAAACTCGCGCACTGCCGAGTTATGGGCATCCAGGTCATCGGAGAACACATGGCTGCCGTCACCGCGAGCAACAAAATACAGGCTGTTGCCGGCCACCGGGTTCAGCGCCGCATGGATCGCTTCACGCCCGACCATGGCAATCGGCGTCGGCGGCAGGCCAGAGATCATGTAGGTGTTATACGGCGTCGCTTCCTTGAGGTGGGCGCGGGTCAACTTGCCGGTATAGCGATCACCCAGACCGTAGATCACTGTGGGATCGGTCTGCAGCATCATGCCTATCGCCATCCGCCGCACAAAGACGCCAGCAATCTGCCCACGCTCCTGCGGCACGCCGGTTTCCTTCTCCACCAGCGAGGCCATGATCAGCGCCTGATAGGGTTCGGTGTACGGCACGTCGGCGGCGCGTTTGTCCCATTCCTTGGCAAGCACTTCATCGAGGCGCTCATAAGCTTTTTTCAGCAACTCGGCATCGGTCATGCCGCGCACGAAGCTGTAGGTGTCCGGGAAGAAGCGGCCCTCAGGGAAAATCCCGCTATGACCCAGTTTGTCCATCACTTGGGTGTCGCTCAGGCCGGTCAAGGTTTGTTTGAGCTTGTCATCCTTGGCCAGCGCAGCGCGGACCTGATGGAAATTCCAGCCCTCGACCAGCGTCACACTGTATTGCACCACTTCGCCGCGCTTCCACAGGTCGATCAAACCGTCGACGGTCATCCCCGGCAGCATGCGGTATTCGCCACTGTGGATCGGCGTGGCGGAAAGGTTGAAGCGCCAATAGACGCGCAACCAGAAGGCATCCTTGATGACGCCATCGGCTTCGAGTCGATAGAAAGTGCGGGTCGGTGTCGTGCCCTTGGGCACTTCCAGCAGTTCTTCCTGGGTGATATTCAGCGGCTGTTCCAGCGCCGAATGGATTTTCCAGGCCGAAGCAGCTGACAGCAGCCCTGCCAGAACCAATCCGGTTTCCAGCAGCAGCAAGAGTTTACGTCTCACGTATCAAGCATCCAGTAGCGCGCGGGCAATGGTTTGGAGTTTACGGGTGAGCGGGCCAACCGACCAGCTCAGTGCTGCATAGGCGCGCACCGGCCAAACGCCATACACGCTGTTGCAGACGAAGACCTCATCGGCCCATTGCAGCTGATCGAGGCTGATGTCGGTGATTTGCGTGGGGATCCCCAATGACTCAGCCTGAAACAATAATTCGGCACGCATCACGCCAGCCACGCCGCAACGCTTGAGATCGGCGGTGATCAGCACACCATCGCGCACCAGGAACAAGTTACTGAAGACGCCTTCGATGACACGACCGACCTGATCGAGCATCAAGCCTTCGGCGTGTTCGGTGTCTTGCCATTCGGCACGGGCAAGCACTTGCTCGAGACGGTTCAGGTGTTTGAGCCCGGCGAGCAGTGGTTGTTTGGAAAGTCGTGTGGTGCAAGGGAACAAACGAATGCCCTGCTCTGCAAGGACAGCAGGATAAGCAGCGGGAGGATTGCCTTGCAGAATGCGTCGGGCCTGGGCCGAAGGATCGGGGGCGTAACCGCGCAAGCTGTCGCCACGAGTGAGGATGAGCTTGAGCACGCCCTCACCCAGTGCGGCGGCGTAGGCCAGCAGCTCGCTGCGGATCAGCGCTTGATCGGCAGTGATCGCCAGGCGTAAGCAACCGTCAGCAAGACGCGACAGATGCCGCTCCAGCAACAGCGGTTGCCCGCCTCGCACAGCGATGGTCTCGAACAGACCATCACCGTAAGTCAGGCCGCGATCCTTCAGCGACAGAGCGTCAGCCGGCTGACCGTCGACCCAGCTGTCCATCAGTCAACGAACCGACGGAACACCAGCGAGCCGTTGGTCCCGCCAAACCCGAAGGAGTTGGACAGCACCACATCGATATCCATGTTGCGCGCGGTGTGCGGCACGAAGTCGAGGTCGCAGCCTTCGTCCGGCTCATCAAGGTTGATGGTCGGTGGCGCCACTTGGCTGTTGATCGCCAGCACACTGAAGATCGCCTCGACCGCGCCCGCCGCACCCAACAGGTGACCGGTCATGGACTTGGTGGAACTGACCGCCAGTTTGTAGGCGTGATCGCCGAACACCGACTTGATCGCACAGGCTTCGGCAAGGTCGCCGGCCGAAGTCGAAGTGCCGTGGGCGTTGATGTACTGGACCTGGTCGCCATTGATCTTGGCGTCGCGCAGGGCATTGGTGATGCAACGTGCAGCACCGGCGCCATCGGCGGGAGGCGAAGTCATGTGGTAAGCATCGCCACTGGTGCCAAAGCCGATCAGCTCGGCGTAGATGGTCGCGCCGCGGGCCTTGGCGTGCTCCAGCTCTTCCAGAACCAGCGCACCGGCACCATCGGACAGGACGAAACCATCACGGCCCTTGTCCCATGGACGGCTGGCGCGGGTCGGCTCGTCATTGCGGGTCGACAGCGCACGAGAGGCACCGAAGCCGCCCATGCCCAGACCGCAAGCCGCCATCTCGGCGCCGCCGGCAATCATCACGTCGGCTTCGTCGTACATGATATTGCGGGCTGCCATACCGATGCAGTGCGTACCAGTGGTACATGCAGTGGCGATGGCGTAGTTAGGTCCCTGTGCACCCAAGTGGATGGACAGGAAACCGGAAATCATATTGATGATCGAGCCAGGCACGAAGAACGGTGAAATTCGACGAGGGCCGGAATCATGCAGCGTGCGGCTGGTTTCTTCGATATTGGTCAGACCGCCAATACCCGAACCCATGGCTACGCCGATGCGCTCACGGTTGGCGTCAGTGACTTCCAGACCGGAGTTACGCACAGCCTGAAACCCTGCGGCCAGACCGTATTGAATGAACAGGTCGAGCTTGCGAGCTTCCTTGACCGACAGGTATTCCTCGACATTGAAGCCCTTTACCGAGCCGCCAAAGCGGGTGGAATAGGCAGAAAGGTCGGTGTGTTCGATCAGACCAATGCCACTGCGGCCAGCCAGAATGCCCTGCCAACTGCTCGGCACATCCGTGCCCAGTGGCGACAACATACCCATACCGGTGACTACGACGCGTCTACGCGACACAGCACTCTCCTTTTTCAAATGACGACTTTGCATCAGGCCTAAAGAAAAAACCGCACGCCGTGATGGCAGTGCGGTTTTTCCATGACAGCAAGCAACGATTACAAGCTATTAAGCCTGGTGGTTAGTAACGTAATCGATTGCAGCTTGTACAGTAGTGATCTTCTCAGCTTCTTCGTCAGGGATTTCGGTCTCGAATTCCTCTTCCAGAGCCATCACCAGCTCAACGGTGTCAAGGGAGTCGGCACCCAGGTCTTCAACGAAGGAAGCAGTGTTGACCACTTCTTCTTCTTTAACGCCCAGTTGCTCAGCAACGATTTTCTTGACGCGCTCTTCGATGGTGCTCATACCTTGTTTTCACTCCTAATGGACAAATTCAGGCAGCTGGCCAGTGGGTAAGTGTATAGAAAGACTTTTCAGTTTTTCAACTGAAAGCTTCACTCCTCAAACCCGGCGACCCTCTGCCTATAAATAGATTGCAGCTTTATAACGGATTTTAGACAGCTCGTATGACATTTTTTTGAAGCAACCCGTCACATTTAACTCATGTACATCCCGCCGTTCACCGGGATTGTAGCCCCAGTAACGTAAGCCGCACCGTCGGATGCAAGAAAAGCGACCACAGACGCGATCTCTTGAGCTTGCCCCAGACGGCCCAGCGGAATCTGTGTCACCAAGGATTCACGCTGCGCCTCAGGCAGCTCGCGAGTCATATCGGTATCGATGAACCCTGGGGCTACCGAGTTTACCGTAATCGAACGCGAACCGACTTCACGCGCCAGTGCACGGCTGAAACCTTCCAGACCGGCCTTGGCGGCTGCGTAGTTTACTTGGCCTGCGTTGCCCATGGCACCCACAACCGAACCAATACTGATAATTCGTCCCCAACGGGCCTTGGTCATGCCACGCAAAACACCCTTGGACAGGCGGAACAGACTGTTCAAGTTGGTATCGATGACGTCGTTCCATTCGTCGTCTTTCATGCGCATCATCAGATTATCGCGGGTGATGCCGGCATTATTGACCAGGATCGCCGGCGCACCGAACTGCTCAGTGATGCTCGCCAGTACCGCTGCCACGGACTCGTCGCTGGTGACGTTGAGTTCCAGGCCGGTACCTTGAATAGCGTTTTCTTTCAGGGTAGCGGCAATGCGCTCAGCACCCGAGGCGGAGGTCGCGGTGCCAATGACGATGGCGCCCTGACGGCCCAGCTCCAGGGCGATGGCCTGGCCGATCCCGCGGCTCGCACCGGTGACCAGTGCAACTTTACCTTGCAGACTCATGCAAGTTTCTCCTGATTCAGGCCAGCGCTGCGCGAGCGGCAGCGAAAGCGTCTGGGGTATTGAGGTTGGATGTCGATACGCCTTCGGCGCAGCGTTTGTTCAGGCCCGCCAGCACCTTGCCAGGACCGCACTCGACCAGTTGGGTCGCGCCCTTGGCTGCCAGCGCCTGGACCGATTCGACCCAGCGCACAGGCTTGTAGAGCTGTTCAAGCAAATCACGCTTGAGGGTCTCCAGATCGGCCGGCACCGCGGCGCTGACGTTCTGCACCACAGGAATCTGCGGCGCCTGCCAGTCGATCGCAGCGATGGACTCGGCAAACCGCTCGGCCGCCGGACGCATCAGCTCGCAGTGAGACGGCACACTGACCGGCAACGGCATGGCGCGCTTGGCACCACGGGCCTTGCAGCCTTCGATGGCACGCTCGACCGCAGCCTTGGCACCAGCAATGACCACTTGGCCCGGGGAGTTGAAATTGACTGCACTGACTACTTCGCCCTGCGCCGCTTCGGCACAGGCTGCCAGTACGTCGGCATCTTCCAGACCGAGAATAGCGGCCATGCCGCCCTGCCCGGCCGGAACGGCTTCTTGCATCAACTGGCCACGACGCTCGACCAGTTTCACCGCGTCGCCCAGGCTCAGGCTGCCCGCTGCGACCAAAGCGCTGTACTCACCCAGGCTATGCCCGGCAACGTAAGCCGGACGCGCGCCGCCTTCAGCCAGCCACAGACGCCACAAGGCGATCGAGGCGGTCAGAATGGCCGGCTGGGTTTTATCGGTTTGATTGAGTTGCTCTTCCGGCCCTTGCTGGGTCAGTGCCCACAGGTCGTAACCCAGAGCATCGGAAGCTTCTTTGAATGTTTCGAGGACTACCGGATGTTGCGCGCCCAACTCGGCCAGCATGCCGAGGGACTGCGAACCCTGTCCTGGAAAGACGAATGCGAGGGAAGCAGACATGTAACAAGCCCCTAATGATCTTGTCGTCGGAGAATTGACGTCCCGCTTGGGGGACGCAAGAAACTGACAGTTGGATGGCCAATTGAACTGAGCGGTCACATTTAAGCATTGTCCGACGAAAACGCCTAAGGCAACAAATCCTCAAGACGGCCGTGAAGCCGTTCCGGGAGGTTTTCCTGGATCTCGATCAAGGCGCGATGAATCGCGCTCTGGAAGCCCTGAACCCCGGCCGAACCGTGGCTTTTCACGACAATGCCCTGCAAACCGAGGAAGCTGGCGCCATTGTGTCGCGCCGGAGCCAGATCCGCCTGCAAGCGCTTCATCAGCGGCAGCGCCAGTGCACCCACCATCCGCGAGGCCAGGTTCTTCTTGAACAAGGCCTCGATGCGCCCGGCAATCATGGTCGCCAGACCTTCGCTGGACTTGAGCAGGATATTGCCGACAAAACCGTCACACACCACCACGTCTGCCTCGCCCCGGTACACACCGTCACCTTCGACAAAACCGATGTAGTTGATGCCGCGAGCGCCCTGCAACAAGGTCGCCGCCAGTTTGACCTGCTGATTGCCCTTGATGTCTTCTGTGCCAATATTCAGCAACGCCACCCGCGGACGAACAACCCCCAGGGTTTCCGCCGCCACCGAGCCCATGATCGCGAACTGCAACAAGTGCTCGGCACTGCAATCGACGTTGGCACCCAGGTCGAGCAACTGGCAGTAACCTTTCTGGGTTGGAATGGCCGCGACCATCGCCGGCCGATCGATGCCCGGCAAGGTCTTGAGCACAAATCGCGACAGAGCCATCAGCGCACCGGTATTGCCGGCGCTGACACAGGCCTGGACCTTGCCATCACGCAACAACTCAAGGGCCACGCGCATCGACGAATCAGGCTTGCCACGCAAGGCCTGAGCAGGCTTTTCGTCCATGGTGATGACTTCGGACGCCGGGGTAATCGAGAGGCGCGCGCGATCCACAGCCGAATGACTGGAGAGCAGTTCTTCTAAAAGGGTAGGTTGACCGACGAGGGTCAGGTGCAGCGAGGGCGTAGCAGACAGGCAAGCAAGGCTGGCCTGAACAATGCTGCGGGGACCGAAGTCCCCGCCCATTGCGTCAATCGCGATGACTTGAGCAGACAAGTGATTACTCGTCAGCGCCCTTGTCGATCACTTTACGGCCACGGTATACGCCTTCTGGCGATACGTGGTGACGCAGGTGAATTTCACCGGTGGTTTTTTCTACAGACAGAGTGCTTGCCGTCAGGGCGTCGTGCGAACGACGCATGTCACGGGCAGAGCGGGATTTTTTGTTCTGCTGAACAGCCATAATTGATTAACTCCTAAACGTTTGGGTCACGCTTTAACTGCGCCAATACACTGAACGGGTTGGACCGCGTTACCTCGTCCTCGCTCGGTTCGGGCTCATCGAGACCCGCCGGCTGCTGGCATTCTTCCGGATGATGAGCAGGCACAATGGGCAAGGCGAGCAGAAGCTCCTCCTCGATCAGTGACTGCAGATCCAATGGATCTTCGCCCAGTTCCAGCACGTCATAACCTTTCGGCAACGACTGGGTATTCGCACCCTCCTTCACCACAGCATAACTGCATTCGCTATGGATCGGCAGGGTGACCAGCTCAAGACAACGCTGGCAAACCATTTTGACTTCGGTGTCGATAAAACTGTGGATTACCACAGACTTACGTTCATCTCGTTCAAAAACGAATTTAGCCTGCACCGTACCGACAGTGTCGGAAAGCGGGTCGCAGAGTCTCTCCAAATCGGCCAGCAGCATTTCACCTTGAAGGGTGGTGCCACGATCAGCCAATTTGCGCGGGTCAACGTGAGGTGGAATCGGGTCATTCAACATAGGCGCAGCATTATAGGGATGCACCCAGCCATGTCAAAGGAAATTCAGCCCTGTCCGTCACTTGGAAGCCTCGCTAGAATTCGCCCCTGCCTTTTGGAGATGCCCATGCTGCCTTTATTACTCGCTTCAAGCTCGGTTTATCGCCGGGAATTG
Organism: Pseudomonas sp. 5Vm1k; assembly: GCF_056161485.1. Taxonomy (NCBI): domain Bacteria; kingdom Pseudomonadati; phylum Pseudomonadota; class Gammaproteobacteria; order Pseudomonadales; family Pseudomonadaceae; genus Pseudomonas; species Pseudomonas sp. 5Vm1k. The sequence goes on from NZ_JBSPCZ010000007.1 coordinate 292,272, forward strand.
CTGGCTCGCTTGCAGCTTGAGTTCACCTGCAGCTCGCCGGATATTGATGAAAGTCATCGCCCCGACGAGTCCGCGATTAATTTGGTAAAGCGCCTGGCTGAAGAGAAAGCGCGGGCGCTGGCCGGCAGCCACTCCGCTCATCTGATCATTGGCTCCGACCAGGTTGCAGTACTCGGCGAGCGGATTATCGGTAAACCCCACACCTTCGAAAAGGCCCGCGAACAACTGCTGGCGTCCAGCGGCGCCAGCGTGACCTTCCTGACCGGCCTGGCGCTGCTCAACAGCCAGACCGGCCACTGCCAGGTTGACTGCGTGCCGTTCACCGTACACATGCGCACACTCGATCAGGCGCGCATCGAACGCTACTTGCACGCAGAACAGCCTTACGACTGCGCTGGCAGCTTCAAGGCCGAAGGTTTGGGGGTGAGCCTGTTTCAAAGCACCGAAGGCCCTGACGCCACCAGCCTGATCGGCCTGCCGCTGATTCGGTTGATTGATATGCTTTTGGCCGAAGGTGTGCAGATACCTTGAAGATCAAAAGATCGCAGTCTCGTTTCTCTCGACAGCTCCTACATTGAAATGCGTATCCCTTGTAGGAGTTGTCGAGTGAAACGAGGCTGCGATCTTTTGATGTTAAAAAACCGGCCGAAGCCGGTTTTTTTATGCTGCAGCAGAATCAGCGCAACGATGGACCATGGAAACCCATCCACATCGCCAACTGTTCGGCCACGCTGGCTCCGAGCTTCTTCGAGAAGCGATCAAAGGTCGATTCCTGAATGGTGAAGTCCACCAGCTCTTTCTCGCCAATCACATCACGAGCCACGGAACTGGCATTACCCAGACCATCGATCAAACCCAGCGGCAGCGCCTGCTCGCCAGACCAGACCAACCCGGAGAACAGCTCCGGATGCTCTTTGTCCTTGAGCCGATCACCACGCCCCTTCTTCACGCTATTGATGAACTGCTGGTGCGTAGTGTCGAGCACGCCCTGCCAGAACTGGGTTTCCTCAGGCTTCTGTGGCTGGAACGGATCGAGGAACGACTTGTGCTCGCCAGACGTATAGGTCCGGCGCTCGACACCGAGTTTCTCCATGGTGCCGACAAAACCGTAACCGGCTGCCGTCACACCAATGGAGCCCACCAGGCTCGCTTTGTCGGCATAGATCTGGTCCGCCGCACTGGCGATGTAATAAGCGCCGGAAGCGCCCAGATCGGAAATCACGGCGTACACCTTGGTATCCGGGTGCAAGCCGCGCAAGCGCTTGATCTCGTCGTACACGTAACCCGACTGCACCGGACTGCCGCCCGGGCTGTTGATGCGCAGGATCACGCCCTTGACCTTGGTGTCCTCGAAGGCTGCACGCAGACTGCCAACGATGTTGTCGGCGCTGGCGGGCTCCTTGTCGGCGATCACGCCATTGACGTCGATCAACGCCGTGTAATTGGAGCTGCGGGTGGCGCTCTTTTCCATGTCCATCAGCGGCGTGAACAGCAGCAACGCGGCAAACAGGTACACAAAGGTCAGCAACTTGAAGAAAATCCCCCAGCGGCGCGAGCGGCGCTGTTCCTGCACGCTGACCAGCAACGTCTTCTCCAGCAGCTTCCAGCTCTTCTCGTCACCGCCATCCGCGCTTGCCTTGACAGGCGCTTTCCATTCGTCGGTCATGCCATCTACCCCAGCAAAAACGTATTAAGCCTGACGGAGCCAGGCGTGCAATTCAGAAAAACGATCAATGGCCAGTCGCGGCTCGAACAGTTTCAGCGCTTCGATGGATTGGGCACCGTAACTCACGGCAACCGAATCCATGCCGGCGTTACGGGCCATTTGCAGGTCAAAGGACGAGTCCCCGACCATCAGCGCCTGCTGCGCAGACACACCACAATGAGCAAGGATCTCTTCCAGCATCAGAGGATGAGGCTTGCTGGCAGTTTCATCCGCCGCACGGGTGATATCGAAATAGTCTTCCCAGCCATGAGCCTTGAGCACCCGATCCAGCCCGCGACGAGCCTTGCCGGTGGCCACCGCCAAGTGATAACCCTCATCGCGAAAGGCTGCCATCGATTCGACAACGCCTTCGAACAGCGGCGAAGGCACAGCCTCTGCTGCGATGTAGTGATCGGCATAGTGCTGACGAAACACGATGAGTTCGTCGTCGCCGATGTGCGGATACAGCGTGCGAATCGCCTCAGGCAATCCCAGGCCGATAATGCCTTTGACGGCAAAGTCATCGCACAACTGAAAACCGGAGCGCTCAGAGGCGACATGCATCGCCTCGACAATCCGACCAATGGAGTCGGCCAGGGTGCCGTCCCAATCGAAAATCAGCAGTTTGTAATCAGAGGGGTGCACTCAGTCGCTCCACGGTCTTGGCCCACATCTCATCCACCGGCGCCTGCAACTTCAGTTCACCACCATCGGGCAGCGGCACAGTCAGCATGTAGGCGTGAAGGAACAGGCGCTTGCCGCCCAGGTCGCGAATTTCCTTACTGAAATCGTCATCGCCGTACTTGGTGTCGCCGGCAATGCAATGCCCGGCGTGCAAGGTGTGGACACGGATCTGGTGAGTGCGGCCGGTGATCGGTTTGGCTTCGATCAGGGTGGCAAAGTCGCCGAAACGACGCAGGACCTTGAACACGGTCACAGACTCCTTGCCCTCCTCCTCGTCGACCTCGACCATGCGCTCGCCGGAACGCAGATTGCTCTTGCCCAGCGATGCACGCACTTGCTTGATCGAAGCCGCCCAGTTGCCGCGGACCAGCGCCATGTAGCGCTTGTCGACGCCATCACCGCGCAAGGCGGTGTGCAAGTGACGCAGCATGCTGCGCTTTTTAGCAATCATCAGCAGGCCGGAGGTGTCACGGTCGAGACGGTGAACCAGCTCAAGCTCCTTGCAATCGGGACGCAACTGACGAAAGGCTTCGATCACCCCGTAAGTCAGGCCGCTGCCGCCATGAACCGCGATGCCGCAAGGCTTGTTGATCACGATCAGCGCCTTGTCCTCGAAAATAATCGAGGCTTCGAGACGCTGGAGCAGGCCTTGTGCCAGCGGCACCGGTTCGTCGCGCTCAGGCACGCGAACCGGCGGCACGCGCACGATATCGCCCGCCTGCAGCTTGTATTCGGGCTTGATCCGACCTTTGTTCACTCGCACTTCGCCTTTACGCAAAATGCGGTAAATCAAGGTCTTGGGCACGCCTTTGAGCCGAGCGAGGAGGAAGTTATCAATACGTTGGCCGGCATATTCCGGCGAGACCTCCAGCAGTTGTACGGCTGGGGTCGAAGGGGCAGTAGTCGTCATGGCGCGGATGATAACAATTTTTTATGGAATTGAAGCACTTAATCATTGCTGCTATAGTCGCGAACGCCGCCAAAAGCGGCCTGGACAGCGGACTAACGGTCAAAAACCGGCCCTGACCAACGCAATTCACCAGGACGCGAGGCCGTCCTACGGGGCTTTCGCTACGTAACGGTGGAGTTTGCAGGTGTAACGAGCGCAGGTGACATGAGGCCTGAATCAAGCGGCAAAGCAGAGTTTTCACTCGCCTTGCGAGCCAATATTCATGGCCAGTTCACAAAGTGCAGTCAGCTGCGAATGACCCCGAGCGAACGCTTCGGAAACAACGCCTAAATTAGCCATGATGCGTGACCTCCCCTTTCGGAGCTCACGGTAAATGCCAACCCGCTGCGGATTCTGCGCGCGGCAGCACCCGAATTATCAGGGATACGTGTAGGGTGGAGATGCACAACCGCTGGACTGTGTAGCAATAGGCTTTATCAAGACGCTTCATCTCGTCCACAGCCACTGGTTGATTCCTCCTCCTGACTGAGTGCTTAAGTAGCCACAGCAAGCAGGACGCGTACGTCGCGACGCCGGCCCACATTGGCCGCCATCGCTAGACACTGGAGTGTCCAACCACACTCCTGACGCACCTGACACCGACCGTGAGAAGTCGTGTGTGCCGAACGCCGTTTCCGGCAGCCCGGAAACCGACGGTACTACATGAAAAGAATGCTGATTAACGCAACTCAACCCGAAGAGTTGCGTGTTGCACTGGTAGATGGCCAACGCCTCTACGACCTGGACATCGAATCCGGTGCACGCGAGCAGAAGAAGGCCAACATCTATAAAGGCCGGATTACTCGCATCGAACCAAGCCTTGAGGCTGCCTTTGTCGATTTCGGCTCTGAGCGCCACGGCTTCCTGCCCCTCAAAGAAATCTCCCGCGAATACTTCAAGAAAGCCCCCGAAGGCCGCGTCAACATCAAGGACGTCCTGACCGAAGGCCAGGAAGTCATCGTTCAGGTCGAAAAAGAAGAACGTGGCAACAAGGGCGCAGCCCTGACCACCTTCATCAGCCTGGCCGGTCGTTACCTCGTTCTGATGCCAAACAACCCGCGTGCCGGCGGGATCTCCCGTCGCATCGAAGGTGAAGAGCGCAACGAACTGCGTGAAGCCCTGAACGGCCTGGTTGCCCCGGCTGACATGGGTCTGATCGTGCGCACTGCCGGCCTTGGCCGCAGCAGCGAAGAAATGCAGTGGGACCTCGACTACCTGCTGCAACTGTGGACCGCTATCAAAGAAGCTTCGCTGGATCGCTCCGCGCCGTTCCTGATCTACCAGGAAAGCAACGTGATCATCCGCGCCATCCGCGATTACCTGCGCCAGGACATCGGTGAAGTGCTGATCGACAGCGTTGAAGCCCAGGACGAAGCCCTGACCTTCATCCGTCAGGTGATGCCGCAGTATGCGAGCAAGATCAAGCTCTACGAAGACAGCGTTCCGCTGTTCAACCGTTTCCAGATCGAAAGCCAGATCGAGACCGCTTTCCAGCGCGTCGTCGAACTGCCTTCCGGCGGCTCCATCGTTATCGATCCGACCGAAGCCCTGGTGTCCATCGACATCAACTCGGCGCGCGCCACCAAAGGCAGCGACATCGAAGAAACCGCCCTGCAGACCAACCTTGAAGCCGCCGAAGAAATCGCCCGTCAGTTGCGCTTGCGCGACATCGGCGGCCTGATCGTCATCGACTTCATCGACATGACCCCTGCCAAGAACCAGCGCGCCGTGGAAGAGAAAGTCCGCGAATGCCTGGAAGCCGACCGCGCTCGCGTGCAAGTCGGTCGCATCTCGCGCTTCGGCCTGCTGGAAATGTCCCGTCAGCGCCTGCGTCCATCGCTTGGCGAAAGCAGCGGCATCGTTTGCCCGCGTTGCAACGGCACTGGCATCATCCGCGACGTTGAATCGCTGTCGCTGGCGATCCTGCGCCTGATTGAAGAAGAAGCCCTGAAAGACCGCACCGCCGAAGTTCGCGCCCAAGTGCCGATCCCGGTGGCCGCGTTCCTGCTCAACGAAAAACGCAACTCGATCACCAAGATCGAACTGCGCACCCGTGCCCGCATCGTCATTCTGCCGAACGATCACCTCGAAACGCCGCACTTCGAAGTTCAGCGTCTGCGTGATGACAGCCCGGAAGCCCACATCAACCAGTCCAGCTACGAAATCGCTGCTGCCGCTGCCGAAGTGGAAGAAGTCCAGCCAGCCGCTGCGACACGCACCCTGGTTCGCCAGGAAGCCGCGGTCAAGACTGCGCCGGCCCGCGCCAACGCGCCGGTGCCGACCGAAGTCGTCGCTGCCGCTCCGGCACCTGCACCGGCCGTCGCGCCAGAGCCAAGCCTGTTCAAAGGCCTGGTGAAGTCGCTGGTCAGCCTGTTCGCTACCAAGGAAGAGCCAGCCGCTCCGGTTGTGGTTGAAAAACCAGCGACCACCGAGCGTCCGGCCCGTAACGAAGAGCGTCGCAACGGGCGTCAACAGAGCCGCAACCGTAACGGTCGCCGCGATGAAGAACGCAAGCCGCGCGAGGAACGTGCACCGCGTGAAGAACGCGCACCACGTGAGCCACGCGAAGAGCGCCAACCACGCGAAGCCCGTGAAGAGACTGCTACCCCGGTAGTAGCTCGCGAAGAACGCGCACCACGCGCCCCTCGTGAAGAACGTGCACCGCGCGCTCCACGTGAAGACCGCAAGCCACGTGGCGACCGCGAAGAGCGTCCGGTTCGTGAACTGCGCGAGCCACTGGACGCCGCTCCTGCTGCGCCAGCCGCTGCCGCTGCCGTCGCTACCACCACTGAAGAGCGTCCAGCCCGTCAGCCACGTGAAGAACGCGCGCCACGCCCACCGCGTGAAGAGCGTCAGCCACGTGCCGAACAAGCTGCTGCCGCCTCCGAAGAAGAACTGCTGACCAGCGAAGAGCAACAGCAGGAAGACGGTCAGGAAGGCGCCGAAGGCGATCGTCCACGCCGCCGTTCCCGTGGCCAGCGTCGTCGCAGCAACCGTCGCGAGCGTCAACGTGATGCCAACGGCAACGTGATCGAAGGTTCGGAAGAATCCGAGTCCGCCGAAGGTAGCGAAGCCAGCGAAACCAACGAGGCGCCAAGCGCTGCCGATCTGGCCGCCGGCCTGGCTGTTACTGCAGCCGTTGCCAGCACCGTGATCAGCGCTCCTGCTGAAGCCCAGGCTAACGAGCAAGCCGAACGCGCCACCGCTGCTGTTCAGGAAACTGCACCAGTAGAAGCGCCGGTCGTTGAAGCGACTACCCCGGTAGAAGCAACAGCCGCTCCAGAAGTCGAAGTAGCACCGGTTCGTGAAGCACAGCCTGAAGTTCAAGCTGCTGCCGAACCTGCTTTCATCGCTGAGCCAGTGGTCGTCGCAGAATCGGTTGTCGAAACTTCGACCGAAACCGTGACCGAAGCCGTTCGCGAAGTGCGTGAAGAGCAAACCGCGTTCAACTGGGTTGCCGAGCCGGTAGCTGCCGAGCCAGTCGTCGAAGCACCAGCGCCAGTCGCTGAAGCTCCGGTGGCTGAAGCCATGGCCTCCGAGCCAGTGGTTGCCGCTGCCGAGCCTGCTCCGGTGGTTGAAGCCCCGATCGTGGAAGCTCCGGTTGTTGCCGAAGTGGCTGCACCGGTGGTTGAAGCTGCTCCGGTCAGCGCCCTGACCGAAAATGGCCGTGCGCCGAACGACCCGCGTGAAGTGCGTCGCCGCAAGCGTGAAGCCGAGCGTCTGCAGAAAGAAGCCGAACTGGCTGCCGCTGCTGCACCGGCTGTTGCCGAGCCAGCACCGGTTGTGGCTAAAGTCGTCGAGGCAGCTCCTGCCCCGGTTGCTGAAGTCGCCGCCGAGCCGGTTGAATCCGTGATCGACGAAGCGCCTCGCTCCGTTCAGGAAGCGGTACAGCAACACGAAGAAGCCCTGGAAAAAGAGCACGAGCCTAAACCCCTCGTCTAATTCCATCGGCCACTAAAAAGCCCCGCCTGGTAATCCAGGCGGGGCTTTTTTTATACCCGTGCCTCTGCGCAATCCCCTGTGGGAGCGGGCTTGCTCGCGAAAGCGGTCCAACATTCAACATTCATGCAGGCTGATCCACCGCATTCGCGAGCAAGCCCGCTCCCACAGGGAATCTATGCCGGCGAATAGATCAACTTCTCAGGTACATCCACATCCCACAACACACCCGGATCATCCACCGCCACCTCGACCACCCTCGCCTGCGCAAACAACGGCTTGGCCCCGCGATCACCCGACAACCCCATCAGCCCCGGCCCAAAACGCCGGCCAAACCCCACCGGATGCCCGAACTCGCCCGCGTGCACCGGCACACTGATGCAATCGTCGGCAATTGCCGCCATTACCCGCTCGATACTCGACGGCAAAATGAACGGCATATCCCCCAGCACAATCAGCCAGCCACTGAGCTGCGAACATGCCGTCACACCCGCAGCGATACTGTCGCCCATGCCGGTCGATTCAATCAGTACGATTTCGTAACCGTAAGCCTGAGCCATGCGAATCACCTGCGGGCGATCCTCGGTGGTGACCAGCACGCGCTTCTCAATGCTGGGCGGCAGATTTACCAACACCTGCTCGATCACCGAACGTACAGCACCGTCGCGCCCGGTGCAGTCGGCCAGCAACTTGTCCTTTTCGGCACCGGCGACTTGGCGAAACCGACTGCCCCGCCCCGCCGCCAGCACGATGACACCGATAGGTTCGCTCATACGTCCTCGCGCAACGGCTTCTTCTGTTTCAACTCGACGCCGTTCTTGATCGCCACGATCTCGGCCAGCAGCGACAAGGCGATTTCCGCCGGGGTGTGGCTGCCAATGTGCAGGCCGATTGGGCCATGTAACCGCCCGATGGCCTGTTCTGACAAGCCTAGCTGAGCCAGGTTGTCGCGGCGCTTCTGGCTGTTGATCCGCGACCCCAGTGCGCCAACGTAGAACGCCTTGGAATCCAGGGCGGTGAGCAGCGCCATGTCATCCAGCCGTGGATCGTGGGTCAGGGCGACGATGGCAGTGCGTTCATCGGTCTGGATGTTCAATACCGCCTCGTCGGGCATGCCCGGCACGAAACGACCGTGCTGTTCTTCCCAACCGTAGACGAACTCGGTACGCGGATCACAGATCAGCACTTCGAAATCCAGCAGCCGCGCCATTTCCGCGACATAGCGCGACAGTTGCCCGGCGCCGATCAGTAGCAGGCGCCAACGCGGACCGTAGATGGCGCGCAAGGTACTGCCGTCGAAACTCAACACGTCGGTCTTGTGCGCCGGCTGCAAAACCACTTCACCGGTCGCGAGATCCAGCGAACGCGCGACGATTTCATGGGCCTCGCAACGGCTCAGCAACTCGGCGACCCACGCAGGATCGCCGACCCGCTCCTCGGTCAGGCGCAAGGTGCCGCCACAGGGCAAACCGAATCGTGCGGCCTCCTCGCGGGTAACACCGTAGGTGATCAACTGCACGGGCGGCCCGTCGGACGGAATGCGGCCATCATGCAGCCGCGCAATCAGATCGTCCTCGACACAACCACCCGACACCGAGCCGATCACCACGCCGTCTTCACGCAACGCCAACATGGCGCCAGGGGCCCGGGGCGCGGTGCCCCAGGTCTGGACCACGCTGTACAACACCACCCGCTGACCGGCGCGGCGCCAGTCGAGCACGCTGCGCAGGACGTTCAGATCGACGCTGTCCATCAGGCGTCCGCCTTCTGCCAGCCTTGCAGTTGATAGCGAACCGGCAGGCTACGGATACGTTTGCCGGTGGCGGCGAAGATCGCGTTGCACAGCGCCGGCGCAATTGGCGGCACACCCGGCTCACCAACCCCGCCCAACGGCACTTCGCCCGGCGGCGTGACCAGATGCACGGCGACTTCTTTCGGCGCCAGGGACATGCGCGCCACTTCGTACATGTGGAAGTTGTCCTGCTGCACCTTGCCGTCCTTGAAGCTGATTTCGCCGAGCACCGCGTTGCCCAGGCCCATCACGCAGGCCCCTTCGAACTGCGAGCGAATTCGTTCGGGGTTGATCTGCGGACCGCAATCCACGGCGATGTCAGCCTTGTGCACGATCAAAGTGCCGTCGTCTTTGACTTCGACTTCGATCACCGCCGCCACATAGGTGACGAAGCTGTAATGCACCGCCAACCCCAGGCCTCTGCCCTTGGGCAGTGTGCGTCCCCAACCGGCAGCCTTGGCGGCGGTTTCGAGTACCGTGCGCATCCGCGCGGTATCGATTGGATAACGCTCGGGGGATTCGCCGTAGTTCCACTCTTCACTCAAGGTGCGCGGGTCGATCTGACGATCCGGGCCGAGCAACTTGATCTGGTACTGCAGCGGATCCTGCCCAGCCTTGTGGGCCAATTCATCAACAAACGTCTGAATCGCGAAGCCGTGGGGAATGTTCGACACCGAGCGATACCAGCCGACCCGGGTGTGGACCGTCGCTTCCGGGTTTTCCAAACGCACGTTGGGGATCGCGTACGCCATGTTGGTGAAGCCCATGCCCAACTCGAACGCCGCCTCATGGTTCATGCCTGGGGCGAACAACGCGGTGATGCTCGGCGCCACGGTGCGGTGCAACCAGCCGGACGGCAGGCCGTCCTTGTCGAGGCTGGCCTTCAGGTATTCGGCGGACACGGTGTGGAAGTAGGAACAATGGATGTCGTCTTCACGGGTCCATTGCACCCGCACAGCCTTGCCGGGAAACTCCTTGGCGAGGATCGCGGCTTCAACGACGAAGTCCGGTTTGGACTTACGCCCGAAACCACCACCCAGCAAGGTGACGTTGAAGGTGACGTTATCGAACGGCAGACCGAGACGTTCGCCAATCCGCTCACGGGTAACTTGCGGCGCCTGGCTCGGTGCCCAGGCTTCGCATACGCCATCCTTGAACCGAGCGATGGCGACCATCGGTTCCATCGGCGCCTGGGCCAGGTGCGGTAAATAGTAGGAGGCTTCCAGGGTGCTGCTGGCGCTGCCCAAGGCTTTGTCGATGTCGCCGGTATTGCGCACCACTTTGCCGGGTTTAAGCGAAGCGGCTTCGAGTTCCTTGCGGTAGGCAATCGAGTCGTAACTGGCGTTGGGGCCATCGTCCCACTCGATGTTCAGCGCTTCGCGGCCCTTGATCGCGGCCCAGGTGTTGCTCGCGACCACGGCCACGCCACCCAATGGCTGGAACTCTGATGGCAGCGGACGGCTTTCGATCTGCAAGACCTTGATCACACCCGGTACTTTCATTGCCGCACTGGCATCGAAGGATTTGACCTTGCCGCCATACACCGCAGGACGAGCGATGGTCGCGTAGAGCATGCCGTCGAAATGCACATCGGCGCCGTAGACCGCACGACCATTGACGATGTCGGCACCGTCGATGGCGCGCACGCCTTCCTTACCGATGTAGCGAAATTCCGACGGCTGTTTGAGCCGCAAGCTGTCACGGGCCGGCACCGCCAGCGCACCGGCAGCGGCGGCGAGTTCGCCGTAACCGAGTTCACGTTTGGTAGGTTGGTGAATCACTTTGTGCAGTTGCGCGTGGCACTCGCCGACCGGCACTTTCCACTGCTCGGCGGCGGCCTGTTCCAGCATGGTCCGCGCGGCGGCACCGCAGCGGCGCATCGGTTCGTACCAGTGACGCATGCTGCGTGAACCGTCGGTGTCCTGGTTGCCGAAGCGCACTTCATCCCCCGGCGCCTGTTGCACTTTGACCAGCGCCCAGTCGGCGTCCAGTTCATCGGCCACCACCATGCTCAGGCTGGTGCGTACGCCCTGGCCCATTTCCGAACGGTTGCACACCACCGTTACCGTGCCGTCGGCGGCGATGCTGACGTAGACCTTCGGATCATCGATCCAGCCGTTGGGCATGCCGTCGGCACCGAATTTCTTCGGTTTGTCTTCGGCGAAAGCGTCTTGCCAGCCCCAACTGGCGGCGAGCACCAGCGCACTGGTGGCGCCGACGCCTTTGAGGAAACCGCGACGGCTGAGATTGCTCAGGGCGAAATCATTCGGGAGCTGGCTCATGCCTTGGCCTCCTTCAGATGAGTGGAGGCCTGGCGGATCGCGGTCTTGATGCGGTTGTAAGTACCGCAACGGCAAATGTTGCCGACCATCGCCTCTTCGATTTGCTCGTCGCTGGGGTTGGGGTTGGTCTTGAGCAATGCCGTGGCAGACATAATCTGCCCGCCCTGGCAGAAACCGCACTGAGCCACGGCGGTGTCGAGCCAGGCTTGCTGGACGATTTGCCCGACCGGGTCGGCGTGCAGGTTGTCGATGGTGCGGACGTCTTGGCCGATCACCGAACCAATCGGCGTGATGCAACTGCGCGCCGGCAAACCGTCGATATGGATAGTGCAGGCGCCGCACAGGCCCATGCCACAGCCGAATTTAGTGCCGTTGTAACCGGCCACGTCGCGGATCGCCCAGAGCAGCGGCATATCCTCGGTCACGTCGAGTTGATGGTCTTGGCCATTGAGTTTGAGGGTAATCATGGGCACGCCCGCATAGTGTTTCGGTTATGGGGTCGAGCAATCTGCCGCCAGGGGGTAGCGGTGGGTTCACGCAGATCGACTCAGGCTAGTGGGCTCTCTTACGCAAACGGTAACGTCTGCATCGGGCCTTTGATGGAGCAAATGCTTGCATCGTTAGGTGGCTAAGTTAACCCAGCATTAACAAAAAAGCCCTGCACAATTGAAGTTGAGCAGGGCTTCGAAATTCGCCTTTAAAGCGTAGCTTCAATAGCGATTGGGCTCCATTTCCAGCTCGACGCTGAATCGTTGCGAAATGTCTTTCTGGATGCGTTGCGCCAGCGCCAACAGTTGCAGACCGGTCGCACCGCCATAGTTGACGAGCACCAGTGCCTGCAATTTGTGCACGCCCGCATCGGCGTCACGGAAACCTTTCCAGCCAGCCTTCTCGATCAGCCACCCCGCCGCCAGTTTCATTTGCCCGTCCGCTTGCGCATAGGCCACCAGGTCCGGGTATTCCAGCTTGAGCCGAGTCACCAGCGCCGCTGGCACCAACGGGTTCTTGAAGAAGCTGCCGGCGTTGCCGAGTACGGCCGGGTCCGGGAGTTTTTCGCTGCGGATGCTGCAAATCGCCTGACTGACATCGGTCGGCGTCGGCTGATCGATGCCCTGCTCGGTCAGGCGCTGACGCACCGGGCCGTATTCCAGATGCAGGTGCGCGGTGCGATTCAGGGTGAAGCGGACCCGCAGGATCAACCAACGCCCCGGCTGCTGTTTGAACAGGCTGTCGCGGTAGGCGAAATTGCATTCTTCCAGGCTGAAATCCCGCAGCTCGCCGGTCTGGCGATCCAGCGCGGTGAGGCCGGCGAACACGTCTTTGATCTCGACGCCGTAAGCACCGATGTTCTGCATCGGTGCCGCGCCAACAGTGCCAGGGATCAGACTGAGGTTTTCCAGGCCCGATAAGCCTTGGGCCAGGGTGTGTTGCACGAACGGATGCCAAGGCTCACCGGCCTCGGCTTCGATCACCACCTGACTGCCATCATCGCTCAACACGCGAATACCGCGAGTGGCCATGCGCAGCACCAGCGCCTCGATATCCGCGGTCAGCAACAAGTTGCTGCCGCCGCCGATCACCAACAGCGGCACCGCGTTGGAAGCAGCATAGGCCAGTGCTTCACGCACCTCGGCATCACTGTGGGCTTCGGCGAACAGTCGGGCTTGGACGTCTACGCCAAAACTGTTGAACGGCTTAAGGGAAACCCCGGGGTGTACCTGCAAACTCATAACCGTCCCTTCAACTCGATCACCAGCAAATCACTGGCGCGCTCGATCAAATCCAGTACTTGCTCAAAGCCTTGGTCGCCGTCGTAGTACGGGTCCGGCACTTCATCGATTTCCGACTGGTAGCGACGCAGGAACAGGTCCAGCTCAGCCTTGGCCTTGGCCGGTTGCAGGGCCTTGAGGTTGCGCAGGTTGCTGTTGTCCATCGCCAGGATCAGGTCATAAGTGGCGAAATCAGCACGGCTGACTTGCTGGGCACGCTGGGCCGACAGGTCATAACCGCGCAGTTTGGCCGCAGCTTGGCTGCGCTTGTCCGGGGCCTTGCCGACGTGCCAGTCACCGGTGCCGGCGGAGGCCACTTCCACTTGATCGGCCAGCCCGGCCTCACGCAATTTGTGTCTCAGCACACCTTCAGCCGTGGGCGAACGGCAGATATTGCCCAGGCAGACGAACAGGACCCGCATCAGGCCTCCAGCAGGCGACGAACGCGCTCAAGGTCTTCGACGGTATCGACACCGTGCGGCGGAGCAATCAGCGCATCGGCGACATGAATCCGCACGCCGTGCCACAGGGCGCGCAGTTGTTCCAGGGATTCGGTGTTTTCCAGCCAGCACGGGCCCCAACTGACGAAGTCATGCAGGAAACCGGCGCGGTAGGCATAGATGCCGATGTGGCGGCGATACGGCACGCCTTCCGGCATCTGCTCACGCGACTTGGCGAACGCGTCCCGGGCCCACGGCAGCGTGGCGCGACTGAAGGTCAGCGCCAGGCCATTGAGGTCGCTGACGACCTTGACCACGTTGGGATTGAACAGGCTTTCCACGTCTTCGATCGGCTCAGCCAACGTGGCCATGCGCGCTTCGGTGTGGGCGGCCAGGTTGGCGGCGACCTGATCGATCACACTCGGCGGGATCAGCGGCTCGTCACCCTGGACGTTGACCACAATGGCGTCGGGCGCCAGGCCCAGTTTTGTCGCCACTTCGGCCAAACGATCTGTGCCGGAGTTGTGGTCTTCACGGGTCAGCACCACTTCGGCGCCAAACCCTTTGCAGGCCTCGACGATACGCGCATCGTCAGTGGCGACCACCACACGCTGCGCGCTGCTTTTACTCGCCTGTTCCCAGACGTGCTGGATCATCGGCTTGCCGGCGATCAGCAGCAGCGGTTTACCCGGCAAGCGGGTGGAGGCATAACGCGATGGGATGACAACGGTAAAGGCTGTGGTCATTTATCCAGACGCTCGTCGGTGGTCAGGGTGCGGGCTTCGGTTTCGAGCATCACCGGGATGCCGTCGCGAATCGGGTAGGCCAGGCCGGCGCCCTTGCTGATCAGCTCGGTCTTGTCGGCACTGAGCTTGAGCGGGCCTTTGCAGACCGGGCAAGCGAGAATATCGAGCAATTTGGTGTCCATGAGCATTCCCTGGATAAAAACGGTTTTAAGGCAAAAGACGATTCGGCAACAGGCGCATCAGCTGTGTATCGAACCAGGCCACGAAGGCCGGCGATGGCACAGCATCGACCGCCAGGTACCACCAGTCGGCGGCGGCAAAGGCACGGCACTTCACCGCATCCTTTTCGGTCATCACCAACGGCAATGACGGGGTGAAATTCAAGGCCTGCACGCTGTATTCGGCGTGGTCGGCAAACGCATGGGGTACTGGCTGCCAGTGTAGCGTTTCGAGGGTGGTGAAGAAACGCTGCGGATTGCCGATGCCGGCCACGGCATGCAGCGCCTGGCCTGAGGGAAAATGGTCGAGTGGCCGACGCTCACCCGTTTTCAGGTTGATCAGCGTCGTGGGTTGCAGTTGAAAGGCAAAACCATCGTCGCGGTCATGGGCGGCGCCGTTGTAGAGCACCGCATCGACACTTTGCAAACGCTCGATCGGTTCGCGCAATGGCCCGGCAGGCAGGCAACGCTTATTGCCCAGGCCACGGGCGGCGTCGATCAGCACCAACTCAAGGTCGCGGGCCAATCGATAGTGCTGCATGCCGTCGTCGGACAGGATCAGGTCCAGCGGTTCACTGGCCAGCAAGGCTTTGACGGCGCTGCTGCGGTCCGGGTCGATCATCAAAGACACGCCAGTGCGCTGGACGATCAACAGCGGTTCGTCACCGGCAATGTCAGCGCTTTGATCGGCCTCGACCCGCCACGGCAGTTGCGGCGGTTTGGCGCCATAACCCCGGCTGACCACGCCGACCCGCAAACCGCTGCGCTGGCAATGCTCGATCATCCACAGGATCAGCGGCGTCTTGCCGGTGCCGCCGACGGTGATATTGCCGACAACAATCAACGGCACCGGCGGCTGATAGATCTCGCCCTCACCCGCCAGGAAACGCTTGCGCTTGCCCGTGACCACTCGCCGATACAACCATTCCAGCGGCTGCAACAGCTTCAGGGCCGGATGACCTTGATACCACGCGGCTAGTAATCGATCAGACATGGCCATCAGTGCGCTGGCGCCGCCTCGACGGTGGTCATGCGCAGATGGCTGAAACCGAGTTTGCCGGCGGCGTCCATGGCGGTAATGACGGATTGATGCTGGGTCTTGCCGTCGGCGGTGATGGACAGCGGCAGGTTGGTGTCGCCGTTGGATTCTTTCTGCAAGGCGTCCATCAGGCTGGTCAGGTCATTCTTCGGCAACAACTGGTTGTTGACGGAAAACACACCCTCGGCGTTGATGGCGATGTCCAGTTGCTTGACCTGCTGATCTTCAGCGGGCGAGCCGCTGACCGCTTCCGGCAGCTCGACGCGCAATTGGGTCTCGCGGGTAAAAGTGGTGGTCACAACGAAAAACAGCAGCAGGACAAACACCACGTCGATCAGCGACACGAGATTGATGTCCACGTTCTCCCGTTGCTTTCGGCGGAATTTCACGCTTTTTTGCCCTCGGACAGGTCCACGTCACGGTCGCCCTGCACCACTTCAACCAGCTTGATAGCTTCCTGCTCCATCCCCACTACCAGCTCATCGATGCGCCGTTGCAGGAACCGGTGGAAGAATACCGACGGGATACCGACGATCAGGCCCGAAGCCGTAGTGATCAAGGCTTTGGAAATACCACCGGCCAGCACTGCGGCGTTGGTGGTCATGCCCGTGCCCATGAACGAACTGAAGATATCGATCATGCCCAGCACCGTCCCCAGCAACCCGAGCAACGGGGCCATGGCGGCGATGGTGCCCAGGGCGTTGATGTAGCGCTCCAGTTCGTGGATGACCCGGGCAGCGGCCTCTTCGATGCACTCTTTCATGATCTCGCGACCATGCTTGGAGTTGGCCAGGCCTGCGGCGAGGATTTCGCCCAGCGGCGAGTTGGCACGCAGTTCCTTGAGTTTTTCTTTATTGAGCTGTTTGTCTTTGATCCAGACCCAGACTTGCCCGAGCAAATGCTCCGGGGTCACACGGCTGGCACGCAGGGTCCACAGACGTTCGGCAACGATCGCCATGGCCGCGATGGAACTCAGAATGATCGGCAGCATCATCCAGCCGCCGGATTTGACCAATTCCCACACAGTGACAGTCCCCTCGAAAAAGTGCGCCACTCTAACATAGGGGGTCGGCGCACCGAAAACCGTGATGTCGCATCCCGTCCGGCTGGTTATTTGTTCAACACCGGCACATTACGCCAGAAGCGCCGTTGTTGACGCATCGTTTGCGGCGGCTTGAAGCTGCCCAGTTGCAGACGAACGGCACCGTGCTCGGCACTGTCGTAGATGCGCAGGCCTCGTTTGCGATAGCGCGCCATGACCGTGGGATGGGGATGGCCGAAGGAATTGCCGTGACCACGCGAGATCAACACGGCTTGGGGTTGCAGCGCGGTGAGCAGCGCCATGGATGACGAACTGCGACTGCCGTGGTGTGGCGCCGCAAGCCAATCGGTGAGCACCGCCAATGGGCTGTCGAGCAGCGCGCGCTCGGCGTGGGTATCGATGTCGCCGGTCAGCAGCAAGCGTTCGCCATTGGCTTCGATTTGCAGGACGCAGGACTTCTGATTACTTTCGCTGGCTGCTGACCATTGCCAGAGCTGGAAGGTTACGCCATCCCACGTCCATTGCTGGCCACTCTCGCAGCCCTCGGCCTGCAATTCGACGGGGAGCGCAAGCGGATCGCCACTGAGTACCCGCGCCACCGGCACCGCGCTGGCGATTGCTCGCGCACCGCCGGCATGGTCGGCGTCGGCATGGCTGAGCAGCATCAGGTCGAGTCCGTTCACACCGAGTTTGCGCAATGACGGCAGCACCACCCGCTCACCAAGGTCAAAATCGCCGAAACGCGGGCCGGCGTCATACAGCAGTGTGTGCTGGCGGGTGCGCACCAAAATTGCCAACCCCTGGCCGACGTCCAGTTGCCAGATCTCGGCCCGGCCTTCGGGTATCTCTTCGCGGGGCGCAAACACCAACAGCAACAACATCGGCCAACCCAACGGACGCAACGGGACGCCTCGTGGCATTAATAGAAGAAAAGCGCCCAATGCGCCGATGGCCCCGATCCATGGCGACACCGCCACCGGCACCCACGCAGGCAATTGATTCGCCATGAGTGTCAGGCCCTTGAACAGCAAGTCGATCAGCCCGCCGGCCACACACAGTAACCCTTCCCCCACATAAGGCACCGGCAACAGCACAGTCCCGAGCAAGGCTGGCGGCAACACCACCAGACTGATCCACGGCACCGCCAGCAGATTGACCAGCGGCCCGCTGACACTGATGGGCAGTCCCAGCATCAGCAGCAGCGGGCACAGACCGATTGCAATCAGCCATTGGGCGCGGGTCCAGGTTTGCCACCAGCGCCAGGGTCCCAACCGGCCGCCAAAGGTGAAGATCAACACCGCCACCGCCGTAAAGGACAACCAGAAACCCGGTTGCAAACTCGCGAGTGGGTCCAGCATCAGGACTGCATCAAGCGCCAGCAACAACGGCCACCAAGCGCCAAGATGACGAAAGCGCAGCCGCCACAACAGCACCAGGCCAATCATCACGCAGGCCCGTCGCACCGGCACTTCGAAACCGGCCAGCAACCCATAACCGAGCGCCGCCGCGAACGCCAGGCCACACGCCCACGGCAACCAGGGCCACCGAGCCGGCCACAGGCCATAACGGGCGAGCCCGGCGATCAACAAATACACCACGCCCGCGAGCAAACCGATGTGCTGCCCGGAAATCACCAATAGATGTACGGTGCCGGTGTCTTGCAGCACCTGCCAGTCTTCGCGACTCAACCCGGCGCCATCGCCCAACACTAACGCCGCCAATGCCCCCGCTCGCCCTTGGGCATCCACACTGAGCAAGCGCTGGCGGATGCCGTCGCGCCAGGCCCAGCAAGCAGACGACAGTCGCTGACCATCCTTGACCGTGCCGGTCGCGCCGATGCCTTGCGCCAGTAGCCAGGCGTCGTAGTCGAAAGCATGCGAATTGAGCAGCCCGATCGGGCGCTTCAACTTCACCGCAAGGCGCCAGTGTTCGCCACTGTTGACTGGCGGCCCGTCGTACCAGGCCAAACGCATCAGCGACGGCACTGCCCCGTGTCGAGAACGCGCGTCCGCCAATTCGAAACGCACCACCGTCTCACTGTTTTGCGGTAACCCCACCACTCGACCTTCGACCCAGCGAGTTTCGCCGTCCAGGCTCATCGGCAGCCGATCATCCAGCGCCGACTGTGCCTGCCCGCACGCCCAACTGAAGCCAAACAAAAAAAACGCCAACGGGTACGTGCGAAACGGCAGCAACATCAAACCCACGACCGGCAGCAACAAATATAACCAGACCGGCGGTAAACCCGGTAAAAAACGCAGCGCCAATAACCCGAGCGCGAGCGCGACCATCCCTGTGCGCATAAGCCCGTCCTTGAGAGTTCCCTCACTAGGCATAGCCGGCTTGTCGCACAGACGTCGTTATCAATTGTCACAAAGTCTGAATGGGCGGCTAATAGAATCCAGACATACTTGCCGCCTGAACCGACCGAGAAGCCTTATGCCCCGGCGCCTATTCAAACGCTACATGCCAGACCCGACCAGCATCAGGGAACACAAATCCTTACGCTTTCTCGGCACGCTGCTGCATGACCCCAACCTTTGGCACCTCAATCGCCATTCGGTGGCCCGAGCGATGGCCGTCGGCCTGTTCGCGGCGTTTTTGCCGATTCCACTACAAATGCTGGTGGCTGCCGTTCTGGCGATCATGGTTCGCGGCAACATGCCGATTTCGGTGAGTTTGGTCTGGTTGACCAACCCGATCACCATGCCCGCCGTGTTTTTCTGTACTTACCAGACCGGCGCCTGGCTGATGGATGTGCCCGCCCGGCATTTACCCGACGAACTGACCTGGGAATGGATCAGCGGCGAACTCTCGACCTTGTGGCAGCCGTTTTTGCTGGGGTCGGTGGTGGTGGGGTTGGTATTGGGCGCCCTCGCCTATTGCGTGACCATGATGTATTGGCGGTGGTGGGTGGGGCGGCAATGGGCACGGCGCAAGAAAAACCGGATGTGAGAATGCAAAACGGCCTCCAATTTTGGAGGCCGTTTTTTATGCGGTGTATGGGCTGGCGCCTTCGCTGTAGGAGCGAGGCTTGCCCGCGAAGGGCGCGACGCAGTCCTGAATCAGGTGCGCATCCCGCGTCCACTCACCAGCAACCGCGCACAACCGATGTACAACGCCACGGTCGCCACCAGCATGAACGTGATCGCCACGCTGATCTTGATATCCGATACGCCAAGAATGCCGTAACGGAAGGCGTTGACCATGTGCAGCACCGGGTTGGCCAGGGACACTGTCTGCCAGAACGGCGGCAGCAGGGAGATCGAGTAAAACACCCCGCCCAGGTACGTCAGCGGCGTCAGCACGAAAGTCGGGATGATCGAAATGTCATCGAAGTTGCGCGCAAACACCGCGTTGATGAAGCCCAGCAGCGAGAAGATCGTCGCCGTCAGCACCACCACCAAAATGGTCACACCCAGGTGATGCACCTGCAAATCGGTGAAGAACAGCGACAGGATCGTCACGATGATCCCGACCATCAACCCGCGCAGTACGCCGCCCAGGGTGTAGCCGATCAGAATCGTATGGGGCGAGACCGGCGAGACCATCAGTTCTTCAATGGAACGCTGGAACTTGCTGCCGAAGAAACTCGACACCACGTTGCCGTAGGAGTTGGTGATCACCGACATCATGATCAACCCCGGCACGATGTACTCCATGTAGGTGAAGCCACCCATGCCGCCAATCTGCTTGCCGATCAGGTTGCCGAAGATCACGAAGTACAGAACCATGGTGATCGCCGGCGGCAGCAGGGTTTGCGGCCAGATCCGGGTAAAGCGCTTAACTTCGCGATAAACGATGGTATTGAGGGCGACGAGGTTGGGTTGCAGCTCGGAACTCATACCGCCACCTTCGACAGATTTTTCTCCACCAGGGACACGAACAACTCCTCGAGGCGATTGGTTTTGTTACGCAGGCTCAGTACTTCAATGTTCTGCTGCGCCAACTGGGTGAACAACGCGGTGATGCCCATGGCCTTGTCTACCTGGACTTCCAGGGTGTGACCATCGAGCAGCTTGGTCGGGTAACCGAGCAACTGCGGCACCACGCCCAGAGTGTTCTTGATGTCGAGCAGGAAGGTTTCCACGTGCAGTTGGCTGAGCAACTGCTTCATGCTGGTGTTCTCGACAATGGTGCCGTGGTCGATGATGCCGATGTTGCGGCACAACTGCTCAGCCTCTTCCAGATAATGGGTGGTGAGGATGATGGTGATGCCTTTCTTGTTCAGCTCGGTGAGGAAGGTCCACATCGAGCGACGCAGTTCGATGTCCACCCCCGCCGTCGGTTCGTCGAGGATCAGCAGGCGCGGTTCGTGAACCAGGGCGCGGGCGATCATCAAACGACGCTTCATGCCACCGGACAGGGAGCGCGACGGCACATCACGTTTGTCCCACAGGCCCAGTTGCGTCAGGTACTGCTCGGCGCGTTCCTTGGCGATTTTCGGCGGGATACCGTAGTAACCGGCCTGGGTCACGACAATGTCGAAGGTCTTTTCGAACTGGTTGAAGTTGAATTCCTGCGGCACCACGCCGATGGAGCGCTTGAGCTGCGCAGGATTCTTGTCCAGGTCGTGACCGAAGATATTCACCGTGCCCGTGGTCTTGTTCACCAGGGTCGAGAGAATGCCGATGGTCGTGGATTTGCCGGCGCCGTTAGGGCCGAGCAAGGCGAAAAAGTCACCTTCGGCGACGTCCAGATCGATACCACTCAGGGCCTGGAAACCGTTGCCGTAGGTTTTGGTTAGCTGCCGGATGGACAGAGCGGAACTCATATCGGGATACGCACCAAGAAGGGAAGAAAGGGATAAATAAGGGCGGGCGGCGATCAATACAACCACGGCGCATGAGCGCAATGGTGCTTGTCGCCGCCACACAAGTACAGTCAAGTGTGTCGATAGTGAGTATTAAGTCAACGCGGTCATGACGGCTTTCTGATACGCCGGGCGCTGTTTCAGTCGCGCATACCAGGCTTCCAGATGCGGCTGGTGGGCGCGCTCGATCGGCATCTCGAACCAGGCATAAATAAAACTGCCCAGGGGAATGTCACCCATGCCGATTTCATCGCCGGACAGGTACGGTTTGGCTGCCAGCGCCTGATCGGCCATCGACAGCAGACCGTCGCATTCCTTGATCGCGGCGTTGATGGCCGGCCAGTCCTGTTGATCTTTCGGGGTGCGCAACACGCCCCAGAACACAGTACGGAACGGGCCGGCAAAACTTGATGTGGTCCAGTCCATCCATTTGTCGGCAGACGCCCGGGCCTGAAGATCTTTCGGATACCAGTTCGTTTCGTTGGCATGACGCGCCATCAGGTAACGCACGATGGCGTTGGATTCCCACAGCACGAAACCGCCGTCCTGGATCACCGGCACGCGGCCATTGGGGTTCATGGCGCGGTACTCAGGCGTGTCCACCACCCCGAAGGCGCCGCCGGCATCAATGGCTTCATAGGCCAGGCCAAGTTCCTCGGCTGCCCACAGTGGCTTCCTGACATTCGACGAGTTTTTCCGACCCCAGATCTTCAGCATGACCGCCTCTTTATGGATGAATGCGCAGGCAGCATACGCCGGATCAGGCGCGACTCAAATCACTCTGCATGTCACCCAACAGCACCGGCAGCTGCTCGCCGAACAGATGCGGATAGCACTTTTCCAGGTGCTGAAAAAAGAACGCTTCGGGCACATCGGTGAACTGGCCGTGATCCACCACGTACTCCATCAGCTTCTCGCCATCGCGATTGAAAGGATGGAAAACGCTGTCGTTGATCCCGTCGAACTCCAGCGGCGCGACATTGAACAACTCACACAAACCTTGATTGAACGCGGGCGTGGCTTTGACCCAGCGTTCATTCAGGTACAACTCGGTGTAGCCGTGCATGGCGAACACGTCGCTCTTGAGCAGTTCGAGCAGGCGCGGGGTCGACAGGTGATTACGCACGTCCGCCAGACCGATCCTTGCCGGGATCCCGCAATGCCGGGCGCAGCCGGCCAGCAAGGTAGCTTTGGGCACGCAATAACTTTCGCCGCTCGCCAATGCGTAACTGCCGCGCAAGGTGTATGGGTCGCGGCTGAAGGTGTAGGGGTTGTAGCGCACGGCCTCACGCACCACGTAATAGAGATTGATCGCCTGCTCGCGCGGATCGCGACTGACGCCACGATGTTTTTCGGCGAACTCCACCACCGCAGGGTGGTCACTATCGATGAAGCGGCCGGGATTCAGATACTCGTGCATGAGGGCGATCTCCTGGGGGAGCTTCGAGTCTAACGACACCTTCAGCACAGAGATAACGACGATTCGGCCAAACATGGGCGCTTTGCCGCTCACCTTGCGAACGATTTCCGAGGCCTGATGCCAACAGGTCTTACAAAACTCATCCAAGGTTTCCCACGATTTCTGTCCATTGCTCTGACCACCCGATTTTGCGGATGCCGTCTAAGCTCTGAAAGTTGGTTTTGCCCTGGTTTCACGGAGGATTAAATATGCTGTTGTTGTGGATACTGGTTCTGATCGTCGGAATTGCCTGGTTGGCCCACCGCCGCATCGCCCCGCTGCCGGCCTTGGGCATCGTGGCTGTCTATGTGGTGGCGATGGGCGCCTTCAGCCATGCACCGGGTTGGCTGCTACTGCTTCTCTGGGTATTGATCGCGGCGGTCGCGGCGCCATTGTTGCTGCCTGACCTGCGCCGCAAATTCTTCAGCGCGCCGCTGTTCAGCTGGTTCCAGAAAACCCTGCCACCGATGTCGCAAACCGAACGCGATGCGATTGATGCCGGCACTGTCTGGTGGGACGGCGAACTGTTCAGCGGCCGTCCGGACTGGGACAAATTGCTGTCCTACCCAAAAGCGCAATTGAGCGAAGAGGAACAGGCCTTTATCGACGGCCCGACCGAAGAACTCTGCGCAATGGTCAGCGACTGGCAGATAGGGCAAGACATGGACTTGCCGCCCAAGGCCTGGAGCCATATCAAGGAAAACGGCTTCTTCGCCCTGATCATCCCCAAGGAATTCGGCGGCAAAGGCTTCTCCGCCTACGCCCACTCCCAGGTCGCGATGAAACTGGCGACCCGCAGCGGCGACCTCGCGTCCACCGTGATGGTCCCCAACTCCCTCGGCCCGGCAGAACTGTTGCTGCACTACGGCACCGACGAACAACGCAACCATTACCTGCCACGACTGGCTCGCGGCGATGACATTCCGTGTTTTGCCTTGACCGGTCCGCTGGCCGGTTCCGACGCCGGCGCGATGCCCGACACCGGGGTCATCTGCAAAGGCGAATGGGAAGGCCAGGAAACCCTGGGCCTGCGCCTGAACTGGGAAAAACGCTACATCACCCTGGGCCCGGTGGCCACCCTGCTGGGCTTGGCCTTCAAGGCTTACGACCCGGATCATTTGCTGGGCGACAAGGAAGACCTGGGCATCAGCCTGGCGCTGATTCCCACCGACACCGCTGGCGTTGAGATCGGCCGCCGTCACCTGCCCCTCGGCGCCGCGTTCATGAACGGCCCGAACTCCGGTAAGGACGTGTTCATTCCATTGGACTTCCTGATCGGCGGTCAGGAAATGCTCGGAAAGGGCTGGATGATGCTGATGAACTGCCTGTCGGTGGGGCGTTCGATTTCCCTGCCTGCAGTGGGCACCGGCGCAGCGAAGTTCACCAGCCTGGTCACCGGCCAATACGCACAGGTGCGTGAGCAGTTCAACGTACCGCTGTCGGCATTCGAAGGGATTCAGGAAGCCATGGCCCGCATCGGCGGCAACGCCTGGATGATGGACGCCGCGCGGATGCTGACCGCCAATGCGGTGGACCTGGGCGAAAAACCGTCAGTGCTGTCGGCGATTCTCAAGTATCACCTGACCGAGCGCGGCCGCGAGTGCATCAGCCACGCCATGGATGTACATGGCGGCAAGGCGATCATCATGGGGCCGAACAACTACCTGGGCCGTAGCTGGAATGGCGCGCCGATCTTCATCACCGTGGAGGGCGCGAACATTCTTTCGCGCAACCTGATGATCTTCGGCCAGGGCGCAATTCGCTGCCATCCGTTCGTACTCAAGGAAATGGCCCTCGCCGGCCGTGAAGACAAGGATCAGGCCCTCACCGAGTTCGATGGCCTGCTGCTCAAGCACATCGGCTTTGCGGTAAGCAACGCCGCCAGCACGCTGGTGCTGAACCTCGGCTTCGGGCACTTTGAACATGCGCCGGGTAACAAGCTGAGCCAGGGTTATTTCCGCGCGCTGAACCGTCAGGCTGCCGCGTTCGCCATGCTCGCCGACCTGAGCATGATGTTGCTGGGCGGCGAACTGAAACGCCGCGAACGCCTGTCGGCACGCCTGGGGGATGTGCTCAGCAACATGTACCTGGCCTCCGCCGCGCTCAAGCGTTACCACGACCTCGATTCGCCGGACCACATGGCCCCGCTGTTTGTCTGGGCCATGGAAGAAAGCCTGGGCCAGTCGGAACGGGCATTGGATGAACTGCTGAGCAACTTCCCGAACAAGGTACTGGGTTGCCTGTTGCGGGTGATCGTGTTCCCGTTCGGTCGTCGTCATAAAGGGCCGTCGGACAAACTCGGTGCCGAAGTGGCGGCAGTAATCGGCCGGGCCAAGGGCGATCCGACCCTGGAAGAGCTGCTCGGCGGTTGCTACCGTCCGCAATCGGCCGACGACGCCGTCGGCGCCCTGCAACACGCCTGCAACCTGCTGAGCGCGGCGCAACCGTTGCAGAAAAAGCTGCATGTGGCGCTCAAGAGCGGCCAGGTCAAACCAGCCGCCGGGGAACATGCCATCGATGCGGCGCTGGAAGCCGGGGTCTTGCAACCGGGTGAGGCGCAAACCCTGCGTGACGCCGAAGTGGCGCGGCGCAAGGTGATCGATGTCGATGATTTCGACAAAGAGGAGCTGGCGCTGGCGCAAGGAAAAGTCCGCTGATCCAGCCATCGATGTAAAAATGGGCGCAGGAGCTTTATACTCCCGCGCCCGTTTTGCTCTTGAGGACTTATCTCGTGTCCAATGTCGTTGCCGATCATCTCGTCTTGCTTGACCACTTGCGCAGCATCCTGGTCGCCGTGGGTGAGGCCGAACAGGTTCCCGAAGAAAGCCATGCCTTGTTCCTGGAGCGCTTCGACGAACTGCGTGCATTGCTGCCGGTCGATCCGATCGAAAGCCAATACCTGGGCCAGGACATTCTCTGCCAGGTGATCACCCGCTACCCGCAAATCGCCCACCTGGTGCCGCGCGACCTGCTGTGGTACTTCGCCGGCGACTGCCTGCACTACATGCCCGATGATGAAATCGACTTGTATCAGGCGCTGGAAGAGCGTCGTTTTGAAGCAGAACAGAACGACGAACCGTTCGACTGGAACCAGGAAAAACAGCTGCTGGCAATGTCGCAAGACGACAGCAAGCACTGATCCCGGATCAGAAATACAAAAGGCCCGCATGGTGATTCATGCGGGCCTTTTTTTGTGGCATTAGTGAGGACGCCTTCGCGGGCAAGCCTCGCTCCTAAAAGTTATCCGCGGCCCCTGCAGGAGCGAGGCTTGCCCGCGAAGGCGTCAGTCAAAGCAACCCATCACTCTCCGGCAACTCATACTCTGCCGCAACCGCGCTCAATGCACTGGGCTTGCCCGGTTTGCTCAGCGTCGGCTCTTTCTCCAGACACTCCACCAGATAATCGATAAACACCCGAAGCTTGGGCGGCAGGTAACGGGTCGGCGAGTGCAACAACCAGGCACCGCCATGGTACGAAGCCAGAAAGGTCCAGTCCGGCAACACTTGCACAATCAGCCCCTGCTCCAACGCATAACGAGCGGTGAAGTACGGCAGGCTGCCAATGCCGATGTGCTGCAACACCGCACCCAAACGCACACCGGTGTGATTGGCCGCGTAACGCCCGCGCACACCGACGGTTACGGCTTTGGTGCCTTTCTTGAATTTCCAGCGGGCATCGCTCGGGGTTTCGCCCAGGTAGATGCAGCTGTGATTGAGCAAGTCATGGGGATGCGTCGGCGTGCCGTGTTCGGCCAGGTACTGCGGCGTCGCGCAGAGCAAGTGGTCAATAGTCAGCAGCTGCCGTCCGACCAATCCTGCGGGTGGTCTATCGGTAATACGGATCGCCAGATCGACGTTGTCATCAATCAAATCCACTTGCCGATCTTCAAGCAACAACTCCACATCCACTTTGGGATATCGCCGCAAAAATTCCGGCATATGCGGGTGAATCACAAATCGCCCCACCGCTTTTGGCACGCTGACCCGCACCAGGCCTTCGGCTTCATGGGTGAACTGGCCGCTGATTTCCATTACCGACTTGGCTGCGCTGACCATCTCCTGACAACGCTTGAACACTTCTTCGCCACCATCGCTCAACCGCAATTTGCGCGTGGTGCGCTGCAGCAATCGGGTGGCCAGGGCTTTTTCCAGGCGCGAGATGCTGCGACTGACCGCCGAGGGCGACGAGCCTAGCTGACGTGCCGCTTCAGAAAAGCTGCCGGTCTCGACAACCTTGACGAAAATCGCCATTTCACCCAGCAGTGGCAGCGGTAGATTTATGCTCACAGCGCAACAGTCCTTTGATGTTTGAACGGATTATCACGCAATTCCACGCTTCATATAATAAAAATAGAAACTTTAATAAGGGCATGGAATATGACGCTTCGCCTCTTTTTCCATAGTGATGACCTCAAGGCCAATGTGGAAGTCCTGGATTGCACGCCCCACGAGAATGAATTCGCGGTTGTTTTGCGCGCCACACTGTTCCATCCCCAGGGTGGTGGACAACCCTGTGATACCGGCTGGATCGGTGAAAGCCAGGTGCTGCGGGTGGTCCAGGACCCGGACCGGATCGTCCATTACGTCGACCACCCGGTAAAACTCGGCATGATCCAGATCCGCGTCGATGAACAACGCCGCCAGTTCAATACCCGGATGCATTCGGCCGGTCACCTGATCGGCCACTTCGTTCAGGTATTGGGCTGGATGCCGATCAAGGCCCACCACTGGCCGGGCGAGGGCCGCGTGCAGTTCCAACCGGCTGATTCAGCGGAAGAGGTTGATGCCCAGTCCCTTCAAGACGGTATCAAGCAGTGGATTGCCCACGACCTGCCACGCCTGATTTCGCTGCGTGAAGGCGCTCGGGAAATCGGTTTCGGTGAACTGCCCGCCTACGGTTGCGGCGGCACCCATGTACGTAGCCTGAAGGATTTGGGCACGGTCACGATCGACTCTCTTGCTCTGAAAAAGGGAACGCTGTCCGTCCACTACCACGTGGATTGAGCATTTTGGCGATGTCGACACCGACATCGCCTGACGCCGGGGGAAGCCCGCGTTCGCGGGCTCCGTTGACTATTCGATAGATGGACCTAAACCATGATGCTTGACGTCGAGCGTCTCGATGAGACGTGCATAAAAAAACTGGCCAATGAAGAAGTCCTCGCCGTCCGCGTCAAAGGCTTTTTGCCCCAGCCGCTGGCGGTGCAGATTGGCGACAAGATCCTCGCGCCGGGCTTCGAAGGCTACATCAACGCACCGAGCATCGGGCGCATCGGCATGGCGTTTTACGAGGCGGAAAATCAGCCGTTGCTGATCGAAGACTATTTCGAACGCGCCACCAGCAACATCGAGGAACTGCGCAATCGCTGTGCACCCTACTCGTCCCCCGTCGACACCCTGCGCTGCATGCTCGACGAATCCTGGCCGGCCGGCGCTCATCTGGAAAACCTCTACGGTCGCAAGATGTATGTCGGTTTGTCCCGGGTGGTCAAACCGGGCGTGTGCTTCCTCGCCCATCACGACATCTTCGCCAAGGACGCCCCGGACAGTTTTCAGGCCAAAAGCCTTGAGGCGCAATTCGCCTGCAATGTTTACCTGAACATGCCCACCGAAGGTGGTGCGCTGCAGATGTGGGACCACGACATTTCCCCCGACCGGTTCGACGAAATGCGTGGCGACAGTTACGGCATCGACCCGGCCCTGCTTGGCCCTCCGACCCTGGAGGTTCGCCCTGATCCGGGGGATTTCATCATGTTCAATTCGCGCTGCATGCACTCGGTGACCCCGGGCGTGGCAGACCCGCGATTGAGCCTTTCGTTCTTTGTCGGCTATCGCGGCAATGCTTCACCCCTTACTTTTTGGAGTTGAAATGCTTTCGAATTACCTGGGCGAGTTTCTGGCGCTGGCGACCATCCACTTTCTGGCCGTGGTCGCCCCCGGACCGGACTTCGCCGTGACCATCCGCCAAAGCGTTCGCTTCGGCCGCCTGGTGGGCATCTGCACGGCGCTGGGCATTGGCGCGGGAATTTCCGTGCATGTGCTTTACACCCTGCTCGGCGTCGGCGCGTTGATGCATACCACGCCCTGGTTACTGACGGTGGCCAAGGTCGTGGGTGGCGCCTACATTCTTTACTTGGGTGTCAGCCTGTTGCGCAGCAAGCCCAAGACCGCACTGGAAGGCGACAAGCCTGTTGACGAACCCGTCGTCGAACAAACCTTATTGAAGGCCTTCACCACCGGTTTCCTGACCAACGCGACCAATCCGAAAGCCACGCTGTTTTTCCTGGCGATCTTCACCACCATCATCAGCGCCACGACACCGCTCCAGATCCAGGCGCTGTATGGCTTGTGGATGTGTTTCGTGAACGCATTGTGGTTTGTGATCGTCGCGCTGTTCTTCTCTAGTGCACGGGTGCGGCTGCTGTTTATGCGCATGGGGCACTGGTTCGAACGGACCATGGGGGTGATTCTGATCCTGTTCGCCGGGCGCCTGATTCTGTCGATGTAAAACCTGCGCCCATGCAAAAGTCCCGCTCAGTCAGACTGGCGGGCCTTTTTCGTTTCTGCGTCGCTTTTGCGTTTCTGTGCGACAGTTCCCACTTCAGGGACTCCCCTACTGCTTCCTCGTGGTGTTAGTTTGGAAACCTTTCTGATTAATCGATCAGATATTTCTTACTCACTACCTGCGAAGGAATGCCCCCAGCAATGGATTTTTCTCTCAAACACCTGGCCGCAACCACCCTGGTACTGGCCAGCCTTTCGTCGTTCACCACGCTCGCGCACGCCAACATCAGCCCGCAACAGAGCGCGACTATCCTCAAGACCTTCAGTGACACATCGGTCACCGATTTCAGGCAATTCCTGGGAGGCCTGGCCAAGAGTGAACTGGCCAAAGCCGCCAACCTCGGCCCGGCAATCAGTGCCTTTCTCGACAACAAAACCCTGTCTGCCGAACAGCAGAACGAGATCAATCGCCTGCTGGGTATTTATGCCCGGGTGAAATATGGCAGCGCGGCCACCGAAACCCTGCGTGAGCTGGTGGCAATTCCGACCTTCCAAGTGGACGGTGTTGCCCAGCACGACAACCCTGAATTCATCAAGATCGCCGACAAGATCAAGGGCCTGGCCCAGGCCTTCAACCTGAACTTTCGCAACATCGATAACCGCGTCTACGAAATTTCCCTGGAAGGCAGTGGCGATGAAGTCGTGGGCATCCACGCCCATGCCGATGTGGTGCCTGTGACGCCGGAGAACTGGGTGCTGAAGGACGGCACCAAACTCGATCCGTTCAAGGTCACCCTGATCGGCGACCGCATGTATGGCCGGGGCACCGAGGATGACAAGAACGGCATCGTGGTGGCGATGTATGCCATGAAGATCATCAAGGAAGAGAAGCTGCCGCTGGCCAGGAACTTCAAGCTGTTGGTCGACACCACCGAAGAAACCACCGGCGACGCGATCCCTTACTACTTCGAACACAACCCGACGCCGAACTACAACCTGGCGCTGGATGGCGGCTATCCAGTGGTGATTGCCGAGAAAGGCTACGGCACAGTCATGGGCAACTTCCCGCGGCGTACTGGTCAGGGTAAAGGCGCCGAAATCATCTCGATGACTGGCGGGATGGCCACCAACCAGATTCCTTCGGCATCGGTGGCCATCCTTGTCACCGACAAGCCCGCCGAACTGGCCGCCAGCCTGCAGAAGGCCGGGGCTGATTATGCCAAACGCAATGGCGGTAACTTCGAGGTGAACGCCAAGGTCGACGGCAAGGACGTCAAGCTGACCGTCACCGGCGTTTCGGCTCACTCCTCCGAGCCCGAGTCCGGTGTTAACCCAGTGGCCAGGATGCTGGGCTTCATCCACAGCGTTGATGGAAAAGTCGCGCTCAAGCACAACCACATCACTGACGCTGCCCGCTACGCCGCCGACAACTGGGGCCTGGATTACCTGGGTGGCAAATTGGGGGTTGGCTTCTCCGATGCCTTCATGGGTCCGCTGACCACATCCCTGACCTTTGTCGGGATGGATGACAAAGCCTTCAAGCTCGCGGTCAACCTGCGCGTGCCAAAGGGCGAGTCCCCGGAAGCGCTCAAGGCGAAAATTGCTGACAAAATTGGCGCCTGGAGCAAGAAGACCCACGTAGCGGCGACCTTCACCTACTCGATCGCCGAGCCGATGTACCGCAACCCTGAGGGTGAATGGGTCAAGGCCCTGCTGGCGGTGTCCACTGAAAACCTGGGCATGGAACACAAGTTCGGCAGCTCCGCCGGCGCCACGTCGGTCCATGAGCTGCCCAATGGCGTGCAATTCGGCCTGGCCCGGCCTGAGGTCAAGTACACCGGCCATACCGACAACGAGTTCAAGACCGTCGACCAGTTCCTGCTGGACCTGCAGATCGTGACCGAGATGATGGGACGCGTCGGGCAGTTGCCGAAGCTCTGATCACCCGTTCGGACCCGCTACTCTGGCGGGTCCGACTTTTTAAGGTTTCAGCAGAAAACGCACAAACAAAAACGCCGCTCATTGCTGAGCGGCGTTTTTGTTAAATATGGAGCGGGAAACGAGACTCGAACTCGCGACCCCGACCTTGGCAAGGTCGTGCTCTACCAACTGAGCTATTCCCGCAAATGGCGTCCCCTAGGGGACTCGAACCCCTGTTACCGCCGTGAAAGGGCGGTGTCCTAGGCCACTAGACGAAGGGGACACGCTAACTGAAACACATGGTGTGTATTTCAGTGCCCAAATCCGCATCCGAAGATGTCGGTTCTGGTTTCACTCAGCCCCGCCCGAAAGCAGTGCTGTTTAAAAATGGAGCGGGAAACGAGACTCGAACTCGCGACCCCGACCTTGGCAAGGTCGTGCTCTACCAACTGAGCTATTCCCGCATTGGCGTCCCCTAGGGGACTCGAACCCCTGTTACCGCCGTGAAAGGGCGGTGTCCTAGGCCACTAGACGAAGGGGACACACGTACAACATTCACTCCCTACCGCGTTTCGCTGTGTGCTTTACGCTGTAAGTGGCGCGCATTCTATGGATGGATTGAGGGGTCGTCAACCCCCTGATATAAATTTATTTAAATCAATGACTTCGCCGTGCTTTGGGAGGCTAATCCGGGTTTTCCGTCGTCCGGCGTTTGACGCCTATATTCTGTCACTCGCCAAGGCGCTATAGTCCACCCACGCCACAGGTGATGGCAATGTGCACCTCGCACGTTGTTACTTATATAAGCAGGGGCACGGCCGATATAAGTAGAGTCGTGGCCGATCCAACTCGTCGAGCGGCCCTATGCGCCCCCAGGCCAAGCAACTACACTCGCACGCGAACCCTATAAAGAGGTCTTACCGGTGACACCACTCATGATCACCCTGCTAGTCGTAGCCGGGATCGCACTATTGATCGCCATTGGCTACATGAACCATGTGGTGGAAAACAATAAGCTGGAAAAGGCCCGTACCAAGGTTGAACTCAACGACCGCTTGCGTCGCTGCGGCGAAATCACCGAGACCTTTCCCGGTCAGTTGATGACGCCAGCGCTCAAGCTGCTGATGACTCGTCTGGAACTTAACGTTTGCCAGCGCCTGCTCAACCTCGAAAAAACCAATGCCTCGGTCAAAGCTCGAATTGCTGAATTGAGCACGCTGATCGCCCAGGGCGAATCGATCCCGGTCAACAACCCGCCGGCACCGATCCAGACCGAAGCCAAGGCCAAGGACGTGCGCTTCCTGCTCGAAGCCTTGCACGGCCAGATCACCCGCGCCGCGCAGGACGGCTTCTTGCCGACCAACGAAGCCAAGCGCTGGATCCGCGAAGTTCGCCACATCCTGGTGCTGCTGCACATCGAGTTCTTCAACAATCTCGGCCAGCACTCCCTGCAACAGAACCAACCCGGCCAGGCTCGCCTGGCATTCGAACGCGGCGTGCAATACCTGCGCAAACAACAGGAACCGCAGGTCTACGCCGAACAACTCGAATACCTGGAAAAACTCCTGGCCCGCGCCAACGCCCAAGTCATGGACAAAATCGCCCCGGCTGAAGGCGAAGTAAACCAATTGACCGAAGGCCTCAAAGACGTCGAAGCCGACGCCGACTGGAAGAAAAAAGCGATATACGACTGACCAGAACAGCCAGAAAAAGCCACCGCAAGGTGGCTTTTTTTTGCTTTGGATTTGAAGATCAAAAGATCGCAGCCTTCGGCAGCTCCTACAAAGAGCCAGTGCAGCCGGGAGAGAATGGTCGGCTGTTGGGGCGCCTTTGCGGGCGAGCCTTACTCCTACAAAATCAAAAACAGAAGCAAACCGGCATGCACCGCCCCGCTCCTCACCACTCAAGGCCGAGCGTTAGCTCGCCTGCCCTCGATCTTGACCCACCCGCCCCCTCGGGAGGCTGAGTGGAGGTGTTCATCTGGGGGGTGGGCGCGTAGCGCCGTGCGGCGAAGCCGCACACATCGAGAGGAGGTCGAAGCGAAGCCGACCGTAGGCGATGCCCCCAGATGAATACCGGAGCGAAGGAACGCCGAGCCCAGGCGAGGGGCCGGACGCTCGGGGCGAGACCTTTTGGTTCCTTTTGGGGCGTTTGCCAAAAGGGACTCGCCGTAAGGGCGAAACCGCCAGCCGCCCTAACCGCAAAAACGGATATACACACACCCACCAAGAACATGGTCGGCCCAAAGGCCGCCAAGGAAAAGCGTCAAAGCCGAAAATGCCCAACCATCCCCTTAAGCTCGATCCCCAACTGCGCCAACTCAATACTGGAAGCCGCATTCCCCTGCATCGCCAACGAAGACTGATCCGCACTCGCGCGAATACTCGTCACACTGCGATTAATCTCCTCAGCCACCGAACTCTGCTCCTCAGCCGCCGCCGCAATCTGCTGATTCATCTGCTGAATCAACGACACCGCCGCCGCAATACTCCCCAGCGCACTCTCAGTCTGCAGCGCATCACTCACCGCCAGCTTCACCAACTCACCACTGTTCTGAATCTGCTGCACCGACGACTGCGCCGCCGAACGCAAAGCACTGACCAGCCGCTCAATCTCCTCGGTCGATTGCTGGGTACGCTTGGCCAACGCCCGAACTTCATCGGCCACCACCGCAAAGCCCCTGCCCTGCTCACCCGCCCGCGCCGCCTCGATGGCCGCATTGAGCGCCAACAAGTTAGTCTGCTCAGCCACGCTTTTAATCACACTCAGCACCGTGCCGATGTTCTGGATCTCGGCACTCAAGCTCTCGATGCTGGAACTGGCTGACGTAGCCGAATCCGCCAGTTGCTCGATCCGAGCCATGCTCTGACGCACCACCTGCTGTCCGCTCTCGACCTTGTCATCTGCCGTCTGCGCCGCCGTAGCGGCCTCTTCGGCATTGCGCGCCACGTCATGCACAGTGGCAGTCATCTGATTCATCGCCGTGGCGACCTGCTCGGTTTCTTCCTTCTGGCTGCTGACCTCCAGGTTGGTCTGCTCGGTCACCGCCGACAGCGATTGCGCGGAACTGGCCAACTGTTCGATCCCTGCCTGCAAACCACTGACGATACTGCTCAGACCTGCGCCC
The DNA here is from genome assembly GCF_056161485.1 of Pseudomonas sp. 5Vm1k. Lineage (NCBI taxonomy): Bacteria > Pseudomonadati > Pseudomonadota > Gammaproteobacteria > Pseudomonadales > Pseudomonadaceae > Pseudomonas > Pseudomonas sp. 5Vm1k. The sequence goes on from NZ_JBSPCZ010000007.1 coordinate 326,699, forward strand.
ATCTGCTGCATCGCCAGCATCAACTGGCCGATTTCATCGCGGCGGGTCACTTCCACCGTCGCACTCAAATCACCGGCGGCAATCTGCTGGGCAACACGGATCACGCTGCGCAGCGGCGCAACAATCAACCGGGTAATCACCCACGCCGCGATCAGACCAACCAGCAGCGCCAGCGCCGAAGAGCCGACGATCAACAGCGAATTCTTTTTCAGTTCGGTCTGCATCGCCCCGTCTTCGGCCACATAGGCCTGATCGACCCGCTCCACTACCTGGGCGGCGCGCTGATGCAATTGCTCGTAAACGGTTTTTTCCTGAGCCAGTAGCCCGGTGTATTCGGCGAGTTTGTCGCTGAAACTGGCGATGTGACCGGTCACTTCATTGAGGACCGTCTGGTAGCCCTCGTCCTTGACCGTGGTTTTCAGTTGTTCGGCCTGGGTCAGCGCCTGGTCGGCCTGCTCGATCTTGCCCTTGCCGGCGCTATCGTCATCACCCTTGCGGCTCTGGTCGAGGCGCACGCGGGCCTCGTTCATTGCCTGCAACATCAACCGTGACACCTGGCTGACCTGGTTAGCCTGTTCGATGAATTGCGCGCCATCCTTACCTTCGGAATCCTTCAAGGTATAGGCGCCGTCGTCGGCGAGACCGGCCTGCAACACGTCCAGGTTGTTAGCCACGCTGGACACCGACCAACTGGCCATTTCCAGGGCCAGGTCCTTGGCCTGGGTCAGCGAGACAAATTCGTCGAAGGCCTTGCGGTAGGCGCCAAGCGACTGCTCGACATCGTTCATGACCGGCACATTGGCCGCCGACTGTGCCTTCAATTGAGTAGACAGGGCGACCAGCGCATCAACCCCCTGACGCAGGGCATCGGCGGTCTTCGGGTTACCGTGCAAGGCGTATTCCTGCTCCAGCAAGCGCACCTTGAGCAAGCTGCTGTTGAGCGACGACATCTGCTTGAGCCCGTCGAAGCGATGACTGATGGTTTGCAGGGACCATACGCCAATGGCTGCCACCAAGGCGGTCAACAACAGCACCAGGACAAACCCGATACCCAGTTTTTTCGCCATACCGAGGTTGGCAAAACGTCCTTGCACGGCCGAAATCATTGCTCGTAGTCCCCTGCCATAGTCTGTAGATGGAGATTCGCAACGGGCCTGTGGCAACACAAGTCTCTGGCGTCGGAATAATGGCAAAAAGCTACGCCCACGTCGTTTTCAGAACGTTTTAGGTCGATCCGAAGCGGTGGCATGGAAAAACCTGCGGGCCCGAGGATCACAGGCATAGGCCACATTTATGCGCAGCCAGTCGCTGGCCTCACCGGTCGGACTGAATGCCGTCGCAGACGACAGCAGCACGTCAAAACGTCGTGCCTGTGTGCGCAAGTGAGCGTAGTCGTACTTGGGTGATCGCGCCCAGATGAACAAGCCGCCGGCCGGCTTGCCGAACACCTCCCATTCGGCATCTTCAAGCACCTGCAATGCCGCGACCCGGTCCACGTTCAGGCGTTGACGCTGGCGCTGTACCAGTTTGCGATAGGCACCGGTGGCCAACATACTGGCCAATACTGATTCGCAAAACCGCGACCCGCCCATGCTGCTGATCATCTTGACCTCAGCCAGCCGCGCAACCAGCCCGGCACCGGCCACCACAAACCCGACGCGCAACGAACTGCTGAGGGTTTTCGAGAAACTGCCGACGTAGATCACCCGGCCGTCATCATCCAGCGCCGCGAGGCGTGTGCCGGGGGCATTGTGCAGATCAGCATAAACGTCGTCTTCGATCACCAGAACATCATGGGCTTTGCTCAGCGCCAGAATCTGCTGCGCCACCACGAGCGCCACGCAACTGCCCGTGGGGTTGTGGTGAAAACTGTTGATGAATAGCGCACGAGGGTTGTGCTTGATGAGTAAATGCTCAAGCACGTCCGTGTCAGGCCCGTGCGGGGTGCGGGGAACCTCGTGCATGCGGACCCCGTGCAGCCTGAGCAAATCGAACAGAGGCGAATAACCGGGGCTTTCCACCACCACGCAATCCCCCGGCTCGAGCAACGTGCGCACAATCAGATCGAGCCCCTGGCTGGCGCCAGCGGTAGTCAGAACCTGACTTTCGTGCGCCTCGATATTGAGCGGTTTCAAGCGTTTGAGAATTTGCTGGCGCAACGGGAGCAAGCCCAGCGGTGTGCCGTAGTTGAACAGGCCGGCCATGTCGGTGCGGGCCACCTGGCGGATCGCGTAGCTGAGGTCGTCCGTCTCGCGCCAGCTTTCGGGCAACCCGCCACCCCCCAGCATCAGTTCACCCGACAGGCTGTCGGAGCAACCCGCTTGCATCGTCTCTACGCCTTCGAACCTGGGTAAGTCCCACGCATCCGGCAACACCGGCACCGACGCGGCGACAGAAAACCCCGAGCCGGGACGCGTGACCAGAACCCCTTGGGCGACGAGGCGCTCACAGGCTTCAACGACACTGGACTGACTGAGCAAATTGAGCCGCGCGATGTGTCGCACGGAAGGCAAACGCGTCGCGGGCGGCACTTCGCTTTGACGGATCCAGCTCGCCAGTCCGTCGACGATTTGCTGTACGACGGGCACCATTGCCTGTCGATCAATTCTCAATTCCATGAGCAAACAAACTCCTGTCCATTTTGCTGACAGCAGTTAATCACAGGAGCGCACGTCGGGCTGTGCGACAACGCCGCTAAAACCGGTGGTTCTAACCATTTGAAACACATTCCCACATGGCTAACCACAAACCCATGTGGGAGCGGGCTTGCTCGCGAAAGCGGCGTGTCAATCAACATAGATATCGACTGACACTCCCTCTTCGCGAGCAAGCCCGCTCCCACAGGGGGGATTGCGTTATCAACTTTTAGAAAGCGGTGACGCCACCGTCCACGGCCAGCGAATGCCCTGTGGTGAATGCCGCGCCGTCACTGCACAGGTACAACACCGCGCTGGCGATTTCCTCGACCTTGCCGATGCGGCCGACCGGGTGCATGGCGTTGGCGAACTCGGCCTTCTTCGGGTCGGCTTCATAGGCGCGGCGGAACATGTCGGTGTCGATCACCGCCGGGCACACCGCGTTCACACGGATCTTCTTCTTGGCGTATTCGATAGCCGCCGATTTGGTCAAGCCGATCACCGCGTGCTTGGAGGCCGCGTAGATGCTCATCTTCGGTGCCGCACCGAGGCCGGCCACCGAAGCGGTGTTGACGATCGCGCCGCCGCCCTGGGCCAGCAGCAACGGCAACTGGTACTTCATACACAGCCAGACACCTTTGACGTTGACGCCCATGATCGCGTCGAACTCATCGAGCGTACCGTCGGCCAGTTTGCCTTTTTCGATTTCGATGCCGGCATTGTTGAAGGCATAGTCGAGACGGCCGTAGGTATTGATCACCTCGTCCATCAGATGTTTTACCTCGCTCTCCACGGTGACGTTGCAGCGCACGAAGGTCGCTTCGCCACCCGCCGTGCGAATAAGCGCCACGGTGCCCTCGCCCCCCGCCGTGTCCAGATCCGCGACCACTACCTTCAACCCTTCGGCCGCAAAAGCCTGGGCGGTAGCGCGGCCAATACCATTGGCTGCACCGGTCACAACGGCTACCTGGCCGGAAAACGTCATGCTCATTGTTCTGTCCTCGAAGAGAAGATGGCGGGGGATCTCGTGCTTGCAGTCTATCCACGGGGCGTTACGTGCGGCAGCACTATCAGAAGGCCGGTTGAGTGCCCATGACTCACAGTGATAGAACCGCCCAGCCAACTATCACTGCACTGGATCGACCTGTATTCGCCGCATCAGCCAACCTTGCGGCATCGGCCATGAAGGTCTATCAACAAGGCTTCATTCATCTTGAGTGCCTGTCATGACTACCCAGAACAATCGCCAATTCCTGCTCGCCAAACGCCCGGTCGGCGCGGCGACTCGCGAAACGTTCACCTATCAAGAAGTACCGGTCGGCGAACCGGCGGCGGGTCAGATCCTGGTCAAGAACGAATACCTGTCCCTGGACCCGGCCATGCGCGGCTGGATGAACGAGGGCAAGTCCTACATCCCGCCGGTTGGTATTGGCGAGGTCATGCGCGCATTGGGCGTAGGCAAAGTCGTGGCATCGAACACTCCAGGCTTTGCGGTCGGCGACTACGTCAACGGTGCCCTGGGCGTGCAGGATTATTTCCTCGGCGAGCCACGAGGTTTCTACAAAGTCGATCCGAAACTGGCGCCGCTGCCGCGCTACTTGTCCGCACTGGGCATGACCGGGATGACCGCTTACTTCGCCTTGCTCGACGTTGGCGCACCGAAGGCCGGCGACACCGTGGTGCTGTCGGGCGCGGCGGGTGCAGTGGGCAGCATTGCCGGGCAGATCGCCAAGATCAAAGGCTGCCGCGTGATCGGCATCGCCGGCGGCGCGGACAAGTGCAAATTTTTGATCGATGAACTGGGTTTTGACGGGGTCATCGACTACAAAAACGAAGACGTCGTTGCTGGGCTCAAGCGCGAATGCCCTAAAGGCGTGGACGTGTATTTCGATAACGTCGGTGGCGACATCCTCGACGCGGTGCTGAGTCGCCTGGCCCTGAAAGCACGGGTAGTGATTTGCGGCGCCATCAGCCAGTACAACAACAAAGAAGCGGTCAAAGGCCCGGCCAACTACCTGTCGCTGCTGGTCAACCGCGCTCGGATGGAAGGCTTTGTGGTGATGGACTACGCCGCGCAATTCGCTGCCGCCGGGCAGGAAATGGCCGGCTGGATGGCTAAGGGGCAGTTGCAGAGTCGCGAAGATATTGTCGAAGGACTGGAAACATTCCCGGAGACGCTGATGAAGTTGTTCAGCGGGGAGAATTTCGGGAAGTTGGTTCTGAAGGTTTAACCCGATTCTTGAATGCACCACATAACCAATGTGGGAGCGGGCTTGCTCGCGAAGAGGGAGTATCAGTCGACATCATCGTTGACTGATACACCGCCTTCGCGAGCAAGCCCGCTCCCACATTTGGATCTTCAGTGTGTCTGGTTAAGCGATTTCGGCCACAACGTCGGCCAACGCCTTTGCAGGATCCGCCGCCTGGCTGATCGGACGGCCGATCACCAGATAGTCGGAACCGGCATCCAGTGCCTGACGCGGAGTCAGGATGCGACGTTGATCGTCCTGGGCGCTGCCCGCCGGGCGAATCCCCGGGGTCACCAGTTGCAGCGACGGGTGGGCCGCTTTCAAGGCCTGGGCTTCCAGGGCCGAGCACACCAGACCGTCCATCCCGGCTTTTTCCGCCAGCGCGGCCAGGCGCAGCACTTGCTCCTGCGGCTCGATGTCAAGGCCGATGCCCGCCAGATCTTCACGCTCCATGCTGGTCAGCACGGTCACGCCGATCAGCAGCGGCTTGGGGCCGGTACGCTGGTCAAGCACTTCACGGCAGGCCGCCATCATGCGCAAGCCGCCGGAGCAGTGGACGTTGACCATCCACACGCCCATTTCCGCGGCTGCTTTCACCGCCATAGCGGTAGTGTTCGGGATATCGTGAAACTTGAGGTCCAGGAACACTTCGAAACCCTTGTCACGCAGGGTGCCGACGATTTCCGAGGCGCAGCTGGTGAACAGTTCCTTGCCGACTTTGACCCGGCACAGTTTCGGGTCCAACTGGTCGGCCAGCTTCAGTGCGGCGTCACGGGTGGGGAAATCCAGGGCGACGATGATAGGAGTCTGGCAGACGGACATGTGCGGGCTCTCAGGCAGGACGAAATCGGCGCGCATTGTAGCGGAACCAACGGCGCTGCGGGACCCGATGATCGGTAAATCGTCCCGCATACTCCGGCAAGCCTAGCTTGTGCGCCAATTGTGTCGAGCCCGATACACTCACGACACGCCCACAACATCCTTCATCACTACCCTCGGCAGCCGCAACACGTCCTTACAGCAGCACTTCCCGCCTTCGGGCTGGACGCCTATGCTGAAGCCACAACCTCGCAGCCCATCTTTGTGGTTGGCAGCCTATCTGGCAGATGAACGCACGCATGCACAACACCTCAGCACCTGTGAACGACGATCAAAAAGCGCCCGGCGACGACAAACGCTGGAGCATTCGCGCCCTGATCGTCGACGATGACGTCCCGATCCGCGAATTGATGATCGACTATCTGGCCCGGTTCAATATCCACGCCAGCGGCGTCACCGATGGCGCGGCCATGCGTCTGGCGCTGCAAGCGGAGCATTTCGACGTGGTGGTGCTCGACCTGATGCTACCCGGCGAAGACGGCTTGTCCCTGTGCCGCTGGCTGCGCGCCGAGTCGGACATTCCAATTTTGATGCTGACTGCGCGCTGCGAACCCACCGACCGGATCATCGGCCTCGAATTGGGCGCCGACGACTACATGGCCAAGCCGTTCGAGCCGCGGGAACTGGTGGCGCGGATTCAGACCATTCTGCGGCGGGTGCGGGATGATCGCACCGAGCAGCGTGCGAATATTCGCTTCGACAACTGGCGCCTGAACAGCGTGCTGCGCCAATTGATCGCCGCCGATGGCCTGGTGGTGCCGTTGTCCAACGCCGAATTCCGCCTGCTCTGGGTGTTCATCGAACGTCCGCGCCGGGTGCTCAGCCGCGAACAATTACTGGATGCCGCCCGTGGTCGTTCAATCGAGGCTTTTGATCGCAGCATCGACTTGCTGGTGTCGCGCCTGCGCCAGAAACTGGGGGATGACCCGAAAAACCCACAGCTGATCAAGACCGTTCGCGGCGAGGGTTACCTGTTCGACGCGAGAGACATCGGCTGATGCGTGCGCGCTTCGATACGCTGTTCGGCCGCCTGTTTGGCGTGCTGCTGATCGCGATCATCCTGGCGCACCTGCTGGCGTTTTTCTGGTTTCACCACTACGGCCCGCCTCCCCCTCCGCCGCCGCCCGGGTTTTCCGAGGACTTCGAGGGCCCGCGTCCACCGATGGACCCGCGCTTCGAAAAACGCCCGCCGCGGCCGTGGTTCGGCGGGCCGTTGGTGCCGCTGACCTTTCAACTGGTCTCGCTGATCATTGCCGCGTGGTACGGCGCCAAGTTGCTGAGCCGGCCGATCCAGCGCCTGAGCGATGCCGCCGAGCGCTTGAGCGAGAACCTCGACAGCCCGCCGCTGGACGAGTCAGGTCCACGGGAGGCGCGGCAAGCGGCCCACACCTTCAACAAGATGCAGCGCCGGATTATCGAACAGGTGCAACAGCGCTCGCGGATGCTCGGCGCGGTGTCCCACGACCTGCGCACGCCGCTGTCGCGACTCAAGCTGCGCCTGGAACAAATCGACGACGACAAGCTGCAAGGCCAGATGCGCCAGGACCTGGACGACATGATCGGCATGCTCGACGCCACCCTCACTTACCTGCACGAACAACGCACCAGTGAAGCCCGGCAGTGGATGGATGTGCAGGCATTGGTCGAGTCCCTGAGCGAAAACGCCCAGGACCAGGGGGCCGACGTCCAGGCCAGTGGTCATTGCGCGCCGCTGCAAGTCCAGCCGATGGCCTTGCGCTCGTGCATCAATAACCTGATGGATAACGCCCTGCGTTATGCCGGGGAAGCGCTGATTACCCTTGAAGACAGCCGTGAACACCTGGTGATTCGGGTGATCGATCACGGCCCGGGGATTGCGCCGGACAAGCGTGAAGCGGTATTCGAACCGTTTTTTCGGCTGGAGGGTTCGCGCAACCGCAACTCCGGCGGCGTCGGCCTGGGCATGACCATCGCCCGGGAAGCGGCGGAACGGTTGGGCGGGCAATTGAGCCTGGAAGAAACACCGGGTGGAGGCTTGACTGCTGTTATCAAATTGCCTCGCAACTGAATCCCTACATAAATCCCCTTGTTAAACATAAATCCCCTGTGGGAGCGGGCTTGCTCGCGAAGAGGGCGTGTCAGTCGACATCAATATTGACTGATACACCGCTTTCGCGAGCAAGCCCGCTCCCACAGGGGATCTCGGATTGGCCTGCTGACTCTGTGTACCAACCGGTACAAACGCCACATACCCACGACAACTTGCCCCTTGAGGCTGCATAAGCCGGTGCACTCACCGGTTTTCCGTCCAAAGGAGTGAGCCCAATGATCGGTAGCGTCAGCAGCAACTACACGAGCTATACCAGCACGAGCACCAGCAACACGACGGCCAACGCCGCCCGCCGTGCAGAGTTCCAGAAACAACTGTTAACCAAGCTCGACACCAATGGCGACGGCTCGGTAAGTCAGGACGAACTAAAAACCGCCCAGACCGAAAAACCCGACAATCGCCTGTTGGCCGATCTGAGCAAGAACTTCACAGACCTCGACAGCGACGACAGCGGCAGCCTGAGCAGCGAGGAAATGGCCGCGATGGCACCGCCGCCACCTCCGCAGGACCAGGCACCCAACACTGACCTGGCCGACGCGCTTCTCGGCGCCCTGGATGCCGACGGCAATGGCAACCTCAGCAGCGATGAGCTGAGCAACGGCCTGACCAGCGCTGGCAGCAGCGCCGACAGCAAGGAGATCTTCTCGGCGCTGGACAAAAACCAGGACGGCACTGTCAGCAAGGACGAACTCGCCGCCGCCCTGAGCCCACCGCCACCACCGCCGCAACAGGCCTCCAGCGATCAGTTGTTCAGCCAACTCGACACTGACAGCGATGGCAGCATCAGCGCCACGGAACTGAGCAGCGCGTTACAGGCCAGCAACAGCAACTCATCGACCTCAACGTCGACCGCCACCGACACCAGCGCCGCGTTGCTGAAGGTGCTCGACAGCGACAGCAGCGGTGGCGTCAGCAGCGACGAACTCAAAGCAGCACTGCAGGCTGGTCGCGAGAAAAACAGCGACAGCTCTACCGATCAGTCGAATGTGAGCGAAGCGCTGCAGAAAATGATCGCCAATTTGAGCAAGCAGTATTCGCTGGATAACGTGGCGAGCGCAGGCAAGTACCTGAACGTCACGACCTAAGTCAAAAGCTTCGCGGGCAAGCCTCGCTCCTACAGGATTGGTGTCGTATCGCGATGATGCGAACGACGCAAATCCTGTAGGAGCGAGGCTT